>QHVM01000020.1 GCA_003223555.1 Acidobacteriota bacterium | reverse complement strand
AGCCGAGAGGAGCTGGGCCAGGAGTTCAAGGCCGTCTACGTCGTGTCGCGCGACCTGGCCGCGCTCACCGAGCGCGACGAGGTGCGCCGGCTGCTGATCCGCTCCGCTCGCCAGCTCGTGCCGCTGGAAGCGGCCGCGGTAGTGATGGAGGACGAAGCGGAGACACGTTACGTGGTGGAGGAGGCCCACGGCTGGGCGAGGGAGTTCGAGGGCCGCGAGGTGGCCATCACCGAGCGCACCTGGGCCGCGTGGGTGCTGCGCAGCGGCGAAGACCCCTGCCTTCTCGACAACGTCGCGGGTCACCAGGACCGCATGCCGATCCTCGTCCTCGACGAAGCGTCGAGCCGCGCCGAATCGCTCCTGGCCGTTCCCCTGAAGGCGAGCACCCGCACCCTGGGCGCGCTCATGCTCATGGGCCGTCGCGGCGCGTTCGACGCGGCGGCGAGCCGTGTCCTCGGCGTGCTCGCCAATCAGGCGGCGGCCGCGCTCTCGACCATCCAGATGAAGGACCGCATCAAGGACTTGGCCATGCGGGACGGTCTCACCGGGCTCTACAACCGGCGGGCCTTCGACGACGAGCTCCGGCGCGCCTTCGGCCGGGAGGACCGGCAGCACGGCCGGCTGGCCCTGGTGCTCCTCGACATCGACCACTTCAAGAAGCTCAACGACACCTTCGGCCATCCCGCCGGGGACGCCGTGCTCCGCCACACGGCGCGCGTCGTCGAGCAGCACCTGCGCCGGGGCGACCAGGCCGCGCGGTTCGGCGGCGAGGAGTTCGCGATCATCCTGCCCGGGACCGGCGAGGGAGGGGCGGTGCGGCTGGCCGAGCGCGTGCGCGAGGCCGTCGAGAAGGCCCAGCTCGTCTTCGAAGGCGCGCGGCTCTCGGTCACGGTCAGCCTGGGCGCGGCGGTCTGGCCCGATGACGGGAAGGACCAGGAGGCCCTGCTGACGGCCGCCGACCGCGCCCTCTACGCCGCCAAGCAGGCCGGACGCAACCGGGCCGCTCTCGCATCCGGCCTGCCCCCCGCCGCCTCGTCTTTCGCGCCGACCATTTGACGGCGGCGCCGAACGCAACCTAACCTAAATTCATGGGGTCGGCGGCGTTCATCGCCCTGCAGTGGCTCGCGATCGCGTTCCTGCTTCTCATGCTCTACTTCGCGCTCTTCGAGCGCGGCCTCCCCTACCGGGTGGGTCGGCCGCCCGCGGATCCTCTGGACGCCGAGGCGTTCCGCCTGACCCTCAGCGCGCTGGCGGGAGCCAGCCTTCACTGCGGCTCCCGCATCGAGGTCCTCACCAACGGCGATGTCTTCTACGAGGCGGAGCTGGAAGCGATCCGCACCGCCCGCGACAGCGTCCACCTGGAGGCGTACATCTTCCAGCGGGGCGAGGTGACCCGCCGGTTCCTGGCCGCGATGGCCGAGCGGGCGCGGGCGGGCGTCGCGGTGCGCGTCGTCCTGGATGCCGTCGGCTGCTTCCTCACGACCCGCCGCTATCTGGCGCCGCTCATCGCCGCCGGCGGCCACATCGAGTTCTACCATCCGATCCGCTGGTACAACCTGCCCCGCATCAACAACCGCACCCACCGCGAGCTGCTCATCATCGACGGCCGCGTGGGGTTCCTCGGCGGGGCGGGCTTCGCCGACCACTGGCTGAAGAAGCGCGGCCCCCGGAAGCGGCAGCGCCGCTGGCGGGACACCATGTTCCGGGTGGAGGGCGAGCTGGTGCGCGAGATGCAGTCGGTCTTCGCCGAGAACTGGCTGGAGTCGTCGGGGAGGATCCTCTTCGACAGCCGCTACTTTCCCTGCGGCGAGGCGAAGGGCTCCAGCCGGGCGATGATCGTTGGCAGCTCCCCGACCGCCGGTCGCTCGACGCGCAACCGGATGCTCTACCAGACCCTGCTCGCGGCGGCCCAGAAGTCCATTCACATCACGACTCCCTACTTCCTGCCCGACCGCAGCGCCCGGCTGGAGGTGGTCCGGGCGATCCGCGAGCGTGGAGTGCAGGTGTCGATCATCACTCCCGGCCGGCACGTCGACCACCTCCTGACCCGGCGTTCCAGCCGGCGCCTGTACGGCCAGCTCCTCCGGGCCGGGGCGGCGATCTACGAGTACCAGCCGACGATGATGCACGCCAAGGTCATGATCGTGGACGGGACGTGGAGCGTCGTGGGCTCCACGAACTTCGACCATCGCTCCTTCGGCCTGAACGACGAGGTGAACCTCGCCGCCTACGACCCCGAGCTGGGCGCGCGGCTGGAGGCGGACTTCGCGCGGGACGTGGCCGACAGCCGGCGCGTGAGCTACAAGAGCTGGCGGCGCCGGCCCCTCGTCGAGCGCGGCCACGAGCTGCTGGGCTGGCTGCTGGAACGGCAGCAGTAGGCGTGGACCGGGTCCGCGTCGTCACCTACAACGTCCACCGCTGCCGCGGGCTCGACGGCCGCACCCGGCCCGCCCGCATCGTAGGCGTGCTGCAGGAGGTCAAGGCGGACATCATCGCCCTCCAGGAGGTCGTGTCCCGGGACGGATCCGCGAGCGAGAAGCACCAGGCGCGCTACATCGCCGACGAGATGGGCCTCCAGTACTGCCTGGGGGAGAACCGCAAGCTGCGGGGAGCGGCCTACGGAAACGTGGTCCTTTCCCGCTTCCCCATGCGTGCGGTGAAGAACTACGACCTGAGCGTCGAAGGCTTCGAGCGGCGGGGCTGCCTGCACATCGACGTCGACGTGGGGGGCGCGGTCGTCCACGTCTTCAACGTCCATCTCGGCACCGACTACCTGGAGCGGCGCCACCAGGGCCGCCGGCTGACCGACATGGAGATCCTGCGCAACGAGCAACTCACCGGCCCGCGGATCATGCTCGGGGACTTCAACGAGTGGGCGCCCGGCCTCACCACCCACCTGCTGGGCTCGCACCTGCGCAGCGTCGACATCCGCAAGCACCTGCGGCGGTCACGCACCTACCCGGGCGTGTTGCCCCTGCTGCACCTGGACCACATCTATCACGACGACTCGCTGGAGCTCGAGGGCCTGGCGCTCCACCGGACCCGCGCCGCCCTGGTCGCGTCGGACCACCTCCCGCTCATCGCCGATTTTCGTTTTGCCCAAAAAGGACTGAGGCCGATGCCGGAGAAGGCTGGCACGTAGCGCCAATGGCCTCTCAACGCGAAGGCCGCACAGACCGCAGAGAACCAACGGAGAGACATCGAACAACGAATGGCGCGCGCGTCTTCCGGAGCGCGCGACTCGTTGATGGATCCGATATCAACCGCGACGTCGTGAGACGGCGCGGTTGATCAGGACGGAGCGCGCGGAGTGAAGACCGCGCGCCCGACAAGTAGCTACCGCTTCCTGAACAGGCTGTCGAAGGTGGCCCGGGCGCGGTCCTTGTCCGAGCCGGCTCCGCCGAAGCCCGGAGGCCCTCCCGCCACTTCGAGGAACTCGAAGAACTCGCAGAAGTTCGCCTTGGCCTTCTCGGTCACCCACTCCGCCTGCGGCTCCCGGCACTGGTTGTTCATCCCGGGATCGAAGAACCGGCAGTTGAGGCAGCACTTCAGGTCGGAGTGGCAGGAGCGGCAACCATCGGTCCGCTGGATGCCGGAGAGGAGCTGCACCTCGTGGCCGCAGTGGTGGCAGAGTTTCATCGACAATTCAAGTTCGCACGCGGCGCGACGTCGACCCGCGCGTGCCCGTCGCCGGATCCATGCTAGCTCAAGCATCGCCCGCGTGCGATGGCGCCGGGGAGCGCGCGACGCTGCCCGCGAGCAGGGCGGCGGTCAGGAGCAGGAAGAGGGCCGCGTCGAGGTAGTAGATGCCCCGCAGGTCCCAGTGGGCGAGCAGGCCGGCCACGGTCGGGGAGATGGCGCCGCCGAACAACGCCGCCCCGGAGAAGAACCCGAAGGCGGTGGCGCGCTGCTCGGAGGGAACCATGAGCCCGCCGATCGTGTAGCACAGCGTCAGGGCGCCCCCGGAGGCGAGGCCCAGCAGCGCGGCCAGCACCACGAAGGGCGCGAAGCCGGCGATGAGCGCCATCGGCAGGACGGTCACCGCGCCCGCGGCCAGGCTCGCCGCCAGCAGGCCGCGGGGCGAGAAATGCTGCGTGGCCTTGCCGAGCATCGTCGAAGACACCGCGGCCGCCACCGAGTAGGCGGAGATGAGCACGCCGGTGGCGAGGCCGAGGCTCGCCGCCGGCACGGCCAGCCGCTGGAGGTGAAAGGGAAGGATGGGCGTGAACGAGCGGCCCACGAAGTTCACCAGGAACAGCACGACCAGCAGGGCGGCGATGCCGCGCTGCCGCAGGAGGGTGGCCGTCGAACCGGTCAGGCCTTCCGTGGGACGAGCGGCGCCGCCTCCCTCGCGGTAATAGCGCGCGACCAGCCACGACGCGCCGGCGCAGAGCGCGGCCGTTACCACGAACGTCCAGCGGATGCCGATGGTGTCGGCCAGGAACCCGCCGGCGAGGGGACCCACCGCGGCGGCCAGGATCTGCGCCGCCTGCACCTGGCCCACCGCGCGCCCCGTCTGGTCGCGCGGGGCCAGCGACGTGGCCATGGCCAGGCCGAGAGGGCCGATGCCCCCGAAGAAGCCCACCCCCATGCGCAGCACGAGCAGGTGCTCGACGCGGGTGGCGGCGGCCGACAAGCCGAGCAGGAACACGTAGGAGACCAGGGCGCGCAGCGCCATGCGCTTCTGGCCGTGGCGGTCGGCGAGCCGGCCCCAGACCGGAGCCATGAGGCCGGCGATGAGCGGCGCCACCCCGACCAGCACGCCTGCCCAGAGGGCGCTGGCCTCGTCGCCCTGGACGCCCAGCTTGCGCACGTAAAGGGGGAGGAAGGGCAGCACGAACGCGAAGCCGGTGTAGACCACGAACACCGTGGCCACCATCACGTACTGGTTGCGGAGCCAGGGCTCCTCGGGGATCCACCTCATGAGAGCAGGCGCACTTCCCCGATCGCCAGCCCGTCGCGAAGCTCCAGCCGGGCCCAGGTGCGTCCGCTCGAGCCGAGGGCCCGCGCCCGCGCCGCCGCCCCGCCGCGAAGGGCCACCGCCGGCTGGGGGCCAAGAAGCACGTCGACGTCCCGCCAGCGCACCCCGCGGCTCCAACCCGTGCCGAGCGCCTTGCTCGCCGCCTCCTTGCCCGCGACGGCGAGCGCGAGGGCGCGGGCCCGGTCGGCGGCGGCGGTGGGGAGCCGCGCCGCCTCCTCGGCGTCCATGAGCTTGCCGACGAGCCGTCCGCCCCAGCGATCGAGGGCCCGCACCACGCGGCTCAGCTCCACGAGATCGACGCCCAGGCCGACGACCAGATCGCGCCTCCCTGGCCGAGCGGCCCCCGAACCGCCCGCCCCCGGACGATAGCACGAGGTTACAATGCGCCCGAGCGCCCGTGGAACGCATCGGCAAATACAAGATCCTGAGTCTCATCGGCCGGGGTGGGATGGGCACCGTGTACGAGGCGCTGGACCCGGTCCTGCAGCGGACGGTGGCCCTCAAGACGATGCCGGCCGACGCCGGCGACAGTACGGAGGTAAGGGCGCGCTTCGCGCGCGAGGCCCAGGCGGCGGGCGGCCTACGCCACCGCAACATCGTGACCGTCTACGACGTCGGTGAGGAGCGCGGGCAGCCCTACATCGCGATGGAGTACGTGGCGGGGACAGACCTGGAGAAGGTCATCCAGGAGAGGCGGCCCCTCGCCCTGGAGTGGAAGATCGACGTCCTGCGGCAGGTGTGCGAGGGCCTGGCGCACGCCCACCGCAGCGGGATCGTGCACCGCGACATCAAACCGGCCAACGTCCGGGTCAGCGTGGAAGGCGAGGTCAGGATCGTCGACTTCGGCATTGCGCTCTTCCAGTCTTCCGGCATGGGCCGGACCGGCCACGTGGGCACCCCCCACTACATGGCGCCGGAGCAGGTGGCCGGCCGGCCCGTCGACAGCCGGTCCGACATCTTCTCCGTGGGCGCCGTCGCCTACGAGCTGCTCGCCTACCGGAAGCCCTTCGAGGCCGACTCGCTGAGCGGGGTGATGTCCCGGATCGCCGATCCCGGAGTGGCGCCCGACCCCACCGCCCTGCCCGGGGCAGACTATCCCGGCCTGCCGGGTGTCGTCCTGAAGGCGATGGCCAAGGACCCCGCGCAGCGCTACCAGAGCCTCGACCAGATGCGGGACGGCCTGGCCGCGCTCGTGCGCGCGGCCGCTCCCCGCCTGCTCGCTCGCGAGCGAGAGGCGGGCCCGCGACCGCCCGCCGCGGAGGAAGTGGCTCGTCTGGCGTCGGACGTCGAGCGAGCGCGGGCCGAGGGCCGGCTCCAGCAGGCCCTCCGGCTCTGCGGCCGGCTTCGCGAGCTGGATCCGGTCCGGGGAGGCCGCCTGGCCGCGGAGATCGAGTCCGAGATCCGGGAGCGGGAGGCGGAGCAGATCGCGGCCCTCGCCCTCGGCTACGCCGCCGACGGAGAGCTGGAGCTGGCCTCGAAGATCACGGCCAGGCTGCAGAGCCTCGTCCCGGACAGCGCCCGCCACCGCGAGCTGAAGACCTATCTCGAAGAGGAGGCGGCCCGACGCACCGCCGACGCCCTGATCGCTACGGCGCAGGAGCATCTCGTCCTCGGCAACCTTCAGGAGGCGCTCGCGGCGGCGGACGAAGCCCTGTCGCTGAACCCGTCGCACGAGGTGGCGCGGGAGATCCGGCAGCGCGCCGCGCAGGTGATCGCGACCCGCGAACGCTCCCGGGACGCGGCACTGGACCCGCCGGCGCCTTTGCCGCCGCTGCCCGAGGGCGACCCGGTCAGCGTCGAGGCATCCGCACTGCTGGAGGCCGCCCGCCGGCTGCTGCGCGAGCGGGCGCCGCAGGAGGCGCTTCCCCTCCTGGAGCGGGCGGCGCAGATCGAGTCGGGCCATGCCGGCCTCCAGCGCATCCTCGGCCTCACCCGCCGGGAGGCGCGCAAGGCGGAGGTGGACCGTCTGGTCGGGGCCGCCCTCGACCACTTCGTGCGCAACGAGTACGCGGATGCGCGGCGGGTCGTCGAGGCCGCCCTGGCCCTCTCCCCGAAGGACCGGAAGGCGGGCGAGCTGCGCAGCGTGCTCGGGAAGATCTAGGCCCGCGGGCAGGCCGGGTTATAATCCGGGAGCGTGAAGGTCCTAGCCCCTGGAGGTTCGTCGATGCGCGTCCTGACCGGCTCCGTCCTGAGTGCGGCCGCCTTCGTCCTGGTGGCGGCGGTGGCCTGGCCGCAGAGCCTGGCCGAGATCGCCGCCCGGGAGAAGGAGCGGCAAGAGAAGGAGAAGAGGAAGGCGGGGGGCGCGGCCCACGTCTACACCGAGGACGACCTGCGCGGGCGGGGCGCGGGCACGTACTCCCAGCCGGGGTCCGCCCCGGCCGCCACCGCGGCGAGCCCCGGTCCGGCCGCCTCGCCCGGCGCGGCAAAGGCCGAGAAGCCGAAGACCGAGGAGGAGATCCGGGCGGAGCAGGAGAATGATTGGCGCGACCGCCTGCAGAAGGCGCAGGAGGAGGTCACGCGGCTGAGCGCCGAGGCGGACCGGTTGCAGAACGCCCTCAACGACCTCAGCCAGAACCTCTACAGCGGCACCCGCACGGGACTGCTCAACCGGATGGACCAGGTGCAGAAGGATCTGGCGGCTTCGAAACAGAAGGTGACCGACTTGCAGGAGGAGGGCCGCCGCAGCCGGTACAGGTAGCGCTCAGCGCTTCACCCAGGCGAGCAGGCCGCGGTCCTCGTTGACTCCCACCCTGTCCACGGGCACGCCGGTCTCGAAGGTCCAGCTCCCGCCGCTCGGCGCCACGCTGACCTCGCGCAACTCCTTCCCACTCTCCAGGTCGAGGGCGATCTGGAGCGGCACCGCCCCCGGCAGGTCTTCCGCCTTCACCTCGACCACCGTCCGGTAGCCGGGAGACGCGGGACCTGTCCGGGACACGACGCGCAAGCGCGGCAGGGCGGTGCCCTCGACCCAGGTCTCGAAATAGGGGCGCAGGTCCCGGCCCGACGAGCGCTCGAGGCTCTGGCGCAGGTCGTCCGTGCCGACCTTGCCGAAGCGGTGCTCGTCCTGGAAGGCCTGGAGGCCGAGCCGGAACTCCCTCTCTCCGACCAGGCCCCGGAACATGTGCAGGACGCAGGCGCCCTTGTCGTAGACGATGGCGCGGAAGATCTGCGGATCGCCTTTGAGGTGTCCGAGCCGATAGCCGAGGCGGATGGGACCCTTGTCGGTCATCTTGAGCGCCCACCGTCCCATCCGCACCAGCACGTCGCGGAAGGTACCCTCCCCGAGGTGGTGGCGCGTCCACAGCGCCGCGGCGTATTGAGCCATCCCTTCGGACAGCCATCGCTCGTGGTAGTTCTCGCCCGAGACGCCCTGGCCCCACCACTGGTGGGCCAGCTCGTGGGCGAGGAAGAACCCCGGAACGTCGGTGAAGTTGGCCGGGTCGTCCCGCAGCCCATGGCGGAGCAGGACCGGGCGCTGGGCCAGGATCACCATGCCCGGCGGGCTGTGGCCGCCCGGCGTGCGGCCCTCGACGACGACCACCGTCAGCGAACCGTAGGGGTAGCGGCCGAACTCCTCCTCGTAGAAGCGCAGCATCTCGGCCGCGTCGTCGAGGATGTCGGCCGCCTCCCCGCGGGTGCGGCCGACCGAGAAGACGTGCATCGGCACCGCGCCGGTCGGCCGGGTCGCGACCTCGGCCAGGCGGCCGACGGCGACCGTGATGTACTTGGCCGGCCGCTCCTGCCGGTACGTCACCTGCGTCCGGCCGCCTTCGGTGTGGCTGGACAGCCGCTCCCCTCCGGTGACCGCGTTGTAGCCCTGGGGCACGTCGAGGGTGAGGTCGGCCTGCGCGTAATCGTCGGTGCCGCCCTGGGGGTACCAGGCCGAGCGGTTCGAGTAGACGAGGACCTCCTCGATCATCACGTCTTCCTCGATGGCCGGCGGCGCGACCTGGCCCGAGCCCGGCGCCTGCGTTGTCTCCTGCTCCACCGGCATGGGCCGGAGGCTGCCGCCGTAGCGCACGGTGAGCGAGACATCGCCGGTGCGGCCGGCCAGCGCGCCCAGCGACACCATGACGCTGTCCTGGTAGCGCACGCGGAAGAAGAGGTGGTAGCCGGCCTCGGCGGACGTGACGGAGTGGATGTGCAGCCCCTCGTCGAGGCGCAGCCGCACCGTGGCGTTGGGCTGGAGCAGGCGCAGCCGCAGCGTGTCCTCGGCCTCCAGCAGGTAGGTGCGGGGATCGAAGCGCACCCTCAGGTCGTGGTGGACGACGTCCACGCTGCGGGCGTCGTCCTCGCTGTACCGGGCGGAGTGCCCCTGTTGCGGATACAGGCAGATCTGGCGCCGCCGCTCCCGGTCGAAGAGGCTGATCGCCTCCGGCTCGGAGCTGCTCACGGTGAAGGTGAGGGTGCGGTGGTGGCGCGTCTGGAACGTCACCGACGAGTCGCCCAGGGAGGGCAGCAGCCACCACGGCGAGCGGGGCAGGCTGCTGTCGAGGACGAAGGCCCGCATCGACTGCTCGCGGTAGAAGCGCTGGGCGGAGGCGAGTCGCCCGGGCCCCTGCGGATCGGGCTCCAGGCGGGAGGGGGACAGCACCCGGTAGAGGTCCGCGGGGTGGATGCGCACGAAGGCGGCCCGCACGCGGTCCACCAGCTCCGGCTTCCCGCCGAACTGGCGCAGCTGCTCGCGCTCGGTCTCCGGCCACGGCCGGAAGCGGACGAGCGCCTCGCCGACGAACACGAGCGCGGTCGGACCGATGGAGGCGGGAGAAGAGAAGAGCGTGCCGTCGCGCATCTCGAGGGCGAAGTCGTCGAAGCGCAGCGTGAGGCCACGGGCCCGGTAGCCGTGGGGGTCCAGGGACAGGTGCACCAGGCCGTCGATGAGGCCCACTCCCTCCCGTCCGGCCAGCACCCACCTCCCGTCGCGTCCCTCCAGCGTGAAGAGCCACTGCTCCACGCGGCCGCGCGGCTCGGTGAGCGTGAAGAGCTGGGCGCTGACCTTGAACGAGCCCCGCGCGTCGGCGGCGGGCAGCCGCGACGGCCGCTGCAGCTCGAGGAGGCTCTGCTCGGCGGCGAAGCGCTCGGTGACGAACTCGCGCTCCTCGTCCCGCGCCGCGTCCGAGGGGAACGACCACAGCTCCAGGTACGCGGCCGGGTCCCGGTCCTGCCAGGCCTTATCGAGGCGATCGATCGCCTCGCCGGGAGAGCGGGCGGGAGCGGCCGCGGCGGGCGACGGGGCGGCGAGGACGACCGCCAGAAGGGGAGCGGCGGTGGCCGCCCGCGCGATCCTCACGCCCGGGCCAGGGTGGCCGGCGCGGCGGGCGGCGGTCGCGGCAGTCGGACCGCGAACACGCTGCCCTGACCCGGCCGGCTGCGCACCTCCACCGAGCCGTTGTGCAGGCGCACGATCTCCCGCACGAGGTAGAGCCCGACCCCGGCCCCGCCCACCCGGCGGGTCATGCCGCCGTCGACCACGTAGAACTTCTCGAAGATGCGCGCCTGATGCTCGGGAGGGATCCCGATCCCGGAGTCCTCCACCTCCAAGGCCAGCTCGCCCTCCCGGGCGCGGCCCCTCACGACGATCCGGCCCCCCGCCGGGCTGTACTTGAGCGCGTTGTCCACGAGCTTGCGCACCACCTGGTGGAGGAGCCCGCGGTCACCCTGGACGAGCAGGTCTTCCTCCGGGAAGTCGAGGCCGAGGGCGATTCCCTTGCTCTCGGCCAGCGCGCGCAGCGGCTCCACCGACGCCTCGGAGAGCTGGCGCAGGTCCAGGGTCTGCATCTGCAGGCTGCGCGCGGCCGCGTCCTGCTCGAGCCGGCTCACGTCGATGAGCGTGTCCACCATCTCGATGACGCGGTCGCAGCTCTCGCCCATGACCCGCAGGATGTCCTGCTGGGTGGCGGTCGGGACCGACGGCGCCTCCCGCAGGAACTCGAGATAGCCCTTGATCACGGTCAGCGGCGTACGGAACTCGTGGCTCACGTTGCGCAGGTACTGCTGGCGGAGCCGGCCCGCTTCCTCGAGCCGGCGGTTGGCCTCCGCCATCTGGGCCAGGTTCGAGCGGGCCTCCGCGAACAGCCGCGCGTTGTCGATGGCCACCGCGGCCTGGTCGGCGAAGGCGAGCATCAGGGCCTGCTCCTCCGGCCCGAAGCGGCGGGCGTCCTTGGTCACGACCTCCAGGGTGCCGAGACACCCGGCGCCCCGGCGCAGGGGCGCGCCGAGGAAGGACCGGTAGCCGAAGCGCTCCACCAGCTCCTTGAACATGAGCCGTCCGTCGGCCCGCATGTCGGCCACCGACAGCGGCTGGCCGTGCTGGATCACCCAGCCGGAGAGGCTGTCGCCCACCCGCAGGCCCTGGAACGCGTCCACCACCTCGGGCTCCAGCGCCTCCTGGGCCGCGACCACGAGGTCGTCGCCCGAGCGGAGCAGGAGGAGACAGTGGCGGGTGCCCATGACCCGGTTCACGCTGCGGGTGACGAGGGGAAGGATGTCCTTCAGCTCCAGCCGGGCCACGATGCTGCGCCCCACCTCCAGCAGCGACTCGAACTCGCGGCGGCGGCGGCGCATCGCCTCGAGCAGGCGCGCGTTGTCCAGGGCGATGGCCACGTGCCGCGCCACCGGCTCCAGGACGGCCAGGTCGAGGCCGGAGAAGGCCACCGGCCGCTGGCGGCCGAGGTTCAGCGAGCCGATGAGCCGGTCCTTCGAATGCAGGGGAACCGTCGCCACCGCGGCCACGCTCGGGTCGGCCATGAGGTCGGCCAGACCGGGCGGCGCATCCTGCTCGTCGCCGCACCACGCTTGGGGATGCCGGAAGGCCCACTCGACCGGCTCGCGGGCGAGGAACACGGGCGGGCGGCCCGCCCCGGCCCCGATCGCGATCACCTGCACCGCCGGGCCTTCCTCCGACAGCAGGGCGAGGGTCAGCCGGTCGAAGGGGACGAGGCGGCGGGTCTCCTCCGCCACCACGGCGAAGATGTCCTCGATGGTGAGGTTGAGGTTGACGGCGTTGGCGATCTCGTTGACCGCGGCCAGCCGCTCGGCGTGGGCCTGCACCTGCCTCTCCATCCTCCGCTCGCGCGTGATGTCGCGCAGGGTGGCGATGACCGACCGCCGGCCCTCGAGCTCCACGGACCCCGCCCGCACGCTGACGAGCAGCGGCTCGCCCAACCGCGTCTGGAGCCGGGCGTCGACGGTGGCGGAGAGGTCCGCGGGCTGCTCCCAGCGCCGGTAGCCCTCCAGCAGCTTCCGGCGGTCCTCGGGGGCGACGAGGTCGAGGAGGTCGGTCCCCAGCAGTCCCGCGGGCGTCTCGCCGATCATCGCCGCCGCGACGCGGTTGGCATAGGCCACGCGGCCGTCCTGGAGGATCACCACCCCGTCCTGGATCGCCTCCAGCAGCTTGCGGTATCGCGCCTCGCTGTCCTGCAGGCGGCCGAGCGCCTGCTCCTGCTCGCGCCGCGCCGACGCCTGCGCGGAGACCGTCTCCGACAACTGCCGGTTGGCGACCGAGACTTCCTCGTTCACCCTCGACAGCCGCCGCTGGACCTGTTGCAGGTAGGAGCTGGCCGTCCCGCCCATGAAGGCGCAGAAGAGGAGGGCCACCGCGTGCAGGGAGCCGAGGGGCTGGTCCGAGAGCGCGGCCAGGACGGAGACGATCACCGCGTCCAGGACGCCCATCGCCATCGCATAGGAGAGCCCGCCCCGCAGCGAGACGGCCACCACGTGCGGGTAGAGGAGCAGCCAGATCGGGCTGTCGAGGCCGCCCGTGAAGGCCGCCCCGGCTCCCACCGCGAGCGCGTCGGCCACGTCGTGGACGACCTTGCCGGTCCTCCGGCGGGAGCGCCGGCGCGCCACCTCGCTGGCCAGCGAGAAGAAGAGGTACGCGGCGGCCACCGCGAGAGCGGGATAGGGACGCGTGCGGGGACCGTTCCAGAGGAAAGCGAGCGAGAGCAGCCCGAGCCCGAGCGAGATCGAGCGCGCGAGCGCCGTGATGAGCTGTCCCCGGCGGTAGAGGGAGACGTCCAGGACCTCGAGGGGGGGGCCGGACTGCATGGGCTACCCGAGCCGGATAAGTAGACCATACGGGGGGTCAAAGATCGAACGTCGGGGCGCCCGCGCGCGAGGCGCTTGCGGTCCGGCCACTATAATCAGTCTGCATGAGTGTCTTCGATCGCCGCCGCCTCCCGGCCCCGGTCTTCAAGCTGGACGTCGAACGGATGCGGCAGGGATGGTACTCGGACAAGTACTTCATCAACATCGCCGCGACCCTGGCCGAGCTGGCCGCCCAGGGGTATCGCTTCGGCGGCCGCGCGCCGGACCTGGCCGACCTGGACGTGGAGCTGCGCCGGCTCGACGTGGGCTCCCTCGAAGTCGAGATGCAGTGGTTCCACCGGCGCCAGCCCTCGGCGGTGGTGGTGGGGGTCGACAAGGCCCTGGCCATGCTCTCCGAGTGCACCGGCTACTTCGACGACAAGGGACGGTTCGTGAGCACGTTCGACCGCATGGAGGTGTGGGCCGTCCACGACGGCACCGAGGCCGCCTACGAGGGCGATCCGATGAACGTGAGCCCCGTGATGAGGGTCCGCGGGCGTTACCGCGACTTCGCGATCCTGGAGACCCCCACCCTGGGGGCGCTCACCCGGGGGAGCCGCGTGGCCACCAACGTCTACGAGGTGCTGAAGGCCGCCCGGGGCAAGACCGTGCTGTTCTTCCCCGCCCGCTTCGACGCCCACGAGGTGCAGGCCGCCGACGGCTACGCGTACCAGATCGCCGTCCAGCTCTTCAACCAGAACTTCGGCAAGAGCCTGGCCGCCTACGTCTCCACCGACGCCCAGGGTGATTGGTGGGGCGGAGCGGGCGGTGGCACGGTGGCCCACGCGGCCATCGCCTGCTTCCTGGGCGACACCGCGGAGGCGACCCTCGCCTTCGCGGCCACCCGCCCGGCCGACATTCCCCGCATCGCCCTCGTCGACTTCCGCAACGACTGCGTGGGCACCTCGCTGGAGGTCATCCGCGCCCTCTTCCGGCCCTACCTCCGTCACCTCAAGGAGGGCCGGCCCGAAGAGGCGCGCAAGTACAAGCTTTACGGCGTCCGGCCCGACACCGCCTCGAACCTGCGTGACGTCTCGGTGCCGCCGCTGGGCGACCGCCGGCTGGATTGCGGCGTGAACCCGCGGCTCGTGTTCGCGATGCGCGAGGCCATCGACCGGGAGTGGACCACCTGGGACCTGCCCGAGGCGGACCGCCGCGTCGCCGAGCAGTACTGCCGGGAGGTGAAGATCGCCGTGACCGGCGGCTTCACCCCGGCCCGCATCCGGCAGTTCGAGGAGCTGAAGGTCCCGGCCGACATCTACGGGGTCGGCTCGTGGCTGCTGAGCGCCTGCGACGTGTGCGGCACCAACAACGACTTCACCGCCGACGTGGTGCGGGTGAAGATCGACGGCCGCTGGCACGACCTGGCCAAGGTGGGCCGCAAGGCCTGCGACAACCTGATGCTGGAGCGCGTGCAGTGAACGAGTCGGTGTCGCTCCTGACCGCGGTGGCGGCGGGCTTCGTGTCGTTCATCTCCCCGTGCGTGCTGCCGATCGTGCCCGGCTACCTCTCGTTCATCAGCGGCGTCAACCTGGCGGAGCTGCGGGGCAGCGAGGCGCCGCGGAGCCTCTCGTACCGGGTCGGGCTGACCAGCCTCGTGTTCGTCCTGGGTTTCTCCACGGTGTTCGTGGGCCTCGGCGCCGCCGCCACCCTGGTCGGGGCGACCCTGCAGAGCTACAAGCGCGAGCTGGGGATGATCGGGGGGGCCATCATCATCGTGCTCGGCCTCCACACGGCCGGCATCCTGCCCATCAAGTGGCTGCTCTACGAGAAGCGGGCGGCGGTGGGCAGCCGGCCGCTCGGCCTCCTCGGCGCCTACCTCGTGGGCCTCGCCTTCGCCTTCGGCTGGACGCCGTGCATCGGCCCCATCCTGGGCAGCATCCTCTTCTATGCGTCGCAGCAGGAAACGGTCGGCCAGGGGGTGGGCCTCCTCGCCGCCTACTCGGCCGGCCTCGGGGTTCCCTTCGTCGCCGCCGGCCTCGCCGTCAACCGCTTCTTTGCCGCGTCGGGCCGGCTCAAGCGCCACATGAAGGCGGTGGAGTACGTGGCGGGGGCGCTGCTGGTGGGGGTGGGCCTCCTGCTGCTGACCAACCGCCTGACCACGCTGTCCGGCTTCTTCTCGAAGCTGTTTCCGGGGTTGACCCGGATCGGCTAGGTATAATGGCTGGATGCAGAGGGGAGGGGCGGCCGTGCTGACCGCCCTGCTGATGTCGGCCGGCCTCGCGGCGTGCCGGGAGCCGTTGGCGGAGGTGCGCGCCGCGCCCTCGTTCGACCTGCCCGACCTGGCAGGAGGCAAGGTGAGCCTGACCTCCCTCAAGGGCAGGGTGGTGGTGCTGGATTTCTGGGCGACCTGGTGCGGCCCCTGCCTGAAGGAGATCCCCGACTACGCGGAGTTCTGGCACAAGAACCAGGGCCGGGGCGTCGAGGTCATCGGCGTCGTCTTCGATTCCGGCGAGCCGCAGGAGATCCAGGACTTCGTGCGGGAGAACCGGATCCCCTACCGTCAGCTCCTCGGCGACGACAAGCTGCAGGACATCTTTGGCGCCAACCAGGGCTTTCCCACGACTTTCGTCATCGACGGCCAGGGGACCATCCGCACCAAGATCCTCGGCTCCACCCCGCACAAGTTCGAGAAGCTGCAGCAGACCGTGGACGCGGCTCTAGCTGCGCATTGAGGCCCGAGACCACGTGAGCATCAACCAGGAGGACGTTCTCACCGCGCTGCGCACCGTGCAGGACCCGGACCTGCACAAGGACATCGTGAGCCTCGGATTCGTCAAGGACGTCCGCATCGTGGACGGTGCGGTGGACTTCACGATCGAGCTGACGACCCCGGCCTGCCCGGTCCGGGACGAGATGAAGGCGGAGGCGGAGAGGAAGATCGCCGCCCTGCCCGGCGTGACGGCGGCGCGGGCGAAGATGACGGCCGAGGTCCGGGCCCGCGGCGGCTTCGGCCGCCAGGCCGTGCCCGGCATCCGGAACATCGTCGCCGTGGGGGCGGGCAAGGGGGGTGTCGGCAAGACCACCACCGCGGTGAACCTCGCGGTGGCCCTGGCCTTGAAGGGCGCGCGGGTCGGCCTCATGGACACCGACGTTTACGGGCCCAACGTCCCCCAGATGCTCGGCGTGACCGACCAGCCCCGGGTGAGCGGGGAGAAGCGCATCGTTCCGCCCGAGGCCCACGGCATCAAGGCCATCTCGATGGGGATGCTGGTGCCTCCCGACCAGCCGGTGATCTGGCGCGGCCCCATGCTCCACGGGGCGGTCCAGCAGTTCATGCGCGACGTGGAGTGGGGCGAGCTGGACTACCTGGTGGTGGACCTGCCGCCTGGCACCGGCGACGTGTCGCTCAGCATGGCCCAGAGCGTGCCGGTGGCGGGCGCGGTCGTGGTGACGACGCCGCAGGGAGTCTCGGTCTCCGACGTGCGCAAGGCGGTGGCCATGTTCCGCCAGCTCAACATCCCGGTCCTGGGCGCGATCGAGAACATGAGCTATTTCGTCTGCGGGCACTGCCAGGAGCGCACCGAGATCTTCGGCCACGGCGGCGGGGCGAAGATGGCGGAGGACCTCGGCATCCCCTTCCTGGGCGAGGTCCCGATCGACACCCGCGTCCGCTCGGGGGGAGACGAGGGCGCTCCGATCGTCGTGGCCGCTCCCGAAGCCCCGGCCGCCCAGGCGTTCATCGACCTGGCCGGCCGGGTGGCGGCCCAGGTCTCCATCCAGGCGATGCGCGTGCTGAAGGTGATCCAGACCGCCTGACGCGGTCGGGCCCGCTTCAGCGCGGCGCCTTGCGGGCCTCGATGTCCTGCTTGAGCTTCGGGTTCACGCGGAAGCCGGCCTTCTCCGCGCGGGCGACGGCCTGCTCCGCTTCGTCGAGCCGTCCCGTCAGCATGTAGACGACGGCCAGGTTGTTGTGGGCCTCTCCCTGGTTCGGGTTGACCTTGAGGACGGCCAGGTATTCGCGTTCGGCCTCCTCCATGGCCCCCGTCCGGAAGAGGGCGCTGCCGAGGGCGAGAGAGACGCCGGGAGGCGTCGCCTGGGGTTCGCTGCCGGCGCGGTGGCGGCGGCGCTCCAGGTCGTGGACCTGGTCCTCCAGCCGCTGGATGGTCACCGCGGGGTTGACGGTCGTGGTCCGCCCGCTCTGCAGCAGCCGCACCTGATCCTTCAGCGCCTGGATCTGGTCCTCCAGCCTCTCCTCCGCGGCCTTGTTGTCCATGAGGTGAGCGGAGTCGTCGGCGTGGAACGCCTCCCGGCAGGCGCGGTAGGCAACGACCGCTTCGGCGTAGCGCCTGGTGCCCATGTACACCTGGCCGAGGCCGTAGTGGGCCGAGGCCAGCAGGGGATCGAGGCGCACGGCCTCCCGGAACTCCCGCTCCGCCTCGTCCCACACTTCCGCCTGCAGGGCCCGTTGCCCGGAGCGGTAGTGCTGCACAGCCTCGCGCCGCCGCATGGTCTGGTCGCCGGTGCCGACACCGTAGAGCAGCGATGGCAGCAGGATGAGGAGGATCGCATGCTCCACCGTCAGAGTCGTCCGAGGTACTCACGCACCTTCGGCTGCCGCGGGTCCAGCTCCAGGGAGCGTAGGAAGCTGCGCCGCGCCCCTTCCCGATCGCCGAGGCAGATCCGGGCCAGCCCCGCGGCGGCGTGGGCGGCGGGGTTTCGAGGCGCCAGGCGCACCGCGGCCTCGAAGTCCTCGAGGGCCCCCACGCAGTCGCGCTGCTCGACCCGGTAGCGCCCCTTGAACAGCCAGAAGTCGGGCTCGTCCGGGGCCGCTTCGGCGGCCTCCGTCACGAGGCGAAGGCTGCGCTGGGCCTGACCCTCGCGCTGGTATCCGATCGCGCGGCCCACGAGGTACCTGGTTCCTTCCGGGAGACCGTGGGCGACTGCCCGCACGAGGAGCTGGTCCGAGCGGTCCAGGTCCCGCTTCTCCGCGAAGAGCAGATCGCTCAGGTTCCACAGCGCCGAGGCCAGGTCGGGGTCCAGAGCCAGCGCCTTGTCGAAGGCCTCCATGGCCGGGCCGGTGCGGCCCTCGTCGCGCAGGATCAACCCCTCGTTGTTGTAGGAGCCCGCCGTGCGCGTGGAGCCGGAACGCGGAGCGGACTCCGATGCCGATCCGCCGATGTAGCCAAGGGCCCGCAGCTTCTCCAAGGCGTCCCCGTCGGCCTGGCGCGCGGGGCGCGGGGGCGGCCGGGGTCGATAGTACGCCGCGTAGTCGAGGGGGGGGCCGCCGGCCGCGCGCACGCCCGTCAGCGGCGTCTGACCGTCCTGCATCGGCGGCAGCCCCAGCAGCGCGAGGAGCGTGGAGCAGACCTGCCCCACGCCGCCCCGGTGCGGATGGCCGGGGAAGGCGTCGACGCCGGCCCCCCAGAGGAGGTAGATCCCTTCCCGCCGATGCCACTTCGCGGCCGTGGCATGAGCGAAGCTCGACAGCTCCGTGGGCCGCCCCTCGCCCCACTGGAAGCCATGGTCGGAGGCCAGCATGAGGACCGTGCCCGAGGTCCGTGCCAGCTCTGCGTACTCCCCCAGCAAGACGTCGACGTGGCGGAAGTAGCGCTCCGGCACCTGGTGGAAGCGCTCGTAGCTCGCCTCGCTCACTGCCGGCTGGCGTGGCGGCGCATAGGGTGCGAACACGTGCCCGATGGTGTCGGTGCCCTGCAGGTAGAGGATGGTCAGCTCGGGTCGCTCGCGTCGCATCCAGTCGGTCGCCAGGTCATGGTAGACGCGGGTCTCGATCAGGATGCGCCGGAGGGCGCTCACCGGCTGGGCATAGGGATCGCTGACGTCGGCCTGGCTCCGGTACTCCGCCTCCGTGAGCGAGGGGACGTCGCCCTTGAGGACATCGAAGCCCACGTCCCGCTCCGCTCGCGCGAGGGCCGCCCGCGCCCAGTCCTCCTGCGCCGCCGGGTAGACCACGCCCGCGGGCGGGGCGTGCTCCTTGTAGAGGAACGAGAACAGGCGGTCCGAGACCACGAGACCGTTCACCGGCTCCGCGGGGTAGGTGGCCCAGAGCCCGAAGACGGCCACGCGCTTCCCGCCGTAGCTGGCCATGTTCCAGACGGCCGGGACTCTCCGCTCGTCGCTCGTGATGGGCTCCTTGCGGCCGTCCACGGGGTTCCAGCGGGTGAAATCCAGGATCCCGTGCTGCACGGGGCTGACGCCCGTCATGATCGTGGTCCACACCAGGGGAGACAGCGGAGGGTGGTTGGTGGTCAGCGTCCCGCCCGTCCCTTCCCGCACCAGGCGGGCGAGGTTGGGCATGGACCCCTCGGCGACGTACCGGTCGAGGAGCTGCCAGTCCGCGCCGTCCAGCCCCACGAAGAGCACGGGCCGGCCGGCCTGCCCGGCCCGGGCCACCGCCGGCACGGTCTGGTCTTCGGAATCGGCAGCGGGCGGGTGGGAGGCGCCACCTCCCCGTCGTGAGACGCCGACCACGAGGCCCGTGGCCAGGGTGGCTGCGACGAGCGCGAGGGCGAGGAGCCGTGGGCGTCGCATCGGGGGAGAACGAGTATAGCGGGAGGGAAGGAAAAGGGGCCTCGCTGACGAGGCCCCTTTTTCGCCGTCCCGGATGGTCCGTACAGCGGCCGGGGGCCGAGCAACCCCCTTCGCTCGCTAGAAGGTCACGCGCACTCCCAGACGGATGCTGCGCTGGCCGGTGAAGCCGATCCCCTTCCTGAGGTAGTCGGGGTTTGTGGCCGTCGCCAGCGGGTTCGGGATCGAGCCCGCGGGGTCGACCGTCCCCGGAAGGTTCTTGATGCCGCCGTCACCGTTGCAGATCGTGTCCGGCACGCCGGCGCAGGCGCCGTCCTGGCTCAGGTTGTAGCGCTCGTCGAACTGCGTGATGGCCTGGCGGTCGAACATGTTGAAGACGTCCACGACCAGGTTGAGCTTGCTGCGGTTGCCGAGCTTGACCGGGTAGGCCACGTGGAGGTCCGCATCGTAGTCGGATGGATGCCGGCCCACTGAACCCCGCGGCACCAGGTAGTACTCCCAGTTGGCGTAGGCGAAGGAGTAGCCGTAGGCGTTCTCCGGCAGGCCCGAGTACCAGTGCGTCGACAGGCCGAGGTTCAGGCCGTCGAGGGCGCCCTTGAACTGATAGCTGGCGTCCAGCTTGACCTGGTGCTTGACGTCGATGGAAAGCCGGCCGTCGGCGTTGACGAGGAAGTCGGCGTAGTCGAAGGCGGAGTTGATGTTGGGGTCGAGCTGTCCGGTCGAGTTCTGGAAGGTCCCGTCGTAGTTGCCCTCGAGCTTGGAGAAGACGTAGCTGGCCAGGAGCTGCCAGTTGTCGCTGAAGCGCTTGCGGGCGGTCAGCTCCAGGCTGTAGTTCTTCCGCTTGGCCTTCGGCGCCGGAGCCGTGCTCACGCCGTCGTAGAAAGCGAGGTCCTTGCCCAGGCCGATCCCCGGATTAGCGACGAAGTAGCTGCCCTCCGACGGGACCAGGAAGTCTTCGATCACGCGGCCCAGGTTGCGGTACGCTCCTTTGACCCCGACGGCCAGGTCCTTCGCCACTTCGTACTCGAAGCCCACGAGGTACTCGTCGATGTACTGGCCTTTGAGGTTGGGATCGACCGGCTCGATGGTGCTGCCCAGGACGGACGACTTCCGGGGAGCGGCAGGATTGGCCGTGTACGACCTAGGCGTGGGGTCGAAGTTGTACTGGAAGCCGAGCAGCTCGCCTCCGAACGACCGGAACTGGATGTCCATCGGGATGCTCTCGTAGAAGCGGCCGTAGTTCGCGTAGACCTTGCTCTTCCCGTTGTTGGCCACGTCCCAGACGAAGCCCACGCGGGGCGCCCAGTTCTTCTTCAGGTCGATCACGGTCTTGCCGTCGCGGTCGCCGAGCTCCTGGCGCTCCCACCGCGCGCCCAGGTTCAACGAGAAGCCCTTGGCGAGCTTCCAGTTGTCTTGCAGGAACGTCGAAAAGTTGTGCGTGTTGGGGGACGAGGTCAAGGGAAGGGCCGGCTGCCAGGTCGAGGGATCGGTCCGGACGAACCCCGACGCGCGGTCATTGATGTAGAAGCGATGCCGATAGTAGATGACCCCGCTGGTCCGATCGCGGAACTTCTCCACCAGATCGCCGCCGGTATAGAAGTTGCTGGTCACGCCCTTCACGTTCTCGAAATCGCCCCCGAGCCTGAACTCATGGCTCCCCAGGAACTTCGTCAGATCCAGCTTGTAGACGTCGCGCGTGAAGTCCTGGTCCTGGAAGAAGCCGAATCCGCCGGAGCGCGCCGTCGGAACGACCGTGCTGTCGCGGATCTGCGGGATCTCCCTCCCCGCGCCCCCGTACTTGCTCTTCTCCCGGTGGCGGCCAGCAGTGGCCCGCACGAGGAAGGAGTTGCTCACGGTGCCGTCGTAGCGGGCCACGAGATCGGTGCTGCCGGTGTTGCGGATGCCGCTGAACGTGCTCGGAGGTCCGGCGATCGTGAAAATGACGCCGTCCCGCTTCGTGGGGTCGCCGAAGGCCGAGCCGGTCAGCGTGTGGTTCTCGCTCGGCCGCCAGGTCAGCTTGCCGGCGAAGCGGTTGCTGGTGACGTCGACCGGGACCACGCTGCCCTTGGCGGGCGCCCCGGGGGCCGTCAGGGGCCGGATCACGGTGGTGTTGTCGGTCTCGCCCGTCCGGTTGTAGGCGCCGAAGAACCACAGCTTGTCCTTGAGCAGATAGCCGCCCAGCTCGCCGCCGAAGTCACACTTCTGGTCGATGTCGCTGACGGTCGTGGTCGTCTGGGGCCGCTTGCTGGCGGTGGTGTTGTCGCTCTGCAGGCCCTTGCCCTCGAAGAAGCCGAAGGCGGAGCCCCGGAACTGGTTGCCGCCCGACTTGGTGAGCACGTTGATGACGCCGCCGGTGATGCGGCCGTACTCGGCGGGCAGGCCGCCGGTCTTGATCTCGACCTCCTGCACGAAGTCGAAGTTCAGGTTCTTGGCCTCCCCGCCCACCTCCACGCCGGTCGTGTTGAGCCCGTCGATGATGTACTGGTTCTCGGCGCCGCTGGAGCCGTAGAAGGTCGGCCCGACCCCGTCGTCCTGCGTGCCCGGGGCCACCCGCGCGATGCCGTAGATGTTCCGGGGAACGGCCAGGCGGTTGAACAGGTCGGCCGTCGCGTTGACGCCGGTGGCCGGGCTGGTGACGTCGATGACGGGCGCGCCGCCCTCCACGGTCACGGTCTCCGAGACCGGAGCCACCTCCATCTTGAAGGAGAGCGTGACGGTCCGGTCGAGGCCGACCTGCACGTCGGCTTGCTCCACGGTCTTGAAGCCGGCGAGCTCCGCCCGGATGCGGTAGCTGCCCGGGAGGACCCTGAGGAACCTGAAGTTGCCGCTGCCGTCGGTGACGGTCGAGAGCGAGCCTTGGAGCTGAGGGTTCGTGACGGTCACTGACACCCCGGGCACCCCCGAGCCCGAGGGATCCAGGACCTGACCCACGACTCGTCCGGTGGTCTGGGCGGAGGCGGCGACGGCGCCGGCCACGACCAAGGCGATCGCCCAAGTGAGTTGGCGTCTCATCTTTTTTCTTCCAATCCTCTCTTTGAATCCCTGGTGGAGCCGGAAACGTCGACTGTTTCGGGTCGACGGCACTCAAGCAAAGCACGAGCCACGGCTCGGTAACCGCAGGATATGAGGTGTTTCAGTTACTTACGACGAGAGGTCTGCTCACGAAATCCAGAGGATTGGATCTTCGCACGCCTGCGTCCGGTTTTTTGAACGCGCTACTCGGGCTCGAAGCAGGCGCGCCCCGGCTGGCAGACCTCGGGGCTGCAGTACATCTCGTCCGGGCCGAGGACGATCGCCGTGCGCGAGCACCAGTACTGGGCGGTGGGCGACGATTCCCGCAGGTCGACGTGGTCGCGCCCCACGACGTAGTACATCTTCGTGCGGAGCCGCTTGCACACCGGGACGTCTCTGACTTCAGCTTCCATGACAGACCTCTAGACTAGGCCAGCGAGAGCAGCGTGCGGCGGACGAGCGTCTGGACGAGCCCCACCTTGTAGCCGTTGTCGGACATGGGCGCGGCGCCGACCACCGCGGCCCGCGCGGCCGCGGTCGCGGCCGCCTCGTCGAGCGCCTTGCCGGAGAGCGCCTGCTCGGCGCGAGCCGAGCGCCACGGGATCGGCGCCACCGCGCCCAGCACGACCCGGGCGTCGCGCACCGTTGCTCCCTCGTTCTTGACCGCGGCCGCGATCGAGACGAGCGGCCAGTCGAAGTCGGCCCGCTCCTGGATCTCGTCGTAGGCGGAGCGCCAGCCGGCGGCGGAGGGGACGCGGATCTCGGTCAGCACCTCGCCGGGCTGGAGCAGGTTCTCGCGCTGGGGGTCCTTGGTGGGCAGCGTGAAGAAGTCGCCCGCGGCGACCGTCCGCGGTCCCTTGTCGCCCTCGATCACGAAGCTCGCCCCGAATGCCACCAGGGCCACCGCCGCGTTGGAGGGATGGGGCGCGTAGGACGGGCCGCCGCCGAAGATCGCGTGGTAGCGGTTCTCGCCCCCCACCGCATAGCAGACGTCGCCGCCCTTCTTGAGGCACTTGTACGACTCGAGCCGGTAGTACCAGCACCGCGGCCGCTGGAGCACGTTACCGCCGATCGTCGCCACGTTGCGGATCTGGGGGGAAGCCGCCTCGCGGCAGGACTGGGCGAGGGCAGGATGGCTCTTCTGGACCGCCGGGTGGGCGGCGAGCTGGGCCAGGGTGGCCATGGGGCCGATCCGCAGGCCGCCGTCGGCCTCGGCGGTGATCCGGGCCAGCCCGGGGATCGACTTCAGGTCCACCACGCGGGGCGGCTCGACGAGGCGCTCCTTGAGGTGGTCGAGCAGGTCGATGCCCCCGGCCTTGAGGACGGCGCCCGGCTTCTCGGCCAGCAGCTCGCGGGCCTGGGCGACGCTCGTCGCGCGGGCGAATTCGAAGGAGTTCATGGCTCACCCCCTCCGCGCTTCGGCCAGGGCGGCCAGCACCCGGTCGGGCGTCATGGGCAGGGTCCGCACCCGGGCCCCGGTGGCGTTGAAGACCGCGTTGGCCACTGCGGCCAGCGACGGCACGATGGGCGGCTCGCCGATGCCGGCGGCGGAGGTGTTGTTGCCGGCGTTGGCGACCTCGGTGACGATGGGCACCGCCTCGAACATGTCCTTCGAGGAAAGGACCTTGTACGACTCGAGGTTGGGGTTGACCATCGTCCCCACGTTGCGATCGAGCACCCGGTCCTCGAAGAGTGCCCACGACACGCCCTGGATCATGGCGCCGATGATCTGGCTCTCGGTGGTGAGGGTGTTGATCGGGATGCCGCAGTCGTTGGCGGAGACGACCTTCAGGACCCGCACCTGTCCGGTCTGGGTGTCCACCTCCACCTCCACGAACTGGGCGCCGGCCAGGTCCTGGCGGTAGGTCTCGTACTGCTTCTTGCGCTCGGCCACCGAAGCGATCACCTCGCCCGGCATCTTCGCCGCCGCCTGCTTGAACGTCACGCTCTTGCCCGGCGAGGCGGCGACGAAGATCTTGCCGTCGGCGGCGTCGAGCTCCTCCGGCTTCGCGCCCAGCAGCGGCGCCGCCCCCGCGAAGAGCTTCATGCGCGCGTCGTGGGCGGCCAGGCGCACCGCCGGCGCCACCGAGTTGGTGGTGTTGCTGCCCCCCGAGCCGGGACCCTCGGGCCAGCGGCTGTCGCCGACGTTGGGCTTGATATCGGTCGTCTTGACGCCCAGCTCCTCGGCCACCACCATGGCCATCGCGGTCCGGAACCCGGTGCCGATGTCCTGGGCGCCCGAGAAGTACTCCACGCTGCCGTCGCGGTGGACCCTCACCTCGGCCCCCACGCCGCTGCCGCGCGCGATCACGTACCAGTTGCCGCTCGCCATGCCGATGCCGCGCTTGCGCGGGCCCGCCCCTTCCCCGGGCTTCTTGCTCCGGCGCTCCCAGCCGATCGCCTTGGCCCCGAGGTCGTACTCGACGAGCCGGACCGGCGAAGACTCGTTCTTGCGCCGCAGCTCGAGGGGGTCCATGCCGAGCTTGTCCGCCAGCTCGTCCATCGCCGACTCGAGCGCGAAGGCGCCCTGCGAGTGGCCGGGGGCGCGC
Organism: Acidobacteriota bacterium; assembly: GCA_003223555.1. Lineage (GTDB taxonomy): Bacteria > Acidobacteriota > Vicinamibacteria > Fen-336 > Fen-336 > AA32. The sequence continues at coordinate 17,825 of QHVM01000020.1, read as the reverse complement.
AGCGGCGCGGCCGGCCCGGCGTTGGTGAAGACGTCGTGCTCCTCGATCTTCAGGTTGGGGTTGTTGGCGTAGAGCGCCCCCGCGGGCCCGCCCGTCCCCGCGCCGCCCGCGATCCCCGCCGAGCCGAAGGAGCGGTAATGGACGGCGGTCAGCGTGCCGTCGCGGGTGGCGCCGAGGCGGACGGTCATGCGCGCGCTGGGGGCGTTGCCGGTGCAGAGGTGCTCCTCGTGGCGGTTCAGCATCAGCTTCACGGGCGCCCCGGCCTGCTTGGCGAGCTTGCACGCCACGACCGCGAAAGCGCTGCCGCTCGCCGAGGGGGCGAGCTTGCTGCCGAAACCGCCGCCCATGTGCTCGGTGATGACGTTGACGTTCTTGCGGTCGATGCCGAGGGCCTCCGCCATCCCGTCCCGCACGGTGAAGACACCCTGGGTCGACGCCCACACCGTGAGGTGGTCGCCGTCCCACTTCGCGATCACGCCGTGGGTCTCGAGCGGGGAATGGGTGTGGGTGGGGACCAGGTAGGTGGCCTCGACGGTCGCCGCCGCGCCGGCGAAGCCCTTCTCGACGTCGCCGCGGTTGCCGCCGCGCCGGGGCGAGGTCGGCCCGACCACGTTGCCCTTCCGGGGCACGTCCTTCGGGCCCGGCATCTTGTCGGGCTCGTAGACGAGCGGCGCTCCCTCCTCCATGGCCTTCTCGAGGTCGGTGACGTAGGGCGCCTCGTCGTAGGTCACCTGGACCAGGCGGGCCGCGTCTTCGGCCAGCTCGGGGGAGACCGCCGCCACCGCCGCCACGTCCTGTCCCGCGAAGCGCACGGTCCGGGCGTCGGTCGTCCACACCGCCTTGACGCCGGGCAGGGCCTCGGCTTTGGACGTGTCGATCTTGACGATCTGGCCGGCGGGCACGCTGGCGCGGATCATCCGGCCCCAGAGCATGCCGGGCAGGTTGACGTCGTAGGTGTACTTGGCGCGGCCGGTGACCTTGTACCGGCCGTCCAGGCGCGGCTGCCGGCCCTTGACGACCCGCAGCTTGCTGTCGAGGTCCCACGGCTTGAGGTCGCCCTCGGCGGCGTGGACCTCCAGGGTCTGGGGCTTGCTCGCGTGGCCGGCCTTGACGCTGAACGTGACCGTCGGGCCTTCGGGAGGCTTCTGTTCCTGCATGGCCTACCCCCTCTTGACCGGCCGCGTCGGGGCCGTCGTCCGGGCCGCCTTCTGCACCGCCTCGAAGACCCGCGAGTAGGTGCCGCAGCGGCAGATGTTGCCGGCCAGGCCGTCCTTCACTTCCTCGAGCGTCGGGTTGGAGTTCTTGCGGAGCAGCGCCGTGGAGGCCACGACGAAGCCGGGGGTGCAGAAGCCGCACTGCAGCGCGTCGGCCTCGACGAAGGCCGCCTGCAACGGGCTCATCGCCTCGGGGGTGCCGAGAGCTTCGACGGTGGTGATCTCGTGGCCTTCGGCATCGGCGGCCAGCATCAGGCAGGAGGCGATGGGCTCGCCGTCGAAGAGCACGGTACAGCCGCCGCACGCCCCGCGGTCGCAGATCTCCTTGGCCCCGGTGAGGTCGAGGTGGTTGCGGAGAGCCCGCAGCAGGGTGACCCGCGGCTCGACGGTCACGGTGCGGGCGGCCCCGTTGACCTTGAGGGTGAGGGGCACCGGGCCGGGACCGAGCACCTTCGCACCGGCGGCCTGGCTGATCGCTACCCCGGCCAGGCTGCTCGCGGCGGCGCCGACGCCGGCCGTCTTCAGGAACGTGCGCCGGGAGACACCCGGGCCGCTGTCGTCGTCCTTGTCGGAGGGATGGGGCATGGCCGACCTCGCTCGAGCCGCGGAGAAGCGGCCCCGGAAGAGATGACTCCGAGAACCCGATTCTTCCTCCGCGGCCGCGCGGCCGTCAAGAGGGTTTTGCCGTTGGCGTCCGGCCGGCGTGCCGGCGCGCGCGCTCGTAGTGGCGGCGGGCCTTGACCCGGTTGCCGCAGACCTTCATGTCGCACCAGCGCCGGCTATGGTTGCGGCTGTGGTCGAGGAAGAGCCAGGCGCAGGTGCCGGCCGCGCACTCCCGCAGCGCCCGCCTCTCGTCCGAGGCGAGAAGATCCGCCGCCGAATGCACGATCGGCCAGAGCAGCGAGTCGAAAGCGCCGCCGGCCGGCTCCCAGCTCCAGGCGAGGCCGCTCGCGGCCTGGCCCAGACGGCGGTGGGCGAGCGCTGCGGGCAGGGCGGCGTTGAGGGCCGCCAGCGCACCGCCGGGAAGCGTCCGTTCGGCCGCGGCCGCCGAGAAGAGGACGAAGAGCGCCTCCCTCAGGGCGCGGGCGCGCTCGAGCACCGCCTGCGCCTCGGCCGGGCGACGGGTAGCCTCACGCAGCAGATCCGAGGCCGCGACCGGGTCGACGAGCCCGGTCTGCCGCGCCCACGCCACGAGATCCTCGTAGCTCTGCAGCCTCTCCTTCGGCTCCATACGGCGATTGCTGAGCGTATTGGCGAAGTCCAGGCATAGGCGGCCCGCCGAGAGGTCGAACGCGTATTCGGGCCGACGTCCCATGGCCCTACTATGGACTCACTAACTCCCAAAATCAAGTTGACAGGTTATCCATGGACGTGGTAGCGTCTAACCGTCGTAACGATCAAGGGGGGTTGGGGGAGGTCTCTCGTGTACGAGGAGTTCATCCGCTGGTGGTCGGAGGGACGGGCGCAGGGACGCGGGCCCCGGCTGTGGGCGTGGCCCGTCGATCACGTGGGGCCGGCCGCCGAGGAGCCAGCAACCCCGCCGACGGCGGAAACGGCCGACGCTTCTTCAAATGTCAATGATCGAACTGATATCGATTGACATACGTATGACAATGGGCGACAATCTCTTGCGTCATGGCGAGGAGAAAGCGAGCCCGCACCCGGGCCGCCCTGGACGAAGTCGATCGGGGCCTCCTCCTGGCCCTGTCGCACAACGGCCGCCGCTCGGCCGCCGCCCTGGCCAAGGACCTCGGGCTCTCCCGTCAGGCGGTCACGGAAAGGATCCGCGACCTCGAGCGGCGGGGGGTCATCCGCGGGTATCGGGCCGACGTCGATCCGCTGGCCCTGGGCCTGGAGGTCCGGGCGCAGGTCCGCATCACGCTCGACGGCGCCGCCCCCCTCGCCCGGGAGAAGGATGTCCTGCGGCGCCTCACCGCCAACCCGCTCGTGCGCTCGGTGTACCGGGTGAGCGGCGAGGACTGCTTCGTTGCCCAGGTGCTGTGCCGCCGGATCGAAGACGTCAACGAGCTCCTGGGCGAGCTGCAAGCCACCCGCGCGTTGCAGTCCTCCCGCACCGCTTTCGTGCTGGAGACCGTTCTGGAAAAGGGCGCCCTCGGGCCGATGGAGCCCCCGCTCGTCGCCGGCTGAGCGCCTGATCCGAGGAACCCCGATGTCACCGCGTCATCGCCGATGGCTTCCCTGGCTCGCGCTGCTGGTCGTCTATGTGGTGTGGGGCTCGACCTACCTGGCGATCCGGGTCGCGGTGCGGGAGCTGCCTCCCTTCGCCGCGGCCGCGGTGCGGTTCGGGACCGCCGGCCTGGTCATGGCCGGGGTGGCCGTGATCGCCGACCGGAGGCATGGACGGCCCACCCGCCGCCAGTTCGCCGACTACGCGCTCGCGGGCGTCCTGCTCCTGGCCTTCGGCAACGCGCTGGTGATGTGGTCTGAGCAGCGCATCGCCAGCGGGATCGCGGCCCTGATCGTCGCCACCATGCCGACGTGGCTGACGTTCTTCGACGGCCTGCGCCCGCACGGCCAGCCGTGGACGCTGCGGGTGTGGCTGGGCGTGCTGGTGGGGCTGGCCGGCGTGGCGATGGTGGCCCGTCCCGGCGGGGCCATGGAAGGGGGCCACTGGCCCACCGTCGGGGCCCTGCTCTTCGCGAGCATCGCGTGGAGCATCGGCGCGCTCTACTCGCAATCGGTGCCGCGCCGGCTGCCGCTCTTCAGCGCCGCCGCGGTGGAGATGGTCGCCGGCGCGGCCGTCCTGCTGGTCGAGTCCCGCCTCATGGGCGAGGACCTGGGCCGGTTCGCCAGCGCCTCGCCGCAGGCGTGGCTGGCCCTGCTGTACCTGGCGGTCTTCGGGTCGCTCGTCGGATTCACGGCCTTCGCCTTCTGCTTGAACGAGCTGCCGGCCAGCACCGTGGGCACCTATGCCTACGTCAACCCCGTCGTGGCGGTGCTGCTCGGGAGCCTGTTCCTCGGCGAGCCGGTCTCGGCCGGTCTCGTCGTGGGGGCGCTTCTCATCCTGGGCGCGGTGGTGCTGACCACGGCCCGCCGGCCCGTCGCGCGGCCGCGCCGCGAAGCACCCGCGCCCGTCGCCTCGGAAGCCTCCACGACCTGATCTGCGCCGCGGCATGTTCCCGCAGAAGCCGCAGAGGATCGCCGAGGCCGTAGAGACCCGATCTGTGTCTCTGCGCTCTCTGCGCTAAAGGACCATTCTCGATTAGTAAAGCAGGTGAGGCGCGCGGCGGCGGCGGAAACGGTCCAAGCCCGGCTTCCAGCCGGCCGCGAGGCGGCGGGGGGAGAGGCCCTGCTCCGCCGAGCGCCGGAACGCCTCGCTCCCGTACAGGATGTCGATCGGACGCTTCACGTGCTCGTACTCGTACGGAGGATCACGCCACGCGAAGCGGGCGGGGTCCTGCCGTCGGGCGTGGAAGATCAACAGCAGGTACGTGAGGTAGGGGGCGAATCGACGGCGGTCCGTGACGTGCACCTGCACGCCGCCGCACGGCCGCCCGGCGTGCTTCTGGAACGTGGGCGTGAAGTAGGTGGGGCGGAACCGCACGCCCCGCAGGCGCTCGGAATCGAGGTCGCGGGCGAGCCGCCACGGATCGAGCCAGGGCGCGCCGACCAGCTCGAACGGGCGTGTCGTCCCCCGGCCCTCGGAGAGGTTCGTCCCCTCGACCAGGCAGCCGCCGGGGTAGACCCAGGCGGTATCCACGGTGGGCATGTTGGGGGAGGGCATGACCCACGGCAGCCCGGTCTCCTCGAAGGCCATCTCCCTCCGCCAGCCCCGCATCCGGACGACCCGCAGGTCCGCGTCGAGGCCTCGCTCGTGCCGGAAGAGCGGCGCCAGCTCCCCGACGGTCATCGCGTGCCGGGGCGGCAGCGGATGCAGCCCCACGAAGGACAGGTACTCCGGCTCGAGGACGTTGCCCTCCAGGACCGAGCCCCCCAGCGGGTTGGGCCGGTCGAGCACGACCAGCAGCCGGCGGTGGCGCGCGCACGCCTCGAGGGCGTAGAGCATAGTATAGATGAAAGTATAGTATCGAGAGCCCACGTCCTGGACGTCGAAGAGCAGCGCGTCCACCCCGTCCAGCATCTCGGCGGTCGGGATGCGGGTCTTGCCGTAGAGGCTGAACACCGGCAGGCCGGTCGCGGGATCGCGGCTGTCCCCGACCTCGACCAGGTCCTGGGCGTCGGCCCAGATCCCGTGCTCGGGTCCGAAGAGGGCCACGAGCTTCACGGCGCGCGCGTCCTTGAGCACGAGCGAGGCGTGGACCAGGTCCGGGGTCACCGCGGTCGGGTTGGCGATGAGGCCCACCCGGAGGCCGCGCAGTCGCCCGGGACGGGCCAGGACCTCCTCCAGTCCCGAGCGCACGCGCCCCCGCAGGGCACGGCTGCGGAAGGGGATGGGAACCCGCCGCGCCATCACTCCGCGTAGCGCAGCGAGAAGCGCCCCAGGGCCTGCTTGTCTCCTCCCGCGCGCTGGATGGTCCCGCTGATCGTGGAGCCCTGGAGCGTGCCCCGGAAGAGGCGCGGCGCGCCGCCGCTGGTGACGACGAAGCTCACCACGCCCTTGTCGTAGGAGGGCGACTCCAAGGGCACCTCCATGGCCAGCTCTCCGGCCTGGGTGGCGAGGGAGCCGGCCAGCCGCGCGCCCTCGAGCCGCAGCCGGAGCTTGATCGGCCGCTCGCCGCTACCCGTCTCCTCCATCATACCTTCCCACCGGCCGGTGACCGCCGCCGCGGCCGACGAAGGCCCCGCGGGCAGGACCATCGCCATCTCGCGGAAGGCGCGCGCCTGGACCGGCGAGAGGGGGCTGACGAGTGCGACCGGCACGCCGCCGGCCGCCCCCACGCGCCGCTCTGCTTCGGCGTAGAGATCGACCAGGGCCTTGCCGCGGGGGGACATCTCCAGGACCCGGCTCGGCCGCTGGTGCTGCACGAAGAGCAGGAGCTGGTCCTGCAGGAGCGCGGCCCAGAAGTCGCCCAGCGCGCGCGGCGTGGTGCGTTGGCCCTTCATCGCGGGGTCGGGGCCGCGCCCGTAGCCGGCGGCGTCGGTTGCGGTCGCGGTCATCACCACCGCGCCTCCCGCCACCGCCACCGCCGGCGCGGGAGAGTCCCGTGCCTCGAAAGCGACCGGCCGGGAGGCGGCGGCGTCGAACGCGGCGTTGAGGGCGCTCGCCACGCGCACCGCGCGCGCGGCCACCGAGGAGGACGCTTCCCGCTCGGACAGGAGCAGGACCGGGCCGAGCAGGGTGGACACGAACACCTGGTCGGAGTCCAACGCGACGGGCGCCGCGAAGAAGCGCGGGATGAAGACCGAGGTCGAGGGCCGGACGAGCGTGAACGAGACGGCGCCCGAGGACGTCCCGCCGCGGGCCTTCACCACGACGGGCACGGGCGTCTGGCTCCCGGTGGCCGCCGCGGCTGGCGCCACCGTCTTGAGCTCGGTGGGCGAGGCCGACAAGAGGAGAGCCGGCTCGTCGCCGAAGGTCACCCGGTTGCCGGCGGCCTCGGGATCGAAGCCGCGCCCGCGCACGACGACCGTCTCCCCAGGCTCCCCGGCCCCCGGCGCCACTTCGGTGACCAGCGGCAAGCGGCCGAGCAGCAAGGTCAGCGGCCGGCCGGCCTCGGTGCCGACCCGCAGCGTCACCGGCACCGCGCGGCCCTCGGTGACCGGGATCGACGGGACGACCAGCCGGACGGCCCCGGGCTGGACCGAGCGGACCTCCGCCGGCTCGCCGCCCACCTGCACGCTCACGGACGTGCCGTCGAGGTTCTCCCCGGCCAGCACCACCTCCTCGCCCGGCAGCGCGACCTCGGGCTCCAGCCGGCTGGGATGCGGCACGCGGCGGACCCGGAGGAAGATCGCGTTCGACCGGCCGGAGCGGGTCTCCACGCTGACCGGGATCTCCACGCCGTCCCGGGCGGCCTCCAGCGCGGCGGGTACGGTCACCGAGAGCTGGGAGTCCGAAGCCGATGTGACCTCGCCCCTCGCGTCGCCGAACCGCACCGTGTTGGCCTCGGCGCTCTTGCCGAAGCCCGTCCCGGCGATGGCCACCGTCTGGCCGGCCTCGACCTTGGGTGGAAGGACGCTGTTGACGACCGGGGGCGGCTGGCGGAGCCGGCCATAAGTGAAGTAGGCGAGGCCGGTGACGGCCAGCGTGACGAGGCCGACGATCAGCAGCCGTGGCCCCGCGACGCGCGCCTGGACGCGGACCGGCGGTTGCCGAGCCAGCGGCCCCGGCTCCCGCACGCGGTCGGTCACGATCGACGGCACGTCGCTCGCGTATTCCGCGGCCGCGGGCCGTCTCCGCTCGCCGGGAGGAGGGACCAGTGGAAGCGGCTTGGCGGCGGGGGGCTCCGGGGCGGGCTCCGGCTTCGCGGCGGCGGACGGGCTCGCGGCGGCGGGCGCCTCTTCCACCGGCGGCGGGACCGGTGCCGGCTCGAGCCCCGCCGGCGCTGGCGCGGGCGGGGGAGGCACGTAGGGGGTCACCGCCGCCACGTCCTCCACGGCGAAGACGGGCTGGTCGCCGGTGGCGAAGGGCAGGGGCGCCATCGCGCCCAGGTCGCGGGGCAGGCGCACCAGCAGCTTCACGCTCGCCCGCGAGCCCGGGGGGCCCAGGCTCACCCGGTCTCCGTCCTGGAGGGCATGGCCGGCTCCGACCCGCTCCCCGTTCACGTAGGTGCCGGCCGCGCTGCCGACGTCGGTGAGGATCAGGCCGCGGGCGGCGTCCCATGGATCGCGTCGACGTTGTCCGCCTCGAGACGGAGGTGGGCGTCGGGGCTGGCGCCCAGGACCTTCTCCGCCCCGGGCGCCTCCAGCGGGAGGAGGGCACCGTCGCGGGGCGGCCCGGTGACGATCAGCGTGGGCTGCGTCGCGTCCTTGAAGGAGGAGTCGGTCAAGGCGCACCCTCGGGAGGCGACGAGGCGGATCGGACGGGCAAAGACGAGGGATTCAAGCACAGGGGTTCGGGAGGTGTCAACGACGCCCGCCACCCGGACCGCCGTTCGTTGACATCTCCGCGGGGGCGGTGCTAGCGTGGCATTTCGGTCCCCGGAAGATGCAGAAGGCGGTGGCCTCCGCGGATGACGTCCCCTCCGACCCCATCCTGCGCAGGATCCGGATCCCCCTCATCCGCAAGGCCAGCCTCACCCGCGCCGACGGCCAGGGCGAAGACCTCTTCGTGATCGACCTCGGCATGGCCGGGGTGTTCGTGGAGAGGCCCCACGCCCTGCCGGCCGGGGAGCGGGTGCGGATCCGCTTCGGGCTGCCGGGCAACGAGATCCCCATCGAAGCCGCCTGCCGGGTGGCATGGTGGCACCCGCCGGGCGCCCCGCTCGTCTCGAAGTCGCTGCCGGCGGGCGTCGGCCTGGAGTTCCTCGAGCTGTCGGACCACGACCGGGAGCGCGTGCGGGCGCACCTCCTGGAGTATCTCCGCAGCCATCTCGGTCCGCGGCGGTTCCACCGCCAGCGTTCGGGAGGCGCGGAGGGGGAAGAGCCATGATGAACAAGACGATCGGTTCCCTCGTCGACGGCCGGGAGACGTATCACGTCGACTCGGCCCTCAGCATCCGCGAAGCCTCCCGCTACATGACGGATCGCCGCGTGGGCGCGGTGGCGGTGCTGGAGGGCGACCGCCTGGCGGGCGTCATCTCCGAGCGCGACATCATGGGCCGGGTGGTGGCCGCGGGACGCGACCTGGACCAGACGAGGGTGCGGGACGTGATGACCCGCGACCTGGTCGTCGCCCACGTCGACGACTCCCACGAGGACGGGCTGCGCATGATGAAGCAGGCCGGCTGCCGCCACCTCCCGGTGGTGCAGGGCGACCGGCTGGTGGGCATGGTCTCCCAGCGCGACCTGCTGCAGATCGACCTCACCGAGAAGGACGAGGAGATCCGCTGGCTGAACGCCTACATCCACTTCATCCCTCCGGTCCGGGAGGGTACCTCCTAGGTTGGCCCGGGTCGAGGTGGTCCTCGTCCGCCCCGACTCTCCCGCCAACGTGGGAGCGGCGGCGCGGGTGGTGCGGAACACCGGGCTCCATGGGCTGGTGCTGGTCGCCCCCGGGGACTGGCGGACGGTCGAATGCTGGCGCACCGCGTGGGGGGCCCACGACGTGCTCGAACAGTCGCGCGTGGCTCCCGACCTCGCCTCGGCCGTGGCCGGCGCCGCCTACGTCGCCGCGCTGTCCGGTCGCGGCCGCGCCGGGGCGCCCGTCGTCGACGTGCGGGACATGGGCGCGGAAGTGGCGGCGCTGGCCGCCGAGGACGCCGCCGCCCTGGTCTTCGGGCCCGAGACGACCGGGCTCGGCGACGACGAGCTGGCGCTCTGCGGGCGGCGCGTCCTCATACCGGCCGATGCCGCCCAGCCCTCGCTCAACCTCTCGCACGCGGTGATGGTCGCGGCCTACGAGGTCTTCCGCGCGTCGCGGAGGCCGGCCGAGGCCCCGCGGCTGTCCACCCACGCCGAGAAGGAGTCGATGCTCGCCCTGCTCCGCGAGGGGCTGCGGGCCATCGGGGCGCTCCCGCCGGCGAACACCGACGGCTACTTCCAGCCGTGGCGGACGCTCTTCCAGCGCGCCGCCCTCACTCCGAAGGAGGTGCGGCTCCTGGAGCACATGGCCCGCAAGATGAAGATGAGAGGTGCCTGACCGGTGGCCGACGAGGAGCAGCCGTTTACCGACGTTCGTTTCACGGCCGAGGGCTTCTCCATCCCGGAGCTGAAGTGGCGGGAGCTTCTGTTCGTCGGCGCCTTGCGCCGCGAAGGCGAGTACTTCGTCCGCGACCCGGAACGGCCGCTGCCCTCATTCCGCGTCCCCGATCTGTTCCCCGACCGGGCCCGCTTCCGGTCCCATGTCGACGGGGAAAGAGTGCACCTCCGCCGCGTCGAGTGACTGCGCGCACAGGTGACGGCGCCCGGGTGACGGTCCGCACTGACTCCACCCCGGCCGGCACCTAGCTTCGAGGATAGGCCCGGGTCGTGGAACCGGCCGGGCTCCTGTCCCGTCCAGACCCGGGCATCCTCGGGGGCTGGGGAAGAATCGAAGCCAAGGGGAGGTGCTTGCATGAAGCCCATCGTCTCCCTGTCCGGCTACGATCCGCGCGACGGCGCGCGTTCCGACGACGTGCGGCGTGAGGAGCGGCGCCGGGAGGCCCACCTGCGCCTTCTCACCGAGAAGATGCCGGCCATCGTGTGGTCCACCGACAGTGAGCTGCGATTCACGTCCTGCCTGGGCGCCGGGCTCGAGGGCCTGGGCCTCCGGCCGCGCGAGCAGGCCTGCGCCAGCCTGTTCGAGTTCTTCGCGACCGACGACGCGGAGTTCCTGCCCATCTCCGCCCACCGGCGGGCTCTCATGGGCGAGGCGGTCCACTTCGAGCTGGAGGTGTCCGGCCGCGCCCTGGCCGCCCACGTGGAGCCGCTGCGCGATGGAGGAGGCGCCGTGGCCGGCACCATCGGGGTGGCCCTCGACATCACCGATCAACGCCGGGCCGAGCAGCGGCTGCTCCACGTCGTCCGCCACGACGCGCTCACCGGCCTTCCCAACCGGGCGGTGCTGCTGGAGCGGCTGCAGCGAGGGCTGCAAGCCGCCCGCCGCGGCGAACGGCAGGCGGCCCTGCTGCTCATGGACGTCGACCGCTTCAAGGCCATCAACACCGGCCTGGGCAACGCGGCCGGCGACGGCCTGCTCTGCGAGATCGCGCGGCGCGTCGGCGGGTGCGTGACCCCGCGCGACACCCTGGCCCGCTACGGCGAGGACGGCTTCGCCGTCCTGATCGAAGGCGTGGAGGAGGTCGAGGACGCCGTCCGGGTGGCCCGCTGGATCCAGCGTGACCTGGCCGCGCCGATCAGCGTCGAGGGCCGGCAGGTGGTGGCCACGGCCAGCATCGGCATCTCCCTCGTCATCTCGACCCACCACCGGCCGGAGGACGTTCTTCGCGACGCCGACACCGCCCTGCACCGCGCCAAGGCTCTCGGCCGGGCGCGTTACGAGGTGTTCGACGAGGCCATGCATGTCAGGGAGGTGGCACTCCTCGAGCTGGAGATGGAGCTGCGGCAGGCCGTCGATCGGGGGGAGTTCCGCATCCACTACCAGCCCATCCTCACCCTCGACGACGGCCGGCTGGTCGGCTTCGAGGGGCTGGCCCGCTGGCAACACCCGCGGCGCGGCCTGCTGCACCCGGCGGAGTTCATCGGCGCCGCCGAGGAGAGCGGCGTCATCCTCGAGCTGGACCACTGGATGCTTCGGGAGGGGTGCCGGCAGGCGCGGGCGTGGCGCGGCGCGGCATCCGAGCTGCCCGCCGGCGTCAGCGTGAACCTGGCCGGCAAGGGGCTGGCCCAGCGCGACCTGGTGGAGCGAGTGGCGGGGACGCTCAAGGAGACCGGGGTGGAGCCGAACCGGGTCCGCGTCGAGGTCACCGAAGGCGTGGTCATGGAGGATGCGGAGGCCGCGGGCGCGACCCTCGGGCGGCTGCGCGCGCTCGACCTGGGGATCGGGATCGATGACTTCGGCACCGGCCAGTCGTCCCTCAGCCACCTCCATCGCCTCCCGGTGGACACCTTGAAGATCGACCGCTCCTTCGTGGGGGAGCTGGGCCGGCGGGAGAGCGCGGAGATCGTGCGCACGATCGTGCGGCTCGGGCACGGCCTGGGCCTGACGGTGGTCGCGGAGGGAGTCGAAACCCCGGCCCAGCTCCGTGCGCTGCAGGCCGTGGGCTGTGAGTACGGGCAGGGCTACCTCTTCTCGCCTCCGGTGGAGGTGGACGAGGCGCAGCGGCTGCTCGCCACCGGCTGGAGGCCCCCCGCCTGAGCCGGGCGGCGCCCTGAAGGGCCCGCCGCTCGCCGTGTATAATCGCGCGGGGCCGAGCTCTCGCCGGTCCCACGCATGTCCCCTCGCATCCTCCCGCGGCCCGAGCACACCGTCTCCCGCAAGGACATCGACCCCGAGGCCCTCAAGGTCCTCTACCGGCTGAAGAACCACGGCTTCGTGGCCTACCTGGTCGGGGGCGGCGTGAGGGACCTGCTGCTGGGCCGGCGGCCCAAGGACTTCGACATCGGGACCTCGGCCCATCCCCAGCAGGTGAAGCGGCTTTTCCGGAACTGCTTCATCATCGGCCGGCGGTTCCGGCTCTGCCACGTCCGTTTCGGGCGCAAGGTCGTCGAGGTCTCGACCTTCCGCCGTCAGGCCGCCCCCGAGGAAGGGGACCCCCTCATCCGCCGCGACAACGCCTTCGGCACGCCCGAGGAAGACGCGTTCCGCCGCGACTTCACGGTCAACGCCCTCTTCTACGACATCGCCACCTTCTCGGTCATCGACTACGTGGGGGGTCTCGAGGACCTGGAGCGGCGGACGATCCGGACGATCGGCGACCCCGGAGTGCGCTTCCGCGAGGACCCGGTCCGCATGCTGCGGGCGGTGGCGCTGGCCGCCCGCCTCGATTTCTCGATCGACCCGGACACCGTCGAGGCCATCCGCTTCCTGCGCGGCGAGATCGTCAAGAGCAGCCCGGCCCGGGTCCTGGAGGAGTTCTACAAGATCCTGCGCCAGGGCGCGGCGCGGCGGACATTCGAGATGCTCCACGAGTTGGGCCTGCTCGCCTACCTGCTTCCGTCGGCCGACGAGGCGGTCGCCCGCGGGGAGACCGAGCTGTTGCCGAGCCTGGGCCGGCTCGACCAGTTCCGGCAGGCGGGCCGTGTCAGCGGCGAGGACCTGGCCCATCCCCTCCTGCTCGGGACGCTCCTCGTCCCCCTCGGCCTGCCTCCCCGCGGGGCGGGCGCCCGCGACCTGCGCCGCGAGGAGCGCCCGATCGACGAAACGCTCGACGTGGCCGCCGAGATGGCCTCGCTCGGCGCGGAGCCGGAGCCGGAACGGCCGGCCCCGGCCTCCTCCCTCGCCCTGCCCTTCGCCCGCCGCGACCTCGACCGCCTCCGGCTGATCCTCGCCGCCCAGCCCCGGCTGCTGGAGGTCCATCGCTCCGGGCGCGTCCGGCAGATGCTGGCCGGCCGGGGATACCTCGAGGAGGCGCTGCGCTGGCTGGAGATCCACGGGGGGACGGACGCCGGCGAGCTGGCCGCCTACTGGCGGAGCCTCGACCTCGCGCCGCACCCGCCCTCGGATGCCGAGACGGTCCGCGTGGGCGAAGGTGCCGTCTCGGCGCCGCCGCCGGACCGCCGGCCTCGCCGTCGGCGCCGCCGTCATCGTCGCCGGCCGGCGCCGCCGAGCCCGGCCACGCCGTGACGGCGGCCGCCCGGCGGACGCGTTGATGGGACTGCTTTCCGAGGCCCGGATCGGCGAGCAGATGCGGCAGCTCGCCGGCTGGGAGCGCTCGGGCGCCGCGATCCGCAAGACGTACCGCTTCGGCTCCTTCAAGGAAGGCGTGGCCTTCGCCAACCGCGTGGCCGAGCAGGCCGAAGAGCAGGACCACCACCCCGACATCCTGATCCAGTACCGGCAGGTGACGCTGACGCTCACCAGCCACGACGCCGGCGGGCTCACCGAGCGTGACTTCCGCCTGGCCAGGCGGATCGACGGATGAGGGTGGCGGTGACCGGGGCCGCGGGCCAGCTCGGCCGCGCCCTCGTGGCCCGGCTCGGCCCGCGCCTGGCCTGGGCGGGCGGGCGCGACGAGCTGGACGTGCGCGAGGCGGCCGCGGTGGCGGGGATGGTCGAGCGCGTGCGGCCCGACGTGGTGATCAACGCCGCCGCCTTCAACGACGTCGACGGCGCCGAGTCCGATCCGGCCCCGGCCCTGGCGGTGAACGCCGCCGCCGCCCGCCACCTCGCCCGGGCCTGCCGTGATCGTGGCGCGCTCCTCGTGCACGTCTCGAGCGATTACGTCTTCGACGGGGCCAAGCGCGAGCCCTACCGCGAGGAGGATTGCCCCCGCCCGTTGAACGTGTACGGCGTATCGAAGCTGGCCGGCTGCCTGCTCGTCTCCGCCGCCGGCGGCGAGCACCTGATCGTGCGCACGAGCGGCGTCTTCGGGGCCGGGGGCAGCCGGGCCAAGGGGGGTGCCTTCGTCGAGCGGATCCTCGCCCGCGCCCGCCAGGGCGCCCCGCTGCGCGTCGTCGACGACCAGGTGTTCGCGCCCACGTACGCCGCCGACCTGGCCGAAGCGCTGCTCGCCCTGGTCGACGGGGGGGCGCGCGGCCTCGTCCACGTCACCAACTCTGGCACGTGCTCCTGGCACGAGCTGGCCACGGCCGCTCTCGACATCGCAGGCGTCCGCGTCCGGGTGGAAGCGATCCGCTCCCGGGACCTCGGCGCGCCGGCCCGCCGGCCGGCGTACTCCGTGCTTGCCCACGACCGCGCCCGCGCCTTCGGCCTGCCACCGCTTCGGTCCTGGCGCGACGCCCTCGCGGAGTTCCTCCGCGGCGGGGTTTGACACTCCGCATCCGCGTCCCCTAAACTTCCTTTTTGTCCCGCCGGGCGGTTAGCTCAGCGGTAGAGCATCGGTTTTACACACCGAGGGCCACAGGTTCGAATCCTGTACCGCCCACCAGCTCGACCGCCCTTTCCCTTCGGCAGCCCACCTGCAGCGGGGTGGTAGTTCAGCTGGTTAGAACGCCGGCCTGTCACGTCGGAGGTCGCGGGTTCGAGTCCCGTCCACCCCGCCAAATTTTCCTTTAGGGACGGCCACTTGCGAGACGGTCACTTTTTTCTCCGTCTCGCTCGGAGCCACTGTGTCAGTAGGTGTGTCACTAAGAAGACGTGGGCAATCAGGTCCACGGTCTGGGCCCTGAATACGGGCGAGAGGTGCTGGTAGCGCTCCAGCTCGCGGGACCGGTGGCCCGTTATCTTCCTCACGACGTCGCCGGGAATGCCCTGCATCAAGAGAACGGATGGCCCGGTGTGCCGCAGGTCGTGGATCCGGACATTCTCGATTCCTAGCGAACGCACGAGCTGACGGAACTCATGGCCGAAGTCCCACCGGTAGGGCTTCTTCGGGTTCCGCCATCTCGTGGTCGGCCTGGACGGGAACGCGTAGTCGTTGTTTCCGTAGCTGGGGAGCGCCTGGAGCGCTTCGACGGCCACCCGAGGCAGGGGAGTCTTCTTGGGCACGCCGGTCTTCGTGTGGGGCACGGAAACGTACGGTGCCGGCCCGTCGAGATGGACTTCGCTCCAGCGACGGTTCAGCAGCTCGCGCAGCCGCAGCGTCGTCATGCAGAGCACGAGGATCACGGTCCGCAGCTCTGGATCCTTGCACTTCGCCATCAGGAGACGGAACTCCTCGATGCTGAGGAAGCGGTCCCGCCCCGGCGGCTCCCGGAATTGATGGATCGCCCGGATCGGGTTCACGTCGTATCGGCCGTGCCGGATCGCCTCGTTGAAGATCGAGTTGATGATGGTCCGGTAGTGGTTTACCGACGAGGCCGACAGGCCGTTGCTCCTCAGGCGGTCCAGGAACTCCTGGACCTTCGCCGGCGTCATGTCGCGGGCCTTCGCTCCACCGAACGCCTCGAGGACTCGCGGCAGGAGGTACCTGAAGCTCGGCGTCTTTTTCAAGTGGGCCGGCTCCCACGCTTCGCGCAGGTCGTCGAAGGTGATCTGTTCGAACTTGCGGGTGGGGAAGTGGCTGAGCATCGCCGCCTCGGCCCTGCGCTTCGCGAGGATCGTCTCCGCTACCTTGACGTCACACTGGCCCGTGGTCTCGCGGGTCAGCTTACCGTCCGCGCCTTTGAGGCGGATCCAGAGCACGTCGCCACGGCGATAGACGCCGCGCGGTAGTCGGCGCGCCTTCATGCCGGTTGGTCTCCGTTACGGGTCGGCTTCACGACGTGTTGCCTCAGCCACTCGAGGATATCCGTACGGCGAAACCGGATCGGCGCCCAGGTCCCCTGCCTCGGGTATTCCACGTAGGGGATCCGCCGGCGGACGCGCCAGCGCTCCAGCGTCCTCTCCGACACCTTGAGCAGCTTCGCCGCCTCCTCGGACGTCAGGATATCATCGTGATCTGACACGGCCGGTCCACCTCGCTGACCCTCCCCCCATCACTGTGCACCGCACGGACGTGCAAGCCTGAGACCATGGCCGCCCCGGTTACGAGCGCCTGTAAGGCGAGCAGCATCAACGAGAGCCACCGCCGAGTCGCTCTCTCGATTGAGAGCGCCGTTGGCCGGCTCGCAAGAGTGAGAGCGGCTAGCGTGCCAGAGACCAAGACTTCCGTACTTCGGGGCTGCAACAGTCCAAACACTGTCGCAAGTCCGAGATCGATACCTATGCAGAGCGGTCAACGCTCTGCGCATGGGTGTCGAAAATGGCCTATCCTTTCCTCCTTCCGCCATGGCGATCAAGACGCTGCGGATCGACAACTATCGCTCGATCGAGCACATCGAAGTCACGCTCGGACAGCTAAACGCGTTCGTCGGCAGGAACAACGCCGGCAAGAGCAACATCCTCCAGGCGCTCGCGATCATCCTCGGCGAGACCTGGCCGTCGCGGCCGTTCACCGAGAAGGACTTCCACAAGCACGACAACACCATGCCGATCAACGTGGCTGTGGTGTTCGACGCGCCGCTTGACTGCGATCTGGAGGTGTACGGTTTCCGGCTGACGTACAAGGCTGACGACGACGTCGAGTACGTCGCGATCGACGTGGACTGGAACGACGTCCTGTACCCTCGTGGCAACTTCAAACGCGTGTCACGGCAGATGCGCGACGAGGTCGTCCTGCTGTTCCTCGGGATCGACCGCCAGGCCGAGAAGCAGCTTCGTCCCACGCAGTGGACGCTCTACGGCCGGCTGCTGAAGCGTATCGAGGCCCAACTCGACGAGGAGGCCGTGGACACTGCCTACCGCGATCACATCGGGCCCGGTGTTGATCCCGTCGAGGCGACGATCAACGACTTCGTCCAGAAGCAGACGGGGCTGAACGTCAAGATGGTTTTCTCCCTGCTGCATCCATTGGAGATGCTCAAAGGCGTACGACCCTACCTGATCGAAGACGGGATGACGTTCGACGCGGAGGAAGTGGGGGCCGGAGTCCAGAGCGCGCTGGCTCTTAGTATCGCGAAGGCATACGCCGAGGTCGTGAAGAAGCCGCTGTTGCTCGCGATGGAGGAGCCAGAGCTCAACCTGCATCCGCATGCATGCCGGCACTTCAACGCGCTGCTCCGACAGCTGTCGGAAGAAGGCCTCCAGATCATCTACACCACGCACGAGCGGTCGTTCGTGGACGTCGGGTCGTACGAGAACATCCACCTCGTCCGGAAGTGGAAGGGCATGACGCGAGTCCGCTCCGGCTCGGATCTCGACGACATCGAGGACAAGGATCGACTGAAGCTCCTGTCCAAGTTCAATGAGCGTTTGAATGAGGTCTTTTTCTCGTCGCTCGTGATCCTCTGCGAGGGTCCGGCGGATGAAATCGCGACCAGGTGTGTGCTCGAGAAGCTAGGAATTCCACTGGACCGCCTGAACATCTCGGTGCTGGGCATGGACTCGATCAGCGACATCCCCGTGCCGGCGAGGCTGCTGAAGGACTTCAAGATCCCGACGATCGCGTTGGTGGACGACGATCCAGGTAACCCTGAAACGAAGAAGACGAGAGAAAAGATCATCAGCATCCTCACGAAGGACAAGGTCTTCGTCCAGGATCCGCATCTC
>QHVM01000147.1 GCA_003223555.1 Acidobacteriota bacterium | reverse complement strand
CTGCACGCCTTCAGCAACGTCATTCGGAACAACACGTCCATCGAGAACGGCGGCTGCGATATCAACGATACCCTGGGCGGCGGGAACACCTGGCGGAACAACCGGTTCGGCACCAAGTGCGGCGACGCCACCGACTAGGGAACTGGGGCTCCGTGCTTGGCGCATGCGCGCCAGGCGGACGCGGGTGACGCCGGCTCCGGCTTCGTTCTGGTAATGACGTGAGATGAGCACGAGCGACACGGGCACGAGCAAGCGGCCAGCCGGGCCAACCGCCTGACGACGAGACGGGCAAAGGTCTCGACGCCCATGATCGGCGGCAGGCGGTCGGGATCCGACGGCGGCGGGCTCTGCGGGCTCGGTCCCCTCGACCCCGCGGCCCACGGAGAGAGAGGGTCGAGGGGGATCAGGTGTTTTGCCTCGCGACCGCGGCGATCACGGCGGCGCCGAGGGCCGTCGACTCCTTCACGAACTCGAGGTGGAGGCGGTCCGCCCTCTCGGGTCCTACCAGGTCCTCCAATCCGCGCCGCACGAGGCCATGATAGTCCGGATACCCTCCGTACAGGCTTCCGTCAACCGCGATACGGTGCGAAGACGCCAGACCGGGATCGATGTGGCGGAACGTGCCGAGCAGCGCGGCGGCGATGAGCCGCGCCGAGCGCGTCACGACGAGGCGGCCGAGCGTCCTGAGCGCCTGGCGTTCTTCCGTCGAGCTCTCGACGCCGATGCCCCGCAGGAGCCGCTCCGTCTCCGACAGGCCCGGCGAGCGGTCCGCTTCGATCCGCGAGAGGTTCGCGGTATCGAACCCGAAGGGCGAGCCCAGCGCCGCCGTCCACGACCGGAATACCGGGCACCGGGAGGCGAGGTCGGTGACGAGCCGCCGCACGATCTCCCCGAGGTAGTGTCCCGCCGCCATCTTCTCGAACCGCTGGACGCCGGGCGCCGGCTCCCCCACGTCCCGATCGAGCGCCGCGTCGCAGGGAACCCAGAGGTCCGTCACCGCGTCGAAGTTGCCCGACTCCAGGTTGCGAATGCCGAGCCCGCCCATGTCGGCCGCCTGGTTGGTCCCTGTGCCGACGATCAGCCCGATGTCGGCCGGTGGAGCGTGGCGGTCGCGCCCCCGGACACGGTAGGTGAGCAGCGCCAGGGCCGCCACCGTGTCGTTGGCGACCGCGCTGACGGCCACGTTCCTCACGCCGCGCCGCGCGAGCGCATCGGCCAGCAACTCCACGACGTCGCGCCCATCGAGCGCCTGCAGGCGCCACCCCTTGGTGAGCGACAGCGCGATCGCCCGGTCGATGCGCTCGAGCCGGGCGGGGAAGGAGTACGCGAAGCCCAGCGGGCGCCGGGTGACCCGATCGCGGCCGGCGACGCGCGCCACGGCGGCGGCGATCGTGTCGAACACGTGCTCGGGAGGCGCCATCTTGTCCTCGTCGCTGAACTCGAAGACCTCTTCCCGCTCCACCTGCACGCGGCCGTCTCCGCTCAGCGCGGCGATGCCGGCGCGGCCATACGTGCCACCCCAGTCCAGGAACATCACCTGCCCTCGCTCGTCTCCGCGGGGCTGCCGGACGAAGGTCGGCAGCATCTTGAGCGAACCCCCGCTCCCGGCGAGGCCGCGCGCGATCTCGTCCCGGAAGCGCTCGCTCATCGCCTGAAGCGCGCCGGTGGAGGGCGTCAAGGCCGTGGCCGTGGCGGCGAGAAGGGCGTCGGCGGGGGTCGTCATCGGCGCGCCTATCGTACCAGCTCACCGACACGGTGGGTTGCGAAGACGGCCGTCTCGTAGCACCCTAGGAGCCTGTCGGAGAAACGCTCTGGCTAGACTACTCGGCCCCATTCACCGTACCGCCCAAGGAGGACTTCCGATGGCAGACACTCGAGCAGGCGTCGTCATGTTCAAGGGCAATCCCGTCACCCTGGGAGGACCCGAGATCAGGCCGGGCACCCCCGCGCCGGACTTCGCCGCCGTGGACACCTCACTGCAGCCGGTGCGTCTCGGTACGGCGCGCGGCAAGGTCGTCGTCCTCAGCGCGGTGCCATCCCTCGACACCCCCGTCTGCGACACCGAGACCCGCCGGTTCAACGAAGAGGCGGGCAAGCTGGGCGGCAACGTGGAGGTCTGGACGATCAGCATGGACCTCCCCTTCGCTCAGAAGCGCTGGTGCGGAGCGGCCGGGATCACCCACGTCAAGACGCTGTCCGACTTCCGGGATCGCGCCTTTGCCCAGAGCTACGGCGTCCTGATCAAGGACGGCCCCCTGGCCGGACTCACGGCGCGCGCGGTCTTCGTCGTGGGCAAGGACGGCACGGTGAAGCACGTCGAGTACGTCAAGGAGATCACCACCGAACCCAACTACGACGCCGCTCTCATCGCCGCCAAGCAGGCCGCCG
>QHVM01000117.1 GCA_003223555.1 Acidobacteriota bacterium | reverse complement strand
TTGGGCGGACTTGCGAAGGTGAGGCGGGGAGATCTCGAATGAAGCGCAGGCAGTTCTTCAGCGTGACGGCTGTTGGCGCAGCCACGTTGCTACCGTCCCGCCCTTCTCCATTGGCGGCCGCTCCGCATCCGGCGTGGCAGCGTGATGGCGTGGGCTCGATCGCTCGCATTGGTCTACTGACGCCAGCATTCGATCCGGTGCCCGAGTCCGAAGCGTGGGCGATGGCGCCACAAGGCGTATCCATTCATGCATCCCGTATGCGCTGGCAGCGCGGCGATCCGCGGTCCTCTGCCGAATCTGCGCATGTTGACTCGGCGGTTGAATTGCTCACGTACGTGAAGCCTCGCGCGATCATGTATGGATTCATGAGCAGCAGTTATGTGCTCGGCGCGGCCGGAGATGAGGCTCTTCGCAGTCGACTGGAGAGGGTTGCGGCGGGCGTTCCGGTAATCCTCGCGGCGGAAGCCGCCTCGGCGGCGCTGCGTGTCGTCAATGCGCGTCGCGTGGCGATCGTTCATCCGCCCTGGTTCAGCGACGAGGTGAACGAAAAGGGAAGGGCCTACTTCGAAAGCCAAGGTTTCGCCGTCGCGTCCTGCGCCCAACTTGTGCCGCGGCGCGACTTCGAGGAAGTCCCGCCGGCGGAGGTATACGAGCGGGTGGCGACGACCGTGCCGAAGGAGGCCGAGGCCGTGCTCATCGCTGGCAACGGCCTACGCGCCGTTGGGGTGATACAAGCCCTGGAGGAACGCCTGAGGCGGCCCGTGCTCACAGCCAACCAGGTGACATTCTGGGCGGCGTTGAAGACAGTAGGCAGTGCTCCGCAGGTAACTCAGTTCGGCCGACTGTTCACGGCCGCCCAACGATGAGGCGCAGCGGACGAGGCCGGGCTTCGCACGGAGCCTCGCCGCTGAACTCAGTGTTCGGCGGACTACCAGGGGAGGGACGAGGCGGGAATGAAGGGGGGGTATGACACTTCGCTCATTTGCTGTGGTTCTCTGCGCCTTCGGTGCCTTGACGGCGCATGTGTTCCAGGGATCTGGTTTGGAGGCGAAGATGGACGACACGCACGCGCAAGACTTGGCCGCCATCGAGAAGATGCGCAGCCAGGACATCGCTGCGACGTTGTCGCGAGATACGGCGGCGCTCACCGAGCTATGGACCGATGACGCAGTGCGACTCAACCAGGATGGGCCCGACGACATTGGCAAGCAATCGATCCGCGCAACCAACGAGCGCCAGAAGGCCGCCACTCCGGAGCTCCGTGTCTTGAGCTATGTTCCGGAGTACAAGGAGCTGACGATCACCGACGGGTGGGCTTTTGAGTGGCGCTACTACACTGGGAGCTACGTGGAGTCGCCAGGCGGTGAGGTGAAGCACATTCGTGGAAAGGTGCTTGTGGTCCTGAAGAAGCTGCCCGACGGCAGCTGGAAGTGTGCTCGTGCGATGGGCGGGGTGATGTCGGGCGAGCTTCCGTCGGGCTTCCGTCGGTGAACCCGTCTGAGTGAGTGGCAACAGCAAGCGTGCTGGAAGCGACGCCGCCGAACAAGGGGATGAAGCTGATGAACCAATGGCTGCAGCTCTCGCTCGTCTGTTGGACGTCCTTTGGGCTGTCAGGGTGTTCAAGCCCGGCGGCACCAACAGCTTCTGGCGGCGAATCGCCGCTGCAGCTCAGAGCCGTTACTCCTGCGATCGGGAATGTGCTGTTGAGAGGAAGCAGCGTCCACATGAGCCTCACGCTGGTATCGGAGATCGCATCGTCGGGGCATGTGAGCCTGTCGATCCAGGATCAGTCCCGAGTGTCCCTGCTCCTGTCAGAGCCTTCGGCCGACATCGAGGCGAGAGGGAAGGCCAGCTTCGAGGCTACGTTTGTGGTGCCAGCGAACGCTTCGTCCATTCAGGTCCTGATCGCATTTCAGCCCGCAAACGCGGGCGTTCCCACGGTGCTCAGCGCTGACTACATGACAGAGTAGGACCTTGGGCATCTCGAAGGCCGAGCGGTACGGCGACCGGATGAAGCAGACGCGCGGCGAAGGCCGCTCGCACCGGGGGACGCGCTTCGCGCTGCTCCTTCGTGCTCGCGTCATGGTGAGCGCGGCTGGCAGCTGATCCCGGGGTGTTGTATGGACAAACGAGCGTGCGGAGCCCTCCCACGAGATGGAGGCAGCGTGATGGCGCCGAAAGGAATGGTTCTCATCCGGCGAAGTGTGGAAGCGGATGTGGTGGCGATCGCGGCAATCATCAACGAGGCTGCGCAGGCCTATAGGGGCGTGATCCCCGCCGACCGGTGGCACGAACCCTACATGCCGATGGATGAATTGGTGAAGGAGATCTCTGATGGCGTCGTTTTCTGGGTGGCGGAGCAGGAGGGGCGCCTGTCAGGGGTGATGGGGATCCAAGACAAGGGAGATGTCGCTCTGGTGCGCCACGCCTATGTCGCGCCGACCCTACAGCGGAGCGGCGTGGGAACGAGGCTCCTCCGTCACGTGCAAGGCCTGGCCGACAAGCCCGTCTTGATTGGTACGTGGGCGAATGCGTCGTGGGCCATCGAGTTCTATCAGCGGAACGGGTTCACCGTCGTTCCGAACGGCGACAAAGATCGCCTGCTCCAGACATACTGGTCAATCCCCGCCAGACAGATCGAGACGTCGGTCGTCCTTGCCGATGGACGATGGATGGAGGCCAAGGGCATGTTTCAGCCAACGGCCGATCGCCCCCGACCGGAGAGCGATAGATGAGCAGAAATGCCAGCCAGGGGACGTTCGTGTGCTCGGTCGCAGTCCGGAGTCGCCGGGGGGTGGGCGTCGTAGGCATCCAAGGAGCGCGAGCATGGCCGGCAAAGCCCGGACGATCGACGAATATCTCGCAGGCTTGAGCGACGACAAGCGAGCCGCGCTCCAGAAGCTTCGAAAGACGATCAGGTCGGCCGCGCCTGGAGCGGTGGAGTGCATCAGCTATCGGCTCCCCGCCTTCCGTCTCGACGGAAGGATGCTCGTGGCCTTCGGCGCGACCGCCCACCACTGCGCCTTCTACCCCATGAGCGCGTCCACGGTGAAAGCCCACAAGGACGAGCTGAAGGGCTACGACACCAGCCCGGGCACCATCCGCTTCCCGACGGACCGTCCCCTGCCGGCCACCCTCGTGCGGAAGCTGGTGAAGGCTCGGATCGCCGAGAACGCCGGCTGATGCTCTACATCGCCCTCCTCAGGGCGGTCAATCTCGCCGGCCGCAACCCGGTGGCCATGGCCGACCTGCGCGGCCTCCTCACGCGACTGGGCTTCGCTGAGCCCCGCTCGCTGCTCCAGAGCGGCAATCTCGTCTTCCGGGCCGGCGCGCGCAGCGCCCCGCGACTGGAGCGACTGCTGGAGACGGAGGCCGAAAGGCGCCTCGCCGTCAAGACCGACTTCTTCGTCCGCACGGCCGAGGAATGGAACGCCGTCGTCGCCCAGAATCCCTTCCGCGAGGAGGCCCGGCGTGATCCCGGCCACCTGGTCGTCTTCTTCCTGAGGCACGCGCCGGAGCCCTATGCCGTCGAGTCGCTACAAGCCGCCGTCACGGGCACGGAGGTCGTTCGCGCCCGGGGCCGGCACGCCTACGTCGTGTTTCCCGACGGTATCGGCCGTTCGCGATTGACGAGCACGCTCATCGAGAGGAAGCTGGGCACGCGCGGCACCGGCCGCAACTGGAATACCGTCTTGAGGCTCGGAGCCCACGTCAAGTCCTGATGCGTGACCTCCTCGAGATCTCGGCTGGTGAGGCGATCGCGCTGATGCGCCAAGGCGACCTGAAGGCGGAGGCCTACGCGGCGGCCCTGCTCGATCGGTGCAAAGCTGGCCGGCAACTCAACGCGTTCATCACCCTCGCTCCCGACCAGGTCCTGGAGGCCGCGCGCGCGGCCGACCGGCGCCGCGCGGCAGGTGCCTTCCTCGGACCGCTACACGGGCTGCCCATCCCGATCAAGGACAGCGTCAACACGGCGGACTACCCCACCACGTCGGGGACCGCTGCGCTGCGCGACTTCCAGCCGAAGGATGACGCGCCGGTCGTGCGCGCCCTCCGCGACGCCGGTGGCATCGTGCTCGGCAAGACGAACCTCCAGGAGCTGTCGCTGGGCTGGACGAGCACCAACCTCACCTTCGGCCCCGTCAAGAACGCCTACGATCCGGCGCGGATCCCGGGGGGCAGCAGCGGCGGGACCGCCGTCGCCATCGCGTCCCGGATGGCGCCGCTGGGCGTGGCCGAAGACACCTGCGGCTCGATCCGCGTGCCGGCCGCTCTCTGCGGCGTCGCCGGGTTCCGCCCGACGACGTCCCGCTACTCGCCGCGGGGCGTCATGCCGCTCACGTCGGTCTTCGACACGGTCGGGCCCCACGCGCGGACGGTGGACGACCTCGCCCTCTTCGACTCCGTGATCACCGGCGACTTCAACGCCCTGCGGCCCATCTCGCCGAGCGGGCTGCGACTGGGCATCTCCCGCGCCCACTACTTCACCGGCCTCGACCCGGAGGCCGGCCGGGTCGCCGGCGAGGCCCTGGCCCGGCTCCGCGAGGCCGGCGTGACCCTCGTCGAGGCCGACGTGCCCGACCTCACCCGGCTGGTGGACGCCGCGAACTTCCCCATCATCTACTGCGAGACGGTGTCGATGATCACCCGGTACCTGGAGGAGTTCGGGACCGGAGTCACGTTCGAGCAGGTGCTCGCCGGGGTCGGCGCGAACGTCAGGCCGTCTCTCGAGGCTCGCCTGCGGCCCGGAGGCGCTTTCGTGGTGCCGGAGGAGGCCTACCGGGCCGCGCGCAACGTCCATCGGCCGGCCTTGCAGGAGGCCTTCCGAGCCTACTTCTGCCAGACGGGCGTGGCCGCCATCGTATACCCGACCACGCTCGGGCCCGCCCCGGCGATCGGCCAGGACCAGGAGGTCCAGATCGCGGGCGAGAAGGTGCCGTTCAAGCTCGCCATGTCTCGGAACGTCGCTCCCGCAAGCTGCGCCGGAATCCCCGCGCTCGTGCTGTGCGCGGGCCTCACGCGCGAAGGCCTGCCGGTGGGCGTGGAGTTCGCCGGGCCGGCCGGCGCCGATCGCGCCCTGCTGGCGCTCGGTCGGACGCTCGAAGGCATCCTCGGCCGGCCACCCGCGCCGGGGTGACCTCAGACGAACGCCTGGAAGACCTCGTTCGAGAGGAGGACGCCCCGCTCGGTCAGCCGCAGCCAGGTCCCCCGCGTCTCCAGGAGTCCCGCGGCGAAGGGAGCCGCCAGGCTGTCCCCGTACTCGCCGAGGACGTCCACGCCGTAGACGCCCCGGAACGTGTCCAGGTCGACCCCGTCCCTCCGGCGCAGGCCGGTGAAGAGCGCCTCCTGCGACCGCTCGCGCGGCGAGAGGACGCGGAAGCCCGCCACCGCGGCCGGGGCTCCCTGCTCTTCGATCGCCCGGCAGTAGCCGCCGTAGCTGTCCACGTTCCACCAGCGGCGTCGACCCCGGTAGCTGTGGGCCGACATGCCGAACCCCAGGAAGGGCAGGTCGGCCCAGTACTTCGCGTTGTGCCGCGACTCGAAGCCGGGCCGCGCGAAATTGGAGATCTCGTAGCGCTCGAGGCCGAGCGCGGACAACGCCTCCGCGGTGCGCCGGTAGAGGTCGGCCACCAGGTCGTCCTCGGGCAGGGCCAGCGTGCCGGCCCGCGCCCGATGGGCGAGGAGCGTGCGGCCTTCCACTTCCAGCACGTACAGGCTGACGTGGTCGGGGCCGAGCGCGGCCACGCCGTCGAGGCTCCGCTCCCAGCGCGGCCCGGTTTCTCCCGGCCACCCGAGGATCAGGTCCAACGAGACGCTCGCGAAGCCGGCCGTCCGCGCGTGCTCGACCGCGCGGAACGCATCGGCGGCCGAGTGCCGCCGGCCCATCTCGCCCAGGACGGCGTCGTCGAAGCTCTGCACGCCCAGGCTCAGCCGGGTAGACCCGGCCTGCCGCAGCGCGCGATAGCCGGCCAGATCCAGGTCGGCGGGGTTCGCCTCCAGCGTGACCTCGGCGCCGTCGGGAAGGAAGAAGCGTGATCGGGCGAGGCCGACCAGGCGAGCCAGCCTGGACGCGGCGAGGAGCGACGGCGTGCCTCCGCCGAAGTAGAGCGTGTCGGCCCGCCCGCTCTCGGCCGCCTCCATCTCGGCCACGACCGCCCGCAGATATCGCTCTTGCCGCGCCTCGTCCGGCCGGCGGGGATCGATGGCGAAATGGCAGTACGCGCACTTGGCTTCGCAGAAAGGCACGTGGACGTAGAGGCCGAGGCCAGCCCCCGGCGTCGCCGTCGTCATCGAGCCAGGGGGTGCCAGCGGCGCACCCCCTGGAACCCCCGCCGCTGTGCGGGAGTGCGGTCCGAGCGTAGGGAGGACCCGCTGGCGCGGCTCCACGCAGTGGAGGCGCGCAGCAATCCCGCTCCGCCGCATGTCAAGGCTCGGGAGCGCGGGAGCGGCGGACGGCCACCTCGTTGGACTCCTGGCGCGCCTGCCGGTGGTCGTCGCCCTGGAGCCGGATGACCAGGCACATCTCCATCAGACGGGAGCGGAGGCGGTGCCCGATGCGCTCGACCAGGAACTCCTTGCGCCGGAGGGGGTCGGCGGCCAGGGCGGCCTTGACGTCGACGTCCTGGAAGTTCGTGGTGATGAGGGTGGGGCGCTTGGCCATGTAGCGGCCGTTCAGGATGTAGAAGAGCGTGTCGTTCATCCAGTCCGTCATCTTCCACGCCCCGAGGTCGTCGAGCAGCAGCAGGTCCGCCTCCACCACCGGCTCCAGGACCTGCAGCTCGGTCGTCTTCGTCTCCGCGTTGTAGGAGTCCTTGATCTCGCGGATGAGCTCGTGGAAGTCCCAGAACTGGCCGCGCACGCCCTTGGCCGTGGCCAGCTCGCGCAGCACCGCCACCGCGAGGTGGGTCTTGCCGACGCCGTTGTCCCCGGTGAAGAGGAGGCCCAGCCCCTCGTCGTCGGTGCCGAGGTACGGATAGCCGCTGCAGTAGCTCATGGCCTTCTCGAGGCCCGCCCGCAGCGACGCGTTGCCCGGCGTGAAGTTGGCCAGGCTGCAGTGCTCGTAGCGGGGCGGGATGCGGCAGGCGGTGAGGAGGTCGGCCGCCGCTCCCGCCGCGCGGCGGCAGGCGCAGGGCTGGGCGAACTCCCATCCATCCCGGTCCACGATCTCGAAGCCGGTTCCCCGGCAGCGTTCACAGGTCAATTGAGGGCTCCCCGCAGGCCCTGGGCCAGCCGGCTCCGGCGCAGCTTCTCCTTGGCCTTGCTCTCGATCTGGCGGATCCGCTCCCGCGACAGGCCCAGCGCCTCCCCGATCTCCTGCAGCGTGCGGGGGTCCTCGCCGTCCAGGCCGAACCGCATGCTGATGACGCCGCGCTCCTTCTCGTCCAGCTCCTCCAGCATCGCCCGCCGGATCTGCTCCTCGAAGGAGCTCTTGATCATCTCCAGCTCGACGGACGGGACGGTCTCCTGCTCGAGGGTGTCGCCCAGCTCCAGGCTCCCGTCCTCGCTCACCGCGCTCGACAGCGACAGGTCGTCGCCCGCCACCTTCAGCAGGTCCTCCACCTCCTCGAGGGTCAGCGAGGTCTTCTCGGCCACCTCCTCGTTGGTGGGCGAGCGCTGCAGCTCCGACGCCAGCTGCTGGCGGGCGTTGCCGAGCTTGGAGATCTGGCCGGACAGCTTCTGGGGCAGGCGGAAGACGCGGGTGTGCTCGGACAGGGCGTGGAAGATGGCCTGCCGCACCCACCATACCGCGTAGGAGATGAACTTGACGTTGCGCTCGGGGTCGAAGCGCTTGGCGGCCTCGATGAGGCCCAGCGTCCCTTCGTGGATGAGGTCGAGGAAGGAGAGCCCGAGGCCGCGGTAGCGCTTGGCGTAGGAGACGACGAAGCGCAGGTTCGCTTCCACCAGGCGCTGCAGCGCCTTGTGGTCTCCGCGCTGGATCCGCCGCCCCAGCTCCTTCTCCCCGTCCGGGCTCAGGGGCTTGAAGCGCGAGATCTCGCGGATGTAGGCGTTCAGGCTGTCGCCGGAGGCCGGGCGGCGCTCCGCCTCCTTCTCGGCCGGGCTCTTCTTCTTGCGCGGAGAGGGCTTGTCCACGGGACACCCAGGGAACAGGGGAATTATGGACCCTTTTCGGCCGGAGCCTTCACGATCTGGGTCGGGGGCAGCTTGACGAGGGCCTGCTCGAGCTTCTCCTCCCAGCCCTCCTCGTTCGTCTTGCGCAGCTCCTCGCGCACGTGGCGCACGAAGTCCTCCACCTCCGCCTGCATCTGCTCCATCTTGCGCCGCATGTTGAGGATGATCTCCACCCCGGCCAGGTTGACGCCGAGGTCGCGGGTGAGGTTCAGGACCAGCTCGAGCTGCTTGAGGTCCTCTTCGGAGTAGAGGCGCGTGTTGCCCTCCGTCCGCGACGGCTTGAGCAGGCCTTCCCGCTCGTAGAGGCGCAGCGTCTGGGGATGGATGCCGTAGCTCTTGGCGACCACGCTGATCATGTAGTACTTGCCCTGCCGCGGCGCCGTCCGGCGCTCGGGAGGCGTCTCGCCGCGGGGCCGCCGTCCGCGCGGCACGGCTAGGCCTTCTTCCGCGCCGCCGGCTCCGCGGCCAGCTCACGCCGCGGGCCCGCGGGGTTGCGGCGGGCGAACTCGCGCAGCAGCTCCCGGCTGGCGTCGTCGACCACCGGCGGCACCCACACCCGCGCCTCGACGTAGAGGTCGCCGCGGCCCTTCTGGCCCAGCCGGGGCAGGCCGCGCTTGCGCAGGCGGAAGCGCTGGCCGTTCTGGGTCCCGGCCGGGATCTCGATCGTCACCGGGCCTTCCGGGGTCGGCACCTCCACGTGGGCGCCGAGGGCGGCCTCGACGATCGTCACCGGCAGCTCGCAGTGCAGGTCCTCTCCCTCCCTCCGGTAGAAGGGATGGGGCTCGACCTCCACCACCAGCACGAAGTCGCCCGGCGGTCCGCCCCGGCGGCCGGCATTGCCCGCCCCGGAGATCCGGACGCGGCTGCCGTCGCCGACCCCGGCCGGGATGCCCACCTCCAGCCACTCGGTCCGCATCACGCGTCCCTCGCCCGCGCAGCGGGGACAGGGGCGGCGGCCGAGGGTGCCGGTCCCCCCGCAGTCGGAGCAGCGGCGGGTGAAGACCATCCGTCCCCGCAGGCTCCGCACCTCGCCGCGGCCCTGGCACGCCGGACAAGGCTGCGGCGCCAGGGTCACCTCCCCCGCGCCCTGGCAGGTGGGGCAGCGGTCCTGACGCACCACGTGCACGCGGCGCCGCGTGTCGTGGAAGCACTCCTCGAAAGCGAGCCGCGCCGTCTGCTCCAGGTCTTCCCCGCGCGCCGCTTCTGTTTCGGGCGGCGCGGGACGGCGCAGGATGTCGCCGAAGATCTCCTGGAAGCCGGCGCCACCCAGCCTCACCTCGGCCGAGAAGTCGAAGCCATGGAAGCCGACCTCGGGTATGCCGGAGGTGACCGCCACCGATTCCCCGCGGTCGTAGGCCGCCCGGCGCTGGGGGTCGGAGAGCACCTCGAAGGCCGAGGACACGGCCTGGAATCTCTCGACGGCCTGGGGATCACCGGGGTTCAGGTCGGGATGGAGCTGGCGGGCAAGCTTCTGGTACGCGCGGCGGATCTCCGCCGTCGTCGCAACTCGGCGCACGCCCAGGACCGCGTAAAGATCCATCAGCCCTTGTCGACCACCTCGGCGTCCACGACGTCGTCGCCACCCTTGCCGGCCTCCGCCTTCGGTCCTTCGTCGCGCGCGGACGGCCCCGAGCCCGCCGTGCGCTGGTAGAGGGCCTCGGCCATGTGGTGCGAGGCCGCGGTCAGGCCCTGCAGCGCCTGCTCGATGCGTTCCCGGTCGCCCGTCTCCACCGCCTTGCGCGCCCCCTCCAGCGCCTCCGCGACCGCGCGGGTGTCGGCTTCGGAGAGCTTGTCCTTGTTTTCCTGCAGCGTCTTCTCGGTGGTGTAGATGAGGGCGTCGGCCCGGTTGCGCGTCTCGATCTCGTCCCGCCGGCGCTTGTCCTCCTCGGCGTGGGCGCTCGCCTCCTGCACCATCCGCTCCACCTCGTCCTTGGCCAGGCCGGAGGAGGACGTGATGGTGATGGCCTGCGAGCGTCCCGTCGCCCGGTCCTTGGCCGAGACGTTCACGATGCCGTTGGCGTCGATGTCGAAGGTGACCTCGATCTGGGGCACCCCTCGGGGGGCGGGCGGGATGCCGGCGAGCTGGAACTTCCCCAGCGTCCGGTTGTCGTGGGCCATCGGCCGCTCGCCCTGCAGGACGTGGATCTCGACCGACGGCTGGCTGTCCGAGGCGGTCGAGAACACCTCCGATCTCCGCGTGGGGATGGTGGTGTTGCGCTCGATGAGCCGGGTGAAGACGCCGCCGAGGGTCTCGATCCCCAGCGAGAGCGGGGTGACGTCGAGCAGCAGCAGGTCCTTGACATCGCCGGCCAGCACGCCGGCCTGGACGGCCGCCCCCACCGCCACCACCTCGTCGGGATTGACGCCCTTGTGCGGCTCCTTGCCGAAATAGTCCTTCACCAGCTGCTGCACGCGGGGGATGCGAGTGCTGCCGCCGACGAGGACGACCTCGTCGATCTGGCCGGGCTGCAGGGCGGCGTCCTGCAGGCACTGCCGCACCGGCCCCATCGAGCGCTCCAGCAGGTCGCCGACGAGCTGCTCGAATTTCGAACGGCTGAGCCGCAGGCTCAGGTGCTTGGGTCCGGAGGCATCGGCGGTGACGAAGGGGAGGTTGATCTCGGTCTCCATCGTCGTCGACAGCTCCATCTTGGCCTTCTCCGCCGCCTCCTTCAGCCGCTGCAAGGCCATCTTGTCCTTGCCGAGGTCGATCCCCTGGTCCTTCTTGAACTCGCCCACGATCCAGTCGATCACCCGCTGGTCCAGGTTGTCGCCCCCCAGGTGCGTGTCCCCGTTGGTGGCCTTGACCTCCACCACCCCCTCGCCCACCTCCAGGATCGAGATGTCGAAGGTCCCGCCCCCGAAGTCGTAGACCGCGATCGTCTCGTCCTTCTTCTTGTCGAGCCCATAGGCCAGGGCGGCCGCGGTCGGCTCGTTCACGATGCGCTGCACGTCCAGCCCGGCGATCCGCCCCGCGTCCTTGGTGGCCTGGCGCTGGGCGTCGTTGAAGTAGGCGGGGACCGTGATGACCGCCTTGGTCACCTTCTGGCCCAGGTACTGCTCGGCGGTGTCC
>QHVM01000145.1 GCA_003223555.1 Acidobacteriota bacterium | reverse complement strand
GGGCCGACGACTTCCTGACCAAGCCGGTCGACACGCCGGCCATGCTCTACAAGGTCCGCGCCTTCCTCCGCATGAAGTCGCTCCACGACGAGACCGTCCGCCACCGTGAGGAGGCCCAGGCTCGCGCCCGCGACCTGGCGCTGATCCACGAGATCGGCCGCGAGTGGTCGCTCATCGCCCAGCCCGAGGAGTTCAACCGGATGGTGACCGAGCGGCTGGCCGGCCTCATCGGCGCGCCGATCTGCCTCATCGCCCACTACGACTCGCCCACCCGAACGCTGGCCGCCGCCCTGCCCGTCTTCGGGCTGCCCGACGAGGTGGCCCGGCGGATCCGCTACGAGGTGAAGCCCGAGCACCGGGGGATGTGGAACTTCCGCACCGGACGGCCCTACCTCAGCAACCACGCCCGCACCGACACCCGCCTCATCCGCGAGATGGTGGAAGTGGCGGGAGTCGAGGCGGTGGTGCTGGTGCCGATGGTGTCGGAGGGCTCGGTGGTGGGCCTGCTGGTGGCGATCAACAAGCCCGGCGGCTTCAGCGAGGCCGACGTGCAGCTCATGACCATCTTCGCCGGTCCCGCCGCCACCTTCATCCGCAACCGGCAGATCTTCGACCGCCAGCGGCGCCATGCGCACCGGATGGAGCGGCTCTCGGCCCTCATGGGCGACATGGCGGCCACCCTCGGCCGCGCGGCCCTGCTCGACGTCGCCGTCTCCCGCATCCAGGCCGACCTGGGCTACGACCACGTGTCGTTCCACGTGCTCGACAACGGCGGCGCGCGGCTGGAAGGGGAGGCGGGATCGAACGACGCCGGCGAGGCGCCCCCGGACCCCGAGATGCTGCGCTGGGCGCAGCGGGGCACGACGCCGCTGCCGGCCGGCCTCGCCGAGCTGGCGGTGCCGGTCCGGGCGGGGGAGGAGACGCTCGGCGTCCTGCACGTGCGCCGCCGCTCGGGGGGCGGCTTCTCCGAGGAGGAGAGCAGCGTGCTGTCGACGGTGGCCGGACACCTGGCCCTCGCCCTCCTGAAGACCGAGAGCATGGCCAAGACCGAGCGCCTGGCCGCGCAGATGGCCACCCTCTACGACCTCGGCCTGGAGACGACCACCCTCCAGGACCTGCGGCCGCTCTTCGCCAAGGCCACCGAGGAGGTCGGGCGGCTCATCAAGGCCGACCACAGCTCGGTCCTCCGCCTCGACCCCCGCGACGAGGTCCTGCGCTTCTTCGCCGCCTGGACACGCCATCCCGACTCCGAGAACTACGCCCGGCCCGAGTTCCGGCTCGGCGAGGGGGTGGCCGGTGAGGTGGCGCGGGACCGGGTGCCCGCCCTGATGAACGATCTGGAGGCCCGCCCCCACTTCGTCGCCCGCGGCAACCCCATCGCGCGGCTCATCTGCGTGCCGCTCGTCCATTACGAGCGTCAGGCCACCCCCACGCTCTTCGGCGTCCTCAGCGCCACCCGCCGTCCGGGCGCCCCACCCTTCACCAGCGAGGACCTCGAGTACGTCACGCGCTTCGCCAGCCAGCTCTCGATCGCGGTGGCCAACTCCATGGCCTTCGCGGCCGAGCGGGAGCGGAGCGAGCAGCTCGCCCTCGTGAATACCCTCATCCGCGAGATCGCCGGCAACCTCTCGCGCGAAGGCATCATGAAGACCTCGGTGCGGCGCATCCACGAGGCCTTCCGCTACCCGGTGGTCTGCATCGGGGTGCCCGATCCGGCCAGCGACAGCCACGTCATCGTGGCCGCCGCCAGCCGGGAGCCGCGGGCCCAGGAGGGCGACGCGGAGCCGCTGCGGGGAGGGGTCTCCGGGCGGGCCATCCTCGAGAAGCGCACGGTGCTGGTGCCCGACGTGTCCGAGGATCCCGACTACCTGCCGCTCTTCCCCTCCACGCGCAGCATGGTCTCCATACCGATCCTGTCCGGCGACGAGGTCGTGGCCGTGCTCACGGTGGGCAGCGACGTGCGGCGCGGTTTCGACCGCGAGCAGGTCATCACCCTGGAGACCCTGGCCGACGGGATCGGCATCATCCTGCGCAACGCCGAGCTGTACCAGACCCTCGAGCGGACCAACGCCAAGCTGGTGGAGCTCGACCGGATGAAGAGCGAGCTGGTCAACATCGTGGCCCACGACTTCCGCTCGCCCCTGGCCGGCGTCCTCGGCCACGCCGAGCTGCTGGAATGGAAGCCCGACGCCGCGCGCGACGAGCGGGTGGACCAGGCGCGGGCCATCATCCGCGCCGCCACCCACATGGCGAACCTGGTCGACAAGACCCTCAAGACCACGCGGCTCGAGACCGGCCACTTCCCGTTCGAGTTCGGGGTGGTCGACCTCGGAGCGGTCGTCCGTGCGGTGGCCTCGCGGCTGCCCGACGATCCCCGCCACCCGGTCTTCGTGGACACCCCGGAGGACCCGGTGCCGTGCTGGGCGGACGAGGACCGGATGTCCGAGGTGCTGGAGAACCTCGTCTCGAACGCCATCAAGTACTCGCCCGACGGGGGGACGGTGCGGGTCGAGCTGCGCCGCGATGCGGAGGGCGTGACGGTCACGGTGGTGGACGAGGGGATGGGGATCGAGGCCGGCGACATGGACCGCCTGTTCCGGCCGTTCTCCCGGCTGCGCAACCGGCGCACGGCCGAGATCGAGGGCTCGGGCCTGGGCCTCTACATCTGCGAACGGATCGTCAAGGCCCACGGAGGACGGCTGTGGGTGGAGAGCCGGCCCGTCCAGGGCTCGGCGTTCTCGTTCTCCATGCCTCTCTTCGGCGTCGCCGCCCAGACGCGGGCGCCGCTGGTGCTGGTGGCGGCGGGCGACGAGCGCACGCGCCGCGAGGTCCGGCGCGTCGCGGAGAGCCGCGGCTACGCGACCCACGAGGTGAGCGACGGGGTGGAGGCGGTGGAAGCTGCGATGCGCCTCGTGCCGGCGGCGGTGGTGCTCGACCGCATCCTGCCCCGCCTGGGGGCGGGTGAGGTGGCGGAGCGGCTAAAGGAAAACGCGGCCACCGAGAGCGTGCCCCTCTTCGCCCTGGCGGCGAAGGCCGAGCTGGGCGATCGGTCACACCTCTTCGCCGGTTACGTCTCCAAGCCGCTCGATTCGGTCCGGCTCTCGGAAGCGCTGCAGGCCATCTCCCGGGCTTCCCGGGCGTCTTGACGCGGTC
>QHVM01000146.1 GCA_003223555.1 Acidobacteriota bacterium | reverse complement strand
GCACGAGCATGAGGATCACGAAGAGGAGGACGGGGCCCCGTCCACGGCGGCAAGGATCACCATCACGCCGGCGAGGGCGACCAGCCCTCCTACGAGCGCCCTGGGCATGACGCCGGGCAGAGCGGGCTCTACGGGCCGGTCCAGACGAAGCGCGAGTAGTGACCGTTGCGTCCCGCGTTGTTCCAGGTGAATCCGTGGTCGCGGTACGCCCCGCGGGTCGCGCGGGCCGCCGCCAGGCGGGACGAGACCGGGTGCTTGACGTTGTCGATCCAGCTCTCGGTGCCGGGCTGCCGGCCCTCGATCCCCTCGAGCTCGCAGTCCAGGATGCCGCCGCCGATCCTCGCCCACCGCTTGCGCCCGTCCTTGCCGAACTCGATGGACGCCGTCCGGGTGGGCAGCGTACGCGTCACCAGGGCCGAGACACGGCCGAGCACGCCGCCGGCCTGGCCCGAGAAGATCTTCTCGAGGGCGGCCCGTTGCTCGGGGGAGGCCTTCTCGTCGACGTAGACACCCAGCGTCCAGTTGCCATCGCCCATGGCGCCGGGCGTGTAGATGGCCAGCGCCGCGTGGGTGCCGTCGAGGTCGACGGGGCCGTGGTTGCCCTTGACGATCTGGAACACCATGGGCACGTCGCAGTGCCCTTCGGTGGGCCGGGCCATGGCGCCGCCGTGGGCGTTGCGTGGACCGAGCAGGCACGGGCAGAGCACGTCACAGTTGCAGTTCTCCAGGTATTCGCCTTCGATGCGCCACGACTCCGCCATGAGGTGCACCTCCGACGGCATTCTATCGAGGGGCTTCGGTCGGAGCAAGAAGGCAAGACGCCTTGCCGCCGCGCGGAGCCGCGCCGGGTCTCCTCCGCCGCCTGACGAGGTCGTAGTACACTGCGGCGGGGCCGCCGCATCGCCATGACCTGGGTTTCACGCTCCCGACGCCCGGGCAGGCTTCCGGCGCCTCGTCGATCGGCTCCGCGCCGGCCAGTGGGGCGGTGGCACCCGGGTGAAGAAGCTCCGCGGCTGTCCGAAGCCCGTGTTCGAGGCGCGTCAGGACGCCGGCGACCGGATCCTCTTCACCCTCGCGCACACCGCCGCCCGCGACGTGGCAGAGACGCTCCGGCCGCACCTGCAGCTCTGGGATCTCGTGCACCACGACCGCGTCGCCGGCCGCGCCCGGCGCGTGAACCCCTCGGCCGAGGCCGAGTTTCTCGACTTCGAGGAGATGGAGGCGGAGGATGCCAGCGAGCCGCCACCCCATCCCGCCGCCGCGTTCCACGAGGTCCCCGCCGCCGCGCCGGGCGCCGAGGCCGGCGTCGTCGAGCTGATGCTGGCCCCGGACGGGGCCGGTCCTCGCGCCCGCGAGGAGATCACGGGCGGCGTCCGCTGGTACGTGGTCCCCGAGCGCCTGCTCGTGGACGAAGAGCGATGGCAGGAGCTGATGGACCGGGGCGCGGAGGAGCTGGAGCTCAAGCTGACCGCGGAGCAGTACGCGGTGGTGCGGGCCCCGGGTCCCGTGCTGCTGTCCGGCAGCGCGGGGAGCGGAAAGACCACGATCGCCGTCCATCGGCTGGCGGCGGCGGTGGGCGCGGCCCCGAGCGTTCGCGCGCTCTACCTCACCTACAGCGCCTGGCTGCGCGACCATGCCCGCGGTCTGTTCCACGACCTGCTCGCCTGCCGGGGGGAGATCATTCCGGCCCCGCCCCGGTTCCTGACGGTTCACGAGCTCTACCGGACGCTGATCGCTGAGGACAGCGGCGCCCTGCTCGGTCCGGTCGTGGACTACCCCGAGTTCGCGCGATGGTACGAGGGACAGTTCCGGCGCGCCGATGCCGCCCTCGCCTGGGAGGAGATCCGGGGCATCGTCAAGGGCGCGAGCCTCGACCTGGCCCGCCCACTGCTTCCGCACGAGGAGTACGAGGCCCTCGGTCGCAAGCGCGCGCCCGCGTTCGTCGGCGAGCGGGGCCGGCTCTACCACGTGGCCCGCCGCTGGCAGGAGCATCTCGAGGCTGGGCGCCGCCTGGACGAGATCGATCTCTGCCGGCTCGCCCTGGCCGCCGTCCCGGCCGGCGGACTCTACGACCATCTGGTCTGTGACGAGGCCCAGGATCTCGCCGAGGTCCAGATGGAGCTGCTGCTCCGTCTCGTGCCGGGGCGCTCGCTGGCCGGGCTCTTCCTGGCCGGGGACCCGCAGCAGGTGATCAACCCGAGCGGCTTCCGGTGGGCGGAGGTCCGCACCCGCATCCGCGACCGCTTCCTCGATCGCGGGCGCTCGGTGCCGGACCTCGTGGTCCTCACGAAGAACTTCCGCAGCGTGCGTGGCCTCGTCGAGCTGGCCAACGAGGTGCTCGCGTTCAAGCGGGACCGGACCGGCCGCAGCGAGGGCGACGAGACGGAGCAATCCGAGGTGGCCGGAGCCGCGCCGATCCTGGTGGGGGGCGACGAGACCGCGCTCGCCGACGCCATCCGCGGCTTCGGGCCTCGCTGCGCGGTGGTCGCCGGGTCGGCGGACATCAGGGAGCGGCTCCAGGCCGTGCTCGGGACGACGCGCGTGTTCACCATCCCCGAGGCGAAAGGGCTCGAGTTCGACGTCGTCATCCTGTGGGGCGTGGTGGCCTCCGATCCCGAGCCCTGGCGCCAGCTCCTCGACCCGGGCGTCGGCCTGCGCGAGGATCCGCCGGCGCGGCGCGCGCTCCATCATCTCTACGTGGCCGTGACCCGCGCTCGCCGCCACCTCGCCGTGTACGAGCCTCCCGGAGCACCGCCGCTGTGGACGGCCGAGCGCTTCGCCGCCAGGCTCGATCCCGAGCCCCCCGCCTCGCTCGCCCGCCTGTTCGTCCGATCCGCCGCGCCTGGTGAGTGGACGCACGAGGGCGAGTACTTCCTGGCACGCGGCCGGTATCGCCAGGCGGCCGAGTGCTTCCGCCGCGCCGGAGACGCGCGGCGCGAGGCCGAGAGCCTTGCCCGGCATCATGAGGCGGCAGGGGAGCCGGCGCTCGCCGCCGAGCGCTGGCGGGCGCTCGGCGAGACCGCGGCGGCCGCCCGCTGCTTCGAGGCGGCGGAGCACTGGGCCGAGGCGGCGGCCGACTGGTCGCTGCTGGGAGACGAGGCCGGCTCCCGCCGCTGCCAGGCCCGGGCGGCCGAAGCGAAGCGTCGATGGGCGGAGGCGGCGGCCGAGTGGGAGGCGCTCGAGGCGTGGGAGGACGCCGCGCGCTGCTGGGCCGGCGCGGGTCAGCGGCGGCAGCAGGTCCGCTGTCTCGCCGTGGGGGCCGAGAAAGGCGGCCGGCTCGCCGACGCCGCCCGGCGCTGGGAAGAGATCGAGGTCTGGGACCGCGCCGTCGCGTCGTGGCGGGCCGCTGGCCGCGAGCAGCCGGGCGGTGAACGCCATCGAGGGCTCGCCGGCCGCGTCGTAGCCTCGCGCCGCCTCCGCGTACTCGCCGGTACGGAAGCAGTGGGTCGCGCGGCAGCGCGTGGCGCGCGCCGGCTCGCCGAGGGCCTCCCAGGCCTCTGCTGCCTCCGGGAAGCGTCCACGCTTCTCGTCGAGCAGGGCCTGGCACCGCGCCGCTCCGGCGGCGTCGCCGGCGCGCGCGCAGAGGGCGGCGGCGGCCTCGTATCGCTCCTTTGACTCGAGCAGCCGGGCGGCGCCGTCGAGATCGCCGGCGTGCTCGAGGCGCGTGACCCGGCAGCGCAGGGCCTGCTCGGGGTCGCCCAGGCTCTTCCACGCGGCGGCGGCGTCCTCGAATCGTCCCCTGTCTTCCGCGACCCGCGCGGCGCACACGAGCCCACGCTCCCTCGCCCCCGGAATCGGGGCGGGCAGACGGCTCCTCCGCCCTCGCCCCGCAGCGATCGCGCGGGCGAGACGCGCGGGCTTGCCGCCGTCGCTCCATGTCCGCTGGGCCGCCGCCGGCAAGGGCAGAGGACGCGACGTGAGCGGCTGCTGGCCGGCCGCCTCCGCCCGGGCCCAGGCATCGGCGGCTCCCGCGAGATCGCCCAGCTCCTCGAGCGCCTCGGCGGCACGGGAGAACCGGCCCTCCGTCAGGTCGCGACGCGTCGCGCATCGCTGGCCTTCGTCCGGCCGGCCGGCGCGCTGCCAGGCCCGGATCGCCGACTGATACTCCCCGAGCTGTTCCCAGTCGCGCGCCGCCGCATCCCACCGTCCCGCCGCTTCCGAGGCGTCCGCGCGGCAGCGCACCGCGCGGCG
>QHVM01000116.1:8430-34459 GCA_003223555.1 Acidobacteriota bacterium | reverse complement strand
GAAGGCCGCCTTCGAGGAGTTCGAGCAGGGCACCTTCGTCAAGCATCCCCGGGCATAGTCCCTGGAGCCCGGAGACGTCCCCATGTAGCGGACGTTGACCATGATGACCTCACGCGGGAGTCTTCATCCCCGAAGCATTTCCTTCCATCGTACCGTGCCCGAGCGAGGGACCGGTGATGGCCGCCTCGAGGCCGCCGTGCTCCGAGCGGCCGAGGGTCATCCGGAAGCCGTGGCGCTCGACGACGTCGCGGGCGATGTGGAGTCCCAGGCCGAGGCCGTACGGATGCCGCTGGCGCGCCTCGTCGCCCCGCTGCCGGCGCTCGACGAGCCGCTGCAGCTCCTCTTCGGGCACGCCGGGGCCGTCATCCACGACCCGCAGCCGGAAGCCCCCGCCGACCTCCTCGAGCAGCACCGCCACGTGGCCCCCCGGCTGGTTGTATCGCACGGCGTTGTGGACGAGCGTCTCGTCCCCCTCCACGACCACCGGGCGCTCGGGGACCCCGAACTCGATCGCGACGCCGGCTGGGCCGGCCACCGGGCGGTGGCGCTCGACCACCCGCTCCACGAGGGCGCCTAGGTCCACCGGGTGGCGCTCGACCAGCGGCTCGCCCGACTCGAGCTTGGCCGCCGCGCCCAGATTGTGGATGAGCGAGGCGAGGTACTGCGCCTCCTGGATGGCCGGCACCAGCCGGCCCTCCTCGATCGCGTCTCCCTC
This sequence comes from Acidobacteriota bacterium, assembly GCA_003223555.1. GTDB lineage: Bacteria > Acidobacteriota > Vicinamibacteria > Fen-336 > Fen-336 > AA32. Next base: position 33,744 of record QHVM01000116.1, on the reverse strand, counting down.
GACGACCCGCTGGCGGAAGTCCGACAGATGGCCGAGCAACACCGTCAGCGGGATCATGACGTCGTGCGTCGTGTTGGCGAGGAACGCCCGCAACGTGCGGTCGCGCTGCTCGAGCGTCGCGAGCTGCGCCCGCACCTTCGCCGCCGCCTCGTTGAAGGCGCGGGCCAGGTCGGCGATCTCGTCGCGGCCGCTGACGCGCACCGGCCCCTCGTAGTGCGCGTCCGCGGAACGGCGCACGTCGGCGGTGAGCGTGCGGATGCGCCGGACGACCGGCCCGGCGGCGAGGAGGACCCTCCAGACGAGGCCGAGCGACCAGCCGGTGGTCGGCCCGATCCCCCGGGCCAGGATCACCGCGCAGCGCCCGGCGCTCCATCCCGTGCGCACCGCCACCTCCAGCCCGTCGCCGTGGCCGTCGGCGGTCACGAAGCCGCGGCTCGCCTGCTCCGCGCCCTGCTCGAGCATGCGGCGCAGACCGGGGGGAAACGCCGGCGCCGCAGGATCGGCCGAGCGGAAATCGTCGTCATACGCAAAGGCGCGGGCGGGAAGGCGGTGCGGCGGGCCCGAGAGGTTCCAGCCCAGCCAGCGTGCGGGCGGATCCGGCAGCCTCGGCCGGTCGGGCGGAGGCACGCCGGGAGGTGCCTGGCCCATCCTTGGCCGGGGCGGTGGCAGGAAGTCCTCCGGGGCCGACTCGCAGCGTTCTCGCCCCAGCGACGCCGCCCGGCTCAGGGCGAGATCGCGCAGTATGCGAACCTCGTAGCGCTGGGCGATCTCGTACCGCGCCCAGGCGACCGCGACGAGCAGCGGCACCGCGGTGAGGACGAGCGTCAGGGCCAGCCGTCCGCGCAGCGTCACGTCCGGGCCGGCCTGTCCAGGCGGTAGCCGACGCCCCAGACCGTGGTCAGGAAGCGGCCACCGGCCCCCAGCTTCTTCCGCAGACGGGAGACGTGGACGTCCAGGGTCCGCTCGCCTCCTTCGCGGTTGGGGTCGAGGACGTGCTCGACGAGCCAAGCCCGCGCCACCGCGGCTCCGACGCGCCGCGAGAGGGCCGCGAGCAGGTCGAACTCCACCCGCGTCAGCTCGACCTCCTCTCCGCCGACCCACACCTGCCGGGCGTGGGTGTCGATCGTCAGCTCTCCTACTTCCACGACGCTGGAGCGCTGCAGGGCGGGGCGGCGGAGACGGGCCTGGATGCGGGCCACCAGCTCCTCCGGCCAGAACGGCTTGGTGACGTAGTCGTCGGCGCCCAGCTCCAGCGCGCGGACCTTGTCATGGGCGTCGTTGCGGGCGCTCAGCACGAGGACGGGAACGTCGGACGCTCCCCGGAGCTTCTTCAGGACGTCGAAGCCGTGGGCGCCGGGCAGCATCAGGTCGAGGATGAGGAGCGCGAAGGGCTCGGGAGAGACGGCGAGCGCTTCCTGGCCGTCGCGCACCCAGGTCGGTTCGAAGCCGGCCGCCCGCAGGCGGTCCGTCACCTGCCGGCCCAGGCTTGCGTCGTCTTCGACCAGCAACACCCGCTGCGTCAATGCCCGCTCCTCTGACAACAGCTTGCCGGGCGACTCCTTAAGTTTCCCCTAACCACCGCCGGCCATGCGCTTAAGAGAGGCGCAAGGTGTCCTCCGTAATGTCAGGTGGAGGGCCGGAGACTCTGGGCCTTCCGCGGTTCGTGCAACGGGGGGGCAACAAAGGAGACTTGTCATGATCGCAGGGATATTCAAGACCGTTCTGCCGGCCAGTGTCGTGGCGGCAGCAGCGTTGTTTGCCGTGCCTGCCCAGGCGGCCCAGGTCGAGGTCCACGTCCCGTTCAGCTTCACCGTCAACAGCGAGACGCTTCCGCCCGGGGACTACCGCGTGTCGAGCGACGCGGGAGACGGCGTGCTCTTCGTCCGCGGTTTCACCGGCGGCGCGTTCGCCGTGACCAACCGCGTCGACTCGTCCACGGAGACCGATGCGAAGCTCGTCTTCAACAAGTACGGCGACCAGTACGTCCTGCGGGAGGCGTGGATGGGCGACGGCAGCGCCCGCGAGCTTCCCGAGTCCTCGTTCGAGCGTGGGCTGAAGGAGAAGGCGCGGAACGACGAGGCCGCCCCTGGCTCCGAGCAGGTCAGCATCCCGGCCCTGTGAGGGCTTGACCTCGCGGTGGTCAGGCCGGGCCCCGGCCTGGCCACCTCGTTTCCCGACCGAAACCATTGGAGGAATGATATCGATGGAGCGTATCGAGAAGGACGTCCGCATCGGACGCCGCGAAGCGATGTACTTCCTGGGCTCGGTGGTCGCGGTCGGCTTCCTGGCCGACTGCGGCAGCGGCGACGACTCGTCGCCCACCTCCTCGTCGACGACGTCGACGACGTCGGACTCGACGAGCGCCCAGTGCATCGTCACGCCCGCCCTCACCGAGGGACCCTATTTCGTCGACGAGCGGCTGAACCGCTCCGACCTGCGCTCGGATCCCGCGACGGGCCAGGTCAAGGAAGGTGTCATCCTCACGCTCGCGGTCGCCCTCTCCCAGATCTCGTCCTCCGGCGCCTGCTCTCCCCTGGCCGGCGCCCTCGTCGACCTGTGGCATTGCGACGCGCTGGGCGTCTACTCGGACGTGCACGATGCGGGCTTCGACACGCTCGGGCAGAAGTTCCTCCGCGGCTACCAGGTCTCGGACGCCTCCGGGCTCGTCCGGTTCACCACGATCTATCCGGGCTGGTATTCCGGGCGTGCCGTGCACGTGCACTTCAAGGCCCGGACCTCGCCGGGCGCCTCCAGCGGCCTGGAGTTCACCTCCCAGATGTTCTTCGACGAGGCCCTCACCGACCTCGTCCACGCGCAGGCGCCGTACAACACCAAGGGACGCCGCGACACCACGCTGACGACCGACGGCATCTACCGCAGCGGAGGCAGCAGCCTGCTCGTGCCGCTGTCGGCCTCGGGAGCGGGCTATGCCGGAACGCTCAACGTCGGAGTGCGGGTGTGACCTCGGCCGCGCTTCTTTCGGGCGTGCTCCTGCTCGGCGCCGCGCCGGCGAACCCGCTCAACCAGCTCGACGCGGCGCTCAAGGAGCTGACGGCCAGGGTCTCGCCCGCGGTCGTGCAGGTCCTCGTCACCGGCTATGGTCCCGTGGCCGCGGCAGCGCCGGGGGACGCGGTGGTGTATACGCGGCAGCAGGGCCTGGGCTCGGGCGTGATCCTCGACCCCTCCGGCTACATCATCACCAACGCCCACGTCGTCAAGGGAGCCGAGCGGGTGCAGGTCGTCTTCACCAAGCCGGACCGGGACCCTGCCGTCCCGCTTCCACCGGCGGAGGAGCAGTCGGTGCTGCCGGCAACAGTCGTCGGCCTCACCGATTACTTCGACCTCGCGCTGCTGAAGGTCGAGGCCACCGGCCTGCCCAGCCTGCGCTTCGCCGACTTCCGGACCGTGACCCAGGGCCAGGTGGTGGTGGCCGTCGGCAGCCCGCTGGGTCTCGACAACTCCGTCACGATGGGCGTCGTCAGCTCGGTCGCCCGCCAGGCGAAACCCGACTCCCCGGTCGTCTTCGTGCAGACCGATGCCCCGATCAACCCGGGCAACAGTGGCGGGGCGCTCGTGGACGTGAGCGGCCGTCTGGTCGGCATCAACACCCTCATCCTCAGCCAGACGGGCGGCAACGAGGGGCTGGGCTTTGCGCTGCCCGCGCCGATCGTCGAGCTGGCCTACCGGAGCCTCCGCCAGAAGGGCCACGTCGACCGCCGGGTCATCGGCGTGGCCGTCCAGAGGATCACGCCCACGCTCGCGGCCGGCCTCGGCCTCCCTCGCGCCTTCGGCCTGGTCGTCTGTGATCTCCAGCCCGGCGGCCCCGGCGAGGCGGCCGGCCTGAAGATCGGGGACGTCATCGTCGAGGCCGACGGCCGTTCCATCAGCACTCCGCCGCAGCTCGACGGCAGCATCTACCTCCATGACATCCGCCAGCCGCTGGCCCTCGTCGCGCTGCGCGACGGCTCCCGCGTGGCCCTGCAGGTCGGGGTGGTGGAGGAGACGCATCGAGCCGACTCGGTGATCGATACCACGGACCCCCAGAAGAACCTCGTCCCGCAACTGGGGCTGATCGCCGCCGCGATCACTCCCGAGATGGCGGGCAGCCTGGGCTCGCTGCGGATCCCCGGGGGCGTGGCGGTCGTGGCCCGTACCTCGGACGTGGCCGGAGTCGAGCTGGCGCCCGGAGACGTGATCCACGGCGTGAACGCCTCGCCCATCGCCGACCTCGAGACGCTCCGCAACCTGCTCGGCCGGCTGAAGCGCGGCGATCCGGTGGTGCTGCAAGTCGAGCGCCAGGGCGGGCTGGAGTTCGTGGGGTTCGAGATGAACTGAGGCCTCCAGCGGGCGCAGGACCGCATGGTGCTCGTCGTGCGCGGGAGGGGCGACGCGCGAAGCCTGGTCCCGGGCGTACTGCAGGCGGTGAGGGCCGTCGATCCGGACCAGCCCGTCTACGACGTTCGGCCGATGGAAGAGGTGATCGAGCGCTCGCTCTCCCCGCGCCGGCTGAGCACGGTGCTGCTCGCCGCGTTCGCCTCCGTCTGCCTGCTGCTCGCCAGCGTGGGGGTATACGGCGTCGTGGCCCTCACCTGCTCTCACGCGTTTTCGGTGGTCTTCAACGGCTCGAAACCAGACTGACCCACTACCACCGCCTGACATTTATTGACTTTATCCGTTCTGGAACGGATAGCCGAGCAACTTCGCTGTCAGCTCACGGCCGCCTCGAAGCGGATGGTCGGAGCGGCACCGGGGCTCATGTTTTCTCCTTTGTCAGCCGGTGGTGTGGGACCTAGGGCACCAGCGCGACTCCCCAGGGACTCTCGCCGACCTTGACCCGGGCGGTGACCGCGCGGCTCGCCGCGTCCACGATGGAGACGTCGTTCGACGGGCCGTTGGCGGTGTAGAGCGTCCGGCCGTCGGGGGAGATCGCGACGCCCCAGGGCCGGGCGCCGACTTCGACGGACGCGACGGGCTCGTTCGTCGCGGTGTCGATCGTGACCAGCCTCCGGCCACGTCCGGTCGTGACGTAGACGTATCGCCCGTCCGGTGAGACGACGACTCCCATCGGCCGCACGCTCTCCCCGGCGGGCTTGATCGTACGGAGCAGCATGTGCTTGCCCGCATCGACGACCGCGATGGATCCGCCGTTCTCGCACGTGACGTATGCCCGCGAGCCGTCCGGGAGGAACGCGATCCCGCGCGGCCGGGGATCGACGCTCACCTTGCCGAGGACGGCGGGCTTCCGGGCGTCGATCGCGAACACCTCGCCGTCCTCCTCGGACGTCACGTAGACGACCGCACCGTCGGGGCGCAGCTCGACACCTTCCGGCTCGCCCCCCACCGGGACGCTCGCGACCACCCGGCCGTCCGGCAGCTCCACGACGCTGGCCGTCGCCGCGTCCTCGTTGGCGATGAACAGGCGCGATCCATCGCGGCTGACCGCGAGCTGCTCCGGATCCGTCCCGGCCGGGATCATCTTCACGAGCTTCAACGGGCGGACGTCGACCACCCCGATGCCGTCGGCCGAGCGGTCCGGAGGAGGCAGGCTCTTCTCGTCGACGCCCGGGGGCGCCATCGGCGAGCCGCTGAGGGCCACGTAGAGGGTCGCGCCATCGGGGCTCACCCGGATGCCGCGCGGACGCTTGCCGAGCGGCACCGTGGCGACGACCCGATTGGACCCGAGGTCGATGACGCTCAGGTCGCCCGACCGCTCGTTGGTCACGAACAGCCGCGGGCCGGCGGGCCGGGCCGAGCAGGCAAGGGCCGGGCCCAGCGCGGCCAGGAGCGCCACGGGCGGCAGGACCCGCAAGAGCGGCTCCCTACTCCGGAAGGGTGAACGCGTACAGGGAATCGCCGGCGCCGACGACGACGTACTGCCTGCCGTCGAGCAGGAACGTCTGCGGCCCGTTGCTCGTGTTCGCCCCGAGGCCCGCGTGCCACAGCGGCTTCCCGCTCGCGGCGTCGTAGGCCACGAAGTCGCCGCCCCCGTCGTTGCCGAACAGCAACCCGCCGGCGGTGCTGAGCAGGCCCATGGGGCCGCCGCCGTAGCCCCCCGCGTTCACGGCCAGCGGATGGCTCCAGCGCACCTTCCCGGTCTTGTAGTCGATGGCCTTCAGCGAGCCGCCCACGCTGGCGATGTGCCTTTCCGCGGCTCCCCAACCCTGGGGCCGCGGGTCGGTGTCGGTCAGGTAGAAGACGCTGTAGGACTCGTGGGTGCCGACGTAGAACAGCCCCGTGTCGGGGTCGAAGCTGGGCGGCGGCCAGTTCGTGACGCCGTCGGTGGTCGGCGAGACGAGCGTCCCCGGCACGCTGGCGTCCTTGGCCGCGTTCGGGATCGGCCGGCCGTCGGGGCCGATCCCCTTCGTCCAGTTCAGCGTGTCCACCATCCGGGTGGTGACCAGGTGCTGGCCGTTGGTGCGGTCCAGGACGAAGAAATGGCCGTTGCGGTTGGCCTGCGCGATGAGCTTGCGCGGCTTGCCATCGATGACGCCGTCGATGAGGATCGGGACCTGGGCCGAGTCCCAGTCGTGGGTGTCGTGAGGGGTGGCCTGGAAGTACCAGGCCATCTTGCCGGTGTCGGGATTGATCGCGACGATCGAGCACGTCCAGAGGTTGTCTCCGGGACGGCTCTGTCCGGCGAGCACGGGGTTCGCGTTGCCGGTGCCAAAGTAGTACAGGTTCAGCTCGGGATCGTAGGTCCCCGGCACCCAGGGCATCCCGCCGCCGTGCGCCGCGGAGTACTCGTCCGGCCACGTCTCCGACCCCGGCTCTCCGGCACGGGGCGTGGTGTACCAGCGCCACTGCACCTCGCCGGTCTCCGGGTCGCGCGACTCCAGGTATCCCGGCACGTCGAGGGAGTCGCCGCCGACCCCCAGGATGACGTGGTTGCGGATGATGATCGGGGCCGCGGTCGAGAAGTACTCGCGCTTGATGCTGGCGATCTCGTGGTGCCAGCGTTCCTTCCCCGTCGCGGCGTCGAGGGAGACGAAGTAGTTGTCGGGGGTCAGGAAGTAGAGCCAGTTGCCATACATGCCCACGCCGCGGTTGCCGATGTGGATGCCGCCCCGGGTCTTCCACAAGAAATGCCACAGCTCGCGGCCGGTGCGGGCGTCGACCCCCCACACGTGGTCGGGCGCCGAGAAGTAGAGAACGCCGTTCACCAGCAGCGGCGTCGACTTGATGGTCAGGCCGCCGAAGGCCGCCATGCCCCCGCCGGGAGGGTTCTCCGGTCCCTCGCCGCCGACGATCGCCCCGCCGGGGGAGGTGTTCGCGCGATAGATCCAGGCCAGGGTCAGGTTCTTGGCATTCGCCGCGTTGATCTGCTTCAGCGTGCTGTAGCGGCGGCCCGAGTAGTCCCCGTGGTGCGTCGGCCAGGCCTCCACCGGCGGCTTCGACAGCAGCGCCGGGTCCAGCCCGTCCGCCCCGAGAGCCGGGGGCAGGCCGACGGCGAGCGCGAGCGCGAGCGCCCTCGCCCTCACTTCAGTCCCGCGAGGAAGGCCGTCATGTTCCGCATGTCGTCGTCGGTCCACCTGCGCAGCATGTCCACGTGGGCTTGCAGCGGATCCATCATCACCACCTTTGGAAGGCCGTCCTTGCGCAGCCAGGAGCGCATCTGCCGGGTTCCCGGATCATAGATCGTCACGTCGAAGTCCGTCAGGCGCACGAGGGCGCCGGTGAGCGACTCGCCCGCGGGAAGCGTCACCGTCGCCTTCACCGCGTTCGGCTCGGCCCAGGGAGGAGAGCCGCGCTCTCCCGGAGGACCCCGCCGGCGGCCGGCGCGCGGCATCAGCATCCGCTCCTGCAGCGTCGCCGGCTCGTACCTCGCGCCGACGCCCTTGAGGTCGCCGGACGCCGAATGGCACGAGACGCAGCCGCCGCGGCCCTGGAAGAACGCCTCGCCGGCCTTCGGGTCGCCGGTGACGATGTCGAGGATCTGGTAGAGGTCCCGGTTCCCGATCTGGTAGATCGTCGAGTGGAGGAACGTCGCCAGGTCGGAGACCTCCTGCGGCGCCAGCTCGAACTTCGGCATGTTCTTCTCGGGCCGGCCGACCAGCAGGAACTCGCCGAGCTGCTTGCCGTTCTCGTCTTCCTGGACGAGGGTCGACCGCGTGAGGTCGGGCCCGCTGGAGCCGCCGCGGGCGTTGGAGCCGTGACAGAAGCCGCAGCGGGCCACGAGCAGGTCCTTGCCCCGTTGCACGGCCGCCTCGTCGAACTGCGGCTCCTCCGGGCGCCGGGTCCGCCGCGGGGCCGCGGCCGGCCTCTCGGGCCGGTTGGCGGGCGGCGGCGGGGGCGGCGGCGGCGGAGGCTGCTCCTGCGCGCCCAGGCTCAGGGCGGCAAGCCAGACGGCCGTCGCAAACGCCGGACACGCGAGATGCATCAGGGCCCTCCGCCCCCTATCCTTGCACATCACCTTGACGCGCGTCGCGCGCGCGGCATAGGCTCGCCGCGTCTCCGGCGGGAGGAAGAAGAGATGCGAGCGAGGCGAGGCGGACGGACCGCGCGGCTCGGGCTGGCCCTGGCGGCGGCAGTCGTGGCATCGGCAGCCGGCGCTTCCGGCTTCTCGCCGCAGCTCCGGCTGGGTTTCGAGGTCGGGGACCAGTGGGAGCCGGCCATAGCGGCCGACGGCTACGGCGGCGTCTACGTGCTGTATCCCCAGTACGGCGGCGTTCCCGGCTGCCCGGCCAGCCAGTGCGCCAGCCCCACCGCCATCCTACAGGTGAGCCGCGACCGGGGCGCGACCTGGGAGCCGCCCCATCCCATCGCGCCCTCGGGCACGGAGCAGGTGGACACGCAGATCGTGGTCGATCCGGTCGACGGCCGCACGCTCTTCGCGTCGTGGCTCCAGAACGGCAAGAGCGACACGGTGGTGGCGCGCTCGACGGACCTCGGCAGCTCGTGGTCAGTGGTGGTGGCCGACCACACGAACGCGGGGACGGACAAGCCGATCCTGGCCGTCCGCGGGCCGGACGTGTACGTCGCCTACAACCACTCCCAGACCGTGCTGGTCTCGTCCTCCCACGACGGGGGCGCGACCTTCACCTCCACCAAGGTCAACGGCAACGGCAAGCTCGGCTGGTCCCTGGCCGGAGGCGGCACCGTCACCCCCGACGGCGGCGTCCATTTCTCGTGGGCCGGCTACGAGCAGAACGGCGGGGCCAAGGGGCCGGTGAACCTCTACGTCAGCAAGAGCGCCGACGGCGGCGCCACGTGGACGAGCCGCGTGCTCGACGTGTCGTCGTCCCCGCCCGATTGCTCGGCCTACTCGTGCGGCTGGGCCTTCCTCGGCGCGCAGATGGCCCTGGCCTCGGACGAGGCGGGCACCTTGTACGCGCTGTGGAACGCGGGGACGGCGGCCAAGGGACCGGAGCGGGTCTACTTCGCGCGCTCCGAGGACGGGGCCGCCACGTGGTCGCCGCCGGCCGACGTCTCGCGCGCGCCGTCGGGCGCGGCCCACGCCTTCCCCGCCCTGGCCGCCGGCGCTCCCGGGGACGTCCGCATCTCCTGGATGGACGCCCGCAACGCGCCTCTGTGGAACGTCTACTACCGGCGGTCCACCGACGGCGGGCGGCGCTTCACCTCCGAGGTCGACCTCTCGACCTACGTCGGCGGGTTCAGCTACATCCAGCCGGGCGGCTTCAGCTTCCCGTTCGGCGACTACTTCCAGATGGCCATCGACGATCGCGGGGACAGCCAGCTCGTCTGGGGTGAGGGCCTGAACTGGAACACTCCGGGCTCGATCTGGTACGCGCAGGGCCGATAGCCCTCCCCCATCCGGGACTCTCGATCGTCACTTCACGATTGGGAGCGTCAGCGCGCTCGGATAGCTCGTGTCGTGATGGACGGTGACGTGCGCGGCGCGGGCATCTCTCGGAGTCTCGTCGGCCACCACTCCCCCGCCGTTGTAGTTCTTCTCGAGGTAGATCGTGTTCGGGCACCGGAGGAACAGCCGCAGCCGGCTCCCCGCCGCGACGCGACGGGAGAAGAACGGGAACTGGTCGAAGTCGTAGCGGAGCACCGCGCCGGCCGGGACGGGGGACTCCGTCTCCGGGGACCCGCGATACCGGGCGCGCTTCACGTCCTCGGCCAGGAGGACGCTCGTTCCGTCGGCCAGCACCTCGTAGAGCGACACGCGGAAGTCGGTGTCCGGCACGTCGAGGGCGATCCAGGCCGAGAAGCGCACGTAGCCGGTGATCTCCGCCGGCTCCGCGAAGGGGTCGCTGGTGTAGATCACGCCGTTGCCGAAGGTGTTCAGCACGTACCGCTGGTCGGTCAGGTAGCCCTTGATCTCCTCGGTCTCGAGCGCAGCCGGCCGGGTGTCGAGCGGATCGTAGGTGTAGCGGTCCGGGCTCGAGGCCCCCGGCCTCGCCGGCCGGAGCGAACCGCTCCGGAAGACGTCGGTCGCGGACCCGTCGGAATCGAGGTACAGGCTCCGGGTCCCGCTCGCGATCGACTCCAGGCGGCCGGCGTACTCCCACTCGTCGGCCGGCACGACGTAGTACGCGATGCGGTCCTTCAGGAACCCGGGTCTCGGCCCGCCCTTCAGCGTCCAGTCGTACCAGGCCTTGTGGAGCCCGTTCAGGTCGAGCATGCTCGCCGGCCCGAAGGTCAGGCCGCCCACCTCGCGGTTCGGAGTCCGGGTCCCGGCATGGTCCCAGGGCCCGACGACAAGGAAGTGCCGCTCCTTCACCTCGGCCGCGCCGTGCTCCATGTGGCTCCGGTAGTAGTGCATCGCCCCGTACTGGTCGTCGTCGTAGTGTCCCGTGATGGTGAGGATCGGGATGGAGATCCGCGCGTAGTCGGCGGCGCTCGGCCGCAGGGATCTCCAGTGATCGTCCGCGGCCGGGTGCTGGAGCACGCGCTGGAACCACGGCGAGGGGTTGCCGACCATGCGGTCGAGCTCTCGGAACGGCCGGCCGGACAGGTAGAGCTCGCGGAACATCGAGATCCAGAACGCGGAGTCGCCGAAGAGGTTCGGCTGCGGGGTGACGCCGCTGGTGTAGGTCGCCCACTGCATCAGGTACGGCGCGAGCAGGTTGTTCTGGGCCGGGAAATCCACGCCCATGGCCGCCGCCGCGGCGGGCACGATGGTCGCCAGGTGGGGCGGGAAGCTCTGGAGCGTCGCCCACTGGTCGTACCCGGCGTAGGAGCCGCCCCACATCGCGACCTTGCCGTCGCACCAGGGTTGCCTGGCCAGCCACTCGACGACGTCGTGGCCGTCCCGGCCCTCGTTCTCGAAGGGGAGGAACACGCCCTCCGAGTTGCCGCGCCCGCGGACGTCCACCAGCGCGTAGACGTAGCCGTTCTGGGCGAAGTAGCGGGCCCGCGGGTAGTAGGTATCGCTGTTGTAGGGCGTGAGGGTGAAGATCACCGGCAGCGGACCGGCCTGACCCCGCGGCTTGAAGACGGTGGCGTTGAGACGCACGCCGTCGCGGAGCGGGATCTTCACCGCCCACCGCAGGTCGATGTCGGGCCCGGAGTCCGGGCCGGCGGACGCCGCGGCAAGCGCGGCCGCCAGGGCGCCCGCGAGGACGGAGCCGATCCTCATTCTTTGACCGCCCCCGGGGGCCGCCACAGGTCGACGGGCTTTCCGGCCGTGCTCTCGAAGGGCAGCGCCACCTTGCGGCCGGTCCGCGCCGACTCGTAGGCGGCGAAGACGGCCTCCAGCACCGCGCGCCCGTCCTCCCCGGTCACCTGCGGCGTCCGGTCGTTCCGGACGCAGTCCACGAAGTGGGCCATCTCGGCGTGGAAGCCGTAGTTCCATGCCTCCTCGTAGATCGTGAAGCTCCAGCCCCTGGTCGACCCCGCCTTCTCGACCGCGTAGTCGTAGCCCACTGCGCTGTAGGTCTCGATCGCGTTGCCGTGGAGCAGATCGGCGTAGGCCACGCCCTGCGACCCGTGCGCCTCGGCGCGGTCGTCCATCCCGCCCAGCTTCGTCCAGCCCACCTCGGCGAGGGCGGTGACCCCGCCCTCCAGCTCCAGGATCAGGATCGCGTTGTCCTCGCCCCTAGTGCGGGCCCCGTGGACGTTCGTGCTCATCTGCGCGTACACGGTCTCGATCTTCGGCCGGCCGAGCATCCAGCGGAAGAACTCGATCGCGTGGCAGCCCATGTCCATCGTCACCCCGCCGCCCGCGCGCTCCACGTCCCAGAAGTGGGGGGCGTGCGGGCCGTCGTGCTTCTCCGACTGCTTCAGGAGGGTCGGCTTGCCGAGGGCGCCGCTGTCCAGGAGCTGCTTCAGCCGGACGTACTTCGGCGCGAAGCACAGCTCCTCGGCGTACATGAGCTTGACGCCGGCGTCGCGGCAGGCGGCGATCATCCGGTCGGCCTCGGCGAGGTTCAGGCAGAGCGGCTTCTCCATGACCACGTGCTTGCCGGCGGCGGCCGCGTCGAGCGCGATCGGGCAGTGGAGGTCGTTGGGCACGCCGACCACGACCATGGGGATCGAGAAGCGCTCAGCGAACGCCTGGGCGTGGCCCGGGCTCGGAGAGGCCACGGCGCGGATGTCCGCGTGGGGGTCGGCGCGGAGGGCCTCCGCGTGGATGGACGAAACGAACTGCGAGCCGATGATGCCGACGCCGACTGGACGCATGGTCACTCTCCCCCGCCTCGGCTTGGCGGGCAATGTTACCCTGGCCGTATTCATCCTCATTCCGGCCGGCTGATTTTCCACCGGGAGGGAGCGCCATGAAGCGACGCGAGTTCCTGAAGACGACCGGCGCCCTGGCGGTCGCCATGGGCGGGCTCGATCGGTACGCCGAGGCCTTCGCGGAGACTCGCTTGCGCGTGGGCCTCATCGGCGCGGGCTGGTACGGCAAGTGCGACCTCTTCCGGCTGATCCAGGTCGCCCCCGTCGAGGTCGTCTCACTCTGCGACGTGGACCAGGCCATGCTCGCCGAGGCCGCCCAGCAGACCGCCGCGCGCCAGGCCTCGAAGAAGACGCCCCGCACCTACCGCGACTACCGGACGATGCTCGCCGAGAGGGACCTCGACCTCGTGCTCATCGCCACCCCCGACCACTGGCACGCCCTGACGTTCCTGGAAGCGGTGAAGGCGGGGGCCGACGTCTACGTGCAGAAGCCGATCAGCGTGGACATCGTCGAGGGCCAGGCCATGCTCGCCGCCGCGCGCAAGCACGGGCGTGTGGTCCAGGTCGGCACCCAGCGCCGGAGCACGCCCCACCTCATGGAAGCGCGCGAGCAGATCGTGCAAGCGGGCCGGCTGGGCAAGGTCGGCCTGGTGGAGATCTGCTGCTACTACCACATGCGGACGAGAGAGAACCCGCCGGACGAGGCGCCGCCGCCGAATCTCGACTGGGAGTGGTACACCGGCCCGGCCCCGATGCGCCCCTACAACAAGCTCGTCCATCCGCGCGGCTGGCGCGCGTTCATGGAGTACGGCAACGGCATCGTCGGCGACATGTGCATCCACATGTTCGACATGGTGCGCTGGATGATGGGCCTCGGGATGCCGAAGCGGGTCGGCAGCTCGGGTGGGATCTTCGTCGACACGGGCAGCAAGGCGAACATCACGGACACCCAGACCGCGACCTTCGACTACGACGACCTGCGGGTCGTGTGGACGCATCGGACCTGGGGCGAGGCTCCGGACCCCAAGTATCCGTGGGCGGCCGTCCTCTACGGGGACAAGGGCACGCTCAAGGCCAGCGTCATGGGCTACGACTTCGTTCCCCAGGGCGGGGGCGAGGCGGTCCACAAGGACGTGACCTACGAGCTGGAGCAGTACCCCGAGGACAAGACCGAGAAGGACCTCGAGCGGCACGTCGCGCCTGCCATCCGCGGCCACATGAAGGACCTGCTCGCCTGCATCAAGTCCCGCGGCCGCCCGGTGGCCGACATCGAGCAGGGCTACATGTCGACGACCGCCTGCATCCTCGCCAACCTGTCCATGCAGGTGGGCCGCGCCCTGGAATGGGACCACGCGAAGGGCGTGGTCGTCGGCGACGAAGAGGCGAACCGCCTGCTGCGTCGCCCGTACCGGGCGCCGTGGGTCCACCCCGACCCGGCCCCAGCGTGAGGCCGGGAGATCAGAAGTCGAAGCGATAGCCGAGGATCGCCTTGGCGATCAGGTGATCGGTCGACCGCGTGAGGCCGACCCCAACCCCCACATTCACCTCCCAGCGCGGCGAGAGGTTGAGGTCGATCGCGGGAAAGAGCTGGTGCTGCTGCTGACTCAGCGGGTCGAAGCCCGTGATCGGCCCCAGCGAGCCGTAGTATTCGATCCCGCCGGTGACCGTCTTCGTGAAGTCATAGCTGGCCTTGACGTTCGGCGAGAAGACGAAGCCCTGGCTCACCGCCTCCCCATGCAGTGACCGCTCCAGCGTCGGGTTGAAGGACAGGTACCAGCGCCCGATCCGCTTGTCGACGATGGGCCGGATCTCCCACGTCCAGGTATCGGCCGAATACCTCGCGCGCTGGTAGCCGATCTCGTTGGAGATGCTCACGCCGACCGGCCATTTCCATTTCGGCGGGATGCGCACACGCGGCCGGATGTGATCGCCCACCCAGCCGACGCCCTGGCCGCGGGCCGACGACGTGAAGAGGTAGAAGCCGACCTCGAACCAGTCGTTGAAGCCGCGGGTGACCTCGATCGTCTCGTGGAGCTGATGGTTCGTGGGCAGGACGCCGCCTTGCGCCGTGGTGCTCCCCTGGAACGTGAAATTGCTGTGCAGCTCGATCATCGTGTGGCCCGGCTCGACGGTCTCGTAGGGGTAGACCTGGATCTCGTAGTTCTCCTGCGCGACCGCCGGCCCCGCCGTTCCCGCCAGCAGCAGCAGTCCCGACAGCGTGGCCTTCACGTATCCATCCCGCGGATCAAGCGCCGAGCACCTCGATCCCGTAGGAACGCGCGGCCAGCGCCAGGCCGCCGTCATGAGTGGCCATCACCAGCTTCTGCCGCGTGCGATCGCTCCAGATCAGCGCCGTGGCCAGATGCAGGGCGTCGAGCGTGCCCAATGCGACCGGGAACGGCTCGGAGGCCCGGGCCATGATGGGCCGCTGGAGGAGGACCAGGTCGACGGCTTCCAGCCAGTCGGTGACGATCCTCCGCCGGATGGCAGCCTCCTCCGGAGAGAGAGCGGACTGCAGGCGGAGACGATCGATCGTGCGGAGGGACTCGACCGCGAGCAGCTCGCTCGACACCAGGGCCTCGCAGGCCCGCAGTTCCTCCAACGCTCCCGGCTCGCGGAGGACGAGCCGGAGGAGCGCGGAGGTGTCCAGGTACGCGATCACCTCGCCGCGCGGTCCTGGAGCAGGACCGCCACGCTGTCGGTCCGGGCCTTCGGCCGCGAAGGCAACCGGAGCTCGGCCGGCTTCCGCGTGGCCCGCTGGATCTCGAGGGGCGCCTCGCCATCGTAGGGCACGATCCGTGCGATCGGCGTGTTCCGGTCCAGCACGACGAGCGTCCGGCCGCCGCGGACCTTGCGAAGGTACTCGCTGAGCTGGGCCTTCAGGGCCGCGATGCGGACGTTGCTCATGACTCATTATGGTCATGAATGGTCACTTCGTCAAGCTCGGCCTCACCTCCCGGGACGGGGCCGGCGATCACTTCACGGGACCGCGCGCTTGATGTAGCATCGCGCAACGTCCATCCCACGACGCTCATGCTGCGCAAGGCCCTCCGGATGTCGGTCCACCCCGGCCAGCAGGCCGAGTACGAGCGCCGGCACAACCCCATCTGGCGCGAGCTGGAGGACACCCTCCTGCGGCACGGCGTGCGCAGCTACACGATCTTCCTGGACGCGGCGACGAGCGACCTCTTCGCGTACGTGGAGGTCGAGAGCGAAGAGCGCTGGCAGGCGATCGCGTCCACCGACGTCTGCCGGCGGTGGTGGCGGCACATGAGGGAGATCATGCCGTCGAACCCCGACGACAGCCCGGTCTCGCGCGAGCTGCGCGAGGTCTTCCACGTCGAGGGCAGGGAGCCCGCCTGAGAGACGCGTGACGAAGAATTGGGCGTAGCGAAGCGCGCCGCATTCGGGTACATGAACCTGCCGGCGGCACGCCGCGGGCCCGGGTCGAGAAGTAGGGCGCTAGCGGAGCGCCCTCGAGGGCCTTCATCCCCGCCACGACGCACGCGGCAGCCAGCTCGGCGCCGGCCCGGCTGGTGTGGGTGTGCTCGTCCGCGAAGAGCGGCTCGACCTTGTCCGGCCCCAGCTCCTCGTAGCGCCGCGCGATGATGTCGTTGAGGTCCACGAAGGGCACCTGCTCGGCGGCGGCCACCTCGGCCGCCCACCTTCCGTAGTCCTCCGACCGGACGACGCGGCCCTCTCTCCAGATCTTGCGGGGGACCGGCGACAATACGATCGGCCTGGCCCGGGCGGCCTTCGCGTCCGCGATGAACCTGCGCAGGTACCAGCCGTACGTGTGGACGGTCTCGTGCCGCCGGGTGAGCAGGTTGTCGATCTCCTCGGTCTCATCCCCGGTGCCTCGCAGCGAGCCTCGCGCCCGGCTGGCGTCGTTGATCGCGCCGCCGTCGTTGTGGCCGAACTGCATGAGGACGAAGTCGCCCGGCTTCAGCAACGCCTTGACGGCGTCCCACTGCCCTCCGGTGAGGTACGTGCGGCTGCTGCGGCCGCCCAGGGCGCGATTGACGAGCTCGATCCTCGCCGGGTCGAAGAACGCGGCCAGGGGCTCGCCCCATCCCCACTGGCCGTTCGCGCCGTCTCCGCGGCCGTTGCGGACCGTGGAGTCGCCGATCAGGAACAGCGTGGGCCGGCCAGCCGCGGGAGACGGCGTCGGGGGGGCTGGCGCGGGGTGCGCCGGCACATCCTGGCGGTAAGCGCCCGCGGAGAGGAGCGCGAGGAGCGCGGCGACCATGCCCGATCTCCTCAAGGCCGGGTTGTCACGGGAGCGCCTGAAAAGTCAAGGACCCGCTCGCGGCTCAATCGATCGCGACCCCGATCGCGCGCAGCACGCCTCGCTGGACTTCCTCGAGCAACACGGGGGACAGCGGTCCACCCAAGGCGGACTCGCTCAGCAAGCTCTTCGGAAGGGTCGTGATCTGCTCGCATTTGAGGACGGAATCCCTACGTATCCCTCCCGTTCCCTTCCGGAGACGGACGTGGGTCGGCGCCACCCTCAGCGTCGTGCTCGCGGGGATGACGAGCACGTCATCCGCCAGGCGATTACGGGCAGCCACCGAAACGACGAGAGCGGGACGGCGCTTCGGGCCAGGTTCACCCGGAATGACGACCCAGTAGAGGCACCCGCGTAGCGGCCAACAGGCAGACCATCGGCCACGTGTCCATTCCTCAAGGTCTGTGGGCGGCGCCTGACTCCGTTTCTTAACGCAAAACTGGCCTCGCCGGACGCAGTCGACGTGCCACTAAGTCGCTGATACGGAAGCGAAGAGCGCCCTGCTCGCCTTTGGCGAGCGTTCCTCACGGAGGAACACGGGCCTCGGGCCCGCGACGCATTTGTCGGCCCGTCTCCAGACGGCATACAAACGGAGACGTATACCAGGACCAGCCGGCCGGGCCGAATGGAGGTGCCGGATGAAGACCCGCGGGGCGCTCGCCACCGTCGCCGCGTTCCTGCTCTGCGGCGTAGCCGCCGCCCAGACCAACCGGGGCGGGATCGCGGGGACGGTCACCGACCGCAGCGGAGCCGTGCTGCCGGGCGCGACCGTGACCGTCACCAACATCGGCACCGGAGAGTCGGTCCAGCTCACGACGTCGGCGAGAGGCAGCTACTCGGTCCCCCAGCTCGATCCCGTCGAGTACCGGATCGCGGTGGAGATGCCCGGCTTCCGGAAGGGAGTGGTGCCGCGGGTCAAGGTGGACACCGCCACCACGATGACCGTCAACGTCAGGCTCGACCTCGGAGACCTCACGAGCGAGGTGACCGTCACCGCCGAGACGCCGCTCATCAACGCCGAGTCGGGCACGCACGGCCAGACCATAACCGAGCGGCAGATCGTGGAGATGCCGCTCAACAACCGCAGCGTCCTGGACCTGGCGCTGACCGTGCCCAACGTGAGCGGCGCGGCGGGCTCGGAGGACCCCGACCTGGGGTCCGCGATCCCCACTCCCGGCATGAACCTCTTCATCAACGGCGGCCGGGCCGGCAGCACGTCGATCCTGGCCGACGGCGCCCGCAACACCGGCGTCGGCCTGGGGCGGGCGGTCGTCACGTTCTCCCCCGACACGGTCCAGGAGTTCACCGTCCAGACCTCGAACTTCTCCGCGGAGTACGGCCAGACCGGGGGCGGGGTCATCAACATGACCACCAAGTCCGGCACCAACGAGTATCGGGGCCTCGTGGCCTGGTACCACCGCAACCCGGCCCTCAACGCGGCTCCCTTCTCCACTGCCACCGTGAACCGGCCCACCGCCAACCGCCGCCAGCATCAGGGGGCGTTCACGCTCGGCGGGCCGGTCCGGATCCCGGAGAAGCTGTTCGGCGGCTACGACGGGCGCAACCGCACGTTCTTCTACGTTTCGTACGAGCCGCGCTACTACTACGACGCGACGACCCCGACCAACCTGCTGCTGCCCACCGAGGCGATGCGGCGCGGTGACTTCACCAACCTCGTGTCCGTCCCCGGCGGAGGCGGAACGCTCGGCTACACCACGCGCGACGTCGCCGAGCGCTTCGGGCTGGCCTGGCAGCCGGTGACCCTCTACGACCAGTGGGAGATGGTCGGGAGCCAGTTCCGCCGGAGAGCTCTCGCCCCCGGCCAGTCGTTCCCCTCCTTTCCGGGCAACCGCATCCCCGCCGAGATGCTCGACCCGCTGAGCGTGAGCCTGCTGCCCTACCTGCCCAAGGCCGGCGACTACTTCCTCGACGGCGACGGCATCCTGCGCAACTACTCGTTCACGACGTTCATCCGGAACGTGGAGCAGCGGCTGACCCTGAAGCTGGACCACGCGGCGACCGGGGCCGGGGCGACTTCCAGGTGGGACGGGACGAGATCAACACCGGCGGCACCGACTACAGCTGGTCGAGGCAGGTGCTCCTGACCGACACCCACACCTTCGGCTCTTCGCTCGTGAACGACCTGCGGCTCAACTACACCTACGGCCGGTTCACGCGCAACTTCCCGCCCGGCTTCGACGCCAATAGCGGAAGGAACTTCTCGACCGAGCTGGGGCTGCCCAGCCTGACCCGGGGCGGCCTGCCCGAGTTCATCACCGGGGCCGGCAGCATCGGCTGGAGCCAGTCCCAGCAGAACGAGAATGCCGAGCACACCTACGACATCGCCGACAACGCGTCCTGGGTCCGCGGCAACAAGACCTGGAAGTTCGGCTTCGACCTGCTCCAGCAGCGACTGAAGACGATCCCGATGTTCGGCGCCTCCGGAGGCCGCTACGAGTTCAACCGCAACCGCACCCTGACCAACAGCAACGGCAACGCGACGACCGGCGACGGCGGCGACGAGTTCGCCCAGTTCCTGCTCGGCGTCTACAACCAGGCCACCCTGCGCGACACGCTCGTCCCGTACTACTACCGCTGGAACTCGGCCGCGGCCTACGTCCAAAACGACTGGAAGGTGAAGAAGAACCTGACCCTGAACCTGGGCCTGCGCTACACGCTGCAACTGCCGCGGACGGAGAAGTACGACCGCCAGGGGGCGTTCCGGCCCGACCTGGCCCGCGAGTACCTGCTCCCGCAGCCGGTCACGCTGCCCGATGGGCGCACGATCACCTCCGCCACGGTGATCCCGTTCGCGTACTCGGGGCGCGGCGGCCGGCCGCGCACGATCACGCCCATCGACTGGAACGGCTGGGAGCCACGCTTCGGCTTCGCCTGGGTGCCCAGCTTCGACTGGAACGACGCCGGCCGTCTGGTCGTGCGGGGCGGCTACGGCCTGTCCCACAGCTCGCTCACCGGGCTCGGGCGCAACCCTTCGCCCGACTTCGCGAGCGGCACGCTCACCTACCCGTTCAACAGCCGGGTGGCCGATCCCGACTACGTGGCCCGCATCTGCTGCAACAAGCCGCAGTGGTCGCCCAAGACCCCGGACCAGGTGCTCAACATCCCGCCCGACGGCCTGCTCTACCTGGACGCGATCAATCTCGCGGGCACGGCCGCCGCGGTGTCTCCCAACGCGCGCGTGCCGTACCTCCAGAGCTGGAGCGCGTCGGTCGCCTACGAGCTGCCGTTCAAGACGGTGCTCGAGGTCTCGTACCTCGGCAGCAAGGGCTCGCACCTGTTCCTGCCCCCCATCAGCCTCAACCCGGTCCCGTTCGAGCTGAGCGAGGCTTACCTGGGGCAGGGCCTCAACCCGCTCGACGACGTCAACGACCCGCTCGCGCGCCGCGACGCGAACGGCAACGTCGTGCGGTTCTCGCAGGGCTACCTGGGCGCCCCCTACCTCGGGTACGAGGGCCTCAACGTGATGCTCGACGCCTCCGGCCACAGCCGCTACAACGCGGCCACGGTCAGCCTGAGGCGGCAGTCGAGGGCGTTCTCGTACACGCTCAACTACACGCTGGGCCGGAGCATGGACGACGCCTCGGACAGCGGCGGGGTGAGGTTCACCGACTTCAACCCGGTGCGCACCAACGGCCACGTCACGCTGGGCGCGCCGCTGTCGTCCGACTGGTCGGTCTCGACCTACGACGTCAGGCACAACCTCAGCGCCACGTTCCTGGCCGACCTGCCCTTCGGCAAGGACCGCCGGTTGCTCTCCCGCGCCTCCGGCTTCTGGCCGGGCCTGGTCGGCGGATGGAGCCTCAGCGGCTCGGGCCGGATCCAGACCGGCGTTCCCCTGGTCGTGGTGCTGCGCGACGACAACCGGCTGGGCGTGGAGGGCAACGTGCGGGCCATCCGGCCCGACCTGGTGCCCGGCGTCCCGCTGCTCAACCCGCTCTGGCGCCGCGACTGCCCGGTCGGCCAGCAGTGCGAGCCCTACTTCAACCCCGCCGCCTTCATGCGGCCGGAGAAGGGCACGCTCGGAGACGCCCCGCGCACCATCGACAAGGCGCGCTGGCCCACCCAGCAGTTCCTGGACCTCTCGCTGCAGAAGAACTTCGAGATGAGCGGCAAGCGGCGGCTGCAGCTCCGGATCGACGCCATCAACGTCCTCAACCACCCGGTTTTCCAGTTCGGCCGGGACGCCGACAACGGCGAGATCTTCGCCTTTCCCAGCGAGGCCCTGCTCACCACCGCGGAGTACAACGCGTGGGCCGACTTCAACAGCAAGCCGCGCGCGGGCACGCCGTCCGGAGACGCGCTCCGCGCCCAGGCCGACGCGGTGGTGCTCGCCGGCCGCGTCCCCGGCACGACCGTGCTCGCCCCGGGCTTCTTCCACGTCCGCCTGCCCACCGGCTTCCACTCCGACAACCCCAACCAGTTCGACATCACGACCCAAGAGGGTTTCCGGCTGTACCGCCTCCGCCAGGCCTATACCCCCGACCGCTGGGGGTTCCTGGGCACCCGTCCGCCCTACACGCCCCGGTTCATCCAGATCGCGATCAAGTTCTACTTCTGAGCCGTCGAGGCACGGGCCACCTCGACCGCGTACACGTGTGACGCGCCGTGCATGTTGGACCGGAAGACGATCCACTTGCCGTCGGGCGTGAACGTGACGTTGGGCTCGAGCTGGTAATCGTGCTTCGACAGGTCCACCAGCCTCTCCGCCTCCAGGCCCGCGACCGTGGGCGTGAAGAGGTAGATCCACTGGCCGTTGCCGGGGGCGGCCACGCTGTGCGGCCCGCCGCCGTCGCCCGCGAACAGGCGCCCGTCCGGCGAGACGTTGAAGTGCACGGACCAGTGCTCGCGCGCGAGCCGGTACCGGACGGCCTGCTCGCCGGCCACCGCGACGCCGGCCAGCCAGAACTCCTGCGACTTCGGCGTCTGCAGGTCGTACCAGACCGTCTTCCCGTCGTGGCTCCAGAACTCGTGGCCGGCGATCTCCATGTCGATCTTGCGCGCGTGCATCAGGCGGCATCCGCTGCCGTCGCTGCGGATCGTCCAGATCCGGTCCACCTTGTGCCACGGCCCCTCGTGGCAGAACATCAGCCGCGTGGGGTCGGCGGGCGAGAACTGGACGTGGTTGAGCCACTCGCCGTTGCCGCGGTGGACCGTCTTCACCTCGCCGGTCCTCACGTCGATCGTGTAGAGCGCCATGGGCAGGCGCTGTGCCCAGCGCGCTTCGAGCCGGGACTTCTGCGGCGGCGACGCGGCCAGCGGACTGGGCGCCTCCGGTGAGGGCCGCGCGATGCCGCCGCCTTCGACGTAGCTGCCGGCCAGCAGCGTCTCGTCCGCGCTGACCGTGAGGCCCGATCCCGAGCGCAGCTCGGGCCGGGTGACGATCGCCCGCGTGGCTTTCGTGTCCAGGTGGGTCGCGTACACCGTGCCGTCCTTCATGTAGAAGACCTGGCGTGTCTTCGGGCCCACCACGACCTGGCTGACCCGCCCGCTCACGACGGGCTCGAGGCGGCGGGTGCGGAGATCGACCGTCGCGAGCCCGCCGGGTGTCGAGATCAGGAGCCTGTCGCCCTCCGCCGTATAGGCGTTCTGGTGGAAGTACAGGCTGGCGCTGCCCGGCTCGTCGGAGAGCCGGACGACGCGGTGGCCGGTGGGCTCGATCCACTCGCGCGGCGCAGCCGGGTCGTCGGCCGATGCGAGCGCGACGACGGCCGACAGGAGCACGGCGGGGCGGACGAGCAGGTACGGGGGCGCGAGGGTCATTTCTCCACCACGATGCGGGGGGCAGACAGCAGGCCGGAGGGCAGCGGCTGCAGGCCCTCCAGGTCCTGCAGCCGCGCGCGCAGGCCATAACGCGCGACGAGCGCCTTCATGTCCGGCAGGTGCCCGCCTTCGGCCAGCCCGTTGATGGCGGTGTTGTAGACGTCGATCCGGATCTCGTTGGCACCGTCCGCGAGGTGATCCGTGATGTCGATCCGGTAGGGCGGCGCCCACAGCGAGCCCGCGCGCTGGCCGTTGACGAAGACCGTGGCCGCCTCGCGTATCGGCGCGGCCACGAGCGCGGCGAAGGAGTTCCCGCGCAGGGTGCCTCCGGGCAGCGCCTCCGGCTCGACGGGCGTCGCCCCGCCGAGATCCAGGGACACCCGGGTGCCCGGCGCCCGAAAGCCCGCCGGAAGCTCCATCCTCCGCCGGTACGTCGCGGTGCCCGAGAAGTAACGGGTGGCCGCGTCCTGCGCCCACGAATGGGGCAGCTCGACCGCGACGCCATCGGATCTCCCGCCGAAGCTCACCGTCCATCCCGTGTGCAGCTCCTCGGACGCGCTCACCGAGCGCGGCGGGGCGAGGGGGGCGGAGCCGGCCTCGCTTCGGAACACGACCACGCGGGAGCCGTAAGGCTCGAAGTGGAGGGTGACCTCTCCGTCGTGGGCCACCAGGCGCTCGGTCGTGCCGGTCATCGGGTCCCAGGACTCCGCGCTTCGCGCCCGGGCATGGAAGCGGGCGGTGACCTCGTGGGGTTCGTCGCCGGTGTTGGCCAGGAAGTAGAGGTCGGCGTCGGGCAGCCGGCGGTGGACGAACCCGATCTCCGGCGCGGCCGGCGTCAGCGTCACGTCCGCGGGAACAGCGGCCGCGAGCCGGCGCGCGAGGTCACCCTCGCCCACCAGCTCGAGAGAAGGCCCATCCGCCTCCGGCCGTCGCCGCACGGCGAGGACGGTGCCGCCCGCGTGCGCGTACTCGGCGAGCCAGCGCCGCGTGGCCTCGGGCATGAAGCGCACGCCGGGCAGGACGACGGCCTTGTAGGAGCGGCGGTGGGCCTCCTCCAGCATGCCATCGTCGACGAGGTCGAAGCCGTGGCCGGCGTCGAGGATGGCGGAGATGATGCGGGGGCCGATCCATTCGACGGTCTTCGTGAACAGGTTCAGGTAGCCCGGCGTGCCCGGTTTGAATGTGGACCAGGCGTCCTCGGTGGGCGCGTAGAGGGCGACCTCGGCGACCGGCTCGCCTTGCCGCAGCAGGAAGCTGACGCGCTGGAGGTACGCAGCCAGGTCCGGCATGACGGGCCACCACGGGTTCTTGTCGCTCAGCACGGCGGCGGCATAGAAGGGCCACCCGGGCGTCCCCCTCTCGGGGGGCGAGTAGGGCCAGCCATGGCCGATGAGCTGATTGACGCCGGAGAGGAAATGCTGGTCGGCCTCGGCCTTGACGTCGAGGGGGGTGGCGCGGAAGGCCGGCGAGTGGAGCCAGGTCCAGGTCTCGGACGTGGTGACGGGCTTGCCGAGGAGGTGCGCAGCCGAGGACGCCCACCGCGAGGCGGTCAATGTGCGGAAGTGCCAGCCTTCGCCGTCGGCGAGGTCGGCGTAACGGGAGCTGGCCAGCGATGCGGGAGGGATGCCGTAGTTCTGGATCCGGAAGAGGACCTTGTTGCGGGACGCCCAGTCGCGCATGGGAGCCAGGAAGCGCTCCTGATACAGCTCGGTCAGCGTGCGGCCGAAGTCGCGCCGCAGGATCGCGGAGCGCTCACCCACGTCGTACTCGAGGAGAGGCAACTGCGGCCGCAGGTCGTAGCCGCGTCGCCGTCGGAACTGCTCGAGCATGTCCGCCGTCCAGTCCGCGTCGTAGACCTCCAGGCTGTCGCAGAAGGCCGCGTGCACGCCGCCCGGCCCGGCCGCAGCGAGCAGCCGGTCGCCCGCCTCGCGCAGATGAGACTCGATCGCCGCTCGCTGGTAGTGATCGAGCACGTAGCCCTCGGCGCCGACGGCCGCCCGCTTCACGACCTGGCCGGTCTGGCTGGAGTAGTACAAGAGAACGGTGCGGGGCCCGGCGCCTGGCGGCAGCGGGATCGGCCCGTCGCCGGACACGTCCAGCTCGCGGAAGCTGGCCGGATCGACCTCGCGCAAGGCGCCCGGGCCGACGAACGCCGCGATCAGGCGGTCGCTTCCGAAGGGCAGGGGCCGGGCCACGCTCGTCAGGTCGGGCGTGATCTCGCGGCGGTCCGAGCGCAGGCGCTCGGCGGCCAGGGCGGGAGTGATGTACGGACCGCCGTAGGACCAGCCGCTCCCGATCGTGACGTCCATCCGCAGGCCCAGCTCGCGCGCCTTCCGCGCCGCGAAGCCGACCTTGTCGAGGAACCCCGGCGAGAGGTACGGCTCGTTTCGGATGCCGCGGGCGGGATCGTCGAGCGCCATCGGATAGACGACGGCCAGCTCGAAGCCGCCGATGCCGCCCTCCTTCATCCGGCGCATCTCGCTCTCGATCTCTTCCCGCGTCACGGACGGGCCGAACCACCACCAGCGCATCATGATGCGGCTGTCGTCGGGAGGCTTCTCGAAGAGCCGCTGCACCTCGGCGACGGCGAGGCCGGCCGCCGTCGCCTGCTGAGCGGCGACACACGGCAAGAGGCACGAGAAAATGGCCGCGAGCGCGCT
>QHVM01000116.1:7537-8355 GCA_003223555.1 Acidobacteriota bacterium | reverse complement strand
CGCTTGACGAGGCCACACGCGAAGCGAAGCGCGCCGCATCCCGGAATACACGCGCCGCATTCGGTTAGAAATACAGTTTCACCCCGAGCTGGATGATCCGGGGGTCGCGGGCGACGTTGTACTCGCCGAAGAAGTTGCCCAGGGGCGCGGTGCTTCCCGCGGGGCGCGTGTTGTTGGTGACCTGGAGGTTGCCGAAGCTGTTGAAGACGCCCGCCCCCGTCGCTCCCGCCGCCGTCGTGATGTTCGTCGTCCGGTTCACGCCGGAGAACTGCGGGTGGTTGAGGACGTTGAACGCCTCGATGCGCAGCTGCAGGGTACGCCGACCCCCGCCCGCGAACGGGATGTTCTTGAAGAGCGACAGGTCGTGGTTGTTGAAGCCGGGGTTGCGGAGATAGTTGCGCGGGTACGGGCCGACGTTGCCGATGCCGGGAACCGTGAACGCGTCGAGGTTGATGTGGTTTGCGGCGCTCTGCGGCTCCCCGCTCACGTGGAAGCGCGGCTGCTGGGCGGAAGAGTTGCCGGCGGAGTAGGTTCCGAGCAAACGGTTTCCGGGATCCTGTCCGGCGATGCTCAGCGTCAGCTCGGCCGGGTTGCCGGAAGCGACCCAGGAGATCCCCGACACCGTCCAGTTGTCGAGCAGCGCGCGGGCGAGCCGCCCGCCGCCCAGGAGCTTGCCGCCCCGGGGCAGGCTCCAGACGTAGTTGGCCACGAAATAGTGCGTGCGGTCGAAGCTGGCCAGCGCGTAGTCGTAGGCCTGCGGGTCGGTGACGTGCGTGTTCGCGTTGTAGACGTCCGAGGTCGACCGGACCCGCGACAGG
>QHVM01000116.1:0-7482 GCA_003223555.1 Acidobacteriota bacterium | reverse complement strand
AGGACCGGTACAAGATGTCGCCGTAGCCCTGGTACGGCCGCAGGAAGTCGATGGGCAGCGCGAACTGACCGCTGAAGGGCAGCCCCGCATCCCGGTGCGCGGCCGGCAGGTTGGGCTCGGCCGCCGGCACGACGCCGTCCGCGAAGCGCGTGGGGTCCTGCGAGGAGCGCAGGAACGTGGTGCCGTAGGGCAGGGAGTTGAGGTTCCGCTGGCGCGGGTTGTGGCGCGAGCGCGATCCCACGTAGGCGACGTCCACCACGATGCCCTTCCCGACGTCGCGCTGCGTCCCGATGCTGTAGCTGTACACGGTCGGGACCTGTCCACCCTCGTCCATGCCGACCACCTGCGTGATGGCCAGCGCGCCGGTGCTCGCCCCCCCGGCCAGGTCCTGGAGCCGCCCGTAGAAGAGCGTTGGTGTCAGCACCGTCGGCGGGTTCGTGATGGCGTCGGCAATCACGTCCGTGCGGATCCGGTCGTAGGTCACGCCGAAGCCGCCCCGCAGGACCGTCTTCCGGTCGCCGGTCACGTCCCAGGCATTGGCGGCCCGGCCGAGGCCGTTCGTCAGGTCGCCGGAATCGGGCACCAGCCGCCCCACGAAAGCGGCCGGCAGCGTGTTCGCCGGGGTAGGCGCCCCCGTCACCGCGGGATCGATCGCGCGCACCGTGCAGGGGTTGACCGTGAGGCACACGCCCCGGTAGATGCGGGGCGCCTTGCTCGCGTCGTAGAGGGACGGGTTGAAGAAGCTGAGCTGGCCTTCCTTGTCGTAGATGGGCTGGTAGTGGGAGAGGCGCACGCCGAGGTCCAGGGTCACGCGGGTCCCGGCCTTCCACGTGTCCTGGAGGTAGGCCGAGACGTCCTGGTAGAAGAAGTTGTTGTCCAGCTTGACGCTGGCCTGCGAGTACGAGGTGTAGACGCCGAGCAGCGCGTTGGCGTACGGGTGGGCGGTGTTGAAGGGGTTGGCGGTGTTGTTCGAGAAATCGATGTTGGCCTGGACGGGCCCGAACGAAGTGCGCTGGTTGTTGGCCCGCTGGTAGTAGACGCCGGCCTTGAAGGTGTGCTTGCCCCATACCTTGGTGAGGTTGTCGATGAAACTGTTGATCACGAAGGTCTGGTGGAACGGCGTGCCGTTGAAGCTCGTCTCTGCGAAGGTCTGGTTGGCGACGGCCACGGTGGCGGTGGGGTTCCCGTCGAAGCTGAGCGTGGGCATGGCGTCGCCCGCGTTGGCGCTCCCGTAGAGCAGCGGCACGTCGATGCCGGTCGCCGCGCGCGTGTACTTGTCGTCCACCGGCCCGATGTTCACCCCGCCCCGGCCGGCGCCGAAGACGAACTCGTTGGTCAGCGTCGGGCTGAAGCTGTGGGTGAGGGTGAAGGACAGCGTCTTGCCCGGCCCGTTCTTCCGGTCCGTGAACGTGAGCGGCCAGTCCCAGGCGGCGGTGGTCGTGCCATAGGCGAAGCGCTGCTCGTCCTTGTTGTAGACGAAGCGGGCGGAGAGCCGGGTCGCGCTCGCGACCTGCCAGTCCAGGCGCAGGATGTCCTCGCGCCGCGGGTACTCGCTGGGCACCTGCGAGCTGTAGTTGTAGGCGTTGCCGCCCGCGCCCGTGTTGGGCAGCGGGAAGACGTTCAGGATCGCCTGCCCCGGACCGTAGAAGCGGTTGCTCGGGATCACGTTCCCGGGGAAGGGCTGGCCGGTGAGCGGGTCGCGGATGACCACCAGGTTGCCGTTGCCGTCACGGGTCTGCGAGAAGTCGCCGTTTCGCTCGGCGGCCGTGGGCACGCGGCGGTTGATGGAAGACGCCTGGGGCACGAGCTGGTCGTAGTACTCCTGGCTGGCGAAGAAGAAGAGCTTCCGGTCGTCCTTGGCACCGACGAAGGGGACCGGCCCGCCGAAGTCCCAGCCGTAGTAGTTGTAGCGATAGAGCGGCCGCGGGAAGCCGGCCGCGGAGCCCCCGCGCGCGTTGTTGAAATAGGTGTTGGCGTTGAGGCTGTCGTGGCGACGGAAGTACCGCCCTCCCCCGTGGTACTCGCTGGTGCCCGAGCGCGTGGTGAGCGCGATGAAGCCTCCCCCCGCCCGCCCGTACTCCGCCTGGTAGTTGGAGGTGAGCACCTTCACCTCCTCCAGCGCATCGGGGTTGATCGTGACGAGCGCCCCGGTGTTGTTGCCGAGGTTGAGGTTGGTGACGCCATCCACGGTGTACTCGTGCTGGTCGTTGCGGGTGCCGTTGATGTTGAAGTTGGCGACCACGTTGGTGACGGTGGAGGTGGTCTGGGTGGCGCCGGCGATGACCCCCGGCACCAGCTTCATGAAATCGACGATGTTGCGGCCGTTCAGGGCGACGTCGCGGAGCTGCTTGTTGGTGACGAGGTCGGAGCGCTCGGCCGACTCGGTCTGCACCTGCAGCCGGCCCACGTCCGCCTCCACGGTGACCGTCTCCGAGACGTTGCCCACCTCCAGCATGAAGTCGCCCACGTTGATGGCCGACTTCGTGGTCAGGATGACGTTGCTCCTGGCCGCGGACTTGAACCCGCTCAGCTCGGCCTTGACCTCGTAGGTGCCGGGCGGGAGCTGGGGGAAGACGAAGACGCCGAGCGGGCTCGTCTGGACGCTCTGGGCGACGCCCTGGGCGGAGTTGGCCGCGGTGACGGTCGCGCCCGGCAACGCGGCCCCCGTCGAGTCCTTCACCGTTCCCGTGATCGAGCCCGCGCTCTGGGCCCGCGCGGGGCCGCCACCGATGAGCACGATCGCCGCCCCGGCGGCGCTCAGGATCGAAGCCTGGATGGCGTGCCTCACGGTCCCTCCCTTGCTTTCGCTCTTCGTCGTAACGCCGACTCTCAGTCCGCCTCCGCCGGGCAGTCAAGCCCCGGCCGCGCCGGGCCCGGAGTTTCCTCTGATGAAACGACGCGGAGACCGGCTTCCGCTCCGAGAAACACCCATGCGCGGCGGAACTTATCGAGTCAGCTCCGTTCGCCGGCGGCCCACCGCGGCGACCGCCGTCCCGCGCATGCTGTTGTACCAGGCGTAACGTGCGACGTCTGGGCGAGGCTACTACCACGCGCCCGCGGAGAACGTGTAACGTCCGGAATCCACTGCGAGCACGGCCCGGTCGCCATCCTGCCGAAGACGCCGGACCGCGGGGGACTGATCCACCGGGCGGCCACCCTCACGGACGCTGCCCATGTTCGCCCCGGGCATCCACACCTCGGCCGACATGTTCGGGGGCAGCTCGACATCGAGCGAGAACGTTGCGCCGTTCCGGCGCCAGGCGACCGACACGCGGCCGCGGGGCGACGCGTGCGCGGCTCGGGCCCATGTGATCCCCTCCACGGGCTGCGGCCGGATTCTCACCCGCTCGAAACCCGGGAACGCCGGGTCGGGCGCGAGGCCCGCCAGGTCGCCGTACAACCACTCCACGATCTGCCCGAGCATGAAGTGGTTCTGGGAGGAGCGCGGGTTCGCGTCCCAGGCCTCCGTCAGCGACGTCGCGCCCTTCGCGAGCTGGTAGCCGTAGCCGGGCCGCTCGCTCTGGTGGTTCATGTCGAAGATGACGTCGGAACGGCCTCCGTCGGCGAGCGCGCGCAGGACGTAACGATAGCCTACGTCGCCCGCCGTGGTGCCGTTGCCGTGGGCTCGGACGTCGCGGACCAGCGCCTCGAGCACGCGCGAGCGGTGCGCCTCGGGAACGAGGCCGAGCACGAGCGGCATGGCCTGGGCAGTCTGGGAGCCCGTAGCGTAGACCGAGCGCTCGGCGTCGAAGAACCTCCGGTTGAACGCTTCCTTGATCCGCCCGGCGGCCTCGGTGTAGCGCCGGGCGTCGTCCTCGCGCCCGAGACGGGCGGCGATTTTCCCCAGCGCCTGGTTGTCCTCGAAGTAGATCGCGGTCGCGGTGAGGGCGATCGGCGTCAGCTGCGACGGGCCCGGAGGCTTCGGGCCGATGTCGTACCAGTCCCCGAGCCCGTAGTCGACGATGCCGGCCTGGGCGCGGCCCGCGAGGTAGGCGACGTAGCGCTTCATCGCGTCGTAGTTGCGGCGCAGCGGCAGATCGTCGCCCGTCCAGACGTAGTGCTGCCAGGCGGCGAGCACGACCGCGCTGCCCCATTCGGGAGAATCGCGGAAGCCGCCGTCGAACACCGCGTACTCGGGAGCGATGTCGGGCACGAGGCCGTCGGGGCGCTGCGCGTCGGCCATGTCATCGAAGGTCTTGGCGTAAAGGCGCGCCAGGTCCGTCTCGTACCGGAGTGAGGGCCCGTTGAGGTGGTACTGCTCGAGCCATCCCAGCCGCTCGCGGTGCGGGCAGTCGGTGATGACGTGGGCGAGGTTGCTGCGCTGGGCCCACCGTACGAGCGTCCGGATCCGATTGAACAGCTCGCTCGAGCAGGCGAACTCGCCTGCGGCGGGCGAGTCGGAGTGGACGACGACGCTTTCGAGCGATTCCACTTCCGGCCGCGGGCCGCCGGGCGGCGCGGAGCGCTCCACCTGCAGATAGCGGCTGCCGTGGTAGAAGAACCGCGGGAACCAGGTCTCGACTTCGGCGTGGCCGTCGAGCGTGTAGCTCCAGAACGCTTCTCCTCCGCCGCTCGACTGGCGGTCCACCGAGCCGTCCGCCTTCAGCAGCTCGGCCGGGATCACCTTCACCGCCGAGCCCGCCGGTCCGCGCACGCGCAGCCGCGGCATCATCGACGCGTTCTGGCCGAAGTCGTAGACCGCGACGCCGGCTCGCAGCTCCCGCACCCCGATGGGGGCCAGCGTCTCATACGTGCGGAACGGCGGCGAGGCATGCGAGGCGCCGCGCAGCCTCCGGCCGGGGGCCTCCACGACGGCCGGCGGCCTCCACGACGAATCGTCGAAGCCGGGTCGGTCCCAACCGCGCGGCTCGAGGCGCGCATCGTAGTCCTCGCCCCCGTAGACGTTGGAGAACGTGATCGGGCCGCTCGCCACGCGCCACTGGCCGTCCGTTCCGACGAGGTCGACCCGGCCGTCTTCGTACTCCAGGCGGACCTGCGCGATCGCGGTCAACGGGCGGAAGGCCGAGACGAACTTGACGTAGCGGCCCGGCTGCACGTTGTACATGCCATTGCCCAGCACCACTCCCACCGCGTTGTCGCCCGTGCGGAGGAGAGCGGTGAGGTCGTACGTGTCGTAGAGACAGGTCTTGTCGTACGCGGTCCAGCCGGGTGTGAGGAGGCCCCGGCCGACGCGAGCGCCGTTGACGGTCATCTCGTAGTGCCCGAGGCCACAGACGCTCGCCAGCGCACCGCGCAGGCCGGCGTGCACGGAGAACTGCCTGCGCAGGAGCAGCGTTCCGTTGGCGCGCGGGTTCGTCCCCGGCGCGCCGGGCAGGCGCAGGAGCTGGGGGTCGCTGATCCACTGCGCGCGCCAGTCGGCAGGCTCGAGCACGCCCATCGTCCAGGTGGCGGGTGCGCTCCAGGCCGAGGCGCGGTCCCCGGCATCCCAGACCCTCACCTGCCAGAACACCTGTTCCGCCGAGCGCAATGGGCGCCCGGCGTAAGGCACGTGCAGCTGCTCGTCGGAGTCGACGCGGCCGCTGTCCCAGACGTCTCCTCTCTCTGAGTTGAGGCCATCAAGCGACGAGGACGCGAGCACCCGCCACGCCCGCTGTCGCAGCCCCCGGCTGCCGTCGCCCCGCAACTGCCAGGACAGCCGCGGCGGCGTGGAGTCGACGCCCAGAGGCTCCGCCATTCCGTCGCAGCGCAGCTCGACCGGGACCAGGGGCGATCGCGCGGCGGCTCGCGGTGAGACCTGGCTCGCGAGAACCGCCATCGAGGCCACGACGACCGCGCCGGCCGGACGTGCTCGGACCATGCCGTGAATTGTAGGTGAAGCCGGTCAGCTCCTCCGGCCGGCGAGGCTCCGGCGCCACTGCCCGGGCGCGGCGCCGGTCTTTCGCTTGAACAGCCGGCTGAAGTAGTGCTCGCTCTCGAAGCCGCAGCGGAACGCGATCTCCTTGACCGTGAGAGCCGTGTCGCTCAGCAGCGAGCGCGCGCGGCCCACCTTGATCTGTATGCGGTACTGGTGCGGGCTGAGGCCGGTGTGGTGCGCGAACATCCGGCGGAACCAGGTGTAACTCACCCCGAGGCGGCGGGCCAGCTCGGGCAGGGGCGGCCCGGCCTGCGTGGGATCGGCCATGCGGCGCATCGCCTCGTGGATGGCGCGCCCGACGCTCGGATGGCCAGCCTGGCCCGGCTGCTGGGCCGAGTAGAGCAGTGACATTATGGACAAGGCGCCGCCGGCGGTGACCTGCTGCAGGGCGGGGCGCCCCGCGTGGACCGCGTCGATCAAGGAGCTGAAGGCGCCCAGCAACAGGTCCTCCTCCCGCACCCGCAGCACGGGCCTCCTGGGCGAGAAGAACCCGTTGCGCACGAGGTTGCGCACGACCGGTCCATCGCACCCCACCCAATGCTCGCTCCATCCCGTCCGCACGTCCGGCCGGTAGCGGTGCCATAGGCCCGGGAACAGGATGAACGCCTGGCCGGGTGTGATCCGCCACCGTGTGCCCACCATCTCCAGGACGCCGCGGCCCGCCGAGATGTACACGAACTGGTACTCGCGGAGGACGCGGCCCCTCTTCCAGTCGAAGTGGTAGCCGCCCGGGTGTCCCGTGGGCGGATAGGCAGAGCCGGGCGGGATCCGTGACTCGCCGGCCGTCGTCAGGTAGAGGCCCCACAGACGGTCCCGCTCGCTGATCGGGAAGTAGCGGAAGAAGGTCTGGACGTGGCGCTGCACGGTGTCATTTTGTGCACAAGACAGGTCATTGCGTCCATTGCCTCAGCAGGGGGCGCGGCTAGGCTCCACGGGTGAGACGACGGAGGCGGCGATGATGGAAGTGCCAGCAAGGGTCGGCTCCCTGCGGGTGGGCCTGTTCGGCATCGGCCTCGACACCTATTGGCCGCAGTTCGCCGGTCTCGAAGACCGCCTGAAAGGATACCTGGAGAAGGTCGCGGGAAAGCTCCGGAGGCCCGGCGTCGAGGTGGTCGACCTCGGCCTTATCGACTCCCCCGAGAAGGCCGCGGACGCCGGCCATCGCTTCCGCCAGGCCGACGTGGACCTCATCTTCCTCCATGTGACGACGTACGCGCTCTCGGCCACCGTGCTCCCGGTCGTGCGCCGCGCCAAGGTCCCCGTCATCGTCCTGAACCTCTCGCCGGGCGCGGCCATCGACTACGCGTGGTTCAACGCTCTCGGCGACCGCACGAAGATGACGGGCGAATGGCTCGCCTACTGCCAGGCCTGCTCGGTGCCCGAGATCGCCAACGTGTTCCGCCGCTCGAGCATCTCCTTCCACCAGATCACCGGAATGCTCGACGACGATCGCCAGGCCTGGGACGAGATCTCCGACTGGATCGACGCGGCCCGGGTCGCCCATGTCATGGAGCACAACCGTCTCGGCGTCATGGGGCACTACTACGGCGGCATGCTCGACATCTACTCCGACCTGACCCAGCAGTGCGCCGACTTCGGCGGCCACG
>QHVM01000115.1:9412-27405 GCA_003223555.1 Acidobacteriota bacterium | reverse complement strand
CCCCGTTTCGCCAGCGCGATCGAACGTAAACGGCAACGTCTCTATGACGGGGAACTAACTACAGAGGAGCGCTTAGCGATTCACTTGACCGGAGGAGTCCAGATACCATTTGTTCTGCGGCCCGCTCATCCATTATCGGGCGGTTCTTCGAGGGGAGGTAGCTCAGCCGCCGGCACGAGCAGCTGAATCGAGCGAGCCTTGCCCGGCGTGCGCTCGATGAGACCACGTTTCTCCAATCCCAGGACCATTGAGTGGACGCTCGGCGGAGTCACGCGGAAGAAGCGCTCCATATCAGCTTCGGCCGGCGCTTGGCGATGGATGACGGTGTACGCTCGAATGAAGGCGAGGTACTGCCCCTGGAGTGTGGTGAATTTAGCATCGCGAGACCAATCAGCGGTCACGGCTGGAGGGGACAGCGTCGTGCCTTGCCGCACACCCCGCGACTTGGGCGCCAGGCGCTGTCTCAGGCCAGTCATCGCTATCGTCGCTCTCGCTGTTGTCCGCAGAACACTTTAGTCACCTGAAAAGATAGCATGATAAGTGCCGCGCGCGAACTTGCAACTTGCTGATCGAACTGGCGTTGCCTGACGAGCAGAACTGCCAGAGCGGCAAGAAGCCAGCGTTGGTCAAACAGTATAACTGGATAAGAACAGCGGGCCTGCGATGAATGCGCGCGACAAGCACCGCCGCAACGGCCGAGGACTACGGCTCTTCCCGCGACGCACGCCGCGACGCCATGCTGGCGCTCAGCCGAGTCAGCATCTGGACGATGCGGATGATCAGCGTGCGAGCTTGCGCGTGCAGGGCGTTCGTGATCAGGCGGCGGACCAGGAGGAGATCGACGAGGGCGCCGCATTCGGTGGCGCTGCCGCGAGCCATGGTGTAGAAGCGAGCCTTGTCCGGCGGCGAGAAACGGCCGGCGCCCTCGGCGATGTTGAGGACGATCGACACGCTGGCTCGGTCGAGCTGATCACGCAGCGTCGCGAGCAGGACGCCGCGCTGGCGGGGGACGAGCCGCGTCGCCAGAGTCTGGAATTCGACGGCGAGCCGGTAGCAGACCAGCTTTTCGGCATCCAGCAGAGCCGCGCTGGAGTCAGACGACTGAGCCGGCACGGCGGTGGCGTCTCTGGGGACGGGAGCGTAGACGGTGGGCATCGCAATCTCCTTTCGGCGGAGCCGCGGGTGCGCCCTCCCCCCGTGCACGTGCACGTGAACGTGCCCGTCTCCTTTTCCGCCCGCGGGGAGTCCCCGGCGCCGCCCAGAGCGCCGTGTTATGCTCACGAATCGTGAACGGCAATGGCACCCGGGCGACGCTTGCCCTCGAGGACGGCGTCGTCATGGAAGGCCGCTCCTTCGGAGCCACGGGCGAGACGACCGGTGAGGTCGTCTTCAACACGGCCCTGTGCGGTTACCAGGAGGTCCTCACCGACCCCTCCTACGCCGGCCAGATCGTCACCATGACCTATCCCCACATCGGCAACTACGGCGTGAACCGGGACGACGTCGAATCGGCCCGGCCGCAGGTGGCCGGCTTCGTGGTGCGGGAAGCATCGACCCGTGCCTCCTCGTGGCGGGCGGCCGGCGAGCTGCACCGCTATCTCGAAGAGGCGGGTGTCGTCGGCATCAGCGAGATCGACACCCGGGCCCTCACCCGGCACCTTCGCACCTACGGCGCCAAGCGCGGGATCGTCTCGACCCGTTCTGGCGATCGCGATGCGCTCGTCGCCAAGGCCCGCTCGTCGCGATCGATGGTGGGCCTGGACCTGGCCCGTGAAGTGACGTGCCCGGAGGCGTACCACTTCGACGCCCCGCCCGTCCCGAAGCCCTACCGGGTCGTGGCCTACGACTTCGGGATGAAGCAGAACATCCTCCGCATGCTCACCGCCGCCGGCTGCGACGTCACGGTGGTCCCCGCCACCACCTCGGGCGACCAGACCCTGGCCCTGAAGCCCGACGGCGTCTTCCTCTCCAACGGCCCCGGCGACCCCGAGCCCTGCGACTACGCGGTGGCGGCTTCGCGGAAGATCATGCACTCCGGCATCCCCCTTTTCGGGATCTGCCTCGGCCACCAGATCCTGGGCCTGGCTTGCGGGGGCAAGACCTTCAAGCTCAAGTTCGGCCACCGGGGCGCCAACCATCCGGTGAAGAACCTCCGCACCGGCCAGGTGGAAGTCACCTCGCAGAACCACGGCTTCTCGGTCGACCCGGCGCTCTTCGAGCGCCCCGAGTTCGTCCTCACCCACACCAACCTCAACGACGGCACGGTGGAGGGCTTCCGGCACCGCGACCTGCCCGTCATCTCGGTGCAGTACCACCCCGAAGCCAGCCCGGGTCCCCACGACAGCCACTATCTCTTCGGTGACTTCGTCCGGCTCATGGAGGCGGGCCGCAAGTCGTAATGCCGAAGGATCCGTCG
The DNA here is from genome assembly GCA_003223555.1 of Acidobacteriota bacterium. GTDB lineage: Bacteria > Acidobacteriota > Vicinamibacteria > Fen-336 > Fen-336 > AA32. The sequence continues at coordinate 24,989 of QHVM01000115.1, read as the reverse complement.
CTGAAGTCGGTCCTCGTCATCGGCTCCGGCCCCATCGTCATCGGCCAGGCCTGCGAGTTCGACTACTCGGGGACCCAGGCCATCAAGGCCCTGCGCGGAGAGGGCATCCGCGTCTCGCTCGTGAACTCGAACCCGGCCACCATCATGACCGACCCCGAGTACGCCGACCGCACCTACGTGGAGCCGCTGACCGCGGAGGTGCTGGAGGCGATCCTGGAGCGGGAGCGGCCCGACGCGGTGCTGTCCACGGTGGGGGGCCAGACCGCCCTCAACCTGGCGGTGGAGCTGTCGCGGCGCGGGGTGCTCGACCGGCTCGGCATCCGCCTCATCGGAGCCAGCCGCCGGGCGGTGGAGGTGGGCGAGGACCGGCGGCTCTTCAAGGAGGCCATGATCCGCATCGGCCTCGACGTGCCGCGCAGCGGCTTCGCGCGCTCCGTGGCCGAGGCCCGCCAGGTGCTCGAGCTGACCGGGCTGCCCGCGATCGTCCGGCCCTCGTTCACCCTCGGCGGGACGGGGGGCGGCACCGCGTACAACGAGGTGGAGTTCGAGGAGGTGGTCGAGCGGGGCCTGGAGCTGTCGCCCGCCCACGAGATCCTCGTCGAGGAATCCGTCCTCGGCTGGAAGGAGTACGAGCTGGAGGTGATGCGGGACCGGGCCGACAACTTCGTGGTCATCTGCTCGATCGAGAACTTCGACCCGATGGGCATCCACACCGGCGACTCGGTGACCGTCGCGCCGGCCCAGACCCTTACCGACCGCGAGTACCAGCTCATGCGCGACGCCTCCCGGCGGATCATCCGGGAGGTCGGCGTGGAGACCGGGGGGTCCAACATCCAGTTCGCGGTCGATCCCAAGACCGGCCGGATGGTCGTCATCGAGATGAACCCCCGCGTCTCCCGTTCCTCCGCCCTCGCCAGCAAGGCCACCGGGTTCCCGATCGCCAAGATCGCGGCCCTCCTCGCGGTCGGCTACCGCCTCGACGAGATCCGCAACGACATCACCAAGGTCACCCCGGCCTGCTTCGAGCCGGTGCTCGACTACGTGGTGGTGAAGCTCCCCCGCTGGGCCTTCGAGAAGTTCCGGGACGCCTCGCCCCTGCTCGGCACCCAGATGAAGTCGGTCGGGGAGGTGATGGCCATCGGCCGCACCTTCAAGGAGGCCTTGCAGAAGGGGCTGCGGGGGCTGGAGACGGGCACCAGTGGCTTCAGCCGCACCGACCTCGACGACGCCCGCATCAACGAGAAGCTCCTCTCGCCCGATCCCGACCGGATCTTCTACGTGAAGCGGGCGCTGGAGCTGGGCTGGGACCACGCCGAGGTCTACCGCATGACGGGCATCGATCCGTGGTTCCTCGACCAGATCCAGCAGATTGCCGACATGGAGCAGCAGGTGCGCCCGGACATGGACGACGGCGCCTTGCGGGAAGCCAAGCGCATGGGGTTCTCCGACAGCCGCATCGCCCAGCTGATGGGCCGGGGGACCCGCGAGACGGAGGTGCGGGCGCGCCGGCTGGCCGCGGGCATCCGGCCCGTCTACAAGCGCGTCGACACCTGCGCCGCGGAGTTCGTCTCCCACACGCCGTACCTCTACTCGACCTACGAGCTCGAGTGCGAGGCCGACCCCACCGACCGCCGCAAGGTGCTCATCCTCGGCAGCGGGCCGAACCGGATCGGGCAGGGGATCGAGTTCGACTACTGCTGCTGCCACGCCTCGTTCGCGTTCCGGGAGCAGGGGTGGGAGACCATCATGGTCAACTGCAACCCGGAGACGGTCTCCACCGACTACGACACGTCGGACCGGCTGTACTTCGAGCCGCTCACCTTCGAGGACGTGATGAACATCGTGGAGCTCGAGAAGCCGGAAGGCGTCGTGATCCAGTTCGGCGGGCAGACCCCCCTGCGGCTGGCGCTGCCGCTCTTCCGGGCCGGGGTGCCCATCCTCGGCACCAGCCCCGACGCCATCGATCTGGCCGAGGACCGCAAGCGCTTCAGCGCGCTGCTCACCGAGCTGGACATTCCGCAGCCCGAGAGCGGCACCGCCGTTTCGCTGGAGGAGGCCAAGGAGGTCGCTTCGCGCATCGGCTACCCGGTCCTGGTGCGTCCCTCCTACGTCCTGGGCGGCCGGGCGATGGCCATCGTCTACGACCAGGCGCGGCTCGAGGGCTACGTGCGGGCGGCGGTGCTGGCCTCGCCGGAACACCCCATCCTGGTCGACCGCTTCCTGGAAGACGCGTTCGAGGTGGACGTCGACGCGCTCGGCGACGGGGAGCGGGTCGTCATCGGGGGCATCCTGCAGCACATCGAGCAGGCGGGCATCCACAGCGGCGACTCGGCCATGGTCCTGCCGACCTACAAGATCACCGCGCCCCACCTGGAGACGATCCGCCACTACACGCGCCGGCTGGGTCTCGCCCTCGGCGTGAAGGGCCTGATGAACGTGCAGTACGCGATCAAGGACGACGTGGTGTACGTGCTGGAGGTGAACCCCCGGGCCTCCCGCACCACGCCGTTCGTGAGCAAGGCCACCGGGGTGCCCTTGGCCAAGGTGGCGGCCAAGGTGATGGCCGGCCTCTCGCTCGCCGAGCAGGGCCTCACCGAGGACCTGACGGTGGGCCGCTTCTTCGTAAAGGAGTCGGTCTTCCCGTTCCTCAAGCTCATCGGGAGCGACATCCTCCTGGGCCCGGAGATGAAGTCCACCGGCGAGGTGATGGGCATCTCCGAGGACTTCGGGATCGCCTTCGCGAAGTCGCAGGCCGCCGCCGGCTACACGATCCCCACCGCCGGCACCGTCTTCATCAGCGTCAACGACAACGACAAGCGGGGAGTCCTGCCCCACGCCCGGGAGCTCCAGTCGATGGGGATCCAGCTCCTGGCCACCCGGGGGACCGCCGAGTACCTCAACGCCCACGGCGTGGCGGCCGAGATGGTGCTGAAGGTGAACGAGGGCCGACCGAACTGCGTGGACCTCATCAAGAACCGGAAGATCGACATCATCTTCAACACCCCGCTGGGGCGCGAGTCGTATTACGACGACACCGCCATCCGGAAGAGCGCCACCCAGCACGGCGTGCTGGTGGTCACCACCCTGACCGCGGCCGCGGCGACCGTCCAGGCCATCCGCGCCCTCCGCGAGAAGTCGCTCGACATGGCCAGCCTCCAGGAGATCCACGCCGCCGCCGCCGCCGTAACGCGATGACGGCCGCCGGTGCGGCCGGCCACGTGTTCGGCGCGCGCAGCGGAGCGTCTCCTCTGTCGTCTCGCGGCGGATTCACTCCGACGAGACGCGCTCGATGACGGCGGGCGCGGAGCGGAGCGCGCCGCATACTAGATGACGATCAAGCCTCTGCACATCGCCCTGAGCGGCGGGGGCGCCCACGCCGCCGCCCATGTCGGTGTCCTGCGCTCGTCGCCGGGGCATGGGCGGGCGGGGCGGACATGGACAAGCTCGTCGACCAGGCCTCCAAGCTCCACCCCTGGACGTGGGTGCGGGGCTGGGGGGGCGGGCTGCTGTCCGGCACCCGCCTCGGCGCGCTCATCGACGAGTTCCTGCCCGTGCCGACCTTCGAGGCCCTCCGGATCCCGGTGGTGGTCCTGGCCACCGACGTCGACACCGGCGGGCCCGTGGTGATGCGCGAGGGCGATCTGCGTGACGCGGTGCGCGCCTCGTGCAGCTTCCCGGGCGTATTCCCGCCGATGGTGGTGAACGGCCGCCGTCTCTACGACGGCGGCATCTCGGAGGTGATCCCCGTCCGCCTGGCCCGGGAGATGGCGGGGGAGTCGGGGATCGTGCTGGCCGTCGATTGCAACAGCGGCACGCGATGGCCGGCGGCCGACTCGTTCGTGGCCGTCGCGCTGCGGGCGGGGCTCACGCTCCTGCGCGGCCGGACCCGCAGCGAGCTGGCGGGGGCCGACTTCGTCATCGCCCCCGCGATGGGGGCCTCGGGTTGGATGCGGCCGGCCAAGATCCCCGAGTTCTGCCGGGCGGGTGAGGAGGCGATGGCCCAGGCCCTGCCCGAGCTGCGGCGCTTGATGGCCGCCTGATGCGCCGCGCGGCGGCCGCCCTTCTCCTGCTGGCCGCCGGCCTGCTCGCCGTCCTCGTCGTGCCGGAAACGCCGCCGGCTCCGCCCGGCGCGTGGTGGCGCCGCGCCGGCGTGCGCGCGCGGTACGAGGACGTCGACGGGCTGCGGGTCCGCTACGTGCGCCGTGGCCGGGGGCCGGCCCTGGTCCTCCTCCACGGGTTCGCCTCGTCGATCTATACCTGGGCCGACGTCATCCCGCGCCTGGCCGCCGACCACGACGTGGTCGCCCTCGACCTCCCCGGCTTCGGCGGCTCCGACGTGCGGCCCGAGCTCACGCCCTCGGTCTATCCGGCGACCGTCCTCGCCGTCATGGACCGGCTGGGGATCGCGCGGGCGACGCTGGCCGGCAACAGCCTCGGCGGCGGCGTGGCGGTCGTCCTCGCCGCCCGCCATCCGGAGCGCGTGCGCCGTCTCGTCCTGCTCGACACGGCCGGTTTCAGCCAGGATCCCGCCCGCCGTCCCTGGATGCTGCGGCTGCTCGGCACGGCGCCGGGCGCGGCGGCCCTGGCGCGCCTGCCCATCAAGCGCATCTCGGTCAGGACCGCGCTGCGGCAGGTCTTCTACGAACAGGCGCGCGTCACACCCGAGCGGACCGAGGAATACCTGGCTCCGCTCGCACGCCCGGGCAGCGCGGCCGCAATGCGCTCGATCCTGGCCGGGTCGGCGCAGTTCGGGCTGCCCGAGCTGGTCGGAGAGGTCCGCGTCCCGACGCTGATCGTCTGGGGCCGGCAGGACCGCTGGATCCCGGTCGCGGACGCCGCGCGCTTCGCGGCCGCGATTCCCCGCGCCCGCCTGGTCGTCCTCGAAGGATGCGGCCACCTCCCGCAGGAGGAGCGCCCCGCCGAGGTCGTCCGCCTGCTCGAGGAGTTCGACCCCTAGTGGCTCTTGTCCTTCTCCAGCGAGCCCAGGCTGTCGCGGGCCTTCTGGGCGATCGAGCTCTGGGCGTGCAGCGTCACGACCTGCCGGAGCATCACCCGCGCCTCGTCCTTGCGCCCCCAGTTGGCGTAGAGCATGCCGAGGACATAGAGGAGCTTGGGATCGTAGACCGCGTCGGAGGGCTGGAGGCCCAGGCCCTCCTTGAGCACCGTCTCCGCCTCGGGGAAATGGTCGGCGGCCTTGAGGATGACTCCGGTGAGCAGGCGCGTCTGCTTGCGTTCCTCCACCGGCCGCCGGACATCGACCTTCGCCGCCTGACGGAGCAGCTCCAGGCTGTCCGCGAAGGAGTCCTGCTCGAACAGGTGGACGCCGAGCCCGGTGAGCGCCACCGCGTCCCGGGGGTTCTTCTCGAGCGCAGTCTCCCAGCCGATGACGCGGCCGGCCGTCTCCTTCGCGCTCTCGAGGACGCGGGGAAACTGGCCGGGACCCACGAAGCCGTTCACGCGGGCGATCGGACGCCCCTGGGGGGAGACGACCATGATCGTGGGCAGGGAGGAGACGTCGTAGCGGATGGCGACCGCCGCGTCGCGCGGGTCCCCCTCGGTGTTCACCTTCACGGCCACGAAGTCGCCGGCCAGCTTCACGACCGCGGGGTCCTGGTAGGTCGTCTTGTCGAGGCGGTGGCACCAGCCGCACCATTCGGCCCAGAAGTCCACCATCACCGGCTTGTGGGCGGCGCGGGCCTTCTTGAGAGCCTCGTCGAAGCGGCGCTCCCAGCGGATGCCGGGGGCGTGGGCGCTGCCGGAGGCGACGGCGGAGGCGAGGGCGAGAGCGACGATCATCCGCGCCCGGCCTTCACGAGCGCTTCGAACAGGGACTGGAAGCCGCCGCCCTTGTCCCAGAACGCCTCGGGGTGCCACTGCACGCCCACCGCCAGGCGCCGCCCGGGAACCTCGATGCCCTCCACGACGTCGTCTCCCTCGCTGTAGGCCGACACGATCACGCCCCGCCCGGGCTCCTTGACCGCCTGATGGTGGAAGCTGTTCACCGCCACCTTCTCCTCACCCAGGATCTCCCGAAGGCGGGTCCCTGGCAAGATCCGGACGTCGTGGGCGGGGCTCCAGCGCTCGGTATCGGGATCGTGGTCCATCGCCCCCTTCAACTGAGACGGGAGGTCCTGGATCAGTGTTCCGCCGGTGGCAACGTTTAACACCTGATGGCCCCGGCAGATGGCCAGGAGCGGCAGGTCCTTCGACAGCGCCTCCCGGCTGAGCGCCAGCTCGAAGGTGTCGCGCTCCGGGATGACCCGGGTCACCGTCTCGTGGGCCGGCTCCCCGTAGAGCCGGGGATCGACGTCCGCTCCGCCGGTGAGCAGCAGCGCGTCGACGCGATCGAGCAGGAGCGGCGCGTCTTCCGGCGCCCCCGGAGCCAGGACCAGGGGAAGCCCGCCCGCCGTCTCCACCGCCCGGACGTAGTCGTCCCGCAGCGCGAAGACCTCGCGGCTCTCCGAGGAATACCCGATCGTGATCCCGACCAGGGGCCGCGTCACATCTTCTCCGGCACGGGGATGCCGAGGAGGGACGTGAGCACGTCCATCTGGCGCAGGAACGCGTCGACGAGCATCGTTCGGAACGCGCGGCGGTCCTCGCTCTCGGCGTGGAGGACGGAGTAGCGCGGGTTCTGGTAGTAGGCGTGGAAGGCCTGCGCGACGGCGAAGGCGTGCTTGGCCACGAGCGAGACCTCCTCCGCCTTCACGGCCTGCTCGGCCACCTCGTCGCTGCGGGCCATGAGCAGCAGCAGCGACCACGCCTCGTCTCCCTCCTCGCCCTCGAGCATCGTCCCCAGGTCCAGCCCCGCCGCGCGGCCGGCCAGCTCCTCCGGCCGGTGGCCCTCCGCCTCCATCTTGGCGAAGATGTTGCGCGCGCGCACCACGCCGTTCTGGACGTAGGGGCCGGTCTCGCCGGTGAACGACAGCGCCTCCTCCATGTCGAAGGTGATGATCTTGGTCCGCCCGTACTTGAGGAGGAAGTAGCGCAGGGCGCCGACGGCGATTGCGCTCGCGGCGCGCTCCCGCGCCGGCGCGTCGCGCTCGGGGTCGCGGGCGTCGATCTCCGAGCGGGCCTTGGCGAGGAGGGCGTCCACGAGGTCGTTGGCCTTCACCCCGAGGCCCTTGCGGCCCGACACCTTGACCGCCGCCTCGTCCGCGCCGACCGCGTAGCCGAGCGCGCGGGCGGTGGCGGGCGAGAGCACCACCTTCTCGTAGGCGAGATGATGGCTGGCCGTGGCCGCGTCCGGCCCGGCCAGCGCGGCCACGCCCGCCTTGACCACCCGCTGGGGGTACGACTGGCCGACGTCGATGACGTTGTAGACCGCCCGGGCGTGGCCGAACACGGGCGCGCCCGGCTCGCCGTCGTCGGTCATTGAGCTGGGGGGCGCTAGCGGCGCGCCCCCCAGGACCCCCCCTCGCGTCTTCAGCGGCGGCGAAGTGAATTCGCCGCCGCTCATCGTGCGGGTCCGCTTCGCGGCCCCGAGGGGAGGGAATCCCGCTTCGCTCGTGGTTGTCCATAGAACGTGGCCGTCCGGATAGACACGATGGCGCCGGTAGCGGAAGTCGCGGTCGAGCCGGCCCAGCTTCCAGAGCTGGTACGCGATGTCCTTGCCGGTGTAGGTGACGGTGCCGTTGGAGCGCACGATCACCTTGTCTTCATCAATCCGGCGGGCTTCGCCCGCCGGAGAGCCGCGTCCTCGGGGCGACTCGTCCTCAAGGTTCCGCCCTCGCGGGTGTGAATCCCGCGCGGGCGGAGCGGAGGTCGCCTCTGCGGGCGCTCCAAGAGCGCTGCTGTCGATCGAGTCCTCCATGCTGAGCACCCAGCAGCCGGCGTTCTTGCCCTCGGTCTCCAGCCGCAGCGCGCCCGCCTGCTTGAGCAGCTCGAAGGCCCGCTCCCAGAAGTGCAGGCGCAGGATGTCGCTCTCGCGGGCGAGCAGGTCATAGCGGATGCCGAGGCGCTCCATCGTGTCGAGATGGCGCTCCACGATGCGGGCGGCCACGTGGGCGGCCAGGCGGGCCGTCTCGTTTCCCCCCGCCTCGATCGCGTGCAGCGTCTCGGCCTGGAGCCCGCGCCGCGAAGGGTCCTCGGCGTAGAAGTCGCCCACCCGCGCGTAGAGGTCCCAGCAGTAGTCGTCGAACCTCCCCTCGATGCGCTCCACCTCGGCCAGGCCCTTCTTGTCCATGTGGAGGAAGCCGACCACCACGTCCGCGACCTGGATGCCGGTGTCGTCGATGTAGTTCTGGACGCCGACCTCGCGCCCGCGGTGGCGCAGCACCCGCACGAAGGTGTCGCCGAGCGCGGCGTTGCGCAGGTGCCCGATGTGGGCCGCCTTGTTGGGGTTGATGCTCGTGTGCTCGACGATCACCCGCCCCGGGACCCGGGGCGGCCCGGCGGCGGCGCGCAGCGAGGCGTGCAGCTCGCGGGCGAAGGCGGCCCGGTCCAGGAACAGGTTGACGTAGCCTCCGCCGGCGACCTCCGCCCGGCGGACGCCGGACGCGCGGGACAGCTCCCCGGCCAGGCGCGCGGCGATCTCCCGCGGGTTCTGGCGAAGCGCGCGGGCGAGGTCGAAAGGCGCGGTGAGGGCGAGGTCCCCCAGCTCGAGCCGGGGCGGGTACTGGAACGACAGCTCGCCCAGCTCGGCCCCGAAGGCGGAGCGCGCGGCGGAGCGGACGGCCTCGGCCAGTCGAGCCTGCAGGGGGAGCAGCATGCGCCGGAGCAGGAATTATAAGGTCCGGGGCGCCGTCTGGTAGGATGGAGGCATGCAGCGTCCGCTCGCCGCCGCGTTGGTGGTCATGGCTTCCGCCGCCGCTGCCGTCAGCGCGGGCGAGCACTTCACGGTCTCCGCCAGCTACGTTCCGCCGGCCAAGCCGCGGGCCGGCGCCTCGGTGGCGGTGAGCTTCACCCCCGTCGATCCCGACGTGAGGATCAACCAGGAGCCCGGCCCGCGCCTGAAGCTGGACCCCGAGCAGGCGGTGCTGGTCTTCGTCGAGCGCCAGCCGCCGGCCGCCCGCCGCCCCGAGAGCGGCGGCGAGCCCAAGTATCTCGACCCGAGCCTGCCGGTGACGTTCGCGGTCGCCCTCAACCCCAAGGCCCCGCGGGGTGAGCAGCCGGTGAAGGGCAGCGTGACGTACTTCTACTGCTCGAAACGCGAAGGCTGGTGCCGCAAAGGCACCTCCGAGGTGGCTTTCACCGTCAACGTCCCCTGACCCCGGGCCACTCGCCCCAGAGGTCGGTCAGGCACTCCCACCGCCGGTCATCGTGGCCGAGGCTCTTCAGGCGGAAGTACGCGGCATAGCGGACATGGGAGGAAGTGTTGGCGCCCACCGCGTGCGCGAGCTGGTAGTGGCACAGCACGAGATCTCCCGCCCGGCCCGTCACCTCGACCGGCTCGGGCAGGGCCACCGGCGGCATGTCCTTCAGGAGCGACCGCGGGCCGTGCTCGCGGAAGTACGCCTCGTAGAGGCGGTGCGACCCCGGCCAAACCGTGAGATTTCCGGCGCCGGGAACGACGTCACTGAGCATCACACCGACGAGGAGGGTGAAGCTGCGTACCTCTCCCGACGGCACGCCGTTGGTCGGGGTGTGGAGCCCATCCAGGTGCGGGTAGGGCGGGGCGGCGGGCTCGAGCTGGGGAAACGCGAGCGCGATCTGGCCCGAACGCACCGGCTCCACTCGCCCCTCGCCCAGGAGCGATTCGACCAGCGGCCAGACCGCGCCCAGCAGCTCCAGGATCACCGGAGCGCGCTGCAGCTCGGGACAGAACGAGCGTGCGCGGAACGTCGGCAGGTCAGCGGGACACAGGCCCTGCCCGATCGAATGGTTGATGGCCCTCAGCGCCGCCGCGATCCGTGGCGGCGGCACGGCCGCGGCGACGCGGACGTAGCCCTCCCGGACGAGCGACTCCTGTTCGGTCTCGGCCAGCGTCACTTGGGGCCGGACTTGCGCTCCGTCGTGCCGCCCGCCCGCTCCCAGGAGTCGAAGCCCCCGTGGAGGGCGTGCACGTCCTCGTAGCCCGCCCGCATCAGCTCCTGCGCCACCCGGGCGCTCGAGGCTTCGTGCGTTCAGGTGCAGTAGGTGACGATGCTCCGGCCCCTGGGAATCTCGGAGAGATGCTCCGCCACGCGGTCGGCCTCCACGCGGACCGCCCCCGGGAGCCTCACGTCCGACGCCGCCCAGGCCTCAGGGTTCCGGCAGTCGAGAAAGAGGATCGGCTCGCCGCGCTCGATGCGGGACTTCACCTCGTCGGCCGTCACGCGGTTGACGTCGGTCTTCTGGCTCGGCATCAGGCTGGTTTCCATCGCGCCCTCCGTTCCTGGCTCTCGCTCGACTCAGCCGCAACATGTATTGCAAGGAAGGTACCAGTCGGCGCTGAATTCCGCCCGAAAAGACGTAGGATGGAGACAAGGAGACTGGCATGGCAAAGGACAACGACAAGGCCAGCAAGCCGAAGAACCCGGCCAAGAAGCTGCGCAAGATGGTCAAGAAGGTCCCCGTGGCGATGCTGACCACGGTGGGGGCCGATGGCGTGCTGCGCAGCCGCCCGATGGCGACCCAGGACCCGGACTTCGACGGCGAGCTGTGGTTCTTCACCCGTTATCACTCGCCCAAGAGCGAGGACATCAAGGAGAACCAGAGGGTCAACGTGAGCTACGCCTCGCCCAAGCAGGACCGCTACGTGTCCGTGTCCGGCACGGCCACGCTCGTCCGGGACGCCGCCAAGGTCAAGGAGCTGTGGCGCGGCGAGTACAAGGCCTGGTTCCCCGACGGAAAGAAGGACCCGGACCTCGCCCTCCTGAAGGTGAAGGTGGAAAAGGCCGAGTACTGGGACGCGGCCGAGAACCGGATGGTGGACCTGCCGCGTGTCGGCCCGCCGGCTCCCGCGCCGCCGCGCCGGCCCTCCGCCCCGGTGGAGGAGGAATCCCCGGCCCCCGGAGGCGCCCAGGTCTGAGCCCGGCCTTCAGTGCAGCAGCGGGTAGGGGTTGACCGGCGCTCCCGTCCACCACCGCTTCTGGTCGTCGAGGCGGAAGATGGCGAAGTGCAGGTGGGGAGCGTTGGCGGGAGCGTTGCCGCTCGTCCCGACATAGCCGATCACCTCGCCCCGGCTCACCTTCTCGCCTTCGCGCAACCCGGCCGCATAGCCCTGGAGGTGCGCATAGTAGTAGCAGTAGCGCTCGCCCGCGTCGTACTCGTAGACGCTCGTGCCGCCCGCCCCGCCCGAGGTGAGCTTCACGATCGTGCCCTCGTCCACGGCCCGCACCGGACTGCCCCGCGGCGCCATGATGTCGACCGCGTGGTGGAGCCGGGCGCCGCGGCGAGGCTCGTCGAAGCTGTTCGTCACCATTCGCGGGATGCCGGCGACGGGGAACTCGAGGCCGCGGCTGCGGAGGTCTTCCGGCGGCGCCGCCTCGGCCGCCGCGGGAGGACGCACGGGGGCGCCCGGCCGCGAGACGGGCAGCCTCTTGGCCAGCTCCCACGCCGTCATGACGGCGGCCAGGGCCGCGCCCATGGCCAGGCCGGCCAGGATGAGGCCCCGCAGCGACCGCAGATCGAGGGCCGGCCTTCCCATCCGGTCATGATAGCGGGCGGAGGCGGCGTCCTCGGGGTCGCAGCCGGCGGTACTCCTCGAGCGTGTTGAGGTTCCGGAACATCCCGGCCGGGTCGCCGAAGGCGGCCAGCTCCGCCTCGTCCAACGTTCGCACCCGCACGTCGGGCCAGAAGCTCGTCATCTTGCGCTCACCACCCTCCAGCCGCCGGGCCACCGCCTCGCGGCAGCTCTGCCGGTAGACCGCGCAGAGCGGCTCCGGCTGGCCGTTCACGACGGGGACGGCCGCGTCATGGCCGTCCGAGGCCCGCAGCAGCGCAGCCAGCACGACAGACGGGACCAGGGGGACGTCCACCGCCAGGAAGAGGCCGGCCGGCGCGTCCAGATGGAGCAATCCGGCGTGGATGCCGGCGAGAGGTCCCGCGTTCTTCACTATGTCGGTGATCACCGGCACGCCGCGGTCGACGTAGCGCGGCTCGGGACCGCTCAGGATCCGCGCCTCGCCGCAGACCGCTTGCAGCCGGCGCAGGGCGTGGTCGAGGAGCGTCCCGTCCCCCCAGGGCAGGAGCGCCTTGTCCAGACCCATCCGCGCGCTGCGGCCGCCCGCGACCACGAAGCCGGTGGCGGCGGGCATTCAGCGGCGGCGCCTGAACGACCAGGTGACGTCGAACTCCGCGGCCAGCTCGCCCTGCGCGGTGCGCCCGGTGGACCGGCCGGTGTAGACCTGCTCGTCCGGTCCGGCCGCGGCGCGGTCCACGACCGACTTCAATCCCGCCACGTCCTCGAAGGTGAAGAGCGAGCCGCCCGCGATCCGCTTCGTGAAGACGGCGCGGATGGCCCGGAGGATGAAGGAGACCGAAGCGGGGACGTCCTCGACCAGCATGAACGCCGGCACGCCGGTCGACATCTCGGCGGCCATGGCCTGGGCGGCGAAGTAGGCGGAGGAGAACGGATTGCGCGTGCGCCAGCCCCCCGGCAGCCAGACCGCGCACGAGGCCTCGTCGAGCCGGCGCAGCCGCAGGCCGGCGAAGGCGGCCAGGGGGACCCGGCGGGCGAGGTAGGCGCGGAAGAGCCAGGGGTTCAGCATCCGGCGGCGGAGCCGCTCCGCCGCCGGGGCCAGGCTCACGGCCGCCAGCCCTTCTTCAGCTCGACGTAGGTGTAGACGACGCGCTGCACGGCGGTGACGTTGGAGAGCACTGCGATGATCCACAGCACCGCCACCATGTGGTTCGTGAGGGCGCCCACGACGAGGAGGACGATCCGCTCCGGCCGCTCGAGCAGGCCGACCGTGCAGCGGGGGACCAGGCTCTCGGCCCGCGCCCGCGCATAGGAGGTCATGAAGCTGCCGAAGGCGGCCACCCACACCAGCACCATCTGCGGCGTACGGTCCATCCGGGCATAGAGGATCATGAGCCCCATGTAGAGCACCATGTCCGAGTAGCGGTCCATGGTCGAGTCGAGGAAGGCGCCGAACTTGGTCTCCCGGCCCCGCAGCCGCGCCACGCGGCCGTCGAGCATGTCGAAGATGCTGGCCGCCAGCGCGACCACCCCCCCGACCTGGAGCGAGACCGGGCTGCGATAGTCCTTGCCCCCCGCGAACGCGAAGCCGGCGCAGGCCACGCCGTTGAGGGCCAGGCCGGTGATGGTCAGGACGTCGGGGCTGACGTGGGCGAAGAGGCGGACGAGCCGCTCGACCGGCCGGGCGAAGACGTCGCCGATCCTCTCGGTGATCATCGTTCGCTCGCGCGGGAGTGAATCCCGCGCTCGCTATTTGAGCTGGGGGGACTCTCCAGTCCCCCCAGGCCCCCGCTCGCGCGGGAGTGAATCCCGTGCTCGCTATTTGAGCTGGGGGGACTCTCCAGTCCCCCCAGACCCCCGCTCGCGCGGGAGTGAATCCCGTGCGCGAGCGGCCAGTCTAGGATTCCCCTTCCGGAGGTGTCAAACCCCGCCTCCTTATAATGGAAGGGATGGCGCTGAAGGAGAAGCTCGAGACGCTGCCCACGCAGCCGGGCGTATACCTGTTCAAGGACGGGGACGGCGCCGTCGTGTATGTGGGGAAGGCCCGGGTGCTGCGCGACCGCGTGCGGCAGTACTTCCAGGCCGCTCGGCCGGCCGACCCATGGCGGGACGCCCTCATCGCGGAGATCGCCGATGTCGACATGGTCCTCACCGACTCGGAGATGGAGGCCCTGGCCCTCGAGAACAACTTCATCAAGCGCCACCAGCCGCGCTTCAACGTGCTCCTCCGCGACGACAAGAACCACCCCTACCTGAAGCTGACCCTCGCCGAGGAGTACCCGCGGTTGTACGTGGTGCGGCGGGTGGCCGAGGACGAGAACGCGTATGGCGGCCCCTACATCCCGGCCAGCCTGGGCCGGCGGACGGCCTCGCTCATCCACAAGATCTTCGGCGTCCGCTCGTGCAAGGAGGTCCTGAACGGGCGGCGGCCGCGTCCTTGCCTCCAGTACCAGATCGGGCGGTGCATCGCCCCCTGCGTCGCCGAGATCTGCTCGCTCGACCGCTACCGGCAGGCGTGCGAGGACGCGGGGCTCTTCCTGGAGGGAAGGACGGAGGAGGTGCTGCGGCGCCTGCGGGCGGCCATGGAGGACGCGGCCGCGGGCGACCGCTTCGAGGAGGCGGCCAGCCTGCGCGACCAGATCCGCACCCTGGAGCGCCTCGAGGCGCCCCAGAAGGTCACCACGACGGACATCGAGGAGCGGGACGTGTTCGCCGCCCACGTCGAGTGGGGACGGGCGGCGCTGCAGGCGTTCTCGGTGCGCGAAGGGAAGATCGTCGGCCGAGAGGGGTACCTCCTCGACCACGTGGCCGAGCCCGAAGGCCTGCTCGCGTCGGCCATCCAGCAGTTCTACGCCCAGGGACGCTACGTGCCGCGCGAGATCCTGGTGCCCGCGGCCCCCCCCGACCAGACGCTCCTGGAGCAGTGGCTCGGCCAGCGGCGGGGCACCCAGGTGCGGATCCGGGTGCCGCAGCGCGGGGAGAAGGTGCGGCTGCTGGAGATGGTGGCCCGCAACGCGCGGCTCGCCTATGACCTGGAGTGGCGCCACCCCCGCAAGCAGTCCCAGGAGATCCTGCGGGCGCTGCGCGACCTGCTCGATCTCGAGGTCGAGCCGCGCCGGATCGAGTGCTTCGACATCTCGAACATCCAGGGCTCGGACGTCGTGGCCTCGATGGTGTCGTTCGAGGAGGGACTGCCCAAGAAGTCGGAGTACCGCAAGTTCCGCGTGCGGGGGCTCGGCCCCGAGCCCGACGACTTCGCGGCCATGCGCGAGGTCGTGGGGCGGCGCTACCGGCGGCTGCTGGAGGAAGGCAAGGAGCTGCCCGACCTCATCCTCATCGACGGGGGGCCCGGCCAGCTCTCGGCGGCCACGGAGGCGCTGGCCGAGCTGGGCATCGGCCACCAGCCGGTGGCGAGCATCGCCAAGAAGGAGGAGGCGATCTTCCTTCCCGGCCGCGCGGAGCCGATCGTGCTCCCGCGCTCCTCGCCGGTGCTGCAGCTCGTGCAGCGGGTGCGGGACGAGGCGCACCGCTTCGCGGTGGGGTTCCACCGCAAGGCGCGCACGCAGCGGACGATCCGCTCCGAGCTGGACGACATCCCGGGGGTGGGCCCCGCCAAGCGGCGCAAGCTGCTGTCGCGTTTCGGCTCCCTGCGCGGCGTCCGGGGGGCGAGCCGGGCCGACCTGGCCACGGCGGTGGGAGCCGCCATGGCCGCCCGCATTCGCGAGCATCTCGACCGGCGCTGAAGGGGCGCGCCGCCGGGCGCCCACAGCTCAATGAGCCTCTTCCAGGCTCCTCACGAACGTCACCAGCTGCCAGCGTCGCGGCTCGGCGAGCCGCGACCAGGCCGGCATTCCCCTCCGCAGGTCGCCGTTGGTGAGGAACCAGAAGAGCGCCCCGGGCGATGCGCGTTGGACCTGGTCGGAGACGAGGGACGGCGCGCCCACCCAGCCCGCGCCATCCTCGCCGTGGCAACGGGCGCAATGCATCGCGTAGAGCTTTCGTCCCGCCCCGATC
>QHVM01000115.1:0-9373 GCA_003223555.1 Acidobacteriota bacterium | reverse complement strand
ACGCCCGACGGGCGTTCCTTCGGCTCGGCCCCGATTCCCGGCATGCTCGCCAGGGCTGCCCATCCCGCGGCGCCGGCCATCACGATCCTCCACGCGCGGCTCACCGGCCGCCTCGCCCGAGCGGCACCTCGTGAGCGATGCCGACCCGAAGGAGGAAGCGGTGGCTGTTGCGGTTCAAGCCGAACGCGGGCGAGAGCCTGAGCGTCGTCCCTCCGGGCAGGCTCCAGGCCACGAAGGGCGCGACGTAGTGGGACGTGTCGCGGAAGCCGAACGCGGCCGTATCCCCGAGCCCCCCGTAGATCTCGATGCCGCCCGAGAAGTTCTCGGCGCAGAAGCGGCAGCTCCGGGAAGTGGCCGCCAGCGTGAACGGCCGGGTCGCCGCCGCCGCGTAGCCGAACTCCCAGGCTCCCTGCGAGAGGTTCTTCTCCGCGATCCAGTTGTGCGCGAGGTTCCAGCCCGCGACGTTGCCGGAGAGGATCAGCTTGGCTTCCAGCTCGTGCTCGTGCTCGTGGCGGGTGAGGTCGAGCGGCTCGGCGTGTGAGGCCTCGACGTCGTGGCCGACGACTTCGCGCAGGGTCTTGTCGGCTTCAGTGATGCTGGCGTACTCGACGTACACGACCGGGTTCACCTTGTGCTCGAGCATCAGCGGCCGCCAGCGGTTCTCCCACCGGAAACCGGTGAACGCCGAGCCCTGGCCGCGCGTGCCCTGGCCGTCGAGGTACAGCTCCGTCGTCCACCATCCCTTGACGCCGTACTCCAGCTCGAGCCACGAGCCGAGGAAGCTCCCGCCGCCGCGCTGGGTACCGAAGATCGGATTGAGACCCAGCTCCAGGCTGCCCGGCTCCTCCATGTGATGGCTGTAGGTGACGAAGGATGGGCGCTCCTGGGCCTGGGCCGTCGCGGCGAGACCCACCGCGAAGGCCTGTGCCATCAACTGGCGAGCATTCAATTGAAGCACAAATTATTGATAAACAATGACTTGTTTGCTAAGGACAAATGAAAATGAAAATGAATTTCATTTTCAACTTGTAGAGGGTACCGATCGGAAAGCGTCTTGTCAAGAGGCGACCGGGGGTCTCAGGCGGTCAGCGCTTGCCGAACAGCTTCTTGAGCCGCGTGCCGCCCTCGGGAGGGCCTTCGCCGTCAAGCGCGGCCAGCTCGGCCATCGCCTCCGCGTGCCCCGGCTGCGCCTGCACCGCCTTGCGGTACATCGCCTGGGCGCGGCTCTTGAGCTGGCTCGCGCGGTAGAGCTCACCGAGCGCCACGTAGGCGTCGGCGGAGTCGGGGTTCTCCTGCACGACCCGCTGCAGCAGCTCCTCGGCCCGGCGCGTCCAGTTGGGGTTTTTCATGTAGGCGCGCGCGAGCAGCACCTGCGCCCGGAGCCTGGCCGCCCGGTCGAGACGGGGGATTGCCGCCTCGAGGAGCTGGATGGCGTCCCAGTACTTCTCGTCCTTGAAGAGCTTTTCCGCCTGGCGCGACGACTCCTGCGCCAGCGCCGCGTCCGTCGGGCGGTCCGGCGCCGGGGAGGGCGGGGCGGGAGGCTCGGGCGGCGGCGTCGGCTCGGGTCGCCGCTTCGGCGTCCGGGCCTCGAGGTCGGCCTCGTAGCGCGCGCGCCTCTTCGGGTCCCGCAGCGTCTCGTAGGCCTCGGTCAGACGGTGGAAGGCGGCTTCGCGCTTCTCCTGCAGGTCGTCGAGGCCAGGGTCACGGTTGGAGTCGGGATGAAGGGGCCGGGCGAGCCGGAAGTACGCCTCCTTGACCTGGGCCTCGGTCGCCGAGCGCGGAACGCCCAGGAACTCGAAATGGCTGTTCGACGACATTGCATCGTAGGCGTTCGAGATGAGTTGCCGGCGGGCCTCCAGGAGCTGGCGCAACTTCTCCCGGTGGGCCGCCTCGGCATCGCGGTCGCGCCCGGCCGGGCGCGGAGCGGCGGCGGGGGCGGCCGCCGCCACCGGAGCGGAAGGGGGACCCGGCGGCGGGGGGGCGGGCGCCACGACGGGCGCCACCGGGCGCGATGACGGGGCGGCGGCCCGGGCGGCCCGCGCCCCGCTGC
This sequence comes from Acidobacteriota bacterium, assembly GCA_003223555.1. GTDB lineage: Bacteria > Acidobacteriota > Vicinamibacteria > Fen-336 > Fen-336 > AA32. The sequence goes on along the minus strand of QHVM01000115.1, from coordinate 7,323 downwards.
CCGGCGCTTCCCGCGCGCCCGCCGTGCGGTGCTCGACGGCGCCCGTGCACAGCAGCACGAAGAGGCTCCGCTCGGTGTCCTCGGGGGGCAGCGGGATGAGGGTGAAGACCTCGCGGGCGGTGATCGTCCCGTCGATGCGGGACATCACGAAGGCTTCCTTGGGCGTGAGGGCGATGTTCTGGAAGCGGAGCTGGGGGTCGCTGGACGCGACCAGCACGCGGTCGAGGTCGCCGAGCACGCCGCTCACCACCGACGGGTCCTGCACCCGCCGCGCCGTCTCCAGGATCATCTCCACGGTGGAGAGCTTGGACACCGCTCCGCGCTCCGCGATGTCGTCGGTGTTCGTCTCCTCGAACGCGTAGCTGCCGTCCCCGCGCTCGGCCACGTTGGCCAGGATCTCCCGCACGTGCAGGCTGACCGCGCTCGAGAGGCGCTCGGTGTCCATCAGTCCCTGCTCGGCCAGGACGGCGCCCAGGCGCTTGCGCTCCTTCAGCACCGTCTGGGTGGCCCGGTTCAGCTCGGACTGCTGGAGCAGGCCGTAGCGCACGAGCACGTCGCCGAGGTGCTCGCCGACCACGTCGCTCGTGCCGTGGAGGATGTGCCCGTCGTGGATGAGCAGGCTGCGCCGCTCCTTGCGGTGGGTGAAATGGAGGTGCCCGGACTTGCGCCCCAGGTAGATCTCGCGCATCAACTTGAAGAGCGCGGTGGGATCGGCGGGCGGCGAGGCCGGAAGGACGGCCGAGGGGGCCACCATGGGCGCCGCGCGGAGGTCGATCGTGGGGTCGCGCGGCCGCGAGTCGACCGACGGCTCGGCAGGCGCGGTGGCGATGGGGGCGGTGGCGGCGCTGGCGCCCACGCTCTGGAGGTAGTCGCGGAGCGTGGCGGCGAACTCGGCCGCGCTCTGGTACCGGTCCTCGACCTTCTTGGCCAGGGCCTTCTGCAGGATCGGCCGCAGGGCATCGTTCTCGGGCCCCGCGGGCAGCGTATAGGAGGGCTCGTCGTGGGCGATCTTGAAGAGCGTGCTCATCAGGCTCTCGGCGTGGAAGGGCTTGCGCCCGACGACCAGCTCGAAGAGCACCGATCCGACGCTGAAGAGGTCGCTCCGGCCGTCGACCTTCAGGCCCTCGACCTGCTCGGGGGACATGTAGTTGGCGGTGCCGAGCACGATTCCGGTGGCGGTCATCGAGGCGGCGGTGAAGCGCGCGACCCCGAAGTCCATGATCTTCACCGTCCCGTCCTCGCTGATGAAGATGTTCGCGGGCTTGATGTCGCGATGGACGATGCCGCTCTGGTGGGCGTGGGCCAGCCCGTCCAGCACCTGGAGAACGATGGAGATCTTCCGGTCGAGGGGCAGGGGGATGCCCTGGCGCAGCGCCTGGAGCAGGTCCTGGCCCTTGAGCAGCTCCATGGCGATGTAGGGCGAGCGGTCCGTGTGGTAGCCGAGGTCGAAGACGAGCACCACGTTGGGGTGCGTGAGCTTGGCCACCGCCCGGGCCTCCCGCTCGAAGCGGTGCTTCTGCTCGGGGTCGGCGGCGAACTGGCGGAGCATGAGCTTCAGGGCCACGTCGCGGTCGAGGAGAGAGTCGCGGGCGTGATAGACGACGCCCATGGCGCCCTTGCCGAGCGGGCGGACGACGTCGTACTTGCCGATGCGCTCGGGGGATTCGCCCGCGGCGGCCCGGTCCGGCGAGGATGGCGAGGGTTCGCTCAAGGATCGGCTCGGAGGGACCAGGTTGGCATTAAAGGGCGATTGGCCGGGAGTGTCAAGGAGCGCGGTTACAGGTCCTTGAGCATCTCACGCGCCGCGTTGGCCCCCGGCGCGCCGGTCACGCCGCCGCCCGGGTGGGCCCCCGCGCCGCAGAGGTAGAGGCCGGCCACCGGAGCGCGGTACCGCGCCCATCCCAGGAGCGGCCGGGCCAGGAAGAGCTGGCCGAGGGCCGGCTCGCCGTGGGAGGGGTGGCCGCCCGTGAGGCCGTAGCTCCGCTCCAGGTCCAGCGGCGTCAGCACCTGGCGGTGGAGGACGAGCCGGCCGACGCCCGGGGCGTACTCCTCGAGCAGCCGCATCACCGCGTCTCCGACCTCTTCGCGCCGGGAAGCCCAGTCGCCCTGCTTCAGACGATACGGGGTGTACTGCAGGTAGACCGACATCACGTGGGCGCCCGCAGGGGCCAGCGAAGGGTCGGCGAGCGTCGGGATCGTGACGTCGAGCCACGGCCGGCCCGAGATCCCTCCGTACTTGGCGTCGTCGAAAGCGCGTTCGAGGTCGTCGACCTCGGGGCCGATGTGGATCCGTCCCGCCAGCAGCCCCGCCGCGTCTTCTTCCTTGACGGCGGTGAAGACGGGCAGGCCCGACAATGCCACGTTCACCTTGGAGGCCATGCCCTCCTGACGGTAGTTGCGCAGCCGATGCAGGTCGTCCGGATCGAGCACGGCCGGGTCGAGCAGTCGCAGGAACGTGCGCTGTGGGTCGGCGGCACAGGCCACCGCGCGGGCCTGGATCTCTTCCCCTCCGGCGAGCACGACACCCGTCGCCCGCCCGTCCTTCGTCGTGATCCGCTCGACCTCGGCTCCCGTCCGGATCTCCGCGCCGAACCCTCGCGCCGCGTCGGCCAGGGCCCGGGTGAGGGCGCCCAGCCCGCCCCGGACGTGCACCGCGGCGCCGGCGCCGTTGCCGTCCTGCGCGGCGGCCTGCAGGAGAAGGTTGGCCGTGGTTCCCGCCGACCACGGGCCCGCGAAGGTCCCGGCGATGCCGCGACCGCAGACCAGCGCGCGCAGGATCTCGGTCTCAAACCACTCGGAGGCGAAGTCCGCCACCGCCATCGGGCCCCAGCGCAGCAGGCGCTGCGCCTCCTCCCGGCCCAGCCCCCGGAACCCCAGTCCGAGGCCGACCAGGGAGACCAGCTCGGCCGGGGCGGGACGGCCGACGTCCGGAGGGGTCAGGGCCAGCAGGCGCGAGATAAACGCCGAGACGGCCGTGAGCGACCGGTGGAAACGCGGATAGCTCTCCGCATCCCGCGGGGAGAGCCGGTGGATGTCGGCGGCCGAGCGCTCGGGATTGCCCCACAGCCGCACGCTGCGCCCGTCGGGCAGGGGAGCGAACACGCGCGGCTCCGGCTCGACGAGCCGAAGACCGTGGGCCGCCAGGCCCAGCTCCTCCACCAGCCAGGGCCGGAGGGGGCCCGCCAGATGGGCTACCGTCGAGGCGCGGAAGCCCGGGTGGAACTCCTCGGTCACCGCCGCCCCGCCCACGATCTCGCGCCGCTCGAGGACGAGGGGCGTGAGACCGTGCTTGGCCAGGAGCGCGGCCGTGACGAGGCCGTTGTGGCCGCCCCCGACGACGACCACGTCGCGGGTCACCGGACGCGTCCCCGCTTCCAGTCCTTGAGGATCTCGAGCGCGGCCAGGCGCCCCGGCGCGCCCATGATCCCACCTCCAGGGTGAGTGGCCGAGCCGCACATGTAGAGGTTCCGGACCGGCGTGCGGTATCGCGCCCAGCCCGGCACCGGGCGCAGGAAGAAGAGCTGCTCGAGGGTCAGCTCGCCCTGGAAGATGTTGCCCTCGGTGAGGCCCCACTCGCGCTCGAGGTCGAGGGGGGTGAGCACCTGGCGGTGCAGGATGATCTTCTTCAGGTTCGGCGCGTACTCGGCGAGCGTGTCCACGACCGTGTCCCCGAAGGCCTGCCGTTGCTCCTCCCACGAGCCCTCGCGAAGCTTGTAGGGGGCGTACTGCACGAAGCACGAGACCACGTGCTTGCCGGGTGGGGCGACCGAAGGGTCGGTGAGCGACGGGATGACCATGTCGACGTAGGGCCGGCGGGAGAACCGCCCGTACTTGGCGTCGTCGTAGGCGCGCTCCATGTACTCGACGCTCGGCGAGATGGAGATCGCGCCTCGCAGGTGGGGACCGGGGCCGGGCAGGCAGGTGAAGTCGGGCAGGCCGTCCAGGGCCAGGTTCACCTTGCCCGACGATCCCCGCAGCTTGTAACGCCGCACCTCGCCCAGGAACTCCTCGTCGAGCACGCCCGGCTCGACCATCTTCAGGAAGGTGCGGTTCGGGTCGACGCTGGAGGCGACGACTCGCGCCTCGACCTCCGCCCCGCCCTTCATCACCACGCCGTCCGCCCGACCGTCCTTGACCCTGATCCTTTCGATGGCCGCCTCGGTGACGATCTCCGCCCCCGCCTCGCGGGCGGCGGCGGCGATGGCGAGGCTGATGGCACCCGTGCCGCCCCGCGAGAATCCCCACGACCGGAACGCGCCGTCGATCTCGCCCATGTAGTGGTGGAGCAGCACGTAGGCGGTGCCGGGGGAGCGTACCCCCAGGAACGTTCCGATGATGCCGCTGGCGGACATGGTGGCCTTGAGCACGTCGGTCTCGAACCACTGGTCGAGCAGGTCGGCCGCGCTCATGGTCATGAGCTGGAGCAGGTTGTGCTGCGACGCGCGGGGCAGGGCCTGGAAACGGCGGGCGAGGCCGAGGAGCTGGCGCAGCCCGCGGGGCTCCAGCGAGAGCGGGTCGGGCGGGACCATGGCCAGGATCGGCTTGACGAAGCGGGCCATGTCCACCATGGCCTTCGCGTATTCGTCGTAGGCCTCGGCGTCGACGGGCGAATGCCGGTAGATCTCCCGTCGCGTGCGCGCGTGGTCGCTCATGCGCCACAGGTAGTCGCCGTCCGGCAGCGGGGTGAAGGTGCCGTCGAGGGGCAGGATCTCCAGGCCGTGGCGGGGCAGGTCCAGCTCGCGGATGATCTCGGGCCGCAGGAGCGACACCACGTAGGAGCAGACCGAGAAGCGGAAGCCGGGGAAGACCTCCTCGGTCACGGCCGCGCCGCCCAGCACCGGTCGGCGCTCCAGGACGAGCACCTTCTTTCCCGCGCGGGCCAGGTAGGCGGCGGTGACGAGACCGTTGTGGCCGCCGCCGATGACGACCGCGTCGTAGGGCGCCTTCATGAAGCAGCGGATTCTAGCCTTTTAAACGCAGAGGACGCAGAGGGAACGAAGAGGACGCAGAGGTCCATACTTGCCGCTCCGCGTCCTCTCCGTTCGTTCTCTGCGATCTGTGCGTTGAAAGGCTACGGCCGGGTCAGGAGCAGCCGCACCGGGTCGTGCTCCGAGGCGCGGGGGCTGGCCTCCGGCGGCGCGCTGGGACCCGGGTCAGCGAAGTCGACGTTGACATGGACGGCCCTCAGCTCGGCGACGCGGGGCACGAGCGCGCCGTCCACCAGGACGTGGTCGGGTAGCTCGCACAGACCCTGGACGGCGTGGCTGTACGGCCGTTCGGCCCCCGCCCGCACGATCAGGTTCACGAGCCGCCCGGTCGAGGTCAGGTGCTGCAGCGGCGCGCTGTCCTCGAACGCGTTGAGGTCGCCGAGCACGATCACGGGCACGTCCGCCTCGGAGGCCTTCAGCTCGTCGACGAGCGACCGCACCTCGTCGGCCTGGGCGACGCGCACCCGGTCGTCGGCGGCCGTGTCTCCCGAGGGCGACTTGAGGTGGTTCACCACCACCGTGAGCCGCTCGTGGTTGTCGAGCGCCTCCAGGCGGACGACCAGCGGCGGCCGCGTGAAGAGCATGTAGCCGGAGCTTCCACCGCTGAGCGCGCAGGAGATGAGGGGACCGTCGGACGGGCGCACGGCCGAGCAGGCTTGACGCGCTTCGGCGGAGCGCAGCCACAGCCGCTCGGAGTTGTAGAGCAGCCCGACGTCGAGGCCGCGCGGGTCGATCCCTTCCATCAGCACCGCCCGGTAGCTGGCGGGCAGCAGCGCCGGCTGGGCCGCGAGGTCCTGCAGCACCTCGATCTTCTCCACCTGCTGCACCCCGAGCACGTCCGGCAGGCCCAGGTAGCGGGCGATCGAGGTGGCCCGCCGGCCGAGGCCGGCCGCGTACTGGTCGGGAGTGGGGACCGCGTCGTCCTTGCCCGGGTCATCCACCGGATCGAACAGGCTCTCCAGGTCGTAGGTGGCAACGCTCAACGTGGCCGTCGAAAGCGACCCCGCCTCGGGCGGCATCAGACCGCTGCGCTCCAGGGTCAGGGAACGCGCGGGGGGGATCACCACCTTGAACTGGCCGGAGCTCTCGACCAGGATCCCCGTGACGTCGCTGACCCGGTCGCCCTGGCTCAGCGTCAGCCAGCCGGCCGGGGCGGCCAGCCCGAGCTTCCGTCCGTCCGTATCGCCCCGGTAGAGCCGCGTGACGCCGCTCGACTCCGGCATCACGTACGACGTCCCCGTGCGGTCGGTGGCGGCCACCACCCGGGACGGGGGCAGCGAGACGAGCATGTCCTCGTAGGCCTCGAGGTAGGCGGCCGCGGCCAGCGCGTCGGCGGGAGGCGACAGCCGCACCGTCTCCAGGCTGCCCGCGTAGGGGCCGCTCTCGCCGACGCTCTCCGCCTCGATCGCAGTGAGCCCGGCGTCGTTGGTCACCCGGCCGGTCACTGTCACCCGGTTGCCCACCGTGACCGGCGTGGGACGGGCCAGCGTGCTCACGAAGATGCCGTCGCTCGTGCTGGCGTCGGCGTCGCAGCCCGGCTCCTGCATGAAGAACCCGCCGAGGCTGGCCTGCAGGTCGGCCGTGACCACCCCGCTCGTCGAGACCCGGGAGCCCAGCATGTCGGGCGTGGGACCGGAGCCCTGGATGGCGCAGATGCGGACGGTCTGGGCCGGGGCGGCCACGGGCAGGAGGAGCAGGAAGCCCGGCAGCAGCACGAGGAGTCGAGCCGCCCGCCGCATAACGGGCAGTGTACACTCAAAGCCGACGGGCCTGCCGCTGCGGCGCGGCCCGCTTCATCACAAGGAGAGAGCCGATGTCACGCTCAATGCTTCCTGCCCGCGTCCTCGCCCTTGTCGCCGCGATCGCGATCGGCGTGCTGCCGCTGGCGGCCGCTCCCCAGGCCTCCGGCAAGCCGGCCGCTCCGGCCAAGGCCGCCGCGGCCGCCGAGCTGATGGACCTCAATACGGCCAGCATCGAGCAGCTCATGACGCTGCCCGGCATCGGTGACGCCTATGCCAAGAAGATCGTGGATGGCCGGCCCTACAAGAGCAAGTACGAATTGGTGACGCGCAAGATCATCCCCCGCGCCACCTACTCCAAGGTCCGCGAGCTGGTGATCGCCAAGCAGAAGTAGCCCCGCACTTCACGGAGCCCCGGCCGGCGTTCAAGGGGTGCCGAAGTCGGAAGTCGCGAGCCAAAGCGGCGAGCGGAGCGGGATTCACTCCCGCGGAGCGAGCGGGGGGTCTGGGGGGTGCGCCGCTAGCACCCCCCAGCTCAAAGCGGTGCGTGTCAACGATTGTGAGACAGCCGCTGCTGGCATTTAGTGAGCCGCTTC
>QHVM01000144.1 GCA_003223555.1 Acidobacteriota bacterium | reverse complement strand
GATCTCGGCGGCCAGGACGGAAGCGAGGTTGCCATCGGGGTCCCAGGACGCGAGCGGCTCGTAGAAGATGCGCGAGCCGTCCTGATCCTTGGTGCCGGTGGCGAAATGCGGGTTGAGCAGCGTCGCCCCCTGCCACCACAGCGTCTTGAGCGCGCCGCCACCCCCTCGCTTGGTGGGCTTGTAGGCCATCCCCTTGGACTGGGCCTGCGCCACGCCCGCCGACGCGAGCATCTGGGCGGCGAGCGGCGCGGTGAGGCCGAGCCCGATCATGGCCTGCACGAAGTGCCGACGGCTCATCCGGCCCATCCGGACCTCCTCGATCATCGATCGCAGTTCACGCTCGTCCATCGGGATCCTCCTGTGGATCGCGGGATCGCTCGCCTCGGACGGTGGGGCCCCAGCCCCACGCCGTCCTGCGGCTCGCACTGTCGGATCGCTCGCCTCGGACGGTGGGGCCCCAGCCCCACGCCGTCCTGCGGCTCGCACTGCCGGATCGCTCGCCTCGGACGGTGGGGCCCCAGCCCCACGCCGTCCTGCGGCTCGCACTGCGCACGGTCATGTCTGCGCTCGCCGCGGTCGCCGGCGGCAGCCCGGCCGGCCGGGGTCGCGGGGCAGGGTGGGTTGGTGTCAACGGGGTGGTCGACAGTCCGTCGGTTGGCTCCTTATAATCTTGGGCCTGTAGCGTGTCAAGGTCCCGGACCTCTCGCCGCGCCGTACTCATGCCTGCTTGTACCAGTATGGCAGACGCCAGACGGTCGAGTCCCAGCCCGTCAGGTCCATGCCCTTGAGCCTCGTGGCCGAAGCGGAGACGTTGAAGCGCCACAGCACGGGGATGACCACCACGTGCTGGATGACCAGGTCGTTCATCTTGATGAAGAGCGCCGCTCGCTTCACCGGGTCCAGCTCGGTGTCGGCCGCCGTGTAGGTCCGGTCGTACTCCTCGTTTCGCCAGCGGGTGATGTTCCGCCCCTGCCACTTGTTCGCCTTGGACGCCGCCTCCCACGAGGTGAACTGGTTCATGAAGTACTGCGACCACGAACTCCCAGTTGAACACCACGTCTTCCGCGGTGAAGGGCTTGCCGTCGTGCCAGGTGACGCCCCGCTTGAGCCGCCAGGTCACCCAGGTGAGATCCTTGGCGAGCGTCCCGTTGGCGACGCTCGGCGCCTCCGCCGCGAGGATCGGGATCACGTTGCCGTCCGGATCGAATCCGGCGAGCGGCTCGTAGAAGATGCGGGAGGCGTCCTGGTCCTTGGTGCCCGTGGCGAAGTGCGGATTCAGCAGGGTGGGCGCCTGCCACCAGAGGGCCTTCAGCAGTCCGCCCCCGCCGCGCCGGGTCGGCGTGAAGTCCAGGGACTTGGGTTGGGCCTGCACCGGTCCCGCGACGGCGAGCATCTGCGCCGCCACGGGAGCGGTGAGTCCGAGGCCGATCATGGTCTGGACGAAGCGCCGGCGGCTCAGGCGGGTCGCCGTGACCTCGGCGATCAGTTCGCGAAGCGCGTGCTCATCCATAGGGTTTCCTCCCTCGGCCGAGCGGCGAAGGGTTGGCTCCTCATGAGGGCGAGTGACTGTCACGGGCTCGAGGGCGCCAGCCAGTCGGCAAGGGCGCCGAGGGTCCGGAACTCGTGCTCGGGGCTCCCGCCATCGGCCGCCGTCTCTCCTTTGCGGTTGATCCAGGCGACGGGGATCCCGAGCGCGCGGCAGGGCGCCACGTCGTGGTGGTAGCTCTGCGCCGCGTGAAGCCAGCGCATCTCGCCGATGAGGCTCCGGGCCCTGGTGAAGTGGGCGGGAGCCGGCTTGTACGAGCCCACTTGCTGGGCCGTCACCACGGTCTCGAAGAACGCGGCGAGGTGGCGGCTGGTCCAGGCCAGGAGGCCGTCGTCGACATTGGACAGGATGCCGAGCCGGTAGCCGGCGTCGGAGAGCCGGCGGAGCGCCGGATTGGTGTCGGGGAACGGACGCCAGCCGGGCAAGCTGTCGGCAAGAAACCCGGCGCGAGAGTCGGGCAACGGCCAGTCGAGCCTTGCCGCGATGCGCCGGGCGGTCTCGGCAAGGACCGCGCGGTAACTACGATAGGTGCCGGCCTCCACCGTCGCCTCGACCTCGACGTAGAGCTTGAGGGCCGCCTCCGGGTCCACGGGCAGGCGCGCGACGGCGGCCGCCGCCGAGAACGCGTCCCGGATCCCGCGCTCCCAGTCGATGAGCGTGCCGTAGCAGTCGAAGGTGACGACGTCGTAGGGCCGGTCCCTCATGTCATTTCACTGTACGGCACTACGCGCGGCGGTGCCAATAGGGCAGACCGGCGAAGATCGAGTCCCAGCCGTTGGCCTCGAGCCCGGCAAGCCGGCTCGAGACGGCGTGCATGACCCCGCGCCACAGCAAGGGGACGACGACCACGTTCTGGACCACGAGGTCGTTCATGCGGATGAACGTCGCCGCCCGCTTCACGGGGTCGAGTTCGGTCTCCGCCGCCCTCCACAGCCGGTCGTACTCCTCGTTTCGCCATCGCGTGACATTGCGCCCCGACCACTTGTTGGCCTTGGCGGCGACTTCCCAGGACACGAACTGCGCCATGAGTCCCTGCGGATCGACGCCGCCGAACGTGGTGTACATCTGCAGGTCCGCGGAGAAGCGCGAGAAGGTGTCCGGGTTCGCGGGATCGCCGGAGAAGTACGCCGAGGGCACCACGGCCTTGAGCTCCATCTGGATCCCCGCCTTGCCGCACGCCTGCTTGACGATCGCCTGCGTCTTCTGCGTCGCGGCGCCGGTCACGGTCTGGAACACCATCTTCAGACGGCTGCCGTCCCTGGCGCGGACGCCGTCGCCGCCGCGCTTCCAGCCGGCGCCGTCCAGGAGGCGCGAGGCCTTGTCGATGCTGAACTCCCACGACGTGTTCTTGGATTGGAACCGTGACGGGGCGTTGAGGAAGTTGCTGGTGACCCGGCCGACGCGCCCGTAGATCTGCTCCTGGAGCGAGGCCCGGTCCACGAGCAGGCTGAGCGCGGTCCGGACGGCGCGATCGCTCAGGAGCGGATGAGGCGACTTGATGCTGGACCGCTCGCCGTCCACCTCGGCCCAGGGGTCCGCCAGGTTGAGCTGGATGTGATTGATCCCGCTGCCGAAGGCGACGAGCGCCTTGCCCTTTCCGCCCTGCTCCACGCGTCTCAGCACGTCTTCCTCGAGGGTGAGGTAGTCGCCCTTGACGTCGAGCCGGTCGAAGTAGGGCCGGTTCGCGACGTGGTAGTGCGGGTTGATCTCGGCCCGGAGGGTCTCGGAAGGCTTGAACTCGACGAGGCGATACGGACCGGTGCCGATCGGGTGGAGGTTGGCGGGCGCCTCGCGCGCGCGGGCGCCGCGGTAGGCCTGGAACACGTGCCGGGGGATGAGCTGGCCTCCGAGCCCGCAGAAGACGCTCGGCCAGAACGGCGTGGGCGCCTTGAAGGTGACCTTGGCCGTGTGGGGGTCGAGGCCCTCGACGCGGGCCACGTCCTCGTAGCCGCCGAGCCCGGTGCTCGCGGCGGCCGGATCCATGCCGAATTCCCAGTTGAACACGACGTCCTCGGCGGTGAAGGGCCTGCCATCGTGCCATGCCACGCCCTTCTTCAGCCGCCATGTCACGGATCGCCCGTCCCTGGAGAGGCCGCCGTTCTTGAG
>QHVM01000114.1:3604-16058 GCA_003223555.1 Acidobacteriota bacterium | reverse complement strand
GTGGGGCAGGAAGCCCTTGATCCAGGACTTCAGCTCGAAGCCGGGGACCACGTTCATCCGGAGCACCACCGAGCCGTCCGGCCGGTCCTCGAGTTCCTGGCTCTCGTGCCAGACCCGTTCCCGGATGTAGGCGGCCATCGGCGGCGCGACTGCGACCTGCACCGTCTCCGGCCGGCCGCCGGTGATCCCGAAGGCGCCCCGGCCGTACTCGGAGACGTTGAAGTCGGCCGGCACTTCGAAGCCCTCCTCGAGCACCTCGATGCGCTCGATGCGCTCGACGGCGAAAGTCCGCACCTCTCCGTACTCGTGGGCGCGCGCGTAGAGATAGAGCCCGCCGTGGTAGTACACGAGGCGGTAGGGGTCGACGGTGTAGGTCTTGGACCGGCGGCTGTTGAAGGAGAAATAGCCGATCTTCGCCTGCTTCTGGTGGAGCGTGGCGTCGATGAGGGCGGCGATGACGTCCTGCTTGCGCGTGTAGTCCTTCCAGGGTTCGCGCCGGGCCGAGAAGAGGTCGTGGATGCGCTCCAGGTAGGGCAGGCTGCGCGCGGGAAGCGCCTCGCGGATCTTGCCGAACGCCGCCTCCAGGTCCTGGGCGAAAGGCGCCCCGCCGAGGAACGACATGAGGTTCTTGCTGAAGTACAGGGCCGACAGCTCGGCCAGGCTGAAGGTCTGGGTCAAGCGCTGCTTGTAGCCTTCGACGAGCCTCCAGATCTTGCGGCCGTCGGAGCGCTCGTCGTAGAGCGGGAACCCCGCCTCCTGCAGGGCCTCGATATCGCGGCGGATCGTGCGCTCGGTGACCCCGTGCTCGTCGGCCAGGTCCTGGGCGGTCGTGTAGCGCCCGGCCTCGATCCGCTTCAGGATCTTCCACTGCCGGATGACCTCGGCGTTGCGCATGTCCTATCTTGAGCTGGGGGGTGCTAGCGGCGCACCCCCCAGACCCCCCGCTCGCTCCGCGGGAGTGAATCCCGCTTCGCTCGCAGCCAGTGACTTCATGCTGGCGGTTCCTTCACCACCACCGGCGGCGGCTCCTCGCGGTGGAAGAGGTAGCCCTGGCCCAGCTCGATCCCCAGCTCGAGGAGCGTTTGCATCTCCTCCGGCCGCTCCACTCCTTCGGCGATGACCCGGGCGCGGATCTTCTCGGCGAGGTGGCGGAGCGACTCGAGCAGGCTCCGCTTGATGCTGCTGTGGTCGATATCACGCACGAGGCTGACGTCGAACTTCAGGAAGTCGGGCTCGATGGCGGCCAGCGATTGCAAGGAAGCGTACCCGGCCCCCATGTCATCGACCGCCACCCGGTAGCCGCGCTCCTTGAACGTCTTGAGGGCGCCCTGGAACTCGTCGTGGCGGACGATCGCCACCCGCTCGGTAATCTCGACCACGACGTCGGCCGGGCGCAGGCCGCTGCCGGTCAGGTCCTGCTCCACGGTCCCCGTCGACCACTCCGGGTCCTCCACCGCCGCCGGGGACGCGTTCAGGAAGAGCAGGCCCAGCTTCGGCACGTTGGCGGCGGCACGGATGGCCGTCCGCCGGCAGAGCCGCTCGAACTCCATCATCAGCTCGGAGGACTCCGCGAAGGCGAACAGCTCCTCCACCGAGTCGAAGGAGCCGCCAGCCAGGGGCCGCGTGAGGGCCTCGTGGCCGATGATCTCGCGATCGGCCAGGCGCACGATCGGGTGGAAGGCGGTGCGCACGCCGCCCTGGAAGATCATCCGCGACAGCTCGTCCCGCCGGACGACCTCGCCCCCCTCCCGCTCGACCAGGCTCATGAGACGCGCGTCGGTCGCCGCCTGCTGGATCGCCCTCTCCGTGCGCACATCCGGCACCTTCGACACGCGCCCGTGACCGGCGGAGAGCCGCAGCGTGCGGAGGACGCTGCCGGGCGGGGTCAGCTCGATGCGCTCCCGCAGCGCCGTCACCACCCGCTCGCGGCGCCCCACCGGCGTGCGGCCGGCCTCCTGCGGGTCCCCCTCGCCGAGGAAGAGCAGGAAGCGGTCGGAGCGCACCGTGTCTACGCAGACGATGTCGGGAGGGGCGAGGATGTCGGTCTCCTTCAGCGAGACGAGCAGGCGCGCGAACTCCCGCACCGCCTGGTCGTAGGCCGCCCAGCCGAGCTGCGTCTCGTGGCCGCCCGAGCGGCCGAGGTCGAGGTAGATGACGTCGGCGAAGCCGCGGTCCTCCACCATGCGGCGGATGTCCTCCATCACCGCGGGCAGCGCGGGCAGGCCGGTCATCCCGTCGAAGAGCTGGCTCTTGAAGCGCAGCCACTCCGTGCGGAGACGGTAGTAGTCGGCATGGGGCGTACTCATGCGGGGATTCGCCTGTCCGTCGCGGGATTCTACGCTATACTCGCCCATCCAACCGCCCGGAGGCCTCGATGCCGGACCGTCCGCCCAGGCTCGGTGACGTGATCGACGACTACTGCCCGCGGTGCCGGCTCCTCCTGAACCACGACGTCGCGAGCCTCGCCCCGGAAGGCGGGGTGGCGAAAGTCACCTGCCGCACCTGCTTCAACACCCACGACTACCGCCACGCCCAGCTCCCCACCCGGCGCAAGGCCAAGGCGGGAGAGACGAAGAGCCTGATGGAGCAGGTGCTGGCCGGCATGCCCCCGCCTCCGGAACCGCCGGCGGCCCCGCCCGCCCCGGTGCGCAAGCGACGTGACCTCTGGGCCGAAGTCGAGCGCCTGAAGAAGAAATAGCGAGTGCGCGCGGTCGACGTCATCCAGAAGAAGCGCAACGGGGAAGAGCTGGGCCGCGACGAGATCGCCTTCCTCATCGACGGCTACACGCGCGGCGACGTCCCCGACTACCAGGCCTCGGCCTTTGCCATGGCCGTCTTCTTCCGGGGGATGACGGCCGCCGAGACGGTCGCCCTCACCGAGTCGATGATGCGCACCGGCGAGATCCTCGACCTCTCCGAGCTGCCCGGGCCGCGGGTGGACAAGCACTCCACCGGGGGGGTGGGCGACAAGACGAGCCTCGTCCTCGCCCCCCTCGCCGCGGCCTGCGGGGCCTACGTGCCGATGATCTCCGGCCGCGGACTCGGCCACACCGGCGGCACGCTCGACAAGCTCGAGTCGATCCCCGGCTTCCGGGTCGGCCTCTCGCTGCGCGAGTTCCGCGACACGCTGCGGCGGTGCGGCCTCGGCCTCATCGGGCAGACGCCCGAGATCGCTCCCGCCGACCGCAAGCTGTACGCCCTGCGGGACGTGACCGCCACCGTCGAGAGCCTGCCCCTCATCGCCGCCTCGATCATGAGCAAGAAGATGGCCGAAGGCATCGACGCCCTCGTGCTCGACGTCAAGACCGGCGACGGCGCGTTCATGAAGTCCTTCGAGGACTCGAAGGCCCTGGCGGAAGCGATGGTGCGCATCGGCCGCGGGATGGGCAAGAAGGTCTCGGCGCTGATCACCGACATGGAGCAGCCGCTCGGCCGCGCGGTCGGCAACGCCCTCGAGGTCAAGGAGTCGGTGGAGACGCTGCAGGGCCGCGGGCCGAAGGACCTCGAGTCGCTGTCGCTGGAGCTGGCCGCCTGGATGCTCCACCTGGCCGGCCTCACGACCGGTCTCGAGGCGGCGCGTGCCCGGGTACGCGATGCCCTCGCCTCGGGGGCCGGGCTGCGGAAGTTCCAGGAGGTCATCGCCCTCCAGGGCGGCGATCCGGCGGTGGGCGACGACACCGCAAGGCTGCCGCGGGCCCGGGAGACGGTCGAACTGCGGGCGGAGGCCGAGGGCCAGGTGGCCGGCATCGCCTGCCGTTCGGTCGGTCATGCCGCCATGCTGCTCGGGGCGGGCCGGGAGACGGTCGACAGCCGCATCGATCCCGCGGTGGGCGTCGTCCTCCACAAGAAGGTCGGCGACCCCGTGCGCCGGGGCGAGAGCCTGATGACGGTCCACGTCAACGACCGGAGCCGCCTCGAGGAGGCCACCCAGAGGCTGCGTCAGGCCGTGCGCGTCGCGCGCGAGGCGCCCGCCGCTGCCCCCCTCGTCCGCCTGGTCCTCGATCGATGACGACGCGCCACTGAGCGGCGGGGACACCTGATGGAACGCCTGCTGTCCCTCGTCGGCCTGGCCGTCATCATGGGAATCGCCTGGCTGCTCTCGACCGACCGCAAGGCGATCCGCGTCAAGACGGTCGTGTGGGGCCTTCTCCTCCAGCTCGCCTTCGCGCTCTTCGTGCTGAAGACCACGACCGGCCAGACGCTCTTCGCCTGGGTGGGCGACAAGATCAACCGCCTCCTGCAGTTCTCCTTCGTCGGCTCGCAGTTCGTCTTCGGCCGGCTGGGCATGCCCGGCGGGGCCGGCGACCCGATCGGCTTCATCTTCGCCTTCCAGGTCCTGCCCACGATCATCTTCATCGCCGCCCTCTTCGCCATCCTCTATTACGTGGGCGCGATGCAGCTGGTGGTCAAGCTCTTCGCCCAGGTCATGACCCGCCTCATGGGGACGAGCGGCGCCGAGAGCCTGAACGTCGCCGCGTCGATCTTCATGGGCCAGACGGAGGCCCCGCTCACGATCCGTCCCTACCTCAACAACATGACCCAGTCGGAGCTGATGTGCGTGATGACCTCGGGCATGGCCCACATCAGCGGCGGGATCATGGGGGCCTACATCGCCTTCGGCGTGGAGGCCAAGCACCTGCTGGCCGCCGTCATCATGACCGCGCCGGGGACGATCCTCCTCGCCAAGATGCTCGTGCCCGAGACGGCCGTCCCCGAGACGGCGGGCACGGTGAGGCTGGTGGTGCCCCGCACCGACGCCAACATCATCGGCGCGGCCGCCCGCGGCACCGGCGAGGGCCTGAACCTCGCCTTGAACGTCGGGGCGATGCTGATCTCCTTCCTGGCCCTGGTCGCCCTCGTCAACGCCCTGCTCGGCCTCTTCGGCCTCCAGCTCGAGACGCTGCTCGGCTACGTCTTCGGCCCGCTGGCCCTCGTCATGGGCGTGCCGGCCCGGGACGCCCTCACGGTCGGCAACCTGCTGGGGACACGGATGGTGCTGAACGAGCTGATCGCCTACTCGCAGCTCGGGCCGCTCAAGTCCAGCCTCGATCCGCGCTCCTTCACCATCGCCACCTATGCCCTCTGCGGCTTCGCCAACTTCGGCTCCATCGGCATCCAGATCGGCGGCATCGGGGCCCTGGCCCCCGAGCGGCGCAACGACCTCGCCCGGCTGGGCCTGCGTGCCCTGCTCGCCGGCACCTTCGCCAACTTCATGACCGCCTGCATCGCGGGCCTGCTGCTGTGAGCCTCGTCCAGCAGCTCGGCGAGGCCGTCCGCGCCATCGAGTCGCGCACGAAGCTGCGCCCCACGGTGGGGGTGGTCCTCGGCTCGGGGCTGGGCGCCTTCGCCCGGAGCCTGGATAAGCCCGTGACCATCCCCTACCGCGAGATCCCGCACTTCCCCGCCTCGACGGCGGTCGGCCATGCGGGCGAGCTGGTCGTCGGGACGGCGGGCGGCGTGCCGGTGGCGGTGATGGCCGGCCGCGTCCATGGCTACGAAGGCTACCGCCTGGAACAGGTGGTCTTTCCCGTGCGGGTCCTCGGGCGTTTCGGGGTCAGGATCCTCGTACTCACCAACGCCGCCGGCAGCGTGAACGTGAACTACAAGCCGGGAGAGCTGATGGTCATCGACGACCACATCAACTACATGGGGACCAACCCGCTCATCGGCCCCAACGACGATGAGCTCGGGCCGCGCTTCTTCGACATGAGCGAGGCCTACGACCCCGGGCTGCGGCAGATCGCGGAGAAGGCCTGCTGGAAGGCGGGGGTCCCCGTGCGCCACGGGGTGTACATCGCCTTCACCGGGCCGTCGTACGAGACGCCGGCCGAGATCCGCATGTGCCGCACGCTCGGCGCGGACGCGGTCGGCATGTCCACCGTGCCGGAGGTGATCGCGGCCCGGCACATGGGGATCCGCGTCCTGGCCATCTCGTGCATCACCAACATGGCCGCCGGCGTCCTCAAGCAGAAGCTCGACCACCGCGAGGTCCTCGAGGTCGGCGAGAGGGCGGCGGCGGGGCTGATGGACGTCCTGGGCCGGATCATCCAGGACGCGGCGAAGCAGGCGTGAGCCGCGGCAAGCCTCCGGCGGGCCTGCGCGAGATGGCGCGCGTGGCTCGCGAGGCGCGGGAGCGGGCCCACGCCCCCTACTCGAAGTTCAAGGTGGGAGCGGCGCTGCGATCGAGCGCGGGCGAGATCGTGACCGGGTGCAACGTCGAGAACGCCTCCTACGGCCTCACCCTCTGCGCGGAGAGGGTGGCCGTCTTCAAGGCCGTCTCGGAAGGGATCCTCGCCTTCGACGCGGTCGCGGTGGTGGCCGACTCGCCCCGGCTGGCCCCCCCCTGCGGCCCCTGCCGGCAGATCCTCTGGGAGTTCTGCGGCGACGTCTGGGTCCACCTGGAGGACCTGAAGGGCCACCGGCGGACGCTACGCATGCGCGACCTCCTTCCGTATCCGTTCGACGACCGGAACCTGTGATGCTCGCTGTGCTGCTGTTCGTCGCCGCGGCGCTCCAGCCGGTCGACCTCGTGGTCCGCGACGGGACGGTGGTGACGATGGACGGCCAGCGGCGCGTCATCGCGCACGGAGCGGTGGCGATCGGCTCCGGCCGGATCGCCGCGGTCGGCACCGAGGCGGAGGTGGACGCGGGGTTCCGGGGCGCGCAGACGCTGGACGCCCGGGGCGGCATCGTCATCCCCGGCCTCGTCAACGCCCACACCCATGCCGCGATGGTGCTCTTCCGGGGGATCGCGGACGACCTGAAGCTGATGCAGTGGCTGCAGGACTACATCTTCCCCGCCGAGAAGAACAACGTCACCGCGGAGTTCGTGCGGGCCGGGACACGGCTGGCCGCCCTGGAGATGATCCGTTCCGGCACCACCACGTTCGTGGACATGTACTACTTCGAGGACCAGGTGGCGGAGGCGTGCAAGGAGGCCGGGCTGAGGGGCGTGCTCGGCTCGACCCTCATCGAGTTCCCGGCCCCCGACAACAAGACGATCGCCGACGCCCTGGCGTATGCCGAGCGCTTTCTCACCCGCTGGACCGGCGACCCCCTCGTCGTGCCCGCCGTGGCCCCGCATTCGACCTACCTCGCCAGCCCCGAGACCCTGAAGGCGGCCCGCGCGCTCGCGGACCGCCATCACGCTCCGATCCTCGTCCATGTCTCGGAGTCCGCGGACGAGCAGGCCCAGGTGCGCCAGCGCTACGGGCGGACGCCGACCGAGCAGTTGCAAAGGCTCGGCATCCTGCGCCGCGGCCTGCTCGGAGCACACGGCATCTGGCTGACCGCTTCCGACCGCGCCATCCTGAAGGAAGCCGGGGCCGGCATCGCCCACTGCCCGCAGAGCAACATGAAGCTGGCCTCGGGCGCGGCGCCGGTGCGGGAGATGCTGGCCGAGGGCATTCGCCTGGGCCTGGGCACCGACGGCGCGGCGAGCAACAACGACCTCGACATGTTCGAGGAGATGCTCACCGCCGCCCTGCTGGCCAAGCACGGCTCGGGCGATCCGACCGTCGCTCCCGCCGCGGCGGTGCTCGAGATGGCGACCCTGGGCGGGGCGCGGGCGCTCGGGATGGAGGATCGCATCGGCTCGCTGGAGCCGGGCAAGCGCGCCGACCTGGTGGTGGTCGGCCTCGACGAGCCGCGGCTGCATCCTCTCTACGACCCCGTCTCCCATCTGGTATACGCGGCCAAGGGCGCCGACGTGAGGGACGTCGTGGTGGAGGGCCGGGTGATCATGCGCGACCGTCGCGTGATCACGCTGGACGAGAAGGCGGTCCTGGCCGAAGCGGACCGGCTCCGGGACCAGGTGCGCCGGAGCCTTGGCCACTAGATCGCGGCCGCGCCGCCGCTCTCGAAGGACCGCCGCCAACTCGCGCTGGGCCGCGCTCCTCACCGAGTCCCGCAATCCCCGCAGCCGCGGTCTCGACGTCCTGCCGACCGAGAGCGTGGTGGGCCTGCTCCTCGACGAGGACCGCCGCGCCCTCCTCGCCGCCGCCCGGCAGAAGATCGCGATCACCCGCGCCGCGGTGCGCGCGGCGCGCGCCCTGGAGGCGGGCGGCACGGTTCTGTTCCTCGGCGCCGGCACCAGCGGCCGCCTCGGCGTGCTCGAGGCCGCCGAGTGCCCTCCGACCTTCGGCTCCCGGCCCGACCAGATCAGGGCGGCGATGGCGGGGGGCGAGGACGCGGTGTTCCGGGCGGTCGAGGGAGCGGAGGACCGCGTGGAGGACGGCCGCCGCGAGGCCTCGGTGCTGCGGCGAGGCGACCTGCTCATCGGCATCTCGGCCAGCTCGGTCACGCCCTTCGTGAGAGGAGCCCTCGCGAGGGCGCGGGAGAACGGCGTCGACACGGTGCTGGTCACGTGCGCGCCGGGCGGAGGGCTGAAGGGGCTGGCCGGCACGGTGGTCGCCATCGCCACCGGCCCGGAGGTGCTGACCGGCTCGACGCGGCTCAAGGCCGGCTCGGCCACGAAGGCGGCGCTCAACGCCATCACCACGGCGGCCATGGTCCGCCTCGGCAAGGCGTACGAGAACCTGATGGTGGACCTCCGCCCGGGCTCGGCCAAGCTCCGGGACCGCGCCGGCCGGATCGTCGCCGCCGCTGGCGGGGTCCCGCGGGACGAGGCCGAGCGCCTCCTCTCCCTGGCCAGCGGCGACGTGAAGACCGCCATCGTGATGGGCCGGCTCGGCGTGTCCGACGCGGAGGCGCGGAAGCGCCTCGCCGCCGCGAGAGGACACGTGCGCCGGGCCCTCGCCCGCGGGCCCCTGTCGGATAGTTCCCGGACGAGGCTCCGCTAGTTCCCCGAAATCCCCGCCGCCGCCGCCCGATCCAGCAGGACCTCGATGTCGGGGTGGGACTGCAGGAACGAGCACGGCCAGTCCGGGTTCTCGGGCCCGTGGACGAGGGCGCGGACGGCGGTGGCCTTGGTGGGGCCGGTGGTGACGACCAGGATCGTACGGGCCCCGCGAATGGTGCCGATGCCCATCGTCAGCGCCCGCAGCGGCCACGACGAGGGCGGCACGTGCAGCGAGGCGGCGAGGCCGTCCGGCAGGCGCGTGAGGTGGGTGGGCAGACTGATCGGGCCCGGCATGTTGTAGGCGACGTGGCCGTCCACGCCCAGGCCGAGCACGGCGAGGTCCAGGCCGCCGGCCGCGGCGATGGCGCGCTCGTAGCGCCGGCACTCCGCGTCGAGGTCGGGCGCGGCGCCGTCGGGGATGTCACACCGGTCGCGGCGCAGGCCGGTGCGTCCCCAGACGTGCTGTTCCATGAAGGCGCGGAACGTCCGCGGGTCTCCCCGCGGCAGCACCAGCTCGTCGAGATTGAAACCCCGGACGCGAGAGAGGTCGCTCTCGCCCCGGGCGTGGCGCGCGGCCAGCTCGTCGTAGAGGGGCACCGGCGTGCGGCCGGTGGGCAGCCCGAGCACGACCTCGGGCCGGCGCGCCGCGGCCGCGACCACGGCGTCGGCCGCCGCGCGGGCCACCGCGTCCGCGCCGTCCAGGATCCGGGTCCTCAACCTCAGAGCTGCCCGAAGCTGACGAGACGGATCCCCGAGCGCTGGAGCGCCTGGCGGGCGGCGGCCTGGGTGAGCGCGTCCAGCTCCCGCGCCCGCGGATCGGCGTAGCTGCTCGTCGATCGCAGCTCCTCGTCCACCACCGCCGGATGGCACATCAGCTCGGTCGTCCCCGGCGGCAGGCCCTCGAGGATCCGGACCAGGTCGGCCAGCGTCGCCCCCTCGTCGTAGAACTCGTCGATGAAGTTGTCGGGCGTCGGCACGCCCTCCCGGCGCAGGCGCTCCGCCATCGTCGGGTCTGCGCAACGCACCGGCAGGCCCGTCTCCCAGGCCAGGGTCAGGATGGCCGCGAAGACGGCCGGCACGTCGCGGTGGGAATGGTGATGGCTGTCGAAGTGCGTGGGATCGCGGCCCATGACGTGGCGGAAGCGCTTCAACTGCGCGCGGGCCTCGGCCAGGACCTCGGCCGGGTCCGCGCCGCCCAGGCCATCCGGCCGGGCGGGCAGGCGGCCGTCGGCATCGACGAGGCTCTTGACCTGCTCGGGGGGCAGCGCCGGAACGCCGCCGGTCAGCGCCACGTGGAGGCCGATGCCGAGAGCGGGGCTGTCGCGGGACAGCGCCGGCACGCGGCCCGCCGCGGGGTAGTTCACCATCAGCGACGCGCTCGTCACGATCCCGCGCCGGTGGGCGTCGAAGACGCCTTCGTTGATGCCTTCCGTCCGTCCGAGGTCATCCGCGTTGACGATGAGCTGCTTCGGCGCGGTCACGAACCGCTCACTGCAGGAGGTCCAACGCGAGGGCCACCGCGCCGCGGGCCGGCTCCACGGCCAGCAGCGAGGGACGCGCGGCCGGCAGGTCGAGGTGCCGGGTCAGCGGCTCGGGCAGGGTGGGGACGGCCTTGAAGACGCCGCCGGCCAGGACCACCGGAAAGGGCTCGCTCCCGAGGTCGACCTGCCGGTGCACCGCGCGGGCGGCCAGGGCCAGCTCCTGGCCGGCCTGCTCGATGAGGCCCGCCGCCAGCGGATCACCCCCGGCGCGGGCGCGGTCGACGAGCGGCGCCAGCGCCGCGATGCGGTGCTTGGGCAGGCCCTTCTCGTAAACGCGAGGGATGAGGTCCGGGACCGCGCTCACCTCGAACGCCTCGAAGACGAGGGGCTCGAGCAGCGTCTTCGGCCCCCGGCCGTCCGCGCTCCGCACGGCGGCGCGCAGGATCTGGTGCCCGAGCCAGTAGCCCGACCCTTCGTCGGCGAGGAGGAAGCCATAGCCGCCCGAGCGGGCCGTGCGGCCGGCCCGATCGGCCCCGTAGGCGATGGATCCGGTGCCCGCGAGGACGACGATACCCACGCGGTCGGGCGCCCCCGCGGCCAGCGCGACCGCGGCGTCGTTGACGACCCGCACCCCCTCGCGATGGCCGAGCCGGCGCAGGATGCCGCGGATGACGGCCTCGTCATGGGGGCGATCCACCCCCGCGATGCCCAGGCACACCGCCGATATGTGGTGGTCGCGGCCCAGGGTCTCGATGATGTCGTCGAAGACCTTCTCGACCTCCAGCTCGCCCTGGGTCTGGAGGTTGGCGCCACCGCCCCGGGCCTCGCCCACGAGCTGGCCGCGCTCGTCGGCCAGCAGCCCCACCGTCTTGGTTCCCCCGGCGTCGATGCCGAGCACGTAGCGCATCAGGGGAAGTCTACCGTCAGTGTTTCGTTACCGAAGTGTTGTTAACACCGAGAGCGCCGAGGCGCCCGGATCGCGAGGCGCGACGACCGCCGCGTAGCCTGGCACTAGTCGGCGCCGTAGATGACGATGTCCTTGAGGTTGCGATATTTCTCGTTGTAGTCAAGGCCGTACCCGACGACGAAGTGGTCCTCGATCGAGAAGCCGATGTAGTCGACCCTCACCTCGACGAGGCGGCGGGAGGGCTTGGAGAGCAGGGCGGCCACCTTCAACGTCCGCGGCCCGCGCGCCTTCAGCACGTTGAGGAGGTAGTTGAGGGTCAGCCCCGTGTCGACGATGTCTTCCACCACGAGCAGGTCCCGTCCTTCGAGGCCCTGGTCGAGGTCCTTCACGAGCTTCACCTCTCCCGACGACTTGGTGGCCGCGCCGTAGGAGGAGACCGCGATGTAGTCGAGCGTCAAGGGCAGGTCGACCGCCTGGGCGAGGTCGGTCATGAACGTGCAGGCGCCCTTCAGCACACCCACCAGATGGGGATCCCGGCCCGCGTAGTCCCGGGCGATCTCGCGCCCCATCTCGTGGATGCGCGCCTGGATGGCGTCATGGGTCAGCAGCACCTTCACGTGGGCCTCGTCACTGAGCCGGGGCTGCTAGCGGCGCATCCCCCGGACCTCCCGGCTCGCTCTGCGGGAGTGAATCCCGCTTCGCTCGCGGTCTCATGAGAGTGGCGATTATATCGACTGTGGCCCAAAAGCTTGAAGCGAAGTCCATCGAATTGAAGCGAGTGCCGTCCGCCACTGATTGCGGTAGGACGGAAACCATTCTTCTCAGAGACATACGGGCTCGCGTCGCTTGGCTCGGCGCTTGCTAATGCCGAAGCGCCTGGTACTCGTCCCCGACACCCGGACCCTCGCACGTCCGCGCGCCCTCTGAAGGAGGAATCATGCCGAAACCGTGCCCCTGGCCGCTCGCCGGCGCCCTGCTGCTGGTGACGTTGGCGGCGGTCCCCTTGTCGGCCCAGTCCGCCGGCACCGGTAACGTCGAGGGTATCGTCACCGACGCGACGGGCGCCGTCCTGCCCGGCGTCACCGTCACCGTGCGGAACATGGACACCAACCTCGCCCGCGAGACCATGACCGACGGCGGCGGCCGCTACCGCGCCGACGCGCTCCAGCCCGGCCGCTACGAGGTCTCCGCGACGCTCAGCGGCTTCGCGGCGAAGCCGGTGGCCGACGTGAGGGCCCAGGTCGGACAGACCGTCACCGTGGACCT
>QHVM01000114.1:0-3571 GCA_003223555.1 Acidobacteriota bacterium | reverse complement strand
ACCGGCGAGGCGCCCCTCGTCGATACGACCCGGACCGACGTGAGCAGCGTCGTCTCCCAGACTTCCATCCAGAACCTCCCCATCAACGGGCGGCGCTGGGAGAACTTCGTGCTGCTCTCTCCCGGGGTGACCAACGACGGCGGCTTCGGCCTCGTGAGCTACCGCGGGATCTCGGGTCTCTACAACAACAACACCGTCGACGGCGTCGACAACAACCAGGCCTTCTTCTCCGAGGCTCGCGGGCGCACGCGCGCGTCGTACACCATCAGCCAGGCGGCCATCCGCGAGTTCGACGTCGGCGTGAGCAACTTCTCGGCCGAGTTCGGGCGGGCGGCCGGCGGAACCGTGAACGCCGTCACCAAGTCGGGGACCAACGAAGTGCGCGGCGAGGCCTTCTACTACCTGCGCAGCGACGCCTTCCAGTCCAAGGACCCCTTCGCGTCGTTCAAGCCCGAGGAGAAGCGCCAGCAGTTCGGGCTGGCGGTGGGCGGCCCCATCCGCAAGGACAAGGCGTTCTTCTTCTTCAACTACGACCAGCAGCTCCGCAACTTCCCCTATTTCGTGGCCACCTCCTCCCCGACGTTCCTGAGCCAGTCCTGCACGGCGCCCGGCTGCGACGCGACGAGGGCCTGGATCCAGGCCCAGACGGCGGACGCGGTGCCCCGCGACGGCAACAACCGGATCTTCCTGGGCAAGGTCGACGTCGCGCTGAACAAGAACAACAACCTGTCCCTGCAGTACAACCGCCACCGGTGGCGGGCGCCCAACGGCATCCGCACCCCGGCCATCAACTTCAACGCCTCCTCCGACAACGGCACCGACATCGTGCAGACGGACTTCGCGCTCCTCAGCCTGAACTCCGTCTTCGGCCCGCGCTGGCTCAACGAACTGCGCTTCCAGGTCGGGCGCGACTTCGAGGCCCAGGAGCCCAACGTCCCCGGGCCCGGCACCTCGGTCACCGGCGGCTTCAGCTTCGGCATGCCCAACTTCCTGCCCCGCCCGAAGTACCCCGACGAGAAACGCTTCCAGCTCCTGGACTCGGTGTCGTACTACGCCGGCCCCCACAGCCTCAAGGCCGGCCTGGACATCAACTACGTGCGCGAGGACATCGTCAACCTGTTCAACGGAGGCGGCGTCTACAGCTACTCCAGCCTCCAGAACCTCGCCACGGACTGCCCGGCTGACGCGAGCGGCTGCGTGCCGGTCTCTGACGCGAACCGCGGCCGGCACTACACCAGCTTCGTGCAGGCCTTCGACCTGCGGCCGGGCCTGGCCGGCGACGCCTTCTTCGCCACCACCGACTACAACTTCTACGTCCAGGACAACTGGAAGGTGAGCAAGAGCCTCAACCTGAACCTGGGCGTCCGCTACGAGTACCAGCAGCTCCCCGAGCCGGGTGATGCGCAGGTCAAGGGGATCACCTTCACCGGCAACCCGAAGTACCCGGCCACGACGCACTTCAACCAGGACAAGAACAACTTCTGCGCGGCGAGCATCGGACGGTCGTCCGGGGAGGCTTCGGCGTCTACTACGGCCGCACCAGCAACAGCGTGCTCTTCACCGCCCTCACCAACAACGCGGTGACGACCGCGACCTACAACTTCACGCCGTCGACGGCGGGGGCGCCCGTCTACCCGGCCGTGCTGAGCGGGCCGCCCACGACTCCGGGGAGCCGCCCCTCGATCTCGACCCTCTCGCCCGACCTGGAGCGTCCCGAGATCTACATGGGCGACCTCACGGTCGCGCGCGCGGTCGGGCGCACCATGACCGTCTCCGCTTCCTACCTGTACAGCAAGGGCAAGAAGCTTCCGATCTTCATCGACACCAACATCTCGGCGCCGAACGCCAGCGTCACCTACCTCGCCAGCGGGCAGAGCCTGGGGACGTTCCCCTTCTTCCGGGGTGCGCGCCCGGACACCGGCATCGGCCGCGCCATCGACGTGCGCAGCGCGGCCGAGTCGCAGTACCACGGCCTGGTGCTGCAGGCGCAGAGGCGCTTCTCGGGCGGCCTGCTCTTCGACGTGAACTACACGCTCTCCAAGTCGACCGACAACGGCCAGAATTCCACGACGTTCATCGCCAACAACAGCAGCATCGTCAACCCCTTCGACCTGGCGGCCGAGGAAGGGCCGTCGCTCTTCGACCGCCGGCACCGGCTGGTGGCGAGCTTCCACTACGCCCCGAGCTACTTGAAGGGCTTCCAGATCGGCGGCATCGGGACCTTCGAGAGCGGCCTGCCCGTGACGGCGACGATCGCCGGCGGCGTGGCGGCGGCTACCGGGGCGACCGACACCTCCAGCACGAACGGCTCCGGAGGCGATCTCCGGGCGCCCTTCGAGTCCCGCAACCGCTATCGGGGGACCGGCCGCAAGACGATCGACCTCCGCGTCTCGAAGAGCTTCAGCATCGGCGGTCGCCGGCAGCTCGTCGCGCTCTGGGAAGGCTTCAACGTCTTCAACTGGGTCAATTACACGAACTTCCCGAGCGTGAAGTACCGGGTGTCCAGTTCCAGCTACGACGCCGCCAGCAACACCGTGACGGCGAACCTGACCCAGGACTCGGGCTTCCTGGTCCCGAACCAGGCGAGCAACACGCTCTACGGCCCCCGGGACATGCAGATCGGTTTGAAGGTGCTCTGGTGAGGATCGGCGGGCGTTGACTTGGCGAAGAGCCCGGGGGTAGGATCCGGCCCGAAATCCCCCCAGGAGAGTGAACGTGAAGAACAGCGTCCGCTTTGCGGCCCTGGCCCTCGCCGGGGCGCTGGCCGCCCTCCCCGTCTTCTCGCAGTCCCAGGCCTCCACCGGCCAGATCACCGGCCGGGTCGTGGACGCGCAGGGCGGCGTCGTGCCAGGCGCGAGCGTGACCGTGAGCAACCCGGCCACCGGCTTCAGCCGCAGCGTCGCCACCAACGACGACGGGCTCTACACCATCCCCCTCCTTCCTCCGGGGACCTACGAAGTGGTCGGCCAGCTCACCGGCTTCCAGACGGTCAAGCGGCCCGCGGTCGTGGTGACGGTCGGCTCCAGCGTGACCGTGGACCTTCGGTTGGGAGTCGCCGGCGTGGCTGAGGCGGTGACCGTGGAGGGCGCCGCCGCTCTCGTCGAGACCACCAGCGACACCCGCAGCACCACGCTCGACTCGACCGCCATCGCGAACCTGCCGATCAACGGCCGCCGGTTCCAGGACTTCGTGAGCCTGACCCCGACCGCCCAGGTGGACACCTCCCGCGGGCAGATCTCGCTCGCCGGCCAGCGGGGCATCAACACCAACATCAGCGTCGACGGCGCCGACTACAACCAGCCGTTCTTCGGAGGGATCCGCGGCGGCGAGCGCTCCAACTTCGCCTTCACGATCCCGCAGGAATCCATCCAGGAGTTCCAGGTCGTGGCCTCCGGCTACACGGCCGAGTTCGGCCGGTCGTCGGGCGGGCTCGTCAACGCCATCACCAAGTCGGGCACGAACCAGTTCAAGGGCTCGGCTTTCTTCGTCGACCGGGACAAGGGCCTGGCGAGCAAGAACGTCTTCAACCAGGATGCCGCCCCGACCCAGAAGCAGTTCGGGGGCTCGTTCG
>QHVM01000079.1 GCA_003223555.1 Acidobacteriota bacterium | reverse complement strand
TAGCGGCGCACCCCCCAGACCCCCCGCTCGCTCCGCGCGAGTGAATCGCGCGCCGCTCGCAGCGTTGACTGATTGTCGCGAACTCCGGCCGCGAGCGGCGGATTCGACGACTCAGGACATTAGCGCCTCGGCTCGATATAAGATCCGGCTCCGGAGGTGCATCGTGGCGAGATCGGGGACGCGTCCTTGCCTGGCCCCCGTGCTGGCGGTGATGCTGGCCGGACTGGCAAACGGCCAGGAGCTTGGCGAGGGCCCGCGAGCGGACTGGGCGACGTATGGGGGCAGCTTCAGCCAGCAGCGCTTCTCGCTCCTCCGCCAGATCACCACGAGAAACGTGGCCAGGCTTCGGGTCGCGTGGGCTTTCGCCGTCCCGGATGCCGGGGCCGGCGACAACTCCTTGGAGACGACACCCCTCGTCGTCAGGGGGCGGGATGCCGGGCTTCCCGCTCTCGACGCCGTCATGCTGATCACCTCGCCCCTGGGCCGGGTGATCGCGCTCGATGCGGGCCGGGGGCAGCCCGTGTGGGAGTTCGCTCCGCCCTTGCTGGCGCCGCTCAGGGCCTGCTGCTCGAAGACCAACCGGGGCGCCGGGTTCGGGAGGGTCGCGCGCGCTGACGGGGGCGCCGAGCCCCGGGTGTACGTGGCGACGCTGGACGCGCGCCTGTGGGCCCTGTCCGCGTCGACGGGGCGGCCGGCGCCGGGATTCGGCGACGGCGTCGGACCCGCGGGCTCCGTCACCGTGGCCGACAACAGCGCCGGCTACAGCCTCACGATGGCCCCGCTCTTCATCCCCCGGGCCGACCTCCCGGCCGGAGGGGCGACCCGCGGCAGGGACCTGGTCGTCGTCGGAATCTCGGGAGGTGAGTACGAGACGCGCGGTTTCGTGACGGCGTACGACGCGCTCACCGGGGAGATGGTCTGGCGCTTCTTCACCGTACCCTCACCGGGCGATTTCGGAGGCGATACCTGGCCGACGCTCACGGGTCCGTTCGCCGATCCCTTCCTTCGTGGCGGGGGCGGGGTGTGGATGACGCCCGCCTACGATCTCGCCGCCGGCCGGCTGTTCATCGCGGTCGGCAATCCCGGCCCCAACCTGGATGGAACCCACCGGGCCGGAAACAACCTGTTCACCGACTCGATCGTGGCCCTCGACGTCCGGACGGGAAAACGCGTGTGGCACTTCCAGCAGGTCCACCACGACATCTGGGACTACGATGCCGCGAGCCCGCCCCTGCTCTTCGACGTCGCGGGGCAGCCGGCGGTCGGAGAGGCCGGCAAGACGGGCTTCTTCTACATCCTGGACCGCGAGAGCGGAGCGCCGCTTTTCCCGTGCCCGGAGACCCCCGTGCCCCCCTCGGACGTCGTCGCTCCCGACGGAACGGACGAGGCGGCCTCCCCGACCCAGCCCGTCTGCGAGCCCGGCTTGCAGTTCGTCCCTCTGCTGCGGCCGGGAGGGCCGCCGCCCGATCCGGGAGCCGCCCGGCAGCCCATCTTCACTCCCCCGTCGAAGAACGGCGTCATCGTGCAGCCGAGCGTCTACGGAGGCTCGGAATGGTCGCCGGTCGCCTGCCATCCCGCGCTGGGGCTGGCGTTCGTCTCCGGCGTGGTCCAGCCCGCGAGCTACATCGCGAGGCCGGAGCGGCAGCCGCGGCCCGGCCGTTACCGGTTCGGCGGCCTTCCCGCCCTCAAGCTGAGCGACGTCGGCGGTACCCTCACCGCCATCGACGTGAACGCGGGAACGATCCGATGGCAGAACGAGACCGCCCGCCCCCTGGTGGGGGGCGCCCTGGCCACCGCGGGCGGCATCCTCTTCTATGGCGAAGGCACGCCGCTGGGAGGAGCCTTCGTCGCTCTCGACGTCTCGACCGGCAAGAAGCTCTTCCGCTTCAGGACGCGCGGCGGCGTGAATGCGGCACCGGTGACGTTCCTGGCCAACGGGAAGCAGCTGGTGACCGTGGCGGCGGGCGGCCACCTCCACTACGGGAGCCGCCTCGACGACCTCCTCATCACCTTCGGCCTCGAATAGCTCAGTTGCCGACCAGGATCGTCCCCGTCATGCCGGGATGGATGCTGCAGTGATAGGTGACGGTCCCGGCGGTCGTGAAGCTGACCGTGCGGCTGGTCGAGCCCGGCGCGACCTGCCCCATGTTGAATCCCGTGCCCACCGAGTCCCCGCCTCCATAGTAGCCGCCACCATTGCTCGCCGGATCGGTGCTGTCCTGGACGATCTGGTGGGCGATGCCATCGGCGTTCTTCCACGAGAGCGCCTGGCCGACGCGCACGGTCACGGGGTCCGGCGAGAAAGACATGGCGCCGTTGTTGCCGACGATCGTGACGACGCCCGAAGCGCCGGCGGTCGTGCCCCCGCTCGGGGCGGTGGGGCTGTTGTAGCCCCCGGACGGTGACGAGCCGCCGCCGCAGCTCAGCGCGGCCAGGCCACCCACAACAATAAGGATACCGGCCACGAATCTATTCATCTCGACTGATCCTCCGCACGACGGCAAGGCAAGAAGCGTGCCTTGCGCGGTTCCACATAAGTGCTTGACCGCGCAAGGTGGAAGAGGTGGGGCGGAGCTGCTCGACGCCGCCTTCCGTAAGTCGCTTACCGGGCGCGTCGGCCGGTCGTTCCCCCGTCGAGGGCGGTCCGGTCGCGGTCAACCGCGGTCCTGAACCCCCCTCACTTCTTCGCGTCCGGCGGCTGGCCGGTCGAGGGGTCGAGGAAAAGCTTCCGGCCGCGCGGGTGGGAGAAATCGAACAGGTTGTCGAGCACGCCCGCTGTTTCGTCCAGCGAGAAGTTGCCGATCCGGCCGGTCTGCCAGTTGTCCTCGATGAACCGCAGGATCGAGGCCTGGTCGGTCACCTGATGGTCCACGAAGTTCTCCTTCGCCCACGGCGAGACGACCAGGAGTGGCAGCCGTGGACCATAGCCGCAGCGGTCCTGGTAGCCGCCGGCGACGTTCTCCGGCTTCTTCCCGCACGTCGTCCCGTCGAGGGCGTCGTTCACCGGGTCCTGTGACTGGTTGACGATCGGGCCCATCTGGTGGTCGTACCAGCCGTCGGAGTCGTCGTACGCGATCACGATCGCGGTGTCGTGCCAGAACGGCGAGCGCTGAATCCGATTGATCGCGGAGACGATGAACCTCTGCTCGTCGAGCGGGTTCGAGTAGCCCGCGTGCCCGTCCTCGAACGCCGGCGCCTTGAGGAAGCTCACGGCCGGCGGGTTGTCGGCCTCGAGCGCCGCGAAGAAATCCGCCAGGTCGTATTGATGGTTGGCCTGATCCTGCGCCCCTACGTTCTGCGCCGACAGGGGCGGCAGGTGGCTCGGGTTGGCGGTCGACGCGTAGTACTGGAACGGCTGGTGGTGCGGGACGTAGTCCTTGCTCACCTGGCCGCCCATGCTCGAGTGCGTCTGGGCGCAGTTGCGGAAGCCGCCCTGGAACCAGCCCCAGGTGACGCCCTTCGCGTTCAGCAGGTCGCCGATGTTCCGGTTGTACGGATCGATCGAGCCGGTGGCGTCCCTCGTGTCGCAAATGTCGCCCGCCGGCTGGGGGTCGCCGACCACCGTGCCGTTCGGCGTGACCGCCGGGCTCGTCGTCGCGAACCCGTGGGTCTGGCCCGAGATGAGGTTGAGCGCCCCCGGCGTGGACGGGCCGAAGCCCGTGTTGTACGCGTTGTCGCTCATCGCGAACACCTGCGCGTAGTTCCACAACGCGGTGACCGTATTCCCGTCGAAATAGCCCATCACGAGGCCCGGACCCTTGCCGTAGTCCTGGCAAGTTCCCGCGCCGCGGCCCACCGCCTCGACGAAGCGGTCCATGAGGCCGGAGTCGAAGGCCCGTTGCTCGTTGGTGTAGCCGTGGTTCTGGTCGCAGGTCTGGAACTGTGAGCGGTCGAGACGGAAGGGCTGGGCCGAGTTCGGGTTGTTCGGGTCCTGCAGCGACGCGCCCAGGCCGTTCACGTCCGGGGTGCTCCGGGCGGCGACGAACCGTGGCTCGCCCGGCGGGTTCGCCGCGTGCGGGTACGTCGCGAAGTAGTGGTCGAAGGATACGTTCTCCTGGAAGATCACCACGAGGTGCTTGATGGGAGTCGCCGTCTCGTCGTCCGCCGTCGTCGAGCCGGCCATCCAGGCTGACGCCAGAAGCGCGCCGACGATGGCGCCCACCGTGACCCTCGCCCGCAAACGGCACCGGCCGTGCTTCATCTCACCCTCCTCGGTTTGGGGCATCGCTGCGAACCAATGATCCCACGACCCGGACGAGTCACGGCCAGGGGCCGGAGCGATGGTGGGAGTCGAATCTTCTCCGGGAGCCCTCGAGGTCGGAGACGGGTGACACAATGGAAGGCGGAACCCGTTCCACCGAGGAGGATCCCATGAAGCACGTGGCGTTGGGTGCCGCGGCCCTTGCCTGCGGCGTGACCGTCGCGGCGAGGGCCGCGGAGAAGAAGGCCGTCGCTCATCCGACGGCAGAGCATCACATGTCGATGACCGGCTGCCTGCAGAAGGGTAGCGAGCCGAACAGCTTCAAGCTCACCGACGTCTCCGGGGAGCGAGCGAAGGGCGTCAAGGAGTGGGAGCTCATCGGGGCCCCGGCGGACCTCAAGCTCGGCGACCACGTCGGTCACAAGGTCGAGGTGAGCGGCTCGATGGTGAGCATGGCCGAGGCGAGGAGGATCGAGGGCGCCCAGGAGACCGGGAAGGCCGCGCAGAAGGAGATGA
The DNA here is from genome assembly GCA_003223555.1 of Acidobacteriota bacterium. Classification (GTDB taxonomy): domain Bacteria; phylum Acidobacteriota; class Vicinamibacteria; order Fen-336; family Fen-336; genus AA32. Next base: position 12,564 of record QHVM01000079.1, on the reverse strand, counting down.
AGGAAGAGCGCGCCGAACACCACTTCAAGGTGACCGGCTTGAAGCACATATCGCCGACCTGCCCCTGAGCGTCGCCGTGGCGGGTGACGGACCCTTGACGCCGTCACCCGCCGACTCGCCCTCCAGCGCTAATACATGGGCTGGCGTCGCTCGAACATCCGTCGCTCGAGAGTGGCGGCTGACGGCGGCCGTCCGGCCCGCCGATTCCGGTGGCGCCTCTCCAGATCGGCGCGTGCCCGCTCGACGAGTGTCTTCACGGACGCAACGAGCGCCCTTGGATTGATGGGCTTGGCGAGGAAAGCATGGAAGCCCGCGTCAAAGGCGCGCTCGCGGTCCGACGTATACACGTGCGCGCTGACGGCAACGGCCGGCGTGCGCCCCCCTTGGTGTGCCGGGAGCGCGCGCACCTTGCGAATGAACTCGTAGCCATCCTCGTCGGGCATTGCGATGTCCGACAGGATCACGTCGGGACGCAGAATCCCGAGGACGGCAAGACCTTCCGCGGCCGTGGGCGCGACCGCGGCCTGGGCGCCGTGCGACTCCAGGATGACCCGCATCACTTCGAGGGTATCGCGGTCGTCGTCTACGATGAGCACGCGGGTGTCCTGGAGTTCCCCCTGCAACGTTCCCCTCCATTCCCAGGGTACAGCGTCCAACTGGCTGGAGGGCAAGCCGGTGGAGATTTTGAAGCGTCGATGCCATGATACCTTTGGGCGAAGACGAGGCGAAGGTATCAGGCGCCGCCCGCCCGCGGTTCCGTCTTGGCGGAGCGAGGCAGCGTAGAATGCGCGCAGGCGCCCGCCGGGCGGTTGCGCGAAGAGCGCCGCGCGCGCCTGGATCCGTCGGGCCGGCGGCGGCGGCGCACGATCCCGACCGCGAGCCCGCTAGAGGCGGTGGAGAGCTAGATGACGGACGAGCTGAAGGCCCTGACCGCCGCCGAACTGGAGCTGCTGGAATCGAAGAACGGCGTCACCGGCCTGTCGACCGTGGACGTCCGGCGCCTTCTCGCGAACAACTTCCGCTTGCGCCGGCTCGCGCTCGACGCCTACCTGGCCATCGCTGAGCGAAACCCGGACTTTCCCCGCGAGGTTCTTGCCCGTCTGAAGGCCGAGGTGGAACGTAGCTGAGGGTCGCTGCTGCCCCGAGCGGGAAGCAGCGAATCGTCGGTACGCTTCACTCGGGCGTTCCGCGAGCCAGCACGGGCATGAGCGGCCGATGCGGGCTCGGTGGGCTCGCCCCGACCGGCTGGGGCGCCAGCTCCGCGCCGCCGGGACCGCTGCGTGCCTGATGGATGCCCATGGCGACCAGAAGGCCGTTGAGGATCGCGTGCGGCCGGGGCGGGCAGCCGGGGACGTATACGTCCACCGGCACGACCCGGTCCACGCCGCCGAGGGACGCGTAGGTCCCCTCGCCGAAGATCCCGCCGCTGCACCCGCAGGCCCCGACGGCCACGACGACCCGGGGCTCGGGCGCCGCCTCGTAGGTGCGGCGGAGAGCGATTTCCATGTTCCGCGTCACCGGGCCCGTGACGAGGAGGACGTCGGCATGCCGGGGGCTGGCCACGAAGTGGATGCCGAACCGCTCGAGGTCGAAGACGGGGTTGGCCGTGGCGATGATCTCCAGCTCGCAACCGTTGCAGCTCCCGGCGTCCACTTGGCGGACGTGGAGGGAGCGGCCGAGCCGACCCTTGATCCGCTCTTTGAGCCTCGCCGCCGACTCCTCCAGGCTCGGCCCCGGCCGGGCGTCCATTCCCCGGAACGAGGCCCGGCCCGTGGCGGGGTCCACCACGAAGGAGCCGCGCTGCATGAGCTGCTCCCGCGAGTGAGTCGCCACCTCGAACTCGCGTCCCGGGTGGATCGCGCGCTCGGGGCAGGCCTCGACACACTCGCGGCACTGGATGCAGAGGGCGTAGGAAAGGGACAACGTCTTGCGATCGGCCGCCGGGCGGTCCGTCTGTAGAGCCGCGGTGGGGCATACGGCGACGCACTCGTCGCAGGCCGTGCACGAGTTGAAGTCGATCACGGGGAACCCGAAAGGGGGCCGCGAAGAGAAAGGGTCCTTCTCCGTGACGACGCCGGTCTTGAGGCTCTTGGAGAGGATGCGGAACACGTCGACCTCCTAGCGGTCGTTGCCCGAGTAGGACAGGTTGAAGCTCTTGTTGATCACCGGGAAGTCGGGGAGGATGTTGCCGGGGACGGCCCGGCCCAGCCCCGGCCAGTTCTTGAAGCTCGGGTCGGTGACCTTGACCCGCGCCACTCGGCCTTCCTCGTCTGTCTGGACCCAGTGGAGGCACTCCCCGCGCCAGGCCTCGGCCCAGCCGAGCGCCGACGACGAGGCGGGCAGGGCGTCGGGCAGCGGCGTGAAGCTCGGTCCCTCCGGCAGACCCTCTAGCGCCTGCCGGAGGATGGACAAGGACTGCTCCACCTCCCGGGCCCGGACCATGAGGCGCGCCCGCACGTCGCCCCCCTCCTCGACCGGGACCTGGAACCGCAAGGAAGCGTAAGCGTCGTGAGGCTGGTCGCGCCGGAGGTCGAGGTCGAGGCCGGACGCCCGTGCGGCGATGCCGACGACGCCGAGGTCGCGGGCGGCCTGGGTGCCGAGGACGCCGGTGCCGTCGACGCGGTCGGTGAACGTTCCCGAATCGATCAGGAGCTTGACCAGGTCGTCGAACTCGCGCCCGAGCCGATCGAGGTGCACGAGCAGCTCGTTCCGGCGCCCCAGCGTCAGCTCGCACTTCACCCCGCCGAGCGCGACCGTGCCCCGCAGGAGGCGCGCCCCGAAGAGCCGTTCCTGGATGGCGACGAGGCCTTCCCGGAGCACCTGGGCCCGGCTGGCCGGGACCGCGAAGGCGACGTCGGTCGCGATCGCGCCGATGTCGGCGACGTGGTTGTACAGCCGCTCCAGCTCGAGGAGCACCGTCCTCAGGTAGCGGGCGCGTCGCGGCACCTCGACGCCCGTCAGCCTTTCGACGGCGTGCGCATAGGCCAGGGCGTGCCCGACCGCGGTGTCGCCGGAGATCGACTCGGCCAGGAACAGGCCGTGGCGCCACGGGAGCTTCTCGAAGCGCTTCTCGATGCCCTTGTGGACGTAGAAGAGCCGGAGCTGCAGGTACAGCACCGGTTCTCCGGCCACCCCGAAGCGGAAGTGCCCCGGCTCGATGATGCCGGCATGCACGGGCCCGACCGGCACCTGGAACACCCCTTCGCCAAGCACCGGGCGGAACGGGTGAGGGTTGTTGCCCGGCACCCGAGGGACCTTCTGCTCGTCCGCGAACGCCTTCCGGAGGGCCGGGAATCCGTCGGGCCAGTCGTCGTGGAGGGCGACGCGGAACGTATTGGGGTGGCCCTCGGGGACGAGCCCGAAATAGTCCATGACCTCGCGCTCGAACCAGTTCGCGACCGGGTACTTCGCGGCGATCGACGGAAAGCGGGGCGAATCAGCGGGGACGCGGGTCCAGATGCGAACGAACCCGGGCGGTTCGCGGGCGGCCCAGAGGTGATGGAGGGCGCAGCCCTTCGCGGGCCCGTCGTCGGTGGCGAAGAGCGTCGCCAGGCGCAGCCCCGCGCCGGCGGCCTGGTCGGCGACCGCCGGAAGCTGCTCCCTCTTCACCTCGGCGGCGAACTCGCCGGGCCGGAGCTCGGCCAGCTCCGGGAGGCCGAGCCGCCCCCGCAGGACGTCGCGGGCGGCGGTCATGGCCCCCCCTCCACGACTCGCACCGCCGCATGGACCAGGTCCAGGAGCCCTCGGGGCAGGTAGAACGCCGATACGACCGCCAGCACCCCCGCGGCCAGGGTCACGGCGCCCCCCGCGTCGAACTGCTCCGGATCGGGGGCCGGGCGCGGCGCCGCGGGCTGCGCGCCGAGCACGAGACGGCCGACCTGGTAGAAGAAGCCGCAGAAGAGGAGGACGAGGCAGGCCAGGAACACCGCCACGGCCGCCGTGTGCGGCCCCGCGAAGCCGGCCTTCAGGATCGTCATCTCGCTGAAGAACAGCCCGAAGGGCGGCGAGCCGGTCATGATCACGGCGGCGAGCACGAAGAGGGCGCTCGCCACCGGCGCCCGGCCCAGCGTCCCGGGACCGATCTCGTCGAAGTCCGAAGACCGGTGGAGCTGGGCGAGCGTGCCGGCCGAAAAGAACGCCAGCGGCTTGGCCAGGGTGTGGTAGGTCATGTGGAGCAGGGCGCCGAAGGTCGCGGCCTCGGCGCCGAGCCCCAGGCCCAGCGCCATGATGCCGACGTGCTCCACGCTGGAGTAGGCCAGCAGCCGCTTGAGGTTCCACTGGATCAGGATGAACGGAGTCGCGACCGCCACCGAGAGCAGGCCGAGCCCGAGGAGGAGCCCGCCGGAGAACGCCGGACCCAGGGCGGCCTTGGCGATCAGGTGCACGCGGAGCAGGCAGTAGAGGGCGCCGTTCAGCATGCCCACCGCCATGAGGACGCCCGCCGGGGAGGGTGCCTCGCGATACGCGTCGGGCTTCCAGGTGTGCATGGGCGCCAGGCCGGCCTTCGTCCCGTAACCGACGACGGCGAACACCACGCCGAGCTTGAGCGTGAGCGGGTGCAGCTCGCGGGCCAGCGCGACCAGCCGCGTCCAGTGCAGCGCCGACATCCCTTCGCCCAGCACGCCCCGGCCCGAGGCGAAGAGGAGCACCGTCCCCAGGAGCGCGAAGGCGAGCCCGAGGCTGCCGAGGACGAGGAACTTCCACGCCGCCTCCAGCGACGTGTCACGGTTGTGGAACGCGACCAGGAACACCGAGACCAGTGTCGTCAGCTCGACGGCGATCCAGAGGATCCCGAGGTTGTTGGAGACGGAGACGAGCAGCATCGCGAACACGTAGAGGGGGACGAGCGCATCGAACTCGCGGCGCCGCCCCGGCGAAACGAGGCCCCGCGCGTCGTTCCGCCGCAGGTAGCCCACGCTGTAGGCGCCCGAGAGGAGCCCGACCAGGGCCGAGAGGACGAGGACGAGGGCGGAGAGGCCGTCCACGCGCAACGCGTCGCCGAACGCGGAGGGCGTGGAGCCGCCGAGGAAGTCGCCCGCCGTGCCGATCGACAGGAGGAGGGTGACCCCGAGGCCGCCGACGAGGTTGGCCTCCTTGATCCGGCGCGGCGCGGGGAGCACGCCCAGGAGCGCGGTCACGAGGGGAGCGAACAGCGTCCAGACGAGCACCGTCACCTAACCCTTCAGCTTCGAGAGCCGGCTGACGTCCATCGACTCGAAGCGGTCGACGATGCGGTGGACGAGGATGCCGAGAACGAGCACGGCCACGATCACGTCGAACGAGATCCCCAGCTCGACGACGAGCGGCATCCCCGAGGTGGCCCCCAGGGCGACGAGGAAGACCGCGTTCTCGATGGTGAGCAGCGCGAGAATCTGCGTCACGGCCTTGCGGCGGGTCACCATCAGGAAGAGGCCCATGAGGAGCATCGAGAGCGACACGCCGATCACGTGGTGGGCGGCGCCCTCGCCCCCCGCGGCCAGCCCGGTGCTCACGCGGTATCCCACGACGGTGAGGCCGAGGCAGATGAGAAGCGACGACGGGGTGTTCACGAAGGGCTCGATCTCCCGGTGGATGCCGATCCGGTCGATCGTCCGCATGAGGAACCAGGGAATGAACACACCCTTGAGCCCGATGGTGAGCGCGGCGCTCTCGAGGAGGTGGGGCCGGTGGTCGGTGAACGCCATCGCCACCGCCACGACGCCGAGGAGGATCGACTGGAGGCCGTAGAGGCGGATGGCCACGAAGAGGGCCTTCTGCCCCACCATCAGGTAGGCGGTCACGAGCATGCCGGCCGCGCAGAGGATCACGAGGTTCTGGCTCATAGGAAGCGGATGGCGAGGGCCAGGAAGCCGAGGCCGAGCGACAAGGCCATCAGCTCCGGGACCCGGAAGAACCGCAGCTTCGCGTTGGTGCTCTCCACCAGCGTCACCGCGACCGCGAGGAAGAAGACCTTCCCCGCGTAGAGGGCGCCCGAGACGGCGATGGCGCCCGGGGCCGCCGAGGCGGCCAGCCCGAGGGGAAGGAAGAGGTTGACGAGCAGCGTCATGAACAGCAGCTCCTTGAGCGCCGAGGCCCACTCGACGAGCGCGAGGTCGGGGCCGGCGTACTCGAGCACCATCGCCTCGTGGATCATCGTCAGCTCGAGGTGGGTGGCCGGGTTGTCGACGGGAACGCGCCCCGCCTCGGCGAGCAGGACGATGAACAGCGCCGCGGCCGCGAGCAGCTCGCTGGGGTGGCCGGACGGGCCCCGCTGGGCGGTCGTCCGCACGAGGTCGCCGAGGTTCAACGAACCCGCCCAGAGGGCGACGGTGAAGAGCCCCAGCATCAGGGCGGGCTCGGCCAGCGCCGCCACCGTCATCTCGCGGCTCCCGCCCATCCCCCCGAACGGGCTCCCGGTATCCAGGGACGCGATGGCGAGGGTGAAGCGGCCGAGGGCGAGCAGGCCCACCAGGACCAGGATCCCGCCGGCCTGCTCCAGGGGAGCCCCGGCGAACAGCACCGGGACGAGCATCGTGGCCGCCACGGCCGTGGCGAAATAGATCCGGGGCCCGGCGACGAAGACCCAGGAGGCCGTCTCGGACCGGACCGGCTCCTTGCGGAGCAGCTTCGCGAGGTCGTAGTACCCCTGCAGGAGAGGCGGGCCCTGCCGGGTCTGGAAGGCCGCCTTCATCTTCTTGATCACGCCGCGCAGGAGCGGCGCCACCGCCAGGAGCACCGCCGCCTGCAGGAGGCCGAAGGCGAACGACCGCGCCAGACTCAACGGCGTGGAGCTCGCAACGTGCGTCCAGCCGCTCATCTCAGCCTCTCCACCAGAGGAGCAGGACCAGGCTCACGACGAGCGCGATCACGTAGGCGAGGTAGGCGTGGAGGCTGCCGGCCTGGATCACCTTCATGCGCTCCGCCGCCGCCAGCACCCCCCGCGTCAGCGGACCGTACACGAACCGCTCGAAGGTCGGCTCGATCTCCGCCCGGTACCTCACCTCCCGCGGGAAGTACGCCGCCCCCACCGTCTGGACCTCGCGCGTCGGCCGGTAGATCGCGCTGAAGATCATCATCAGCGGCTTCGAGAACGCCGTCGCCGTGTACTCCGTCCGCGCGGAAAGCTCCCCTCCGCAGCCCCACGTCGGCGCCCGCCTCACCCGATATCCCGCCCGCAGCGACAGCGCGCCCGCCAGCCCCGCCGCCAGAACCACCGCCAGCGCCACCAGCGGCGGCGTCAGGTGGTCGAAGCGCCCGGGACCCGGCGCGATCGCGAACAACCCGCGGACCATCTCCGGCGCCGGCCGCACCCCCGGCAGCGACGCCGCCACCCCCCGCAGCTCTTCGAGCACGAAGCCGGGGACCAGGCCCAGCACCACGCACATCGCCGCCAGGAACGCCTGGGGCGCGAGCATGACCCACGGCGACTCGTGGGCCTTCGCCGCCCCCTCGCCCCGCGGCAGGGCCAGGAACGTCACCCCGAACGCCTTCACGAAGCACGCCGCCGCCAGGGCGCTCGTCAACGCCAACAGAGCCCCCGCCACCGGGAACAGGAACCGCACGAGGGCTTCCGGGGACCGTTGGAAGCCGAAGAGGAACGCCTGGAAGAGGAGCCATTCGCTCACGAAGCCGTTCAGGAGGGGCAGGCCGGAGATGGCCGCCGAGCCCACCAGGAAGAACAGGGCCGTCCACGGCATGCGCTTCGCCAGGCCGCCCATGTCCTCGATGTGGCGCGTCCCCGTCGCCATCACGACGCCGCCCGCCCCGAGGAAGAGCAGGCCCTTGAAGACCGCGTGGTTCAGGACGTGGTAGAGGCTGGCCGCGATCCCCACCGCCGCCAGCTCCGCCCGGCCCGACGACAGCGCCGTCATCCCCGCGCCGAGCCCGAGCAGGATGATGCCGATGTTCTCGATGCTGTGGTAGGCGAGCAGGCGCTTCAGGTCGTGTTGCATCAAGGCGTACAAGACGCCGAGGACGGCCGAGACTCCGCCGCAGGCCAGGATGAGGACTCCCCAACCGGGGTGGGGCGGCCCGAGTCCGAAGGCGCACACGCGGAAGAGGCCGTAGATCCCGGTCTTGATGACGACGCCGGACATGAGGGCCGAGATGCTGCTGGGCGCGGCCGGGTGCGCCTCCGGCAGCCAGACGTGCAGCGGGATCACTCCGGCCTTCACGCCGAAGCCGGCCAGAAAGAGCAGGAACACCGCGTGACGGCGGGCGCCGGAGACCGGCGCGCCCGCCAGCACGTGGGTGAAGCTGAATGACCCGGCCGCCGCGGCCAGGATCAAGAACCCGGCGAACAGGCATCCGGTGGCGACGTGCGACATGGCAAGGTACAGGAACGCGGCGCGGCGCGTCTCGCCCACCTCGTGCTCGGTCGCCACCAGGGCTGCGTTCGCGAGCGTCATCAGCTCCCATGCAAAGAGGAACCCGACGATGCCGTCGGCGGCGAATACCATCTCTACCGCGCCCATGAGGACGCTGAAGCCGACGGCTACGAAGGGAGAGCGCCGGGCGAGGATGCCGTGGCCGAGGTAGCCGAGGCTGTACATGGCGATCGGGATGCCCAGGAGCGCCAGGACGAGGAGGAACCAGGCCGAGAGCCGGTCGACGCTGTAGCTGAGGACGAACCCGGACGCGGTGTGCGAGAGCAGGCTTCCCCCGACGGCGCGACCGGTCGCGAGGACCGACCACGCCAACGCCCCGGTCAAGAGGGACGCCAGGCAGGAGCCGCCGAGGGCAGCCCACCGGCTGGCGGCGGGCCGGCGGGCGAGGCCGAGCGCGAGCCCGATGCTCCCGAGCCGCAGCGCCAGGGCGGCCGGGAGCCAGGCGGCGGGGTCGAGCGCCCCGCTCACGAAGGGGCCTTCGCGGCGGGCCGCAGCGTCATCTTCCCGAGTGCTCCAAGCGAGGGTCCTTGCTCGCGTGGCCGGCCGGAGCCGGACGCCGCGGCCGCGCAGCGGCCTTGAGTGTCGCTCACCTGGCCGGCGTCGGGCAAAGCAGGCGCGCGCAGCCGCTGCGGACTACGACGGCTCCGCGGTCGGATCGGCGGCCCCTGGAGGCAGGCTGCGCCGTTCCACCTTCCCGCATCTCGCCAAGAGGATACTCTGGCTCGACAGCCAGACTATAGCGACAAGGCCGTCCGGGCGCGCACCCAAGCCATCGTTGAGCTGTGCCAACGAAGCGTCGAGGCCGCCAGCTTCAGGGGTGTCCTCGCTTTGAAGACCTGCATCCCACTCCCAATCGCCACCGGGTTGACGAAGAGGTTCATCTCGTCGATCAAGCCGTGCTCGATCAGGGAGGACACGAACGTGGCCCCGCCGTAGACGATGACGTCCTTCCCCGGCCGGCTCTTCAGTTGCTCCACCGCGTCGGCCAGGTCGCCGTTCTCCACTCGGACGTTCTTGCCTTCGACGTGCTGGAGCGTCTTGCTGAACACCACCTTGGGGATTCCTACCATCTTCTGCGCGAAGGCATATTCGGGGCTCAGCTCGACAACCCGGCAGCAATCACGAGGCTGGCCGATAGCTCGCCTGGATTCAATGCGGTGCCACAGTCCTCTCGGCGCGACATAGCCGTCGACGGGCGCTGAGGGCCGCGAGCGTCGAGACCACACCGGCAATGGCGAGGGCATGGGCGACCGACCGCGCCACCAGCCAAGCGCCGGCCGCCGCTCCTGCGAACATGATCGCGACGGAGGCCACTCGCCGCGACCAGCGCGGTCCATCCCCACCCGCGGCCGGCGAGTCCGCGGCCAGCCCCGTGATCGTCATCGTGAGCACGGTCGTAGTGAGGTCCGGCACGGCGAGCTTGCGCACAACGGCGTTGCGGATGCCCATGGCCAAGCCTGTCAAGCCGATCACTGCGTATAGCCGCGTCGGCACCACGGACAGATCCGACCCGGCACCGAATGCCACGCCTGTCGCCGCCAAGAGCAACGCGGCTTCGAGTCCGAGGGCGGCGGACGTGGGCCGCTCGACGGACCCGGCGCCGATGGGCGCACCGATTCGTCCGCCGATCGCCGCTCCGACAAAGAAGGCCAGGAGCGCCGCGCCCGACCGCACCAGCGACAGCTCCGGCGCACCCGCGGCGGCAAAGCCCAGGAACACCACGTTGCCCGTCATGTTTGCCGTGAAGACGCGGCCGAGCCCAAGCACGCTGGCCGCATCGACCAAGCCGGTGACCGCCGTCAGGCTCAGCAGAACCGGCACCAGCGCACGCTCGCGCTCAGAAGACATACGTCACCCCGGTTGCAACGAACATGACCGTACCCGAGGGACCGGACTCGGATGCTGCTGCTCGCCCTAGAGCCCGCGCCCTGTCTCGGACAGGAACCACGTTCGGCGCTCCGTCTCGTCGATCCACACTTCGATCAAGCTGGCGGTCGCGACATCGTTGTGGCTCTCGCATACATCGTGCGTCGCGCTCTTGCCACCCTGGTGCCACCCCAATATGACACCCTGCCTGCCCTCTCCCCGCACCGGCATCGAGTAGCGTGGTGGATCGGGGACCAGCTAGAGGGCACGCCTGACAGCCTGGCGTCGCGTTGGATCGCGTCACTGACACCACGGGGCAATCGCATCGCGGTATCCGATGTCGTGATCCTTGGGCTCGCGCCGGCCATTCTCAGTTTCGAGTGAGACGGCGGATCAGCCCCGGCGGCTCTCCCAGCCCTGTTCGAACAGCCGGATGCGGCCGCCGGTCCGAGGGTGCAGGGCGCACACGTCGTGCTTCAACCTCACGCCGAGGCCGGGGCGCTCGGGGACGGCGAAGCAGCCGTCGGAGCGGTCGACGCAGGGCGGATGGTCCACCAGCTCCTGGACCCAGGGGTCGGCGAAGTCGTTGAAGTGCTCCAGGACCTTGTAGTTCGAGGTGGTCACCGCGAAGTGCAGGTTGGCCATCGTGCCGACCGGGCCGCACACGTTGTGCGGCGCGAGCGGCAGATAGTACGTGTCCGCCCAGCCGGCCAGCCGCTTCATCGCGAGGAAGCCGCCGAAGTGCGTGAGGTCCACCTGGACGACGTCGACGCATCCGCCCTCGATGAACTCGCGGACGTCGAACAGCGTGTGGGCGCGCTCGCCGGTGGCGATGGGCAGCCGCGTCGTCTGGCGCACGCGGCGCAGCGCCTCCGCGTTCTCGGGCGGCACCGGCTCCTCGATCCATTCGGGCTCGTAGGGCTCGAGGCTCACGGCCACCGCCGCCGCGGTCGCGGGCGTGAAGCGCCCGTGCATCTCGACCATGATCTGCACGTCGGGGCCGACGGCGTCGCGGACGGCGGCCACCACCGCGACGGCGGCGCGATGATCGGCCGGCGCCAGCTCCGCGGAGGCCGCGCCGAAGGGGTCGAGCTTGAGGGCCCGGTAGCCCCGCTTCACGACGTCCCGCGCCCGCCGCGCGAAGGCGTCGGGCTCGCGCCCACCCGTGTACCAGCCGTTCGCGTAGGCCGGCACGCGGTCGCGGAAACGGCCGCCGAGCAGCTTCCACACCGGCACGCCCAGGGCCTGGCCCATGAGATCCCAGCAGGCCACGTCGAAGGCCGCCAGCGCCGACTGCGTGACCTCGCCGGGGCGGCCGTACTCGGCCCGCTGGACGTTCCACGCCAGCCGCTCCACGTCGAAGGGGTCGGACCCGACCACGTAGCGGGGCGCGAGCTCGTCGATGCAGGCGAGCAGGGTGTCGGTCTTGTTGACGATGCGCACTTCGCCGGTGCCCGTCAGGCCCTCGTCGGTCGCGAGCTCCAGGAATACCAGCTCGCGCCACGGGGCGCCGACCACCGTCGTGCGCGCGCCCGTGATCTTCAACGCGGTCCCGGGGCCCCCGGCGGCGAAGCCACCGCCTCGGGCGCGTAGCGCCGCAGGATGCCGAGCCCGATCGCCGCGCGCCGCACGCGCTCGCGCGACAGCGCCAGCACCGTCGCCTGGAGGTGCTCGCCGCGGGGATAGATCCCGGGGGCGTTGCGCAGGCCGAACTTGACGTACACGGGAGCGGCCACCCGCACCAGCTCCGGTATCTCGTAGTGGCGCACGCAGCCGCCGAAGTCGTCCGGGCTCTCCACGTAGAAGTCGATCGCGGCGTCGATGGCCTGGCGGATGGCCGCGATCTGCGGCAGCGAGAGATCGACCGGCAGGTTGATCGAGGTGGCCCCGAGGTCCTCGAGCACGCGGGCGGTGGCCGGGTTGGCCGCGGCGACGGTGACCGAGATCTTGAGCACGAGGTCGGAGGGAAGGTCGCCGGCCGCCTTCCTCTTTCCGAGGACCATGAGCTGCCTGGTGCCCGACGTGGGCAGGTCGTAGGCGTCGCGCGCGGGGAGATTCAGCCCGGCGAGCACGGCCTGGGTGGTGCGCGCCACGTCCTACCCCCGCGCCCGCGCGCGGCGGACGGACGGCCGCTTCGAGAACGCCTCGATCTCGCGCGCCGTGGCGTGGACGAGCCTCCGCATCGCCCGGCTCGCGCCGCGCGCGTTGCGGTGGCGGATGGCGTCGAGGATCGCGCGGTGCTTGGGCAGCGAGGCGCGCGCGCTGCCGGGCAGCCGGCTGGTCGCGCGGAAGCTGACGAGGAGCGCCCCGAACACCACGCCGCTCATCTGCT
>QHVM01000019.1 GCA_003223555.1 Acidobacteriota bacterium | reverse complement strand
TCGAGCTGGACCTGCTGCCCCTCTGGGGTGAGACGCGGCCGCTGACAGCGGACGAGGCGCCTCGATCGGGCTGAGCTCAGAGCGCCCGGCCCGGTGATCAGGCCGTCGGCCGCTCCTCCGTCTCCGGCCCCCGCGCCGTGTGCGGGCAGACTTCGCGGAACGCGCACTGGCCGCAGGCCATGTAGGACGGCCGCGGCGAGAACTCCCGGCGGCGGATGAGGGCGGCGATGTCGCGGATGCGGGACTCGGTGCGGGCGGCCTCGTCGAGGGTCGGCCGCTTGCCCCCGGCCAGGCCCGACTCCAGGAAGCGCAACTCGACCCAGTCGGGCAGGCGGCCGGCCGTCTTGAGGTGGGCCAGGGCGTAGACGTCGAGCTGCAGGCTCTCCGTGGCCCGCTTCTGGGCCGCCGCCACGTCGTCCACGTCGCCGGTCTTGAAGTCCAGGATCATGACGCGGCCGCCGCGCTCGACGACCAGGTCGTAGCGGCCGACCACGCGCGTGCGCTCGACGTTGAAGGCGAACTCCTGCTCGACGCCGGTGGGCGTGAGCGGGCTTGCCGCCTCCTCGCGGTGGAAGCGCCGCAGGGCGGCCTCTCCGGCCTGCAGCCGCTGCTCCTCGTGCTCGCGGGAAAGGAAGCCCTCGGACACCCACGCGGACCGGAAGGCGGCCGCCAGGTCGTCCTCGCCGAACGCACGGCCCTGGAGCCGCGCCCGGAACATCTCCTGCACCGCCTTGTGGACCGCGCTGCCGTAGACGACCCGGTGGTGGACGAGCAGCGGCACGCGCAGCCGATGGACGTACTTGTACTTGAGGGGGCAGGTCTCGTAGTCGTCGATCTGGCGGAAGGACAGGTGCAGCAGCTCCTCGTCCCGCATCGGGCGCTCGAGCCCGGGGGCTGGCTCGGGAGCCGGCTGGTGGCGCGCGAGCGCTTCGAGGGCCTGGCTCTTCCGGGGAGTGGGCGCCGGTGAGGGCAGGTCGAGCGCCTCGACCACGAAGCGCGAGAGCTTGCGCAGGCGGGCGGTGCCGTAGTCGGCGGCGGAGGTGAGCACCAGCTCGTCCTTGGCGCGCGTCATGCCGACGTAGAAGAGGCGCCGCTCCTCGTGCAGGTGGGCGTCGACCGCCCCGCCGAGACGGTCTTCGACGAGGTCGGCCGGCAGCTCCAGGGGGTCGCTTCGGCGCTTGACCGGGAACTTCTGCTCGACGCAAGAGACGATGAAGACCACCGGGAACTCCAGTCCCTTGGCCTTGTGCACCGTCAGGACGGCGACCGCGTCCTCGTCGGGGTCGGCTTCGGCCACCGCCGGATCGTCGCCCGCATCGCGCAGCAGGTCGAGATGGGCGACGAAGGCCGGCACGCGGTCGTGTTCGGCGACTTCCCCGTAGGCCTTCACCGCGTCGAAGAACTTGGCCACGTTCTTGACGCGGGCTTCTGATTCCGCGTCGGCCGCGCGGGACAGCCGGGCCAGGAAGCCGGAGGCCTGAAGGAAGCGGTAGAGCAGCTCGCCGGTGCGCCGATGGGGCACCTCGGCCGCCGCCGCGTCGAGGCCGGCGAGCAGGCGATCCACGCGCTCGCGCGCCTCCCCTCCCACGCCGGCCAGCTCCTCGTTGGCCGGCAGGCCGCGCATGACCTCCAGCAGCGGCCGGCTCTTGCGGACCGCGTAGCGGTTCAATCGGAGCAGCTCCGTCTCGGGGACGCGGTAGACTTCGGACGCGGCCAGGTAGAAGAGGGAGACCGAGTCGTCGGGGTTGGCCAGCGCGCGCAGGAAGCAGACGAGCACCCGCACCTCTTCGCGCGCGTAGAGGCCGCGGCTGCCCGTGAAGCGGTGCGGGATGCCGCGCACGTTGAGCGCGCGCAGGAACGGGTCGGCGTCGTCGTTGCTGCGGACGAGCAGGGCGACGTCCCGCGGCCGGAAGCCCTGGCCCAGGCGCTCCGCGACGAGGCCGGCGACGCCGTCGGCCTCGGCGGAGATCGTGTCGAAATGGACGTGGCGCACCGGGAGACCGGCGTCGCGCAGCGAGCGCAGCCGCTTGTCGATCCCGGCCATCGCCTCCAGCCGGTAGGGGTTGTTGTAGGAGATGAGCTGGCCGGCGGCGTCCAGGATCACCTGCGTCGAGCGGTGGTTGGCGGTGAGGACGACCTCGCGCGCATCCTTATATAGGGCGCGGAACGCGAGCAGGTTCCCCGCCGCCGCGCCGCGCCAGCGGTAGATCGCCTGGTCGTCGTCGCCGACGACGGTGACGTTGGGGCGGTCGGGTCCGGCCAGGAGCCGGATCATCTCGAGCTGGGCGCGGTTGGTGTCCTGGAACTCGTCGACCAGCACGTACCGGTGGCGTTCGCGCAGCGCGGCCAGCACGGCCGGACGCTCGCGCAGCAGCGCCAGGGCGCGGCAGATCTGGTCGCCGAAGTCCACCGCGCCCGCTTCGGCGAGGAGCTGCTGGTAGGCTTCGTAGAACGCGGCCAGCTCGGCGTGCCGCTCCGCGGCGTCGCGGGCGGCCGGGTCCAGCGCCGTCGCGAGGCGCGCCGAAGCCCATTCCTTGTAGGCGGAGGGCGCGATGTCCTCGTCCTTGGCCCGGCTCACCAGGCCGAGCAGCGCGCCCAGGTGCCGCGTGGGGTCGCCGAGGGGACGGAAGCGCTTCAGCGGCAATCGCCATAGCCGCTCGCGCAGGAAGATGATCTGCTCCGGCCGCGTGAGGACGCGGAACTCGGGGGCGAGCCCGACCTCGAGCGCCCACTCGCGCAGGATCCGGTCGCCGAAGGCGTGGAAGGTGCCGATCCACGTCTCGGCGTAGCCGTACGGGATGAGCTGGTCGACCCTCTCGGCCATCTCCACCGCCGCTTTCTCGGTGAAGGTGAGGGCCAGGACCTCCTCGGGCCGCGCCCGCTTGGACGAGATGAGGTGGGCGATGCGCCGGGTGAGGACGGTGGTCTTGCCCGTGCCCGCCCCCGCGATGACGAGCAGCGGCCCCTCGCCATGCAGGACGGCCTCGCGCTGTCGCTCCGAGAGGCCCTCGAGGACGCGCTCCTCGGCGGCCAGGACGGCGGTTTCCATTCGCGACAGTGTGGCACGCAGAGGTGCAACGGCAGGACCGAAGGACGTGCGGGGCACGGTCCGCGGGCATCGGGACTGCGCTAACCTGATTTTCAAGCCATCAAGGGAGGAAGCCGATGTCTCCGACCCGCCCGCCATCGACGATCGTGAGGGTCCTTCCGGTCCTCACCGCCATGATGTGGTTCTTCGGCTCCGCCGAAAACGCGTCGGCCCAGGCCGTCATCAAGGTCAGCGACGACGTCAACTTCAAGTTCGGGATGCTGGTCCAGTCGCAGGCCGACTGGACCCAGGACGCCGGGACCGGCGGCTACCAGCAGAATCTTTTCGTCCGCCGCGTCCGCTTCCTCGTCGGCGGGCAGGTCGCGCCCAAGGTCACGTTCTTCTTCGAGACCGACGATCCCAACCTCGGCAAGAGCGTGGCCGGATCGAAGGTCATCTCTACCGGCTTCATCGTCCAGGACGCATACCTGGAGTGGAAGGCCACCGACGCGTTCGCTCTCGACGCAGGCCTCATCTTCATACCGCTCTGCCGCAACTGCGTCCAGAGCGCGGCCACCCTGCTGCCCATCGACTATGGCGCCTACTCGTTCCTCCACGGCGGCCCGACGAAGTCGGTCGTGGGCCGGGATACGGGCTTCATGGCCAAGGGATACCTGGCCGGCAGCCGGCTCGAGTACCGCGTCGGCGCCTTCCAGGGGGCGCGGGACGCGCTCTCCCGGAACGTCTTCCGATCGTCAGGGCACCTGCAGTACTCGTTCCTCGACAAGGAGACGACGTACTTCACGACCGGCACCTATCTTGGAAAGAAGAAGGTCCTGACGATCGGCGGCGGCTACGACGTCCAGTCCGACTACAAGGCGTTCGCGGGGGACGCCTACCTCGACCGTCCCCTCGGCTCGGCCGGCGCCCTCACGCTCCAGGGGGATCTCATCCACTACGACGGCGGCCGGACGTTCCTCGATCTGCCCAAGCAGAACGACTACCTCGTCGAAGGGGGATACTTCTTCACCAAGGCGAAGGTGATGCCGTGGGTGAAGATAGAGGGCCAGTGCTTCAGCGCGCCCAACTCGAGCCGGAGCCAGGACCGCGTCCAGGGCGGGCTCTCGTACTTCCACCAGGGACACAACGTCAACATCAAGGCCGGATACGGGCGCATCGACCCGAAGGTGGGAAGGAGCACCAACCTCTTCACGGTCCAGCTCCAGGTTTTCTATTTTTGAGCAGGGGGGTGCTGCGGCGCACCCCCCTGACCCCCCGCTCGCTCCGCGGGAGTGAATCCCGCTTCGCTCGCGGCGGGGGCTCGGTGGCGCTAGGGCTCGACGCGCACCCGGTCGAGACCCGTGTAGACGTTGAAGCGGTCGCCGCGCAGGAAGCCGACGAGGGTGATGCCGAACTCGCGCGCGAGGGCGACGGCCAGGCTGCTGGGGGCGGAGACCGCGCAGACGATCGGCACCCCGGCCATGAGGCATTTCTGCAGGATCTCGAAGCTGCTCCGGCCGCTGACCATCACGATGTGGCGGCTCAGGGGCAGGCGCCCGCCCATGAGCGCCCAGCCCACCAGCTTGTCGACCGCGTTGTGACGACCCACGTCCTCCCGCACGACGAGGAGCGTCCCCTCGGCGTCGAACAGCGCGGCGGCATGGAGGCCGCCGGTGGCGGCGAAGATCCCCTGCCCGGCTTGCAGCTTCTCGGGAAGGCGGCGGAGGACCGCCGGCTCGACCTCCGGCCCGGGAGGGATGACCGGGCAGCCGCGGATTCGGAGAGACTCCAGGCTGGCCTTGCCGCACACGCCGCAGGCGCTCGTCGTGTAGAAGTGCCGCTCCAGCGCCTGCAGGTCGGGCAGCGCGTCGGCCCGCAGCTCCACGCTCACGATGTTGTGGCGCTTGTCCTCGTCGAGGTCGGGATCGGCGCAGTGGGAGATCCCGCGGATCTGCTCCCCGCTCCGGACCACGCCCTCGCCGTGGAGGAAGCCGGCGGCCAGCTCGAAGTCGTTGCCCGGGGTGCGCATCGTGATCGCCACCGTGCGCTCTGCCGACGCCTGGCTCCGTCGCCGGAACACCGGGAGCGCCCCGCCGGCTTCCGCGGCCGAACCGGCACGCAGCCGGATCTCCAGCGGCTCCTCGGTGGCGAGCTGGTCCGTTCGCGCCCGGGACTGCCCCGGCTCCACGACCCAGACGCACGCCTCGCTCTTGCTGTCCGGTGGGATGCCCACCGCGAACCTTCCCGTTCGCGATTATCCTTCAAGGAGACACCGTGATGGGCGAGACCGAGAGCATGCGCTACGGGTTCCTGATCGACACCTACCGGACCGAACGCCTGAAGGTGCTGAGCGTGTGGGCCATGTTCCAGGACGCGGACCTGCCGGCGCGCCCGCACTGGACCCCCGAGCGCCCGATTCACTCCGGCGCCCCATTGCTCAATGAAGACCATCGTGGACGCAGCGTCCGGGAGCATATGGTCCACCAGTGCATGAGCGAGGACGTGTGGTTCCGGACCATGCTCGGCATCGACGTCGGGGCGCGGCCGCTGCCGGAGAACGAGACGCGGCTCGAGTTCATGCGCCAGTACGCCCACGACTCGGCAAAGCGCCTGGAGGCGCTCCCCGCGAAGCCGGAGGCCTGGTGGGAGGAGGTGGTACCTTTCTTCGAGGCCCGCCGGACCCGGGCCTGGATCGTCGTCCGGCGGATCGCGCACACCGCGCACCACCGGGGGCAGCAGACGGCGCTCGCCCGCATGCTGGGACGGGACCTCTACAGCACCTACGGGCCCACCGCCGACACCGGCGGTCTGGGACAGACGAAGGCGCCCACCATCTACGCGTACCCGGACGAGTCGAGCCTCCTCGAAGGCGAGGCGGCCGGGGGCCGGAAGCGGCCGCTGCCGGGGCCGGGCTCCGAGCCTCCGACCGAGCGACCGGACCGATAGGCGAAGGGGAGCGTGGCCGAGCTGCTTCCCGACGTGCGCTTCAAGGTGGCGGTGGCTTCGGCCAAGGGCGGAGTCGGCAAGTCGACGGTGACCGCGAACCTGGCCGTGGCCCTCGCCCGCCTCGGCCATGCGGTCGGGCTGATGGACGCGGACATATACGGCCCTTCGCAGCAGATCATGATGGGGATCGACGAGAAGCCCTACGTCGACAAGCACGACCACCGACTGCTGCCGATCCAGCGCCACGGAGTGTGGGTCGCCACGCTGGGCGCCCTGATGGACCCGGAACGGCCGGCGGTCTGGCGCGGGCCGATGCTGATGAAGGCGGTCGACCAGCTTCTGGCCGGCGTCCGCTGGGGGCGGCTGGACTTCCTCCTCGTGGACCTTCCGCCGGGAACGGGCGACGTCCAGCTCAGCCTCACCCAGAGGACCGCCCTGTCCGGGGCCGTCATCGTCACGACACCGCAGGAGGTGGCGCTCATCGACGCTCGCAAGGGGATCGCCATGTTCCAGAGGGCGGGCGTCTCCGTCCTCGGGATCATCGAGAACATGTCCTACTACCTGTGCCCCGGGTGCGGCCGCCAGGAGGAGATCTTCAAGCGCGGCGGAGGGCGGGACATGGCCGAGCGGCTGGGCGTTCCGTTCCTGGCCGAGGTCCCCATCGATCCCGCCGTCGTCACGGGAGGCGATTCCGGAAGGCCCATCGTCAGCCTCGCGCCGGAGTCCGCCGCCGCCCGGGCGTACACGGAGGCGGCCGAGGCGGTGCGAAGGACACTCGATGCAAGGGGCCCTTGACAAGGCGAACCGGGGACTACAATGGCCTAGAAGCCCATAGTTCGGAGGCTCCCCATGCAGCGTCGTACTTTCCTCAAAGCTACGGCCCTGGGCGGAGGAGTCGCCCTCGGTTTCGACGTCTCCCGGGCCGAGGCCGAGATGCGCGCGCTCAAGATCGCGCGCACCACCGAGACGCGCAGCATCTGCCCTTATTGCGCCGTCTCCTGCGGCGTGATCATCCACACGCTGGGCGACAAGTCCAAGAACGTGAAGCCGGCGGTGGTGCACGTGGAGGGCGACCCCGACCATCCGATCAGCCGCGGCTCGCTCTGTCCCAAGGGAGCCACGCTCCGCGACGACATCACCCACAAGAACCGGCTCCTCCATCCAAAGGTGCGGCGGCCGGGATCGGACCACTGGGAGGACATCTCCTGGGACGACGCCGTCTCCCAGATCGCCCGCCACATCAAGGACACCCGCGACCGGACCTTCGTGGCCAAGAACGCCAAGGGCCAGGTGGTCAACCGGACGCCGGGCATCGCGATGATCGGGGGCTGCACGGACACCAACGAGTTCAACTACCTGCAGTGGAAGGTGGTGACGGCCTTGGGGGTCCCGTACCGGGACACCCAGGCCCGTGTTTGACACGGCCCCACGGTGGCCAGTCTGGCCGCCACGCTGGGACGGGGGGCGATGACCAATGGCTGGGTGGACATCAAGAACGCCGACGTCATCCTGGCCATGGGCGGCAACCCCGCCGAGAACCACCCGGTCGGCTTCAAGTGGTTCATGGAGGCGAAGAGGAACCGCAACGCCCGGCTGGTCGTCGTCGATCCCCGCTTCACCCGCACCGCCGCCGTAGCCGACCTCTACTCCCCGATCCGCGCCGGCACGGACATCGCCTACCTGCTCGGCATCATCCGTTACGCGCTCGAGAACAAGCGCTACCACGAGGACTACGTCAAGCTCCACACCAACGCGCCGCTCCTCGTGAACCCGGCCTTCACATTCAACGACGGGCTCTTCTCCGGCTTCGACCCGGCCAAGGGAGAGTACGCGAAGGACACGTGGGCGTATCAGCTCGGGGGAAGCTTCGCCAAGACGGACCCGACGCTGCAGGACCCCCAGTGCGTCTTCCAGCTCTTGAAGAAGCACGTCGAGCGCTACACCCCGGAGATGGTCGAGAAGATCTGCGGGGTGCCGAAGGAGACCTTCCTCAAGGTGGCCGAGGTCGTGACGTCGACGGGGAACCCCGAGCGGGCGGGCACGATCACCTACGCCCTGGGCTGGACGCAGCATTCGACCGCGGTCCAGATCATCCGCACCGGCGCGATGCTCCAGCTCCTGCTGGGCAACGTCGGCCGTCCCGGGGGCGGCGTGAACGCCTTCCGGGGCCATTCCAACATCCAGGGGGCCACCGACACCGCGGGGACCTTCGAGATCCTCCCGGGTTATCTCAAGACGCCGACCGGCCCGTGGCAGAGCCTCAAGGAGTACCTGGACGCCAACACCCCCAAGCCGCTCGAGGCCGCCTCCATGAACTACTGGCAGAACACTCCGAAGTTCATGGTCTCGCTGCTCAAGGCGGCCTACGGCAAGGCGGCGACCAAGGAGAACGACTTCGGCTATTCCTGGCTGCCCAAGGTCGACGGGAACTACTCCTGGATGTACATCTTCGACGACATGTACCGCGGAGACACCACGCGGGCCGGAGGCAAGGAGCCGGGGCCCGAGGCGCTCATCACGTTCGGCATGAACCCGGTCGGCCTCGGCCCCAACTCCAAGAAGATGGTGGCCGCCCTCGCCAAGCAGAAGTGGATGGTGGTCGTCGAGAACGTCGAGACCGAGACCTCGATCTTCTGGAAGGCGCCGAAGGAGTACGAGGGGCCCCCGCCTTCGCAGGTCCAGACCGAGGTGTTCCTGCTTCCCGCCGCCGACTTCGCCGAGAAGGACGGCACCTTCACCAACTCCGCCCGCTGGCTGCAGTGGAAGTGGAAGGCGCTCGATCCCCCGGGGCAGGCCAAGGCCGACCAGGAGATCCTGGCCCGGATCTTCCTGGCCGTGCGCGACCTCTACCAGAAGGAGGGCGGGGCGCTGCCCGAGCAGGTCACGAGCGTGTCGTGGGACTACACGAGCCCCGCCAGCCCCGACCTCGGCGACGTGCTGAAGGAGATGAGCGGCAAGGCCCTGGCCGAGGTGCACGACCCCAACGACAAGACCAAGGTGCATACGGCCGGCCAGCAGCTCGACGGCTTCGGCCAGCTCATGGACGACGGCACGACGATGTGCGGGAACTGGCTCCACTCCGGCGTCTACACCGAGGCCGGAAACAACGCGCAGCGCCGCAACAACGCCGATCCCACCGGCCTGGGCATGTTCCACAACTGGGCGTTCTCGTGGCCGGCGAACCGCCGCATCATGTACAACCGGGCCTCGGCCGACGCCGAGGGGAAGCCCTGGGACGCCAAGCGCCCCGGCATCACCTGGAACGGCGAGAAGTGGGTGGGCGACGTGCCCGACATGAAGCCCGACGCTCCTCCGGGCACCTACGGGGCCTTCATCATGATCCCGGAAGGCGTGGCTCGGCTGTACGCGCCCACCTTCAACGACGGGCCCTTCCCCGAGCACTACGAGGCGGTGGAGGCCGCGGTCGTGAACCCGCTGCACCCCGGCGTCACGTCGAACCCGGCCTTCAAGAAGTTCACCTCCGACAAGGACGTCTACGGCACGAAAGAGGACTTCCCCATCGTCTGCACGACCTACCGGCTCACCGAGCATTTCCACTA
The DNA here is from genome assembly GCA_003223555.1 of Acidobacteriota bacterium. Taxonomy (GTDB): domain Bacteria; phylum Acidobacteriota; class Vicinamibacteria; order Fen-336; family Fen-336; genus AA32. The sequence continues at coordinate 26,507 of QHVM01000019.1, read as the reverse complement.
CTGGACCCAGCACCAGCACCAGGGCCTGCTCAACGAGCTGCAGCCGGGCTTCTTCGTCGAGATCCCCGAAGGGCTGGCCAGGGAGAAGGGCATCGAGAACGGCTCCAAGGTCAAGGTCACCTCGGCGCGGGGCCAGATCCAGGGCGTGGCGATGGTCACGCGACGCCTCTATCCGCTCAAGGTCGACGGCAAGGAGATGTGGCAGATCGGCTTCCCCATCCACTGGGGCTTCGCGGGCGACCCCGGGCATACGGGGCCGCTCGCCAACATGCTCACGCCCTCGGCCATGGACCCCAATACCTGGACGCCCGAGTACAAGGCCTTCCTCGTGAAGCTCGAAAAGGCGTAGGAGGACGGCCATGACCACGCAGAACCTCGAGATCCGCCGCTCCTCGGCGTCGCTCTGGGGAGAGAAGACGGGGATGCGGCATCTCCCCGTCGTGTCCAAGTTCATCGACACGACCACGTGCATCGGCTGCAAGGCGTGCGAGGTGGCCTGCCAGGAGTGGAACGACCTCGAGGCCGTGCCCACCCGGCAGACCGGGAACTACCAGACCATGCCCGAGCTGGACGCCGAGTTCTGGAACCTGATCCGCTTCAACGAGAGGGACTTCGACGGCGGCGTGGTGTGGCTGATGCGCAAGGACCAATGCATGCACTGCGAGGACCCGGGCTGCCTCGCCGCCTGCCCCGCTCCGGGCGCCATCGTCCAGTACGAGAACGGCATCGTGGACGTCAACCCGGAAGCCTGCATCGGCTGCGGCTTCTGTGCGACCGGGTGCCCCTTCAACGTGCCGAAGTTCCACGCCAAGACCGGCAAGATGGCCAAGTGCACGCTGTGTGTCGACCGCGTCACGTCGGGCCTGGAACCCGCGTGCATCAAGGCCTGTCCGACCGGCTGCCTCCAGTTCGGGACGAAGGACGACATGGTCGCCCTCGGCCACGCGCGGGTCGAGCAGCTCAAGGGCAACGGCTTCGCCAATGCCGTGCTGTACGACCCCCCGGGAGTGGGCGGCACCGGCGTCGTGACCGTCCTCGGCCACGGCGACCATCCGGAGTGGTACGGTCTGCCGGCTGACCCGCACGTCCCGGTCGGAGTGCGGTTCTGGAAGTCGGTCCTGCGCCCCCTCGGGGTGGTGGCGATGATCGGCGCCGTGCTGGGCGCCATCGGTCACTTCATGTATCAGGGTCCCAAGGAGCCGCGGGCGAGGGACGGCGAGCCGCCCCCGCCGCCAGGAGCATGAGCGCCACCGCCTCGCGTCCTTCGGCCGATCCCGCGATCCTCCGGGCCCGGCGGGCCGAAGACGTCGTCGTGGGAGAGGAGATCGTCCGGCACCGTCTCGCGACCCGCGTCATCCACTGGACCGTGGCCCTCTTCTTCTTCCTGGCCCTCTTCTCGGGGCTTCCCATCTGGACCCCGCTCTTCGGCTGGATGGCGCATCTGCTGGGCGGGCTCAACGTCTGCCGCTGGCTCCATCCCTGGGCCGGCGCCCTCTTCTTCGCGTCGATGGCCGTGATGTTCGTCCATTGGCTCGGCGAGATGCGCCTGGAGCCGCGTGACCGCGAATGGCTCCGGCCGCAGAAGGTCGCCGCCTACATGAAGCACCAGGACGACGGAACGGAAGGGGGGAAGTACAACGGCGGGCAGAAGCTGTTCTTCTTCGCGGCCGCGCTGGGGGCGGTGGGGCTGCTCCTCTCCGGCCTCGTCATGTGGTTCCCCCTCGAGTTCCCCAGGATGTTGAGGGAGCTGGCCATCCTCCTGCACGACGTGACGTTCATCCTGTTCGTGCTCGCCGTCGTCTTCCACATCTACCTCGGGACGGCGGCCGAGCCGGGGACGTTCCACTCGATGATCCGGGGCACCGTCACCAAGCCCTGGGCCCGCCTTCACCACCCTCGCTGGCACCGCGAGGTCCTCGGCGAGGAGACGCGCCGTCCCTGACCAGGGCGTGGAGACGGCTTTCGAGAGACGCGCCGCGCGAGCCGAGCTGCTCGCGCGCGGGTCAGTGACCGTCGCCGAGCCTCTTCGGTTCGCCGCCGGCCTCCATCGGGCGCAGGGCCGGCTGGCGGCAGCCATCCGGGTCCTTCACGCCGACCATTCCCTCTGCGGCCGGCTGGAGGAGGACGTGAGCCGATTCATCGGCCGTCTCGGTGAGCTGCTCCGCTTCGCCGCGGAGCATGGTCCCCCCGCCCTGGCGGATGAGGCACTGGTTCGCAGCGAGGAAGACCCGGTCCGTTCCCGGTCTCGCCTGTCCGGCTGGTGGAGCGGCGAGGTCGATTCCATCCAAGACTATCTCTCCCGCGGCCTGCTTCGGCCCTACGTGGAGGTGCTGGCCGGGCTGGGGATCGCTCCGGATCGACCCCACCGCGCCGGTCGCTGCCCGTTCTGCGGCGGGTCGCCCTGGATCGGCGCCCGACGGGCAGCCGGCGCGGGGGGCGCCGGGGGGAGAGCGGACGCCGCGAGCCGGCTGCTCGGCTGCGCCCTCTGCGGAGGCGAGTGGCCCCTCGGCCGGATCCGCTGCCCGGACTGCGCGGAGGAGGATCCGTCGAAGCTGCCGTCGTTCCAGAGCGAGAGCCATCCGGCGGTGCGGATCGAGGCCTGCGAGGCCTGCCGCCGCTACGTGAAGTCCATCGACTTGACGCTGGACGCCCGGGCGGTCCCCGAGGTGGACGACCTCGTCTCGCTGAGCATGGACCTGTGGGCGGCGAAGGAAGGCTTCACGCGGATCGAGCCGGGGCTGGCCGGCCCGCTCATTGCTCCGCCGGCTTGAGCGTCCAGGCCTGCAGCTTCGCCATCTCGACGATGCGCGGAGCGCGGAAGCCTTCGGGATGGATGATCCAGCCGCCAAACAGGTCGGGGGCGTCTTCGGCCACGAAGCGCTCGGTGGCGAGCGTGGTGCCCCTCGGGACCTCGACCGTCTCCGGGAACGCGGGCCGGCTACCCGGGCCGGCGGCGATCGCCCGCTGGGCCACCGAGGCGGCGGCCCGCAGGAAATCGGCGGGCGCGATCTTCTTTACGCCCGCGAAGACGATCGCCGGCACCTGCCCGCGCGCGCGCACCTCGTCGAACGCGTCGAGGAGCGCGTCGCGGAACGCGCGCCAGGGGAGATCGGCGACCTCGGTCAGGGGCGGCCTCTCCGACGGGCCGAGCAGCTCCTGCACGTCCAGTTGGAGGGGGATCCTGTCCTCCCCGATCGACCGCGCAAGGAAGGACGCGATGAGCCAGAACTGCTCGGCGGGCGAGACGAGCCGTCCGCGGCGGTCCCGCAGGATGTCGAGCACGCCGGCCCGCGCGATCTTTTCGGCCACGTCCGCGACGGTGGCGAGGTCGGCTCCCTCCGCGCCGATCCGGTTCTTGTAGATGGCGGGTAGCTCCGAGGCGGTGACGTGCTTCACGCCCGGAAGGGAGAGCTGGAAGTCGAGGTACTTCTCGAACCGCCGGTACGCGGCCTCGGTCTCATCGGGCGGTCTCTGCGGCGGCTCCCTCCACTCCTCGCGGGGCGGGTTCGCCCCCCGGCGGAAGTTCACGGCGTCCCAGAACTCCCGGTGCACCCATTCGGCGGGGTGATAGTAGATGCTGACGAGCCCGCCGCCCTCCCGCCGGAGGCGATCGTAGACCGCCCTGAACTCCGCGCAGCCTTTCTCGAGCCCGCCCGGCCCGAAGAGGTCCATGCGGGCCTGGTTGCGGCCCAGGTTGTAGACGGTCAGCACGCCGCAGTACCAGAAGGGCTTCTCCTCCACGCCGACATGGCTCCCCTCGTCGAGGTAGCAGGAGACGCCGCCCGGGCCCACGACCCCGATCTGGCGGAGGGCCGCCACGGCCTGCGGAGCCCACGACGAGCCCGGCTGCCCGTAGCAGCTCAGGCCGGGTACGCCGAAGATCCGCCGCACGTCGCGCGCCCCGGCCCTCTCGCGCCGCACGAACTCCGCGATGCCGTCGAGCCAGCCGCACTCGGCCAGGTACTCCGCCGGCGTCGGGTGGACGGAGTGGAGGTTCGAGTGGTAGCCGACGTCGTGCTTCTTGATGGCCGCGATGACGTCCGCGCGGGAGCGCCGTTCGAGGACGCGGGCCTTCTCGCCCACGACCTTGAACGTGCCGCGGATCCCCCGCGCGGTCAGGATCTCCGCCACCCGCTTTGCGGCCTCGTCGCTCGCGGGGAGGAGGTAGTCCTCGGTGTCGAACCAGAGGATCACCCTCACCTCGGGCTCGGCGGCGCGGACCGGCGGCGCGGCGGCCAGCAGCAGACACCCGAGGAGCACGAAGGCGCTTCGCTTCATCCCGGCATCATACGAAGCCCAGGCATGTTCACCAATGGGCGTCCCCGAGACGCCAGGCTCGGGCCCGCCGTCTGAAGGTTACAATCTCCGTTGTTGTGAGCGTCCGCCTGCTCGTCCTCTTCCTGGCCCTCGGCCTCGGCGCGCCCGCCCGGGCGGCCGCCGGCGCCGCCTCCGGAAGCGAAGCGCCGGAGATCCTGGTCTCCCGAGGGCTCCTCAGGGAATGCGGGCTGTCGCCGGGCGACGTCGTGATGCTCTCCGCCGACCCCCACGGCGCGGATGCGCGTCTTTTCCGCGTCGCCGGCGTCTACGAGCCGGTCCCCGACCCGGCGCGCTTCACCGCGAAGCGGCTCGAGGCGCGGATGCACCTGCCCGACCTGCTCGCCCTCACCGCGGACCCGGGTGAGGCGGCCGCCGCCGACGCGGTAGGCGCGATCAACATCGCGCTGAAGGACCCGGCCGACGCCCCCGCCTTTGCGCGCGAGCTGGCCGCGCGCGCGCCGGCGATGTCGGTCGTCCCGGCCGCCGCGGCCGACGACGAGCACTTCGTGATCATCGAGCGGTTCCACCTGGCGATCTCCGTCGTGACCATGATCGGCAGCACCGCCTTCCTCCTCGCCCTCATGGTCATCCGGGCCGACGAGCGGCGGGAGGTGGCGGGCCTGCTCCGCCTGCTAGGGCTGCGGCGGCGGCGGATCCTCGCCCAGGCCCTGCTCGAAGGGCTGGCCATCGCCTCGGCCGGCGCCGTCTTCGGCGTGCTCTTCGCGGCCGCCACCCAGGGAGCCGTCAACGCCTTCTTCCAGTGGCGCTACGACACGACGCTGGTCTTCGTGCGCGTGACCCCGGCCATCGCCGCACGGTGCGTCGCCCTGGCTCTCCCGCTGGGCGTGATGGCCGGGCTGATGGCCTCCTGGACGCTGCTCCGCCGCCCGGTCCTGGACCTGCTGCGCCGGTGAGCCCGCTCCAGTTCGCCTGGCGCAGCCTCTCGCGCCAGCCTGCCCGCGCCTGGCTCGGCCTGACCGGAATGGCGGTGGTCGGGGCGCTCCTCTTCGACATGCTCCTGCTCTCCCGGGGACTGCTGGTGTCGTTCCGCGACCTCCTGGAGAGCACCGGCTTCGATATTCGCGTGACCGCCACCGAGGCGCTCCCGGGCATGGGGCCCGCGCTCTCCGACGCGGCCTCGACCGCGGAGAGGCTGCGCGGCCTGCCGGAGCTGGCCGACGTGGTGCCCGTCCGCTTCGGGTCGGTGGCCCTCGATGACGGCGACGCCGACGGCGGCGGCCTGCGCGGCGCGAAGAGACGCGGGCTGGCGATCGTGGCGAGCGAGCCGCGCCGGCGGGCCGAGTGGAAGGTCGTGCAGGGCTCCGACCTGGCGGAGCGCGGCCCCGGCGGCCGGCCGGAGATCGTCGTCAACCGCGCCTTCGCCCGAGAAGAGAAGGTCGAGCCGGGGTCCCTCGTGCGCCTCGGCTCGGCGCCGCCCGCGCGCGAGTTCCGCGTGGCGGGGATCGTCGAGTTCCCCTTCGAGGCGGCCGGAGAGCGGATGGCCGGGGTGACGCTGGCCGGCTTCCTGGACGCCTTCCCGGCGGCCCGCCGCGACGAGGCGGACCTCCTGCTGGTGGCGTCGCGGCCCGCAGTGGGAGCGGAGGCGGCGGTGGCCGCCATCCGCCGCGCGCGGCCGGACCTGCACACCTTCTCGATCGAGGACGTCCTGGAGCGGCTGCGCCAGGCCGAGTTCTCCTATTTCCGCCAGGTGTCGGTCGTCCTGGCCACGATCGCGTCCTTCTTCGCGCTCCTCCTCGTGACGACGCTCCTGACGGTGTCGGTCAACCAGCGGCTGGGCGAGGTGGCCGCCCTGCGCGCCCTGGGGTTCTCGCGCCGCCGGATCACCGCCGACCTCGTGGCCGAGTCGGCGCTGCTGGTGGGCGGCGGCGGCATCGTGGCCGTCCCCCTCGGCCTCGCCCTCGCCCGCGCCCTGGACTCGATCCTGCGCCGGATGCCCGACCTGCCGCAGCGCCTGCACTTCTTCGTGTTCGAGCCGCGCGCCCTGGCGCTGCACGCCGGCTTCCTCGTCCTGGCCGCTCTCCTGGCCGCCGCGTATCCGGTGCTGCTGGCCGCCCGCCTCCCGATTGCGGCCACGTTGCGCAAGGAGAGCGTGTCGTGAGCGCTCGCGCGGCGATCGTCGAGGCCCGCGGCCTCGCCAAGGTGTACCCGATGCCGGCCGGCCCGGTGGAGGCGCTGCGCGAGGTATCGCTGACCGTCGAGCCCGGGGACTACGTCGCCATCTCCGGACCGTCGGGCTGCGGCAAGTCCACGCTCCTGCACCTCCTGGGCTGCGTCGACACGCCCACCTCGGGAAGCCTGCTCTTCGAAGGACGGCCCGTCCTCGCCCTCCGCGAAGAGGAGCGCAGCCGCATCCGGCTGCGCCGGATCGGGTTCGTCTTCCAGCGCTTCTACCTGCTGCCGATGCTCACCGCCTGGGAGAACGTCGAGCTGGTCCAGAGCGAAGCCGGCCTGCCCGCCGCCGAGCGCAGGGCGCGGACGAGGGAGCTGCTCACCTACGTCGGCCTCGCCGACCGCGCCGGCCACCGGCCCTCGCAGCTGTCCGGGGGCGAGATGCAGAGAGTGGCCATCGCCCGCGCGCTCGCCAATCGCCCCGGCCTCGTCCTGGCCGACGAGCCGACGGGGGAGCTGGACGAGGAGACCGGCGAGCAGATCGCCGACCTGTTCGACCGCGTGAACGCCGACGGCACCGCCCTGGTGGTCGTCACCCACAACCTCGCCCTGGCCGGCCGGGCGCGGCGCCGGCTGGCGATGCGCAGCGGCCGGCTCGCCGAGCCGGCCGCGGTGGCGGCGACGTGACCCTCCGCCTCGTCCTGCGCACGCTGGCCGCCCGGCCGGTGCGGACGGCCGTGCTCGCGGGCGGCTTCGGCTTCGGCGTAGCGGTGATGGCCGCCCTGCTCGGTGTGGGGGACGTGATCGTCGAGCAGTCGCGCTCGCCGGCGCTGCGCGGAGGGGGCGATCTGGTCGTCACGGGCCGGTCGGGTGACGTCGCGAGCGCTCGCTTCCTGCTCCGCTCGATCCTCGGCGCGCCGCCGCTGGCGGCCAGGATCGCCGCCGCGTCCCCCGCCCAGCGTCGCGTCCTCTACCTGGTCCAGGGCGACCGCGTCACCCGGCTGCGGGCGCGGGGCGGCATCCCCAGCCTCGAGAAGGCGGTGGGCGATCGCGAGGTGATGGGCGTGTCCGGATGGAGGGACGCGCCCTCGGACCGGAGCTGGACCTCGCCCGATCCGGCCGAGCTGCTGCGGGTGATGGACCGCTTCCACGCGATCCCCGACGCACCCGGTCGCGCCGACTCCTGGGCCGAGTGGCTCTACTTCAACGGCCGCAGCCCGGACGGGTCGGTCCGCTTCTACCTGACGTTCGTGGCCGGCCCCCGCCAGGCCGGCGCGCGACGATCGGCCGGCGTGCGGTTGCAGCTCGAGCGCAACGGGCGGGTCGAGAGCTTTTCGCGGCGCGGGGCCGTCGACGAAGGAGTGCTCCTCGCCGGCGCTCCCGACCTCGACGTCGCGGGCAACCGCGTCCGGCTCGAGGGTCTGCGCTACCGGATCTCGCTCGACCTCGCCTCCGAGCACGGCGGGCCCGGCGTGAAGGGCGACCTCAGCCTCCAGGCGCCGCCCGGGCGCTCCGTCCCGCCCTTCGTGCTGCGCGGGCTCGGCGGATGGCTGTCGGGCTACGTGGTGCCGGTCCTCTCCGGCCCGATCAGCGGCGCGCTCTCCGCCGGCGGCGTCGACGTGCCGCTCGACGGCGCGGTCGGCTACCACGACCACAACTGGGGCTTCTGGGCCGGCGTCTCGTGGCAGTGGGGACAGGTGTCGCACGAAGGCTACTCGTTCCTCTACGGGCGCGTCCGCCCTCCCCCGGACGCCGTTCCGGCCGAGCAGGCGGAGCGGATCCCCGGGGTGCTGGCCGTGATCGGCCCTTCGGGAACGATCGCCTTCGCCAGGGACGCGCTCATCGAGGAGACGTCCTCGGCCGGCAGCGGCCGGCCGGAGACGATCCGGGTCCTGGCCCGCGACGCCGGGATCGACGTCTCGATGGACGTACGGGTCGAGGACATGATCCGCACGCCGGTCGGCCGGCCCGGCCGGCCCGGCGAAGGGCCGACCCAGTTCCTCCAGCTGCGTGCCCTCTATCACGTGTCGGGGACGGTCGGCGATCGGAGGCTCGACTTCACCTCGCTCGGGGCGGCGGAGACGTTCCGCCGGCTAGCGCCTGCACGATCTCCGCGACGCTGAGCTGGCGCGGCTCGATCGTCGGCCCCTCGAGATGGAAGCGGCGTCCGGCGCCGTGGATCAGGATGGAGCCCTGGGCCATCGAAGCCGCGGTCTGGAGACCGCCCGCGCGCCGCAAGCCCGGAATGTAGAGGTGCCCGAGGTAGGCGTCGTCGCTGGACGTGTCGAACTCGCCGACGTCCAGGACCGCCCGCCGGGCCGGCGCCACCGCCAGGGCCAGCAGCCCGGCCAGGGCGGCATCGCCGTCGGCGACCAGGGCCGCTCCGGGCGCCTCGCGGAGGGCGATGGCGATGTCGGCGACGCGCTGGCTGGCCGGCGTGCGGTTGTAGGTCTCGAAATGCGCGACCTTCGCCGCCGCCTCGGCGTCGTGGGGCGTGAAGCTCACCGGGCGGACCGTGTAGCCGGCGCGAGCCAGCGCGCGTCGAAGCTCCGGCTTCTCGCTCGCCAGCACGACCGCCGGCCGCGAGCGGGCCGGCCGGGGGCGGTCGTCCTGGATCTCCGGCGCCAGCGCATGGAGCAGCGCCGCCCGGAAGCCTGGGGGGTCCGAATTGCGCAGCTGCGTCTGGGCGGCAGCGATCCAGTCCTCGGTGAACTGCGCGGCGGTGACGGCGCCCTCCGGCAGCGGCCGTCCATGGAACACGAGGAGACGGGGCAGGGCGTCGGGCTGGAAGGGCTTTTCCGCGACGTGGACGTCGGCCGGCGCATCCTGGAGCCAGCGCGCCATCCAGGCGTAGACCGCCTCGCGGCTCTCGCGGTTGTAGTTGTGCTCCGCCTGGAACTGGGCCGCATGCAGGTGGTCCTCGGCGCCGAAGAGCGCGTAGAAGCTCCTCATCTCGGGGTATTCGAGCTGGGGAGTCTCCGCGGTCCAGTCGCCGGTGGCCGAGACCATCAGGAGCGGCCGGGGCGCGATGGTAGCCGCCAGCTCGACGTTGTTGGTGTCGAGGCGCAGCCCGGGCGGGTTCTCACAGAGACAGCCCCCTTGCATGTGGAGCGAGATCATGTTGACGGGCGCCGCCACCTTGACGCGCTCGTCGACGGCGGCGAGCAGGAAAGTCTGCGTCCCGCCGCCGGACGCCCCCGTGCACCCGATCCGGCCCGGGTCGACCTCGGGCCGCGACTGCAGGAAGTCGAGGCTACGGATGCTGTTCCAGAGCTGCAGGCCGGCCAGGCTCAAGCCCCACAGGCTCTCCCGCTTGCCGCCGAAGGCATGGGTGAGCTGGCGCGAGTCGTTGTAGCCGATCATGTCGTAGCTGAAGACCACGAATCCCTGGCGAGCCAGGCTGATGGCGCGGCCGGGCACGGAGGCGAGTTCCGTGTTCTCGAGACGCCCGTAGGCCCAGTGCCCATGGGGCGACAGGATCGCCGGGAACGGGCCGGAGCCGGACGGACGGTAGAGGTTGCCGGTGACGAAGAAGCCGGGCCGGCTCTCGAGATACACCTTGGACACCGAGTAATCGTCGTGCTTCTGCTCGTCGAACACCTCGGCTCGGAGAGGCGTCCGTTCCGGCATGGGCAGCAAGCCGGCCGAAGCCAGCACGTGCTCCCGCAGATACGCGGCTCGACGCTGCCATTCCGGGAGGGAGGAATAGCGACGGACGGCGAAGCGGTCGTCGAGCGTGCGGTATCGGGGTGACGAGCCCTTCTCGAGCCGGCTCTCGGCCCCCATGCCGGGGACGGCGGCGGTGAGACCGATCGCGAGGAAGGCCGGGAGCACCTGACGCATCGGCGGATCGCTGAGCATATCAGGTAGATTGGACTCCCATGCGCGGTCTCGCCTGCCTCGCTTCCGTCGTGGCCGCGGCGGTCTCCCTCGGGGCGGCCCTCGACGTCGACACCCCGGCCGCCCACAACGAGCGGGCGCTGGAGCACCACCTCCGCCGCTGCCTCGACGACGCCAGCCGCGAGTACGACCGCGTCCTGGAGCTGGATCCGCCGCGCGAGCTGCGGGACGACGAATGGCGCGTGCTGGAGAGGCTGGTCCCGCGGGTCTTCGTGACGACGACGGAGCCCTTCGGCCTGAAGGACTTCGCCGCCGTGCTCCATCCCGCGGCGCGGCTCGTCGCCTTCCACTTCTTCTGGGACGACGACGTCGACTTCCCCGACGACAACGACCCCTGCGACCACGAGGTGGCCTGGATCCGCTACGGCCCCGACGGCGCCTCGGTGGAGGCGATGTGGACCTACTTCCACGGCCGCATCCTCTCCGGCGGCCCGGCCGCCCTGGAGGACGCGCGGCGACACGCGATGCGGGCGCGCGTGAACGTGCAGTGGGGCAAGCACGGCTCGCTCCCGGTGGGCTGGGCGCGCCTCCGCATCGAGGCCCACGCCGACGAGGCCGAAGCCGGTTTCGTGCCGGTGGGCCGGCCGGTCACGGTCGGCCGCTACATGCAGGGGGCCTTCCGGAAGCTCTCGACGGCCGGCGCGCGGATGGCCGACCATCCCCTGGCTCGGCGCGGGCGGTGGCCGTCGCGGTTCGCGGGCACCTGGGACGAGTTCGTCGACTTCTCGCGGCCCGCCGACGCGGCGGCGCTGCTCCGCGACCGCCGGATGGCCCTGGTGTCGCGCTGGAACAGCGCGGTGATCAACCGCCGGTTCCTGACCTACAACTTCCGCCCGAAGACGGAGTGGCCGCCGGGCGCGGAGTGAGCTCCGGCCGGGATCAGGAGCCGGGCAGGACCCGCTGGTCGGTCCGCCTCCCGCCGCAATGGCGGGTGATCGTGGCCTCCGTCCCTTCCAGCACCTCGCGCAGCCGCGCCAGGGCGAAGGCGGCCGGGGCGTAGCAGGTGACGAGCGCCGCCGCCGTCCGGAGCGTGATCATCGTCCGCGCCGAGTCGGAGGTGGGGTTGCCGAAGGGTCCCTCCTGGTCGGCCAGGGTCGGCCGGCCCTCGACGCTCACGGGCCCCTTGCGGATCCCCTCGTAGCTCTCGCCGGGACGTCCCTTCCGCAGCACGACCGGAGGGCGGATGCGCGACAGGTCGTAGAGGCCGAAGGGGAGCTGATAGCGGAGCGAGCAGAGGTTGAGGGCGTCGACGAGGGTGTTGACGCGGGAGAGGGCCTCGCCCTTCAGCACCCGCCGCACCAGCGCCTCGTTCGATGGGCGTGTCTTGGTGGGGTCCAGCCCGAGGGCCTTGTAGAGCGACCGCGCGTCGGCCGCACCCGGGACCTCCGCGCTGCGGCCGCCGCCATGGCGCGACCGCAGCTCCGCGGCGGCGGCCTCGACCTCGGCCGCCAGCGCCACGTCCTGCTCGTTCACCCTCAGGCCGTCGAGCGCGAACACGCCGAGCCGCACCTTGCCCACCAGGTCGGGCGCGATCTCCATCTCGAGGCCGCTCACCGGCCGACGAGGACCCGGCAGACCTCGTCCATCGCGCCGGTGACCTCGGAAGCGGGCGCGGTGTTGTGGTTGGCGACGATGTAGAAGACGAGCCGCTCGCCCGAGCGCGCATCGACGTAGCCGCCGAGCGCGTTGACGTGACGGATCGTGCCGGTCTTCGCCCGCACCCGTCCCTCGGCCGCGGTTCCCTTCATGCGGTTCTTCAGCGTGCCGTCGACGCCGGCGACGGGCAGGCTGGCCCGGAAGGCGTCCGCGTAGCGGTGGCGGCCCATGGCGGCGAGCAGGCTCACCATCTCGTGGGCAGACAGGATGTCGGAGCGCGACAGGCCCGAGCCGTCCTGGAGCGACCACCGCTCGGGATGCACGCCGACCCTCAGCAGGAAATCCTCGACGGCGGCCTGGCCCGACTCCACGGTGCCGTCGCCCTTCAAACGCGCTCCCAGCAGCCTCAGCAGCATCTCGGCGTGGAGGTTCTGGCTCGGCTTGTTCACGCCCTTCAGGACCTCCGACAGCGGCGGCCCGTCGTGGCCGGCCAGGACGCGCAGCCCGGCCGGCAGCGGGTCGGACGAGGTCTCCACCGTCCTGGCCACGACGATCCCCCGGGACGCCAGCACCTCGGAGAAGACGGTCGCCGCGTAGCGGGCCGGGTCCTCGAGGGCGACCGAGTTCTCCCAGGGCTTGAGGCCGAGGGGGAAGCTGCCGGAGATGCGGATCACGTTCGCGCCGAGCGGCCGGTCGACGCGCAGGTCGGAGGCGGTGCCGGCCGGAGACGTGGTCGCGGTGGAGACGACCTGGTAGTAGGAGGAGACCGGGTTGCGCTCGACCAGCACCGGCTCGCCCACCCGCTCCCCGGCCGACACCCTCAAGTCGGCGGAGTTGTCGTTGAAGGCCAGGGCCGAGACCTCGGCTCCGTACCACCACACGAGGTCGCCCCACGCCCAGTCGTCGCCCCGGCGATCCCCCTTGAAGAGGCCTTCGTGGCCGACCAGCCGGCCTTCGATCCGCCTCACGCCCTGGCCCCTCAGCGCGTCGGCCAGCTCCTCGAACGCGGCGGTGATGCGCCCGTCGGTGAAGCGGCCGGAAAGGTTCGGGTCGCCCCGTCCCACCAGGTAGACGTCGCCCAGGATGCGGCCCAGGCCGTCGAGGCGGCCCGCCGTCTCCAGCGTTGTCCGCAGCCGGTCGTCGGGACCGAACGCGTCGAGAGCGGCCGCGGTCGTCACGAGCTTGGCCGTGGAGGCCGGCTTCATGTTCTTGTCCGCGTTGCGGGCGTACAGCACCCGGCCGGTCCGGAAGCTCCGCACCTCGGCCGCCCAGAAGCCGCCGGCGAAGGCGGGCCGGTCGAGGATGCCGTCGACGGCCCGCTGCAGCGCAGTTCCCGCCGGCTCGCGGGCCGCGGCGGGCACGGCGCCGAGCGCCAGCGCCCCGAGCGCGCCGGCGAGGGCCAGGCGGGTCGCCGCCTCAGGCCGCCGCACAGCCCCGGGCCACGATCCCGCGCACCTCCTCCGCCAGGGCGGGGGCGTCGTCGACTGCGCGGCCCGCCGTGGACACCTCCGCGTGCAGCGTCATGGTCAGCTCACCCGGCCGCAGGCTCAGCAGGCCGCGGGGAGCCACGCGCTTCACCCCGGCGAGCGAGACCGGCACCACGGGCACGCCGGCGCGGATGGCGAGGACGAAGCTGCCCTTCTTGAACGCGCGCACCGAACCGTCGGGGCTGCGGGTCCCTTCCGGGAAGACGGCGACGCTGGTGCCGGCCGCGATGCGCCGGGCCGCTCGCTCCAGGCTCTTGCGGGCCCGGAACGCCTTGCCGCGGTCGATGCCGACGTGGCCGCAGCAGTAGAGGTAGAGGCCGATGAGCGGGACGAAGTACAGCGAGCGCTTGTGGACGATGCGGAAGTTTCCCGGCAGGTGGGCGAAGAGCACCGGGATGTCGAGGACGCTGCCGTGGTTGGCGGTGTAGACCACCGGTCCCCGCGGCGCCGGCGCCCCTCCGCGCACCACCACGCGCACGCCCCAGGACTCCAGCAGCAGCCGTCCCCACTGCCGGCCCAGCCGCCAGGGCAGCTCGCCCCGCGGGTCGACGAGGCCGGCCAGGATCGAGGGGATCCCGAGCCCCAGCGTGCCGACGACGAGCATCGGCAGGGAAAGGAGGACCCTGAGCACGGGCGGCCTAGTCGGGCTTGACGATCGGTCGGATCGAGCCCGCCTCGGCTCCCGGCGGCAGGGGGGGAGGCAGGTCCGCCGCCGCGGCCGGCGCGGGGGCCGGCGCGCCTTCGGGGCCGGCGCTCACCGGGACGACCTCGCGCCGCTCGGCCTCGCGCCGGTCGGGAGCCCGCGGGTCGCGGCCGTTGCGCGGCTCGCGGCGGTCGCCGACCCTCAGGTCGCGGCGCAGGGCTTCCTCCGACGGCGGCGCGTCCAGCCAGCGGCAGAAGATCATCTTGCCCGCCGTCGTCTGGAGCACGCTGGTGACGCTGACCTCGATCGTCTTGCCCAGGGCCTTCTTGGCCTGGTCCACGACCACCATCGTGCCGTCGTCGAGGTAGCCGACTCCCTGGCCGGCCTCCTTGCCCTCCTTGATGACGAAGACGCGCATGACCTCGCCGGGCAGGACCACCGGCTTCAGGGAGTTGGCGAGCTCGTTGATGTTCAACACCGGCACGCCTCGGAGCTGGGCGACCTTGTTGAGGTTGAAGTCGTTGGTGACGATCTTGCCGCTCATGCGCCGCGCCAGCTCGATGAGCTTCAGGTCCACCTCGCGCACCTCGGGGAAGTCGGTCTCCACGATCTGGACGCTGAGATGGGCGATCTTCTGCATCTTCTGGAGGATGTCCAGGCCTCGCCGGCCGCGGTTGCGCTTGAGCGAGTCGGAGGAGTCGGCCACCTGCTGGAGCTCGCGCAGCACGAACTGGGGAACGACCAGCGTGCCCTCCAGGAAGCCCGTCTCGCAGATGTCGGCGATCCGGCCGTCGATGATCACCGAGGTGTCGAGGACCTTGTACTGGTGGAGGCGGGCCGAGTCGCGGAAGGCGGCGATGATGCGGGCCGGCTCGAACCACTCGCCCTTCGAGCCCCCGACGACGATGCCCATGTAGCCGAGGAACATCACCAGGAAGGCGTGCACGAAGTGCTGGCCCACGATGTCGAGACCGTCCAGCGCCCCCCACACCAGCCGGGCGCCGAAGAGACCGATGACTCCGCCGATGAGCCCTCCGACCATGTGATGGCCGGGAACCGAACGGAGCTTCATCTCCAGGGTGATGACGCCGATGGCGGCCACCATCCCGAGGGCCACGCCGAGCCACGGCTGGTCCGCGAATGGCGAGTAGACGTAACCGGCGTGGGCCAGGAGGGCGACTATGAAGAGGCGGAAGAGGATGAGCCACATGCTCTTGACCTCGAAGGGTCCGGATTTATGGGCCCATCATAGACTGCGCGGGGCCGCGGGGAAAGCGCGGGCGGCGACCCGGCTCGTCAGTTGGAATCGCCCAGCCGGTCCAACGCCTCGCTCAGCGTGTGGACGCCCGCGAGCTCGATGCCGTCGACGTCCGGAGGCACGCTGCGGGCGGGAAGGATGCAGCGCCGGAAGCCCATCTGCACCGCCTCGCGCACGCGCAGGAGGGCCTGGCCGGTGCTGCGCACCTCGCCGGCCAGGCCCACCTCCCCGAAGACGATGGTGTCGGCGGGCAGGGGCCGGTTGCGGAACGACGAGGCGACGGCGGCCACGACGCCCAGGTCGGCGGCCGGCTCGGCGATCTCCAGCCCGCCGGCGACGCTCACGAACACGTCGTCGCCCAGCAGCTCCAGCCCGACGCGCTTCTCCAGGACGGCCAGGAGCAGGCTCGTCCGGTTGGGGTCGATGCCGAGCGACATCCGGCGGGGCGTCCCGAAGGAGGTGGGCGACACGAGGGCCTGGATCTCCACCAGCATGGGCCGCGACCCTTCGACGGTGGCCACCACCGCCGATCCGGGCGAGCCTTCGCGGCGTTCGGACAGGAAGAGCGCCGAGGGGTTGGCCACCGGCTGCAGGCCGGTCCCGGTCATCTCGAAGATGCCCAGCTCGGACACCGCGCCGAAGCGGTTCTTCACCGCGCGCACGATCCGGTGGTGCTGGCGCTTCTCGCCCTCGAAATAGAGGACCGTGTCCACGATGTGCTCCAGCGACTTCGGACCGGCGAGCGCGCCGTCCTTGGTGACGTGGCCGATGAGGAAGATGGTGACGCCGCGGCCCTTGGCCAGGAACAGCAGTTGGGTGGCCACCTCTCGCACCTGGCTGATGCTGCCGGGCGCGGAGTTGAACTTCGACGAGTAGACGGTCTGGACGGAGTCGACCACGAGGGCGGTGGGCTTGAGCTCGTCGACCTGCTCCAGGATCCGCTCCAGCGAAGTCTCGCCCATGAGGTAGAGGCCGCCGCCCGTCACGCCGAGGCGCTCGCCCCTCAGTTTGATCTGGCGCGGAGATTCCTCGCCCGACACGTAGAGGACCGAGGCGCCCCGGCGACTGAGGAGATGGGCCACGGCGAGGAGCAGCGTGCTCTTCCCCACCCCCGGCTCCCCGCCGATGAGGACCATCGACCCGGGGACGATGCCGCCTCCGAGCACGCGGTCGAACTCCGCCAGGCCGGTCGCGACGCGCTCCGCGTCCGCGCCGTCGACCATGTCGTAGGGTTGGGGCCGGCCGCCGAGGGCGGGGCCGGGCGCCTTGCCCCGGCCGGGTGTCTCCGGGACGACCCTCTCCTCGACGAGGCAGTTCCACTCGCCGCAGTCCGGGCAGCGACCGAGCCACTTCGAGCTTTCGAACCCGCAGGCCTGGCAGGCGAAGACCGACTTGACCCGCGTGCTCAACGGTTATCGCCCAACGGGCTCAACGCAGAGCTCGCGGAGGACCGCAGAGACATGAGGGATGCTAACGGAGCCGGTGGCCTCAGCGGGTCCGGTCGCCCGCCCGGGGAGTGAAGCGCGACTCGACGCCGACCACGCGGCCTCGCTCGATGAAGACCCGCGGCACGCGGGAACCGATGCTCGTGAGCACCTCCCAGGCGTTGGTACCGGCGTGGTCCGCCACGTCCCACGCGGTGGGATCGTCGCCGAAGAGAACCGCCTCGTCGCCCTCCCCCGCCTCGGGGTGGTCGGTCAGGTCGGCCATCGTGAGGTCCATGCAGACCGCGCCCGCCACCGGCACCCGGCGGCCCTTCACGAGCAGCTCTCCATGGTCGCGCATGCCGTCCGTGCGGGGGACGCCGTCGGCGTACCCGAAGGGAATGGTCGCGATGCGCGACCGGCGGGGAGCGACCCACCGCCCCCCGTACGACACCGGCGTGCCGACGGCCACCTCCTTCACGAGGGCGACGTCGGCCGAGACCGCCATCACCGGCTTCACGTCGATAGCGGGCGCGAGCGGCCGCGGCTTGACGCCGTAGAGGAGGAGGCCGGGCCGGACGAGGGTATGGCTCGGGCGCAGGAAGGCGAGGCCCGCGCTGTTGGCGGCGTGGACCCAGCGGGGACGGATGCCCCTTCCGGCCAGCTCGTCCACCGCCTGATCGAAGAGGTCGAGCTGCCGGCGGGTCGCGTCCGCGTCCTCGTCGGCGCGGGCCAGGTGGGTCATGACACCGGCGACCTCCACCCGGCCCGATTCCGACAGCCTGGCCGCCGCCGGCCCGGCCTCCGACGGCGTGAAGCCGAGCCTCGTCATCCCGGTGTCGACCTCGAGGTGGACGGAGAGCGGTCGTCCGCCCTCGCCCGCCGCCTGCAGCGCGGCCGCCAGCGTGTCCGGCGTGGAGACGACCGGCGTGAGGTCGTGCTGGAGGAGCGAGCGGACCTGTCCGGGGCCGAAGCCGGCCAGCACCACGATCGGCGACCGGACGCCGGCCGCCCGGAGGACGGTCCCCTCCTCGACGTAGGCCACCGCCAGCATCGGCGCGCCGAGGGCGGCCAGGTGCCGGCTGAGGCGCGCCGCACCGTGGCCGTAGGCGTCCGCCTTGACGACCGGCATCACCGGCCGTCCGGCCGCGGCCGCGACGGCGAGGTAGTTGGCGGCCAGGCGATCGAGGTCCATCCGGGCCCGGGCCGGCCGCAGCATCGGCAGCAGCCAGTCGCTCATCGCCCTACTGGCTTCGCCATTCGAGGTTCTCGAAGCGGGTGAACTCCTTGATGAAGGCGAGCTTCAGCATGCCGGTGGGGCCGTTGCGCTGCTTGCCGATGATGATCTCGGCCAGGCCGCGGTTCTCGTCGGAAGGCTTGTACTCCTCCTCGCGGAAGATGAAGATCACCACGTCCGCATCCGCCTCGATGCCGCCGGACTCCCGGAGGTCCGACAGTTGCGGCCGCTTCTCCGTGCGCGCCTCCGGCGCGCGCGAGAGCTGCGAGAGGGCGAGCACGGGGACGCTCAGCTCCTTGGCGAGTCCCTTGAGCGAGCGGCTGATGGAAGCGATCTCCTGCTGGCGGTTCTCGGTCCGCCCGGCCGCCGAGCAGAGCTGGAGATAGTCGACCACGACGAGCCCCAGGCCATGCTCGGCCTTCAGCCGGCGGCACTTCGCCCGCATCTCGAGGGGGGTGAGGGTGGCCGAGTCGTCGATGAAGATCTTCGAGGCGGACAGGTCGGCGTACGCCTTGGCCAGCCGGGCCCAGTCCTTCTCCTGCAGGTTGCCGGTGCGGAGGCGGTGCGCGTCCACCCGCGCGTCGGCGCACAGCATGCGGAGCACCAGCTGCTCCTTGGCCATCTCGAGCGAGAAGATCCCCACCGTCTCGCCCGTGCGCGCGCAGGCGTGCTGGGCCACGTTCAGGCAGAAGGACGTCTTGCCCATGGCCGGCCGCGCGGCCACGATGATGAGGTCGCCCTTCTGCAGCCCGCTCGTCCTCTCGTCCAGATCGACGAATCCCGTCGGCAGCCCGGTGACCAGCTCCTTGGACTGCGAGAGCTGGTCGATCGTCCGGAAGCTCTCCTTGACGATCTCGCGGATGCCGACGAACCCCTGGCGGATGCGGTGCTCGGCGATGTCGAAGATGGCCTTCTCGGCCTTGTCGAGGAGGAGGCCCGCGTCCTCCTCGGCCTCGTAGCAGGAGTGCACGATGCGGTTGCCGGCGTGGATCAGGTTCCGGAGGACGGCCTTCTCCTTGATGATCCGGCTCCACTGCTCGACGCTGGTGATGCGGGGGATCCCGTCGACAAGCGAGGCCAGGTACGCCGCTCCCCCTATGGCCTCCAGCGCCGAGCCGCGGGCCAGCTCGTCCTTCAGGGTGACGAGGTCGATGGGCTGGGAGCGCTCGGCCAGGGCGGCCATGGCGTCGAAGATCCGCCGGTGCGCCTCGCGGTAGAAGTCGTCGCGGGTGAGGACCTCGGCCGCGGAGTTGAAGGCGGCGTTGTCGACCAGCACCGCTCCCAGCACCGTGCGCTCGGCATCGGCGTTGTGGGGAAGGGTTCTATCCTTGAGCGCGACCTCGGTGGCCAGGGCTGCCTCCCGCGACGGGCCGTTAGTTTACCGCCGCCCCCGTCCTCGCGAGGACAATTTTTCGCTAGCCCTCTTTGGTCACCAGCACGCGCAGGTTGGCCGAGACCTCCGGGTGGAGCTTGACGCTCACCTCGTGCTCGCCCAGCTTCTTGATCGGCTCGTCCAGGTGCACCTTGCGCTTGTCGATCTCGACGCCCTTGGCCTTCAGGAAATCGGCGATGTCGCCGGCGGTCACCGAGCCGTAGAGCACGTCGTGCTCTCCCACCTTGCGCGGCGCGATGAAGCGCAGGGTGCCGATGCGCTCGGCCACCGCCTGGAACTCGGCTTTCTCCTTGGCCGTGCGCAGCTCGTGGGCCTTGCGCTCCTTGGCGATCATGGCCTTGTTGGCCTCGCTCACCGCCATGGCCAGCCCCCGGGGGAGCAGGAAGTTGCGCCCGTAGCCCTCGGCGACCTTGACCACGTCGCCGCGGCGGCCCAGCTTGTCGACGTCCTCCCTCAAGATCACTTCCACGTCGTCCCTCCAGACCGATTGGCGGCGGTCACCGTTCCGCGACCGGCGGCGCTCAGCTCGCCGGGGCCGGCGGCCGCGCGTACTTCCGGAAATCGAACCAGGTGTCGAACAGGCCGATGGCGCCGAGGATCTGCGGGGCCCATGGGTTGACGAGCACCAGCACCATCAGCGCGACGCGCAGCAGGGGCGGGGCGGCCAGGCGATAGGCGTAGTAGGCCACGACCGCCAGACCCTGCAGCGCGTAGAAGAAGCCCACCACCAGGAGCACGTTGTACGCGGCCGGCCGCAGGTCGGGAGCGAGGACGGCCGCTCCCGCGATCACGAACACGACCGACAGGCCGAGCGGCCATCGGATCTCCTCGAACTCGCCGCCCTCCAGCCAGCCGGGATCCCGGCGGGCAAGATAACCTGCCAGCAGGGTGGCGTTGGCGATCACCGTCAGCGCGGCGCCGATCACGAAGACCGCGGGGTAGACGACCCGCAGCACCTCGCGCAGCCACAGGAACTGCTGCGACAGGTCCTCGACCCGCTCGGCGGGCAGCCCGCTGGAGCGCATCTCGGCCTGGAACTGCGGCGAGCTCCACACGTTGAGGGGCTCGAGGGCGAGGTTCTGCATGAACGGTCCAGCGAAGAGCAGCGCGGCCCCGATCTGGACGGCCAGGAGAGCAAACGCCCACGCGCAACCCCTTCGCAGCCCCCGGCCGCGGGCCATGGTCTCGCCCATCAGCAATCCGGGCGCGGCGAGGATCGCGAGGAAACCCACCGCCTGGACGGTCGAGAACACGGTGCCGATGGTCACCGCCGCCAGCAGGGCGGCCAGCACCGCCGCGCCCAGGCTGCCGCGGACCCGCAGCACGATGAGGGGGAAGGGCGCCGCCACGGCCAGCAAGCCGAGGAACGGCACGCCCGCCCCGGCCGAGAAGACGAGGGCCGAGGCCACCGCGGCGGCGAGCACCCCGCTCGTGCGCGGATCGGGCCTCTCCCGGGCGGGGGCCGAGACTGGCATCGGCGCCAGGCCCTTCTAGTCCGCCGCGAAGGGCAGCAGCGCGATGTTGCGCGCGCGCTTGATGGCCAGGGTCAGCTTGCGCTGGTGCTCGGCGCAGGTCCCGAACATCCTCCGGGGGAGGACCTTGCCCCGTTCGGGGACGAAGCCCGCGAGCAGCTTCACGTCCTTGTAGTCCACGTAGTCGATCTTGTCCGCGCAGAACTTGCAGACCTTGCGGCGGCGGAAGAAATAGCGCTTGCCCGCCTCCTTCTGGCCGGCCCGGGCGCTTCCGCCCTTGCCTCCCGCTCCCCCGCGCCCGCCGCCCCGCCCGCCGCCCCCCCCGAAGCTCACAGCGACACCTCCTCGCTCTCCGCCGGGCTCGGCCGGGGGAGGCCCTTGGCCTTGCGCTTCGCCTCCTCCTGCGCGCGCCGGGCCTTGCGTCTCTCGGCCTTGCGCAGCTCCTCGTCGACCCGGACCGTGATGAACTTCACGATGCCGTCGGTGACGCGGATCCGGCGCTCGACCTCCTTCACGAGGGCCCCCCGGCCCTCGACCACGAGCAGGACGTAGTAGCCTTCTTCGTGCTTGCGCACGGTATAGGCGAGGCGCTTCTTGCCCCACTTCTCGACCTTCTGGACACGGCCCCCTTCCTTCTCGGCGTAACCCTGGATCTGATCGGCCAGGGCGTCCACTTCCGGCTCCCCGAGGTTGGGGTCCGCGATGAACAGGATCTCGTAGACACGGTCGCTCACTGCGCTTGATCCTCCTTCTGGATCTGAAGCCCCTTTGGGGTGCCCGCAGGGGCCCCTACCGGGAGCAAGGAGAAGGGTATTCTAGCCTTTTTGCGGGCCGTTGAATCGGTTCATCGCCGGGCCCACCCCCTCGCGGAGCAGGCAGTCCACGGCGTCGGCGGCCAGGCCGATCACCTCCTGCACCACCAGCACGTCCTCCTCCGGGAAGTCCGACAGCACGTAGCCGGCGAGGTCGTCCGGCAGCTCGCCCTTGCGGATCCCCACCCGCACCCGCGGGAAGTCGTCCGTCCCCATCGTCTCGATGAGCGAGCGCAAGCCGTTGTGCCCTCCGTGGCTGCCCCGCGGCCTGATCCGCAGCTCGCCCAGCTCCAGGGCGGCGTCGTCGAGCACCGCCACCACGTCGGCCGGCGACCCACCGCGGGCGGCCAGGAGCGCGTCCACCGCGAGGCCGCTGCGGTTCATGAAGGTCAGGGGCTTGACGAGCAGCACGTCCTCGCCGCCCACCCGGGCGTCGACCTGCCAGGCGTCGGCCTCCTCGCGCCCATGGCCCGCACCGGAGCGGGCGGCCAGCGCGTCCACCACCATGAAGCCCGCGTTGTGCCGCGTCCGCCGGTAACGCTCGCCGGGGTTGCCCAGCCCGACCACGAGCCGCACGTCCATTCAAGCGGCGACCTTCGGTCGCCGAAGAGCCGCGTCCTCGCTCGGGCACTTCATCGCCATTTTCGCCTCGCCTGGAATGAATCCAGGCTCGGCAAGAGGAGGCCCGAGCTGCGGGCGCACGTCCATTCAAGCGGCGACCTTCGGTCGCCGAAGAGCCGCGTCCTCGCTCGGGCACTTCATTGCCATTTCGCCTCGCCTGGAATGAATCCAGGCTCGGCAAGAGGAGGCCCGAGCTGCGGGCGCTCCAACCGCGCTACTTCTTCTCCTTCTTCTCGGGCTTCTCCGCCCGCTCGGGCTTCTCGGGCTTCTCCTCGGCCTCGGCACCCTCCGCCACGGCCTTGCCCTTCTTGATGACCTCGGGCTCCGCCACCGCCGCGCCCTCGACCGGCACCGCCTCGGCCACCGCCGGCGCGACCTCCTCCTCCGCCCGCGGCGCCACCACGTGGACGATCACGACGTCGGGCTCGGTGAGGACCTTCACCTTGTCGGGGACCTGGAGGTCCGACACGCGCAGGTGCTTGCCCAGCTCCAGCTCCGAGACGTCGACCACGATCTTCTCCGGGATGTCGGTGGGCAGGCACTCCACCCGCAGCTCGCGGGTGACGAAGTCCAGCACGCCCCCCTGCACCTTGACCCCCACCGGGGTTCCCCGGACCTCCACGTGGACGTCGACCTCGATCGCCTTGTCGAGGGCGACCTCGTAGAAGTCGGCGTGCAGGAGCCGGCCCTTGATGGGCTCGACCTGGAACTCCTTCAGGATGACCTTGCGGCGGCTGCCGCCGAGGTCGAGGTCGAACAGGGTGTTCTCACCCGTGGCGCTACGCAGGATGGAGCCGATCTCCTTGGGAGAGACCGCCACCGGCACCGCGTCCTTCCGGGCCCCGTAGAGCACGCCGGGGATGAGTCCCTGGGCGCGCAGGCGCCGGTTGACGTTCTTTCCCTTCTCGGTCCGGCTCCGGGCCGAGACGACGATTTCGGTCATACGATCGGACTCCTCTTATACGAACAGGCTCGTTACCGATGCCTCTTCATGGATGTTCCGGATGGCCTTGCCCATCAGCTCGGCGATCGTGAGGGACACGATCTTCGGGCTGCGCTTCTTCTCCTCGGACAGCGGGATCGAGTCGGTGACGATGAGCCTCGACAGCGGGCTGCTCTCGATGATTCCCATCGCCTGGCCCGACAGCACGGCGTGGGAGCAGGAGGCCAGCACGTCGCGCGCCCCGGCGTCCTTGATGGCCTGGCCCACCTTGCCGAGCGTGCCCCCCGTGTCGACGATGTCGTCCACGATGAGGGCCGTGCGGCCCTCCACATCGCCGATCACGTGGTGCACCTCGGCCACGTTGGGACTCTCCCGCCGCTTGTCGACGATGGCCAGGCTCGCCTCCAGCCGCTTGGCGTAGGCCCGGGCGCGCTCCACACCGCCCGCGTCGGGCGACACCACGGTCAGCTTCGGCAGCTTCAGCTTGGACACGTAATCCATGATCACGGGCGCGGCGAAGAGGTGGTCGACCGGGATGTCGAAGAACCCCTGGATCTGGGTGGCATGGAGGTCCATGGTGAGGATGCGGTCGGTCCCCGCCACCGAGAGCAGGTCGGCCACCAGCTTGGCCGAGATGGGCACCCGCGGCTTGTCCTTGCGGTCCTGGCGCGCGTAGCCGTAGTACGGCATCACGGCCGTGATGGGGGACGCGCTCGATCGCTTGAAGGCGTCCAGCATCACCAGCAGCTCCATCAGGTTCTCGTTGACGGGAGGTCCCGTGGGCTGGATGACGAACACGTCGGCCCCGCGCACGTTGTCCTGGATCTGGAACCAGACCTCGCCGTCGCTGAAGCGGGCGAGGTGGGCGCGGCCCACGGGAACGCCCAGGAAGCGGCAGATGGACTCTCCCAGCGCGGGGTGGGCACTGCCCGTGAAGACTCTCAGCTCCCTAGCCACGAACCCTCTGCGCCCCCTGTTCCTTCTGCGTCCTCTGCTGGCCCGTCGCGCCGTCTTTTGCGCCCCCTGCGGATGATTCCCGGCCGGCGATGGCTGGGGCGGAAGGATTCGAACCTTCGTATACGGGGTCCAAAGCCCCGCGCCTTACCGCTTGGCCACGCCCCAACCGAACACGACGTCCGAGGCGTTTCAGGACGACGGAGCCGGCTCGGGTCCCGACGAAGAGCCGCCGCTTTCCGAGCCGGCGGGAGCGGCGCCGCCCGGCGCGGCGCCTCCGGAGGGCGCGCCTTGTGGCGCGGGCTGCGCGGCCACCTGCTGCCGGTAGACCGAGAGCACCTTTTCCTCCAGGTACTGCCGCATCTGGTTGTTGAGCGGGTGCGCGATGTCCTTGAACGTACCGTCCTTGCGCTTCTTGCTCGGCATCGAGACGAACAGGCCCTTGGGGCCGTGGATGACCTTGATGTCGGTCACGACGAAGCACTGGTCAAACACGATCGACACGAAGGCCTTGAGCTTTTCGTCCTCCACCGGGATGACCTTGACGTCTGTGATCTCCATGGTGTCCGCTCCTTGACTGGTTCGAACCCCGTACGACGCCGGACGCGCCCAACGCCCGAGCCCACGATGCCCGGTACTGCTGGAGGGAGACCAGTCGCGCGCGCAGGACGCGGAAGCCGGCCGCCGCCAGCGCGGCGTGAGCCCTCCGGGCCCGCCGCCCGTCGTCGTATAGACCGAAGAACGACGACCCGCTCCCGGAGAGCGACGCCAGCACGGCTCCCTCCCCGACCAGAATACCCCGGATACGCCGCACCTGCCCGGCCAGCTCCGGCGCCTCTTCCAGGGCCGCCTCCTCGAGCTCGTTGGTGAGGATGGAAAAGGCCCTCAATCCTTCCAAGTCACTCGATACAAAGCGGAAAATTGTATGACTATTTTGTCGCTCTGTCAAACTTTGGTCCACCCGCGCGAAGACGGCGGCGGTCGAAATGGGCCGTCCGGGGTCGACGAGCACCACGTGTCCGCGGACCTGCCGGCGCAGCGGGTAGACCTCGTCCCCCCGGGCGACGCCCAGGGCCGTGCCGCCGAGCAGGAAGAACGGAACATCGGCCCCGAGTCGCCGGGCCAGGCCGTGCAGGCCGGCCGGTCCCAGGCCCAGGCCCCACTGGCGGTCGAGCGCCATCAGCACCGCCGCCGCATCGCTGCTTCCGCCCCCCAGCCCGCCTCCCACCGGTATGCGCTTGGTGATCGCGATCTCGGCTCCCCGCTCGATGCCGGCATGACGGCGCAGCTCCAGCGCGGCCCGCAGGGCGAGATTCCGCTCGTCGCGCGGCACGGCCGGGTGGTCGCACCTCACTTCGAGCGTGCGGGGCCGCGGCCGGATCACGATGTCGTCGTGGAGGTCGATCGTCTGGAAGAGCGAGCGCAGCTCGTGGTAGCCGTCCGGGCGCAGGCCGAGCACCTCGAGGCCCAGGTTGATCTTGGCGAAGGCAGGGACGAGCAGCCCGCCGCGCGGCACGCGGACCCTCGGCCGCGCCGTCACCGGCCTCCGCTCCACAGGCTGCGGGCCTCGTCGGCGTCCACCGCCCGGTAGCCCTCGTGGCGTGGCTCGGCGAAGGCGGCCTCGGACAGGGCGGCGCCGGCCTCGGCCTCTTCCACCGTCACCTTGATCTTGCCGCCGTCGGGCAGCGTGGCCTCGATCCGCCGGGGCATCGCCGGTCCCCAGACCGCCCGATAGCTCCTCAGCCGGCTCGAAGGCACGCCGACGAGCAGGTCCATCACCTCCGCCGGCTCCAGCGCGACTCCGAGCAGCGCCTGAAGCTCGCCGGCTCGCGCGTTGCCGGCGTAGACGGCCCTCTCGCTCGGGAAGACGGCGGCCAGTCGCCCGCCTCGCGCCACCGCGAGCAGGCGGGGGCCGGTGGGGCCGGGGACCTCGATGCGCAGCCCGTCCGGACGGCGGAAGGCCACGAGGGCGGCGGTGCGGGCCCGCACCCCCGGCCCCTTCAGGGAGACTCGGAGGCGGGCGCGGTAGGAGAGCGCCTCGCGGGCCCGCGCCGCGATGCCGGCCGGCGGCGGGAGCGACGCCGTGGCGCACCCCGAGCTCAAGACGGTGAGGAGAAGGGCCACGGCTGCGAGCGGAGCGGGATTCACTCCCCTCGGGGCCGCGAAGCGGACCCGCTTGATGAGCGGCGGCGAATTCACTTCGCCGCCGCGGAAGGCGCGAGCGGGGGACGCGGGGGACGCGAAGTCGAGCGAAGCGAGACAAGCGTCGACCCCGCGCGTACGATGCGACGCGCCAGCGTCGCACCTTGTTGCGAAGGGG
>QHVM01000078.1 GCA_003223555.1 Acidobacteriota bacterium | reverse complement strand
GCCCCTGGTTGATGCCGAAGTGATGGGGCGAGACCCAGCCCCACTTGTTGTGCGTGGGCCCCCGGTCGGGAAAGGTGGGGTTGAAGGTCGCCTTGAACCCGTAGGGATGGGCCGCGCGCAGGTCGAGCTTCGTGAAGTAACGGATCGACGGGACCACGATCTCGGGAGCGAACGGGAGCGAGGTCGTCACCGCCCACGGAGCCAGCGTGCCGTCGTCGGGCCCGGTCGGCACCCCCCGCGCGACATAGTCGTAGAAGCGCCGGTCCACCCCGTCGACCCGCAGCGTCCGGGGCCCCGGACCCTCGCTGGCGGTGAGGCCCCAGCAGTTGCGGCTGTAGCCCTCGAAGCCGCGCGGGTTGCGCACCGCGTACTCCTGCTGGACATAGGTGGCGCGCCGGGAGTTCTCGAAGTAATCGAGCCCTCTTTGCCGCATGTACCGGTCCCGGATCCCACGGAAGTCGATCCAGAGGTGCGACATCTGGTGGACGAAGAGGGGCCCGGCGTGGACGAGCTCGTAGCCGTAGATCTTCCGCCACGAATATGTCGACAGCCACGCGTCGTAGCTTTCCTGGGGGAGCGGGAAGGTCGGCGAGCCGAGGCCGAGGATGTACAGGATGAGAGCCTCGTCGTATCCCTCCCAGCGGTACTTGAGGAAGCCGCGGTCCGGCTTCCAGCCGTGGCTGACCGTCGCTCCCCGATTGAGCGCCCATCGCCAGTCCGCCCGCCGATAGAGGGCGTCGGCCAGCTTGCGGATCTCGGCCTCTGCCTTGTTGTCGTGCTGGAAATAGGCGGCGGCGGTCAGTGCCCCCGCCAGCAGGAGGGTGGTATCCACCGTCGACAGCTCGGATCGGTGCGCGCGGCGGCCCGTCTGCATGTCGAGGAAGTGGTAATAGAAGCCCCGGTAGCCGGTGGCATCGGGCTGCCGGCCCTGGGGGCCGCGCCAGAGGAAGCGCAGCACGGTGAGCGTGCGGCGGACCGCCTCCTTGCGGGTCAGGAAGCCCCGCTCCACCCCCACCGGATCGGCGGCCAGCGCCATGCCCACCGCGGCGATGCTGGCCGGCCAGGCTTTCCGCGTCTTGTCCCGGACGAGGCCGTTGCGGTGATTGGTCTCGTGGAGGAAGTAGGAGAAGCTCTCTCGCTGCAGCTCGTCGAGGATCCGACCGCGGAGGTGGGGTTGGTGGACGGCGGCGCGTCGGGACACTCCACAGAAACATACCATGGCGCCTCATCGGGAAACTTTCCGCTTGCGACGGCCCGCCCGAAACTGATGAACTCGCGTATACGGGCGAGATGAGGTCGATGAGCTCGTGCCGGGCGGCGGCGCGCACCTCAACTCGCCCCCTCGGACGAGGAAGGCGCGATTCTAAGCGGCAGCCTCGATGAGTGACTCGCTGATCCTCGTCGACGGCAACGATCGCGAGATCGGCCGTGCCCGGAAGGAGGCGTGCCATACCGGCCCGGGCATCCTGCACCGGGCGTTCTCCGTCGTCGTCGTCAATGGACCCACGATGCTGATCACCCGGCGAAGCGCGCTCAAGAGGACGTGGCCGCTCTACTGGTCGAACGCCTGCTGCAGCCATCCACGGCCGGGGGAGAGCTGCGCCGCCGCCGCGGCGAGGCGCCTGGAGGAAGAGCTGGGCATCCGCTGCGAGCTCCGGTTCCTCTACAAGTTCCGCTACGAAGCGGACTACGACGGGGCGGTCGGCGAGAACGAGCTCGACTGGGTCTTCCGGGGCGAGTACTCGGGGCCGGTGCGGCCCAACGCCGACGAGATCGCCGATTACCGCTTCGTCGAGCGCCGTCAGCTCGAGCGAGACATGCGGGCCGACCCCGGCCGCTACACGCCCTGGTTCCGGGCCATCGTCCTCGAGCATCGCCTCGGTCGGGGGGAGCCGTGAGTACCCGCATCGCGCCGTAACGGGCGCCGCGTCCTTGAAACCGCCCGGGCCCTCGTTCATCCTTGAAGCCGACCGTGGCCGACCTCATCGACCTCGCCTTGACCCTCAACCGGCAGCCCGTGCGGCTCCGGGCGCGTAGCGACCTCCGGCTGCTGGACCTGCTGCGCGACGAGTTGCGCCTGACCGGGGCCAAGGAGGGCTGCGGCAAGGGCGAGTGCGGCGCCTGCACCGTCATCGTTGACGGCCATGCCGCCGATTCGTGCCTGATGATGGCCTTCCAGGTGGACGGGGCGGTGGTGGAGACGATCGAAGGGCTGGCCGGGGCGGGGCTGCATCCGTTGCAGGACGCCTTCATCGAGACGGGGGGCGTCCAGTGCGGCATCTGCATCCCCGGCATGGTCATGGCGGGCAAGGCCCTGCTCGACCGGCAGCCGCAGGCCGACCTCGACTCGATCCGGGCCGGCCTGGCCGGCAACCTCTGCCGCTGCACGGGCTACACGAAGATCTTCGCGGCGGTGGCCCGGGCCGCGGGACAACCCGCCCCGCACCCGCCCGCCGTGGCTTCGACCCCTCCGGCCGCTCCGGGGTACTACCGGCCGCGCTCGCTCGAAGAGGCCCTCGAGATCCTGACCCAGCGCGGGGGCGAAGCGCGTCCGGTGGCCGGCGGCACCGACGTCCTCGTCAAGGCGAAGGACGGGCAGCAGAGCCGGGCGTCGCTCTTCGACCTCACCGCGGTCGCCGAGCTGCGGGGGATCGAGGAGCGAGACGGGCACCTGTGGATCGGGGCCGGCGCCACCCACACCGAGATGATCGATTCGCCGCTCGTGGCCCGCGTGATACCGTCGCTGCCGCAGGCCTGCGCCGTCATCGGCGGGCCGCAGATCCGCAATCGCGGCACGCTGGGCGGCAACCTCGCCAACGCCTCTCCCGCCGCCGACACGGTTCCCCCCCTCTACGCCGCCGACGCGGTCGTGGAGCTGGTCTCGGTCTCCTCGCGCCGCGACATGCCGGTGGCGCAGTTCTTCACCGGCCCCCGTCAATCGGTGCTCGCCCCCGACGAGCTGATCCTCGGAGTGCGCGTGCCCATCCGCGCCGGTGTGCGCGGCTGCTTCCTGCGCCTCGGCCAGCGCCAGGCCCAGGCCATCTCGAAGGTGTCGGTGGCGGTGGGCATGACCTTCCGCGATGGCCGGCCGGAGTGGGTGCGCGTCGCGCTCGGCGCGGTGGCGCCGACCGTGGTGCGGGCACCCGAGACCGAGAAGGCGCTCCTCGAAGGGGGCTACGAAGCGCTGCGCCGGGCGCGTGAAGCGGTCAAGGCCGAGGTCGTGCCCATCGACGATCTGCGGTCGAGCCGCGCCTACCGGCGGGAGATGGCGGCGGTGCTGCTGGAGCGCGCGGTGCGCCGCGTGGCCGAGGCCTGAGAGGGGGCGGAAGCCTCCTCCTCAGGGCAGGGCGACGACCACCCAAAGCTCCCGGCTGGACCTCGAAGGGCTTGCCCTCCGCGCCCTCCATCTGCAGCACATGGCGGCCCACGCCGAGGTTCTCGATCCGGCGGATCGGCGCCGCCAGCGTGATCCGTCCGTCGCTCGCGAAGAACGAGTAGGCGTAGGGCTGGCCGGCTGCGGTGAGCACCCCGCCGCGGGCGGCCGAGACTCGTCCGGTGTGGCTGCGTGCATCGAAGACCCTTGTCCCCCCGGGCAGGCAAGCATTCCCGCATGATGATTGATCCAGAGAGCCCGATCGGTTCCAATGGGCGGCATGATTTTCGGCCCCACCTTCGCCGAGATGCGCGACCCGTCGCTGATTCCAGCGGCCGTCCGCGAGCAGGCGAGGGCGGCCCGCGGCCGGAGCCTCGACCCGGCCAACCTGTGGAACATCGGCTGGAAGAGCGAGGGGGCCGTTCCCCACGCCGTGCTCCCGAGCGCCCTGACCGGGCTGCCGGCGCCCGTCGTCGTGCTCTCCGGCGGCCGTTTCCCGACCGGCTCGCACAAGGTGGGACCGGCCTACTCGATCTTGGTCGAGAAGCAGCTCGACGGCGACTGCGCGCCCGGGGCGCATACGCTGGTCTTCCCCTCCACCGGTAACTTCGGCATCGGCGGCGCCTGGGTAGGGCCGCGCATGGGCTACCGCTCGCTGGTCGTGCTGCCCGAGGAGATGAGCGCGGAGCGCTTCGAGAAGATCCGCGGCTACGGCGCGGAGATCTTGGCGACCCCGGGATCCGAGTCCAACGTCAAGGAGATCTACGACAAGGTCCGCGAGCTGCGCTCGGCGCCCGGCCGCCGGATCCTGAACCAGTTCGAGGAGTTCGCCAATTACCGCTTCCATTTCCACTGCACGGCCGCCGCGGCCCTCGAGGTGGTCGATGCGCTGGGGCTCGAGGTCGGCGCCTTCGTCTCCGCGATGGGCTCGGCGGGGACGATCGCGGCCGGCGAGGCGATCAAGAGGCGCCATCCCGCCGCGGCGACGGTGGCCGTGGAGCCGGTGCAGTGCCCGACGCTCTACAACGTCGGCTTCGGTGCCCATCGGATCGAAGGGATCGGCGACAAGCACGTGACCTGGATCCACAACGTGTGGGCGACCGACCTGCTGGTGTGCGTCGACGACCAGCGCTGCCTGGAAGGGCTGCAGCTCCTCCAGGAAGGGACGGAAGCGCTCGTCGAAGAGGGGGTGCCCGCCGAGCACGCCCGCCAGTGGGTGGGACTGTTCGGCATCAGCGGGGTCTGCAACGTCCTGGCCTCGGTCAAGGCCGCGCGCCACCTCGGCCTGGGGCCGCGCCAGGCCGTCGTCACCGTCGCCACCGACGGCTTCGACCGCTATCCTTCGGTGCTGCGCAAGCTCGACCGCGAGCGCGGGCCGATGACGGAGGACGAGGCCCGCCGCCGCCTGGACATCTTCCGCGAGCCCGAGCCGGGCTGGCTCGTCGAGGGGACGGCCGAGGCCCGCCGCCGCTGGCACAACCAGAAGTACTTCACCTGGGTGGAGCAGCAGGGCAAGACGGTCGCCGAGCTGCGGGCGCAGGAGGACCCGGCCTTCTGGGCCGCCCACCAGGAGAAGGCGGCCGAGGTCGACCGCGGGATCCGCGAACGGCGGGGTGAGGGCAGCCGGGCCGCATCGATTCCGGACCTCAATTGACATCAGGAAGCATAAAAATTAGTCTGATTCATATGAGGACCACGCTGGACCTGCCGGAGCCGCTGATCGAGGAGGCTCGCCGGCTCCTGGGCTTCAAGTCCAAGACGGACACCGTGGTCCTCTCGCTGAGGGAGATGGTCCGCCGGAAGCGCATCGAGGAGCTGAAGGACCTGCTGGGGACGGTTCGCCTGGACGTCGACATCGCGGGGTCGCGGCGCCGCCCCGCCGCGCGTCGCCCCGGGCGGCGGCGGAAGTGATCTTCGTCGACACCTCCGTCTGGATCGCCGCCCTGCGCGCGGGCGAGAGCGCCGAGGCGCACCGCCTGCGCGGCCTCCTCGACGCCCAGGAGGTGGCGCTGGCCGCCCCCGTGCGGGTGGAGATCCTTTCCGGAGCCTCCCGCCGCGACCGCCCGCGGTTGCGGCGCGTGCTGTCCGGACTTCCCGTGTTCTATCCCGAGGAGAGCACGTGGCTCCGTATCGACGCCTGGATCGACCGCGCCGGTGACGCCGGCGAGCGCTTCGGCTTCGTCGATCTGCTCATCGGGGCCCTCGCCGCGGAGCAGGGGGCGTCGATCTGGTCACTCGACGAGGACTTCGGCCGCATGGCTCGGTTGAAGCTCGTCGAGCGCCACGTGGCTGGGTGACACCGCCGTCGTCGCCGCTCATTCCCGCTTGTACACGACGCCGCCCTTCATCACGAAGCTCACCCGCTCCAGTTCCGTGATGTCCGCCAGGGGATCACCCTTGACGGCGATCACGTCGGCGAAGTGGCCCGCTTCCACGGCGCCGAGGTCGGCCTCCTGGCCGAGCAGCGCCGCCGCCACCGAGGTGGCGGACTGGATCGCCTGCATGGGCGTCATCCCGTAGCGCACCATGAAGGCGAACTCCCTGGCCTGGTTCTCCGTCCACGGGTAGCCCCCCGCGTCGGTGCCGAAGCTGATCTTGACGCCCTTGCGCACCGCCTTGCCGAAGGCCTGCCGCTCCAGGTCGACCATCGTCTTCCAGATCGGCGCTCCCGCGACCGCCCGGCCCTCGGCCACGTAGACGCCCACGAAGATCGTCGGGCACCAATAGACGCCCCGGCGCACCATGAGGTCGATCAGCTCGTCGTCGAGGCCGTCGCCGTGCTCGATTGTGTCGGCGCCCGCCCTCAGCGCGGCCTCGATCCCGTCCCGCCCGATGGCGTGGGCGGCGACCTTCCGCCCCAGCCGGTGGGCCTCGTCCACCAGCGCCCGGGCCTCCTCGCCGGTGAAGTTGACCCAGGAACGGAGCGCGCCGTCCCTCATGAAGTAACGCCGGTCGGAGTAGTACTTGATCCAGTCCGCCCCGTACTTCACCTGCTCGCGGACCGCGCGGCGCACGCCGTCGGCGCCGTCGGCGATCTGCACGCCCTCGGGGACCTTCAGCTCCCACGAGTAGCCGAGCAGTGGATACGTCCCGGTCGGCGCCAGGGCGCGGGTGGACACGAACAGGCGCGGGCCGGGGACGACGCCGCGGTTGACGGCGGTCTTGAGGTCCACGTCCGCGTACATCGCGCCCTCGGTCTCCAGGTCGCGCAGGGCGGTGAAGCCGTTGAGCAGCGCGGTGCGGGCGGCGGCGGTGGCGCGGATGGCGCGGTAGGCGATCGACTCCTTCAGGAGCTGCTCGTCGTAATCGGCGGCGGTCACGTCGCCCTGCAGGAGCACGTGGGTGTGGTTGTCGATGAGGCCGGGCAGGCAGGTGGCCCGGCCGAGGTCGATGACCCGCGCGCCGTCGGGCACGGCCAGGCCCGGCCCGACCTCCTTGATCCGCTCTCCTTCGACGACCACCACCGCGTTCTCGACCGGTACCGCCCGCCGGCCGTCGATGAGCCGGCCGCAGCGGAGGACGGTGAGCGAGGCCGCCGGCGCCACCTCGGCCTGGAACGGCGCCGCCAGAGCAGATATAACGAGCGCGAAGGGCGAGATCTTCACCGCTGTCCTCCGTGAGGCGGGAGTATCCGATGGAAGCTCGGACACGGGCAACCCGGGCCCCGGCGGGCGCCGTCACCGGCGCCGTTTGCATGCGCTGCGGCGCGCGCTACCGGCGGCGGCTCGACGATCCCTGCCCCCGTTGCGGGCCGGAGGGCGTGCTCGACGTCGAGTTCGACCTCGCGGCCGCCCGGCGCGCCATCAACCCCCGGGTCCTGGCCGGCCGGGCTCGCGACCAGTGGCGCTACCGCGAGCTGCTGCCGCTGCCCGCCGGCGCCCGCGTCGCTCGCGTGCAGGTGGGCTGGACGCCCATCGAGGACGCCCCTCGCCTGGCCGGGTGGGCGGGAGTCCGCAGCCTGCGGCTCAAGGACGAGGGACGCAACCCGACCGCGTCCTTCAAGGACCGGGCGAGCGGCGTGGGCGTCGCCCGCGCGCTCGCGCGCCGGGCGCGCGTCGTCGCCTGCGCATCGACCGGCAACGCCGCCTCGTCGCTGGCCGGCGCGGCGGCCAGCGTCGGCCTCACGTCCGTCATCTTCGTCCCCGAGTCCGCTCCGGAGCCGAAGGTGGCCCAGCTCCTCGTCTTCGGCGCGCGCGTCGTCCGCGTGAAGGGCAGCTATGACGAGACGTGGGAGCTGTGCCAGCGCGCCTGCGCCGCCTACGGCTGGTACAACCGCAACGCGGCCGTCAACCCGTCGCTCGTCGAAGGCAAGAAGACCTGCGGCCTGGAGATCGCCGAGCAGCTGGGGCCCGAGGTCCCGGACTGGGTGGCGGTGTCGGTGGGCGACGGATGCACGATCGCGGGGACGTGGAAGGGGCTGCGGGAGATGCGCGCGCTGAACTTCATCGAGCGCCTGCCCCGCATGCTCGGGGTCCAGGCCGAGGGCGCCCGGCCGCTCGTCGACGCCTTCGAGCAGATGCGTGACCTCCGGCCGGGGCCGGCGCGGACGCTGGCCGACAGCATCTGCGTCGGCCATCCGCGCAACTGGCGCAAGGCGCTGCGGGCGGTGCGGGAGTCGGGCGGAGCCTTCGTGGCGGTCTCGGACGAGGCGATCCTCGAGGCGATGCGCGAAGCCGGTCGTCTGGCCGGCGTCTTCGGCGAGCCGGCGGGGGTCGCGGGGCTGGCCGGCCTGCGCAAGGCGGTGGCGGAAGGGATCGTGCCGAGCCGCGACCGCGCGCTCGCGGTCGTCACCGGGAGCGGCCTCAAGGACGTCAAGAGCGCGATGCGGGCGGCCGGGCAGCCGGTCACCTTGCGGCCGGATGATGCCGAGCTGGCCGCGTACCTGAAAGACCGGCCTCTTTGGGCTACTTGATGTAGCCCAGGCTTCGCTCGCGGCGGAGTGAATCCGCCGCTCGCTGCTCGTTGTGGTGGCGTCCTACTTGATGTAGCCCAGGCTCCGCAGCCGGTCCAGCTCGTCCTTGCTCAGGCTCTTGGCGGTCTCGGCGTCGGGCTTGAGGCGGGCGGCCGCGGCCATCGTCCTCCAGGCCTCCAGCTTCTTCGCCAGCGCCGCGACCACGTCGGGGTGGACCGCCGCCACGTCGCTCTTGTCGAGCGGGTCGCGGGCGTGGTCGTACAGCTCGAATTCCGGCCTGCCCTCCGGGCGCTTCGTGTTCTGGATGAGCTTCCAGCCCCCCGAGACGATGGCCGTGGATGCGGTGTCTTCCGGTGGGGGCGCGCCCACCGGCTCCGTCGTGGTGGCCTTCTCCGTGATGGCGGGCCGGTCCGTCCAGGCCGCCGCGTCTGCGTGCACCGCGTCCCGCCCTCCGCGGCCGGAGGCGAGCAGGGACAGGAAGCTGTGGCCCTGGGCCTGCGGGGGGACCGGCAGCCGGCTCACGTCGAGGAGGGTCGGCATGATGTCGATCGTCTCGACCGTCGGCTCCACCACCAGGCCGCGCGGCACGCGGCCCGGACCCCAGAGGATCAAGGGCAGCCCGTCCAGCTCACCGTAGACGCTCTGGCCGTGGAAGGTGCGGCCGTGCTCGAGGAACTCCTCTCCGTGATCGCCGGTGAACACGACGAGCGTCTTCCCGTCCAGCTGCAGCGAGCGCAGTCGCTCGACGAGCCGCCCGATCTCCGCGTCCATGGCCCGGATCGACCCGTCGTACCAGTCGCGGTCGTAGTCCACGTAGGCGTCGGCGTCGAAGCCCGCCTTCTGCAGCTCCGCGCGGGACGGCATGCCGAAGGCCTTCAGCAGGGGCGGGCCGATGAACTTGCGGACGTCCTTGTTCTCCTTCTCGTGCTGATCGCGCTTCGCCGGATCGGCCCACAGCGTGTCGTAGGGCGGGTATGGCTTGTACGGGTCGTGGGGGTCGGAGACGTGCAGGAACACGAAGAACGGCACGTCGCGATGGGCGTCGAGCCACGGCAGCAGCCGGTCGACGTACGCGCGGGCCGTCTTGCTCGATTCGCGGTCGGGCAGCGAGCTGTCCTCGTGGACCTCCTCGAAGCCGCGGTGGAGGTTCGTGAACTTGCCGGTGAAGATGATGGACGAGAACGACAGCGTGGCGTAGCCGGCGTCGCGATACACCTCGGCCAGGGTCGCCGCGGAGCCGGGCAGGCGGTCCGAGAACTCCCGCACGCCGTGCGAGGACGGGTAGAGCGAGGTCATCAAGGCCGGGGTGGCGACCTTCGTCCAGGTGGCCTGGCCCACGCAGTCGCGGAAGAGCGTCCCCTCGCGGGCCAGGCGGTCGATCACGGGGGTGGTGGGTCGGCCGTAACCGTACGCGCCGAGGTGGTCGCGCCGCAGCGTGTCCGCCCACACCAGGATCACGCCCTGCGGCGGTGCGACCGGTCCGTCTCCCGCCGTGCGAGTCGGGGGCGCCTCGTGGCTGCGGACGACCGGAGCGCCCCAGAAGCCGAGCGTGCCCGGCTTCCCGGCGGCGAGAGCGAGCGAGAGCCCCACCGTCCGGCCGGCGAAGGGCGCGAGGTCGACGGCCACCGGCTCCCAGCGGTGGGGCGTCGTCACGGTGCGCTCCAGGAGCAGCTTCTCTTCTCCCCCGCCCTCCCGCACGCCGAGGCGGAAGGTGATCGGCTCGTCTTCGACGGTCCCGATCCCCAGATCGAGCCACGGCCGGCTCGGCAGGGTCACCGACATCCGGATCACCTCCGGCGAGCGGGCGACGAGCGTCTCGCGGTAGACCTCGGAGAGGCCGTGCCAGCCGAGGCCGGACGGCACACCGGCCAGGTGCTCCTTGCGGAAGACGAGCCGCACCGATTCGACCTCGAAGCTCGCGCCCTGGGCGTCGGTCGGACGCAGCAGGATGTGCCGGGTGTCCGAGGCGGTGATGGCGCCGGGAAGGGCGCGGGTCTCGAGGGTATACGTGCGCATCTCGGGCCCGGCGATCACCGGTCCGGCCAGGCGCCAGGGAAACTCGCGCCCTCGCTTGACGGCCTCCGCGAGGTCGACCTTTTCCGATCCGCGGAAGCTCAGGGACAACCGGGCACCCGCCGACACGCGGCAGCGGACCTCGACGGCGTGGAGGATGTCGCGGTCGGCCGGCGCGGGGGAGCGTTCCAGGTGCAGGAGGGGGAAGTCGGACGTGCTCCGGCCCACGAGGCGCCCGTCGCGGACGGAGAGCGCGCCGACTCCCGGGCCCGCTTGCCAGCCCCGCGTGGCGGCCAGCTTGCCGGCGGGCGCCGGCCCGGCGAAGCGCCATTCGATGCGCGGCCGCTCCGCGAGCGCCGCCGGACGGCCTTCGACCATCGCGGGCTTGTAGAGGTCGGCCAGGCGCACGCTGGCCGGCGCAGGCTTCGGCCGGGCCGTGCACGCGGCGCCGGCGAGAAGGGCCAGGGTGGCGAGCGCGCCCCCACTCCTGTTCATGGATTGTTCTCCCGAGGGAAGCCGGCGAGGATTCTACGCGCGCGGGGGCGTGGGCGCCAGGCGCCTCAGCGGCGCCCGGCGGCCGTCTGCGCCTCCCTGGCCACCGCCTCGGCCAGGCGCTCCCGCACCAGACCCTGCTCGAGCCAGAGGTGCTCTCCGGCCAGTACCTGCTGGGCGACCCCGTACGTGCGGGCGTCGTCGTTGCGGAAGAGCCGATGGAACAGGTCCTCGATGCGCCGGCGCGCCTGGCGGCAGAACAGGTCTGCCATCTCGACGGCGCCCGCCGCCTCCGGTCCCTCCGACCGCCGCAGCATCTCGGCGCGGGCGCAGGTGGCGGCCATGGCGAACAGCTCCGCTCCCACGTCCACCAGGCGGAACAGCACCGCCTGCCTCTTCTCCAGCCCGGGGCCGAAGCGGACCATGGCGTGGAAGAGGCTGCGGGCCAGGCGGCGCGATGCCCGGTCGACGAAGCGCAGGTGGGGGGCCAGGCGGCCGAAGGCGGCGTACCGCGGCCAGTGGCCCCAGCCGATCCAGCGCGCCGGGTACCACGTGGCGTAATGCAGCGCGGCCCGGAGAGCGGCGACCATCCGGCGGGACAGGGGCGCGTCGCGGCTCGCCAGCTCTCCCGCGACGCTCAGGTGGCGGTCCACCGCCTCGCGGGCGATGAACAGGTGCATGATCTCGCTCGAGCCCTCGAAGATGAGGTTGATCCGGAAGTCGCGCATGATGCGCTCGACGGGGATCGGCGGCTCGCCCCGCGCGGCCAGCGACCGCGCGGTCTCGTAGCCGCGGCCGCCCCGGATCTGCACCGTGTCGTCGACGATCCGCCAGCCGGCCTCGGAGTTGTAGAGCTTCGCGATCGCGGCTTCCAGCCGGATGTCGTAATCGTGACGGTCGGCCAGCAGCGAGCACAGCTCGGAGATCGCCTCCATGGCGAACGTGCTGGCCGCCATCGACCCCAGCATCTGCGCCACCGCATCGTGGCGCCCGACGGGGGCGCCCCATTGCACGCGCTCCCCCGCCCAGCGGCGGGCGATCTGCAGGCAGCGCTTGCCCACCGCCACCGAGGAGGCGGGCAGCGTGAGCCGGCCGGTGTTGAGGGTGATGAGGGCCAGCTTCAGGCCCTGCCCCTCCTTCCAGAGGACGTTCTCCCGCGGCACGCGCACGTCGTGGAAGCGGATGACGCCGTTCTCGATCGCCTTCAGCCCCATGAACTCGCAACGGCGGACCACCTCCACCCCCGGCCAGTCCGTCTCCACGATGAAGGCCGTGATCTGACGCAGCTCGCGGCCACCCAGGACCTTCGGCGGGGTGCGGGCCATGACCACCAGCAGCTCGGCCACCGTGCCGTTCGTGCACCAGAGCTTCTCGCCGTTGAGGACGAACGCCTGGCCGTCGCCGGTGGGGACGGCCGTCGTCTGCATCGCGGCCGGATCGGACCCGACTCCGGCCTCGGTGAGGGCGAAGGCGGAGATGGCCCCCCGGGCCAGGCGCGGGAAGTACCGGCGCTTCTGCTCCTCGGTGCCGAAGAGCTTCAGCGGCTGGGGGACGCCGATGGACTGGTGAGCGGAGAGCAGCGCGGTGAGCGAGCCGTCCACGGTCGAGACGAGCCGGATGGCCCGCGTGTAGCTGTGCTGGGAGAGCCCCAGGCCGCCGTACTCGCGGGGGATCTTGATGCCGAAGGCGCCCAGCTTGCGCAGCCCGTCGACGACGGGAGGAGGGATCTTGCCCGTGCGGTCGATCTCGTCGCCGTCGACCTCGTCGTGCAGGAACCCTCGTCTTCCGGGCCGGGACGCGGGTAGGGGTGGACGAGGTCCAGGCGGAGCTTCCCGTCGAACAGGTCGCGGACGAAGCTTTCGTCGCGCCATTCCGCCTCGCGGGCGGATTCGGCGACCTCGCGGGCCTCGCGCTCGGTGACCCTGGGCGGCGGCTCCACCGAGCGATTCTACGCGCCCGCACGCTAGAATTCCCTTCAGGCCGATGCTGCTGAAGCACGCGCGGCTCGCCACCTTCGATCCGCCCCGGGTGGACGAGGCCGACCTCCGGATCGAGGGCGAGCGCATCGCCGAGCGCGGCCCCGCCTTGAGCGCCCGCCCGGGGGAGGAGGCGCTGGAGCTGGAGGGGGCGGTGGTGATGCCGGGGCTGGTCAACGCCCATACCCATCTCTACAGCGCGCTGGCCCGCGGCATGCCGGGACCCGGGGCGCCGCCCCGCAGCTTCGTGGAGACCCTGGAACGCGTGTGGTGGAAGCTCGACCGCGCGCTGGACGCGGAGGCGGTCTACCTCTCCGGGCTCGTCGGCGGCATCGAGGCCGCGCGGTCGGGGACGACGCTCCTCATCGACCACCACTCCTCCCCCTCGTCCGTCCGCGGCTCCCTCCGGCTGATCCAGTGCGCGCTGGAGGAGGTCGGCCTGCGCTCCGCGCTCTGCTACGAGGTCACCGACCGCAACGGCCCGGAGGCACGTGATCTGGGGGTCGAGGAGAACGTGAGCTTCGCCCGCGAGCGCGCCACCACGCTGACCCGCGGCCTCGTCGGCGCCCATGCCAGCTTCACGCTCGGTGACGAGAGCCTCGATCGGCTGGCCCGCGCGGTGGCCGAGACCGGCGCCAGCCTGCACCTCCACGTGGCCGAGGACGGCGCCGACGTCGAGGACTGCCGGGCCCGCTACGGCTGCACGCTCGTCGAGCGGCTGGACCGCCACGGCCTGCTCGCCTCCCGGGCCCTCCTCGCGCACTGCGTCCACTTGCGGCCGGACGAGGTGCAGTCCGTCCACGCCAAGGGCTGCTGGATCGCCCATAACCCGCGCTCGAACATGAACAACGCAGTGGGCTATGCCCCCACCGCCGCCCTGCGCCGGGCCGCCCTGGGCACCGACGGCATGGACGAGGACATGCTCGCGGAGGCGCGAGCCGCCTTCCTCAAGATGAGGGACGCGGGCCGGGACGACGCCGCGGCGGCGACGCTGCAGCTCGTGGCCGGCGGCCATCGGCTGGCCGCGGCCCTCTTCGGGCTTCCCTTCGGCAAGCTCGACGCCGGCGCGCCGGCCGACTTGATCGTGCTGGATTACCGGCCGCCCACCGACCTGCAGGCCGACAACCTGGCCGGCCATCTCCTCTTCGGCATCGACCGCAGCCACGTGCGCTCGGTGATGGTGGCCGGCCGCTGGGTGATGCGCGAGCGCGAGCTGGCGGGAGTGGATGCGGCGGCCGCCTTCGCACGCGCCCGCGCCGCCGCGCGCGACCTATGGTCGCGGATGAGTGCGGGCTGACGCCGCCCTGCGGTGAATCCGTCGCTCCCTGCTCCGTGCTTAAATAAAGCCCTATGCCACGCGTCGTGCGCTGCGGCCTGATCCAGGCCAGCAACGTGAAATCGCCGGCCGAGGCGGCCCTGCCCGAGGTCCGGCAGGCCATGATCGACAAGCACCTGGAGATCATCGCGGAGGCGGGGCAGCGCGGTGTCCGCATCCTGTGCCTGCAGGAGCTGTTCTACGGCCCCTATTTCGCGGCCGAGCAGGACCCGCGGTGGTACGCCTTCACCGAGCGCGTCCCCGACGGCCCGACGGTGCGTCTCATGCAGGAGCAGGCCCGCCGGCACGACATGGCGATGGTGGTCCCCGTCTACGAGGAGGAGACGGCCGGCGTCTATTACAACACCGCGGCCGTCATCGACGCCGACGGGAGCTACCTCGGCAAGTACCGCAAGAACCACATCCCGCACTGCCTGCCCGGGTTCTGGGAGAAGTTCTATTTCAAGCCCGGCAACCTCGGCTACCCGGTGTTCAGGACCCGCTACGCGACGATCGGCGTCTACATCTGCTACGACCGCCATTTCCCGGAGGGAGGACGGGTGCTGGGGCTCCACGGTGCCGAGATCGTGTTCGTCCCTTCCGCGACCACGACCGGCCACTCGGACAACCTGTGGCGGATCGAGCAGACGTCGATGGCCATCGCCAACGGCTACTTCGTGGGCACCAACAACCGCGTGGGCCGCGAGGCGCCTTGGAACTTCGGCGAGTTCTACGGCTCGTCGTACTTCTGCGATCCCTACGGGCAGATCCTGGTCCAGGGCAGCCGCGACGCGGACGAGCTGGTGGTGGCCGACCTCGACCTCGACCTCATCCAGAAGGTCCGCGCCCATTGGCAGTTCTATAGGGACCGGCGCCCGGAGTCGTACGGGGAGATCGCCAAGGACCTGCTGTAATGGGCAGCGCAACGGGCCACCGGCGGCGCGCGGAGGCGAATTCACTTCGCCGGAGCGCGCGGGGGTTCAAGGGGGCGCGCCGCAGCGCCCCCTTGCTCGATGACGACCGGCGCCCAGAGTCGTACGGGGAGATCGCCAAGGACCTGCTGTAATGGGCAGC
>QHVM01000077.1:12725-23988 GCA_003223555.1 Acidobacteriota bacterium | reverse complement strand
GCGCGAGGTCTTCCGCCGGGTGGCGCCCGAGCTGTGGGCGGTCAGCGGTGGCCAGTCGGGCATTCCCTATGCTTTCGACCGCGACCCCGACGGCAGCTACTCGGACGACGATCGCGTGGTCCGCAAGCAGCTCGACGATGCGTCGTGGGAGCAGCGAGCGGAGCCGCTCCGGCGCTCATCCGTCCGGTACGTGGTGACCGACGACGCTCTCCCGCCGCCGTACCGGGAGGCGGCGGTGCTCAGTCTTCCGCATCACGTCCGCCTGTACGCGCTCGACGACCCGGCGCCCACAGTGCGGATCGGGAGTGGGCGGGGCCGTGTCATCTCTCTCGAGGAAGGGCCGGCCTGGCTGAAGGCCGACGTCGACGCGGGACCCGGCGGCCTGGTCGTCTGGTCGCGCACGCACTTCGCCGCCTGGCGCGCTCAGGTGGATGGACGGCCGGTCGACGCGACGCTTGTGGAGGGCCACCTGGTCGGCGTTCCCGTTCCGGCGGGGACGCACCGGGTGGAAGTGGGCTGGGCGCGAGGCCCGCTCTTCGCCGGCATCGGTCTGTCCTTCGTCGGCGCCGCCGCCACGCTCGGGCTCAGAAGGGGAAGAGCCGGTTGAGCTCGTCCTCCTGCGGCCTCCGCCCGTACTCGCACAGCTCGAACGCCTCGGCGTTGCGCACCCCATCGGCCTTCGCGCCGTAGCGCTTCCGGACCGCCTCCCGGACCGCATCGGAGAGCGGTCCGCCGCTGCGCGTCTTGCCCAGCCACTCGAGGCGGGCGGCCGGGTCCTTCGGCACCTCCTCGAGGTTGCCCGCCACCCACGGCAGCCACTCGTACATCTGCGAGGTATGGGCGTCGAGGGCGCGGATCTTCCGGTCGAGGACGTCGTCGATCGCCACCGCCACGTCGGGGCGGAACGGGTTGGGGCGCTGGAAGCCGTCCTGGAAATACAGGAACACCGGGTTCTTCCGCAGGGGAGGAGTGTCGGGGGCGATGTTCGGTACCACCACCATGTAGGCGGCGTCCTGGATGAGCACGCCGGTGTAGCGATGGTCGGGGTGGTAGTCGTTCGGCCGCGGGGCGAGCACGATGTCGGCCTTCCATTGGCGGATCTTCCGGATGACCTGCTCGCGGACGTCGACCGACGGGACGAGCTGGCCGTCGTGGTTGTCGAGCGTCTCGTACTCCGCGATGCCGAACCGCCGCGCTGCCTCCTGGGCCTCGGCCCGCCGCCGCCTGGCCAGCGCCCCGCCCCCCTCGGTCTGATGGCCGGCGTCGCCGTTGGTCACGGATACGAACTTCACCTGGTGGCCCTGCGCGGCCCACTTGGCGGCGGTGCCGCCGGCCTTCTGGTCGCAGTCGTCCGGGTGCGCGCCGAACGCGATGATGCGCAGCGCCTGTCCGCCGGCGGGAGCCTGGGCCAGTGCGGCGCCGCCGGCGAGGAGCGCGGTCGCCGCCCACAGCGATGGCTGTCTCATCTCGAATCCCTCCTCATGATGGGCCGACTCTTCGAGCGCCGGGCGACCTCGCGGAATCCGGCCCGGCGAAACGCGGACGCGAGCCCGGTCCACACGAACGGGTCGGGCACCTTGTCCTGCCGCGGCTCGACAGGATAGCCTTCGACGATCCTTCCCCCGCGCCGCCGGACGCGACTGGCGGCGGCCTTCAGCAGCAGTACCGAGACTCCGCGGCGCCGGTACGGCCGGGCCACGAACAGGCAGCTCACCGACCACACGGGCTCGCCGTCCACCGGTTTGAGGATGCGCGATCGAGCCAGCGCCGGGTATTGCGCTCGGGGAGCGATCGCGCACCAGCCGACGGGGGTCGTGCCGTCGTAGGCGATGAGGCCGGGCGGATCGCCGCGCTTCACCAGCCGCCGGAAGGCGTCGCGGTTGCCGCGTCCCTTCTGCCGGACGAACACTGCGCGGGGCAGGCGCCAGAACATGCACCAGCAGCCGCCGCACGCGCCGCGCTCGCCGAAGAGCGACGCGAGGTCTTCCCAGCGGCCGGGAACGAGGGGCAGGATCTTCATCATCGTGGACCCGGCGAGGCGATCGAAGGCAATCGCTCGGGCGGAACATAGAAGAGCAGGTGGCTGTAGGACACGTGGGCCACCGGGGTGAAGTTCTCGCGCAGCCAGCGGTAGCGCTCGGGATCGTAGACGCCCACGAGCTGGTTGGCCCCGACGAGCACGTAGCCTGCCCGCGGGCCCGGCGGCTCGACGCTGACCGCCAGCTCGGGATGGCGGGCCTGATAGCGGGCGATGAAATACGAGTGGTCTTCCCAGTCGAGATTGGAGTCGGCGAGGAATCGGTACGCGTTCTTCCGCGGGCCGATCAGCTCGTTGAAGTACGCGATGTAGTGCGGGTGGTAGGACAGGGTGGATGCCGCATACCAGACCATGAGCGCGAGCACGGCGGTCTTGCGCCGCGGCGTCGTCGCGAAGGCGGCCCCGCGCGCACCGCAGAGGATGAGCGTGGGCAGACCCGGAAGCAGGTAGCGGATGCCGAGCTGAGCCGTGGCGAGCAGGCTGAAGCACGCCACCACCGCGGCGAAGGGAAGGATCAGCGTCAGCCAGGTCCACCGGTCGGGCCGCGGCTCGACCTGCCGCGCCGTCGCGGCCAGGGCCAGCATCGCGAAGAAGGCCAACGGCGTCTTGAGCAGGATCATCAACGGGAAGGCGTACCAGACACCGTGGGCACTGAGCCG
Organism: Acidobacteriota bacterium; assembly: GCA_003223555.1. Lineage (GTDB taxonomy): Bacteria > Acidobacteriota > Vicinamibacteria > Fen-336 > Fen-336 > AA32. The sequence continues at coordinate 21,291 of QHVM01000077.1, read as the reverse complement.
GCCCCGGACGTAGTTCAGGCCGCGACCCACGTCGACGTGCTCCTGCAGGTAGCTGGAGTAGTCGAGGCCCTGGACGAAGACCCGCGGGAGTGGGATCGGCAGGCCGTCGAGGTCGTGGGCCTGGAAGGCGTGGCTCTCCCAGGTGTAATCGTGCCAGGCCCGGAAGCTGCCGCGGAAGAGGTAGGCGGCGTTGACCGCCACGACGACCAGGAGCAAGAACGCCGCCGCAGCGCCCACGGTTCGGACCACCGCGCTTCGGTCGCGCGGGGTCTCCGGCGGCGGGTCCAGCCCCCGCGAGACCAGGAGCAAAGCGAAAACGGGGAGGAGCAGCAGGCTCGTGTACTTGGAAAGCAGCGCCCCCGCGGTGGCGGCGGCGCAGAGCAGGAGGCTCAGCACGGTCGGTCGGCGGCCCAGCTTCCAGAAGAAGTAGACACTGGCCGCGGTGAAGAACGCCGCCGGCACGTCGCTCGTGACCTTGTTGCCGTGGGCCAGGAAGCTCGGGTTGAAGGCATAGAGCCAGAGCGCCGCCCGCGCGCCGCTCTCGCCGAGCGCCTCCCGGCCCCAACGGTAGACGAGGCCGCCCAGGAGCAGTGTGAAGAGCATCGTCGGCAGGCGCACCTTCATCAGGGCCCATTCGGATGCGTCGACTGCGTCCTGACGGCAGCCCTCTCTCGCGCAGCCGAGGGCGTTCAGGAGCAGCACCGGCATGCGCTGGCCCCGCATCGGCGCGCCCGGCCCTCGGTCGAGGAAGCGGTAGCCATAGGCCAGGTTGTCGAACTCATCGTAGGCGAGCCGCTTGTGCAGGCTGCTGAGCACGAGCAGTGCGCCCATGGCGACGAGCAGCGTGGCCGGCAGCGCGCGGCGGAGCCAGGCGAGGGCCATCGCGCGCGACAGTAGCAGCGGCGGGCCCGGCCCTCAACCGCGAGCCACCGACCACGGTCCGCGCGAAGCCTGGGCTGGTCCGTCCCGCGGGTTCTTCTGTCTCCCGGGCGCTTCTGCTACGATGGTTCCTCACGCCGGTCGCGGCGTGCCAGCCTCAGCCGGCGTAGCTCAGCGGTAGAGCAGCTGATTCGTAATCAGCAGGTCCTCGGTTCAATCCCGAGCGCCGGCTCCAACTTGCGAGCGCGACTGGCCTCTCCACTGTGCGCTCCTTGTCACTCTTCGGCGTGTCGAGTCGGTCCTCCAGCGAGAGACCCTTTTCGGCCGCGCCCAGGTTGCGGCGGACCGTTACTACTTCCGCCGGCGGGAGGGCGCGGAAGAGACGGCCAGGTCCATCGCCGCCGGCGGGGGAACGGCCACGATCTTCGGCGCCGACGTCTCCCGGCTCGAGGAGGTGCGGCGCCGCATGGCCGACGTGGAGAAGTGCTTCGGCCGCATCGACATCCTGATCAACAACGCCGGAGACCTCATCGAGCGCCGGACGCTGCTCGAGATGACCGAGTCGCGCTGGCGCGAGGTGATCGACCTCAACCTGACGAGCATCTTCTTCTCCCTGACCAAGGCCATCGCCAAGGAGCTGGCTTCCCACGGCATCCGCGTCAACTGCGTCTCCCCGGGGCTCATCGACGACACCCGGTTCCACGGGCGCTTCACGCCCCGGGAGACCTTCGAGGGCATCGCCAGGACGATCCCACTCGGGCGGGCCGGTCAGCCCGAGGAGGTGGCCCGTGTCATTGCCTTCCTCGCCGGCGACGACAGCTCGTTCCTGCGGGGGGAGACCATCGAGATCAACGGCGGGATGCTCATGAGATGAGCTCCGAGGGGCGTCAACTACCGAAGATGTTCCTGTCCAGGAATGCGTTGCGGAACTTGCCTTGCGGGTCGAGCTTCTCGCTCAATTGCGTGAACTCCGGCAACTTCTCGTAGCTCGACTTCAGTTGCGACGGGGACATGGTCAAGAGCTTTCCCCAGTGTCGCCGGACCTTGAAGGGAGCCAGCTCTCCGGCCAGTCCTGTTTCCAGGTGAAGTGAATCGTAACGCTGGACTGCTGGTAACAAGGGCTCATCCAGAGGCTGTCCGCGGCGATGGTACGGATCTCTGAAATCATCAGGTGCGGCCCCACCTGATCGCGCAGCCGTTCCACGGCCAGGATGGCTTCGAGCGCGTGCGGACGGGGAACGAAATACTCCGATTGCAGCTCCTTGCCGGCGCTCGGGGTGAAGCCCATGCGGAAGTGCGGCAGTCGCTCATACCAGGGGCCCGCCACGCCCATCTGCTCGGTGCAGTTCTCGGCGGAAAGCTCGGCAATCGGGTGAAGATTCCTGGTGGCGCGCTTCGCCCCGAAGAACTCCGGCTGCGCGTCGAACGCCCGTCCCTGCTCCATCCGGCTCTTGATCCAGACCTCGTTGACACGCTGCTTCTGCCAATCGGTGAACAGGCTGACGCTGTACGCGCTGGATTCGATCGCGTCGAAGTGGTCCTTCAGCTCGCTCAGCGGAAGGTTCTCATACACGTACTGGCGCATCAGGAAAGCGGGCTGGATGTCGAGGGTGATCCTCGTGACGACGCCCAGGGCGCCCAGCCCGACCACGGCTCCGCGAAAGGTCTCGCCGTCGTGCTCGCGGGAGAGCTTCACCACGTCGCCGGCCGCGTTCACGATCTCCAGCGCCGACACCGCCGTGGCCAGGTTCCCGTTCGTCTCGCCCGAGCCGTGGGTTGCCGTGCTGCAGGCCCCCGCGATCGAGATGTGGGGCAGGGACGCCAGGTTATGGAGCGCGAAGCCCTTGCGGTCGAGATACGGGCACAGTTGACCATAGCTCATGCCCGCGCCGACGGTCACGGTGCGGGCCTGCGGGTCGAGCGCGACGACCTTGTCCATCGGCTTCAACGAGAGGAGCCTCTGCGTGCTGTCGGCGATGTCGTTGAAGCAGTGGCGCGTGCCGAGGACCTTGAGCTTCCGCTGCGTCTTGACGAATTCCTGCACTTCGGCGAGCGAGTTGGCGGAGTGCAGGCGGTCGGTGCTGTATTCGAGATTGCCCGCCCAGTTCTTCAGCTTGTCCCGGGACGCCCAGGCCAGCAGAGGCGAGACGAGAGGCGCCGTCACCAGCGCAGAGGAAAGCTTGAGGAAGGTCCGCTTGTCCATGGGTGGAGACTGGGACCTCACCGGGTTCTCGCCGCCCGCTTCGCCGCCGCTGGCGGGACCTTGCCGAGACAGAGGAGGTTCGCGAGCAACCTGTACGCCCCCGGCACGCCGTAGGGAAGCTGCCGGTGGAAGGCATAGGCGAAGTACGTGTAGTTCCCCTTCCCGTGGCGCGCCCACACCCAGCCGCCCTTCTGGGGTGCCTGCCCCTTGTCCCAGGTGGCGATCATCGGCGTGTAGGCCCCATCCCACTCCGTGAGGAACTTCGAGCCGCGCTGCTCGACCCAGCCGTCGAAGTCGGCCTTCGTGATCTTGTTGGGCCAGGTAAAGACCTGGTTGTCGGGGGCGAGGATGTCGACGGGCGAGTCCTCCTCCGAGACCTCCTCGGCCCGCGGCGGCAGATCCGCCGGATACGGCGCGTACTTGTCGGGAGCGAACTCCTGCGTGTTGTAGAGGACGATCAGGTTCCCGCCGTCTTTCACGTAGTCGAGGAGCCGCTGGTTGTACGTCTTCAGGTCTTCGCGGACGGCGTAGGCTCGGGTCCCCGTCATGATGGCGTCGAATACGCGGAGGTTGCCCGTGGCCAGGTCCTTCTCGTCCAGGAGGCGGACCCTGGCCCCGAGCTGCGCGATCCCCGCGGGGACCTGGTCCCCGACGCCCATCACGTAGCCGACGCTGAGGCCGGGAACGACGTCGACGTCGATGCCGCGCACCTGGCTGGCGGCCTTCCGATAGAGGTAGCGGGTCTCGAGATCGCGGTGCTCGATGATGTCGTAGCCGTCGCGGTACTGCTTGCCGTTCGCGGTGGCCACGGCCTGCACCTCGTAGACCTTGTTCTCGAGGGCCGGAACGGACACCGTGAAGCGATAGACGCGGCGCTCGCCGGCGCGTGAGAACTTGAAGGGGTGGCTCACCGGATCCGACTTCCAGGTGGGGGGGAGGTCGAGGGCCACCTGTCCGCCGGTCTCGCCGTCCCGGTTGTCGAGCAGCTCGGCCTGGAGCGCGACCGTCTTCGTCTTCGCCGCCGCGGGGATGACGGCCGTCCCCGGCGTGAGGCTCACGGCGATCGCCGGAACCACCATCAGCTCGCGCATCTCGTAGCCGTACGGCAGATGCGTCTCGCGGCGACGCACGGGCTCACGGATCCCGGCCTTCACTCCTCCGACCGTGTAGGTGACCTCGGCGACGGCGGCGGGCTCGGCGGCCGGCCGATGCATCTGCTTCGGGTCCTCGATCGTGTAACGGTTCTCGACGATCGACCTCCGGCTGAAGTAGGGCCGGCTCGGCGGTGTGTTCTCGGCCAATGTCACGATGAAACCCTGGGTGGCCGTTTCGTTGCTCCTGAGTGGACGGAGGGAGCCGCTCCCCTTTTGTACCACCCAGCCGTTCGCCGCGAAGAGGGCGATCTCGGTCGGCGTGATCTCGGCGTTGCCCCTGTTCGTGAAGCTGACGCGCACCTCGAACCTTTGACCCGGGACCACCGGACCCATCGTCGGCGGCGGGGCGAAGGCCGCGAGGGGCCCCGTCGGTTCGGCAAGGCCGGCGGGCTGCGCGACGGCAGTGAGCCCGATGCCGAGCGCCGTGTTGATGGCGTCGACGAATTGCCGTTCCTTCACGGTGAGCAGAAAGACGGCATCGCGCTCGTCGCCGACGAGCCGCAGCGCGCCGCGAGTGGCCTGGAGGCCGCGGGCCAGGGCGGGGACGCAGGCGGAGGGGTCGGAGACCTTGAACGCATCGACGGCGGCCGCGACCTCTCGCTCGATGGCGGCGAGGCCCTCGGTGGCGCCACCCGGGGCCGGCCTCCCGAGCGTCCTGAAGATTCCGGAGAGACTGGTGTCGATGCCTTCGAAGAAGCTCGTCTCCTTGTCCGGAGCGGTGACGGTGCTGGCGAGCCGCTTGTAGTAGCCATAGGACGGGCCCTGGGCGAGGCTCAGGCGGCCGCCGTTCTGTGAGCGTTGGAAGCTCAGGCCGATGCGCGAGAAGTTGACGTAGGACTCCCCGAGCCAGGGGCTGTACTCGCCGGTGTCGACGCGCACCGTCCAGTCCTCGTCCTCGCGCACGCCGCCCATGTAGAGCTTGAGCGGCTGCCACGGCCGCAGGCCCTCGGCGATCTGCTCGGGGAACATCTTCGGGTCCCCCGCGGCCTTGAAGGCGTCCTGGGTGATGAGGCCGGCGGTCTGGTGGTTGCCATGGCCGTCGCGCTGGTTGCCCTGGAAGCGCGCGATGAGGACGAAGGGCCGGTTCATGCGGACGACCCGGACGACGTCACGCAGCACGTTCTCGCGGCCCCATTTCTCGAGGGCCTCGTCGAGGCGCTTCGAGAAGCCGTAGTCGATCACCGTCGTGAAGTACTGGTCGTCCACGCCGTAGTACCTGTCCGCGTCGAGCAGCTCCTCGGTGCGGATGAGGCCCAGGCCGTCGAACAGCTCCGAGCCGATCGCGTTGTCCCCCGCCTCGCCGCGGTTCAGCGTCAGGAGGGCGAGGCGCGCGCCCTGGCCGCGACTCAGCCAGGCGAGGACGCCGCCGTGCTCGTCGTCCGGGTGCGCCGTCGTGTGCATGGCGCTCGCGGTCGTCTGCAGCTTGAGCAGCTTCTGCCACGTCCCCGACGCGCCGCGGTCCTCGGGAAGCGCAGCGGCCCCGAGCTGCACGGCCGCGGCGGCGGCGGGCAACAGAAGGGCCAGGATCCCGGCCGTCGTTCTCGTCTTCTTCACCATCGGGTCAGTAGTAGAACTTCAAGGCGAACTGCATCTGGCGCGGGTCGCCGAGCGAGCTGGTGATCCTGCCGAACGTGGTCGGGCTGGAGACGTTCGCGGCCGGGATCGCGTAGTTCACCCAGTTGAACACGTTGTAGGCCTCGATGCGCAGCTCGATGCGGCGATCCTTCGGCAGCGGGAAGCTTCGGAAGAGCGACAGGTTGAGGTTCTTGGTCCCCGGGGCGCGCACGGTGTTGTAGCCGCAGGTGCCGAACGTGAAGGGCGCCGGCTGCGCGAACCGCGTCGTGTCGAACCAGTGGTCGATCGTCTTGTCGAACCCCGAGGGCTGGGCGTCGCCGAGGCAGTTCGCGCGCGACTGGTGGAACGTTCCCGTGCCGGTGTTGTCGTTGGAGGTGATCGTGAAGGGCCGGCCTGCGTTCAACGACAGGATGCCGTTCAGGCTCCAGTTGTCGAGGAGCGCGCCCGCGACGCCGGACAGGTTGGTCTTGCGACCCCGGCCGGCGGGCAGCTCGTAGATGAAGCTCGCCACGAAACGATGGGGGATGTCGAACTCGACCGGGCCGTAGTCGTTGGCCATGTTGGTCGCGTCCTGCGGGTTGTTGCCGGAGGCGCCAAAGCCCGCCGCCAGGTGGTCGATGAAGTCTCCGAGCGCCTTCGACCAGGTGTACGAGAGCGTGTAGCCGAAGCCGCCGCGCATCCGTCGCTGCAGCTTGGCCTGCAGGGCGTAGTAGTTGGCCCGGCCGTTGGTGACGATCTGCTCCAGGAACGCGGTGCCGTAGCCGTACTGGGCGTACGGGAAGACCACCGTGCCCGGGCCGACAATGCGCCCCTGGTTCAGGTTGCGCAGCCGCCGGCCGTTGCGGATCAGGTTGCCGACGCCTTCGATGGACAGCACCGTGTCCGACATGACCTGGAGCTCGGGCCCGACGCTGAACTGGTGGATGATCGGCGTTTTCTGGTGCGGGTCCTGGATGCGCCACTGCACGAGTGTCGGGTTCACGTTGCTGATGGTCGGCGCGGTGAAGCCGTTCTTGAGGATCAGCACCGGCGCCGAGCTGGCGTTGGGCGCGGTCACGAACACGTCGATGAGCTGCGGCGGGTTGAGCGCGAGCTGGCTCTCCGACCCGTAGCGGTCGGTGTGCTGGTAGTAGGTCCCGTAGCCGCCCCGGACCACCCACTCCGGCGAAACCGTGTAGGCGATCGCCACCCGCGGCGCGATGTTGTTCTTGTCGGGATGGATCAGCGCGCGATCGAAGACGCTGCCGGACGACTTGGATGTGAATTGCCGGCCGGTGGCGGGATCGATGTTGGTCATCTGGTTGTTCACGTCGAGCAGGGGCGTGAAGTACTCGTAGCGGGCTCCATAGTTGACCGACAGCTTGCTGGTCGGCCGCCAGGAGTCCTGGGCGAAGAACTGCCAGCCGTCCGTGTAGAGGTCGGCCTCGTGGAAGAGCGTCAGGCCCTGCTGCGTCGCCAGACCCAGCAGGAAGTCGCCGATCCCGGAGCCGGTGTAGCGGGCGTCGTTGAAGCTCAGGAAGCCGTTCAGGGCGCGCAGGTCGACGTAGTCCACCTTGTCGCGGCGCCGTTCGACGCCGAACTTCCAGGAGTGCGAGCCGCGGTACCAGGTCAGGTTCGCCGAGAGCTGCAGGATCTGGGAGGTCTGGAACTGCGGCCGGAAGAAGGGTCCGCCCAGGCGCGTGAGGCCGCCGATGTTGGTGTTCGGGATCCCGCCACTGTAGCGGGGGTCCCGGGGAATTCCCGTGATGCCGAGCTGCGAGTTGGAATCGTCGCCGAAGGCCCAGTGGAAGGTGTCGCCCTCGATCCTGTTCCAGGAGGCGCGCACCTCGCTGAGCGTGGAGCTGCTGATCGTATGCGACCAGCCGGCGACCGCGCTCTGGCCGGTGATCTCGATGTTGCTGTTGAAGTCGCCCGAGGCGACCGGGCCCAGCACCGGCGGCTCCTTTCGCCTGGTCTTCATGTAGCTGTAGCGCCCGAAGAAGGAGCTGCTGGTGCTCGGCTTGGCGTCGAGGCGGACGTCGTACTGGTTGATGTCCACGCTGAGCACGCCGTTGTCGATGTAGTTCGGCAGGCCGAAGCTGCCCGGCTGGCCGGCCTTCGCCAGCTCGCTCTGGATGTTGGGCAGGGGGTACAGGCCGATCAGGCGGGCGGCGACCGGGTCGAAGCAGGCCGGGCTGATCCGCTTGTTGACCGTGTCGACGCAGCCCGCGGGAACGAACGGGTTGCCGGCGGTCAGGGGCCGCGACAGCTCGATCAGGTTGCCCTGCCGCATCAGCGCGGTGGGGACGGTGGCGAGCTGGGAGAGCGCCTGATCGGTGTTGGTGTTCTGGTAGTCGGCGAAGAAGAACAGTTTGTTCTTGCGGATCGGCCCGCCGATGGTGGCGCCGCTGATGTATTGGTTGTACTTGCCTTTCGGCCGGCCGGCCCTCTCGTTCTCCCAGGTGTTGGAATTGAAGGCTTCGTCGCGGAGGAAGCCGAAGACGACGCCGTGGATGTCGTTCGAGCCCTGCTTGATCGAGGCGTTGATCACCGCTCCGGCCGAGCGCCCGAACTCGGCGGAGTAGTTGCGCGTCGAGATGCGGAACTCCTCGAGCGCATCGACCGGCGGCTGGATGACCTCCGGCGAGCGCTCCTGCAGGTTGGTGGAGAACGAGTTGTTGTCGGCGCCGTCCAGGGTGAAGTTGTTCCAGGTCGCGTAGTTGCCGTTGGAGTTGAAGAACGTGTCCTCGCCGCGGCTCTGGATGCCCTGGCCCGA
>QHVM01000077.1:0-12661 GCA_003223555.1 Acidobacteriota bacterium | reverse complement strand
GGTCTGGGTCTGGAGCAGCTCGGCCCGGCCGCTGACCACGACCTCCTCGCTGACATTTCCCAGCGCGAGCGAGAAGTCGGTCTGCAGGCGCTCCTGGACATGGAGCTGGATCGCCTGCCGGATCGCCTTCTTGAAGCCCTGCAGCTCGACCGTGACCGTGTAGCGGCCGATCTTGAGGTTGGGGAGCACGTACTGTCCCTTGGCGTTGGTCATGGTCGTGAAGCTGGAGCCGGTGCCCTCCTGCGTCGCGGTGACGGTGGCGCCGGCGAGGACAGCCCCCGACGCATCCGTGACGGTGCCGACGATGGAGGCCGTGTCGATCTGGGCGCGGGCCGGGGCTCCCAGCAGGAGGACGAGGGCCAGCGCGAAGCACAGAGTGAAGACTCCGGGAGCCTTGGCTTTCATTTTCCTTCTCCTTCCGTCAAGGGCTGCGGTTCAGAGGCGCCCCCTCCGGAACTTCCCATGATGCGGTCGCCGGCTGAAATCGATGGGAGATTCTATCCCCTCCGGGCGCGGGTGGCGCAGAGCTGCTCACGGCCTCGTCGCTCGCGAGCAGGCTTGATGACGGGGAACATCCCGGTCAGGAACTCGCTCACCGCCTTCACGCCGACGCTTCGCCTTGGTCTCCAGGTAGTTGTTTAGGGCCTCCGGGCCAGGGCGATGAGCGCCTTGAGTGGGTCGGGTGCTGCTTGGGAACCCACGGTTGCTGATTATACTGGGGGCAGGTTTGGCGCCCACTTCCCGTTCTTAGCGCGATTGTCGGTCTCGCGACGATGGTGCTTGGCGGCTATTTCGCCGCGTCGATATGCCCAGGACGTCGAGGGCACTGGTCGGCATTGTGTGCATCGCCGTTACCTTCTTGATGGTGACGATGAGCGACAGCGCGCGCTCTGATACGGGCTCGTCTTCCTGATCGTCCTGCGCGGTGCCCGCTCAGGACGGAGGAGGCTCCGTGGATCGTTCGCTCGACGAACTCGTCGCCCTGGAGCGTTCTGACCTTGACCGCTGGATCAGGTTTGACCCTCAGGGTTACCTCGACCTCCAAGCCCCAGAAGTGACCAACCTTGTCAACTACGGGAAACTGCCGGATGCTCCGGAACGTGTCTTGGCTTGCTGGAACTCCACCGAGGTCTATAGTCGGATTGGCGGGAGGTGGAAGATCATCCGTAGCCATTGGTCGTACATACAGCCGCCGGAACTAGAGCAGACGGGTTCTTAACGTTCACTTGCGGCCGAAGCTCTATCTATTTGACCGCCGCAGCTGAGGCCATCACTATGACGGCAGAACTCATGACGCTTCAAGTTCGGAGTCGCCGACAATGGCGGGCCTGGCTGGCAAAGCACCATACGTCGAGTCCAGGGATCTGGCTCGTCTTCCACAAGGCCCACACCGGGGTGAAGTCGATTCCCTACGAAGACACCGTTCGTGAGGCGCTGTGCTTCGGATGGATCGACAGTCTCATCAAACGCCTTGATGACGCCCGATACGCCCTCAAGGTCACGCCGCGGCAGCCCACGAGCAAGTGGTCGGATATCAATCGGAATCGGTGGCTGGAACTCAAGGCGGCCGGCCTGCTCACGTCGGCCGGTCTCGCAGCGGCACCCACGAACAATACCTACGCGCCACGACCAGTAATCCCCGACCTACCGGTCTACATCGCCAAAGCGCTGAAGGCGAATTCCAAAGCGTGGGAGTTCTTTCGGGAGCTGGCGCCCACCTACCGACGTCACTTCGTCGTCTGGATTCATACGGCTAAACGACCGGAAACGCGCGAAAGGCGCATTCGCGAATCGATCGCACTGATGGCGGCGGGGAAAAAGCTAGGCTTGAAGTAGACGGAAGCCGCGGCCTCGCGCGTCCCGATCTGGCAGGTGGCCGACGCGGAGGTGCTTGAAGGCCTCGGTCTCAGGCTCGCGCTTCGGCCTGCCGACGGGCCATAATTCTACGCCGGTTGGTGCCGAGGGACGACATGGAACCCGTCACGCGCCGCGAGCTCCTGGAGCGGGCGGCAGTCGCGTGGGCGGCGGTGGTTTCCGGCGCGTCACTCGAACGGGCAGGCGCCGAAGGCCGTCCGTCGGCGCCAGTGGCCGTCTACGATTGGATCCGCCAACCGCGAATCCTGCTCGCCGAGGCTTACAACCCTCCCTTCTACCCGTCCTTCGACTACGACGCGGAGAAGGCGCTGGCCATCGCCCGCGAGCTGAACGCCGACTCGCTCCGCTACCCCGCCGCCTCGTATTACGCCTACTTCCCGACGAAGACCCGCTACCCCGTCCATCCCGAGCTAGGCGATTCCGATCCCATGGAAAAGACGGTGCGGCTCTTCCACGAGGCCGGTCTCCGTGTCGTCGCCTACGTCCCGCTGAACCATCCCTTCATGGAGGTCGAGGCGGCCAACCCCGACTACGACGACTGGGTGAAGCGGTTCCCGGACGGACGCCCGATGACCACCGAGCACTACGGCTACACGTCCTACTACGAGGGCTGCCTGAGCTCGCCCTTGCGCGAGCAGATCACGCGGCTCGTGATGGAGGTGCTGACGCGGTATCCGGTGGACGTCATGTACTTCGACGGCCCGTACATGGGGATGCGCAACGCCCAGCGGTACTGCCACTGCCGGTATTGCCGCGCGGCCTACGAAAAGGCGCGCGGCAAGCCGGTGCCGCTCCAGGACGAACGGACGACGCTCGAGGAGGACATCGAGTACTGGCGCTGGTTGAGCCAGGACGTCGTGGTGGCGTACCTGCGGGAGATTCGCGAGGCCATACGGAAGACGCGCGACGTGCCCGTGCTCTTCAACGACACCTCGCTCCTGAGCCGGCGCGAGTGGCGGAGCCGCGCCTTCCCCGTGGTGGACGGCTTCATGTTCGAGGCGGCGGAGACCCCCGGGGAGAAGCTCTTCAACCTCGCGCTCGGCCGCTCCACGGGCAAGGTCATCTGGACGTACGTCGGGACCCATACGCAGTACAACCGGGAGCACCTGAGGAACGAGCGCGTGCGCGGCTGGTTCAGCTACCCGGTGGAGAGCGAGGAGCTGCTCATCGACGGCGCCACCGGGCTGGCGGGCGGCGCCGGCCTCATCTACTGGGGGTTGAGCCGCTTCTTCTACATGCCCGAGCGGCCGCTGCGCTACGAAGCCGGGCGATACGTGAAGGAGACCTTCGACTGGGCCGACCAGAACCGCGATCTGCTGCGCTCCACGCGGCCGGCGCCCGTGGCCGGGATCCTCGTCGGCTCCCAGACCGTGGACTGGTACAAGGCCGAGCACTTCGTCCTCGGCGCCTATTCGAACGCCTACAACGGCGCCTTCCAGCTCCTCAAGGACTCGAGCTACGACGCGGAGCCCTTCCTCGATTACGCCACCACCGCCGAGACGCTCGGCCGTTACAAGCTCGTCCTCGTCCCCAACGCGGCCTGTCTGAGCGATGCCCAATGCGACCTGCTGCGGGCCTACGTGGAAGGCGGCGGCAGTCTCGTGGCCACGCACTTCAGCTCGGCGGCCGACGAGTACGGGCGCGCGCGGAAGGACCTCGGCCTGGCCGACCTGCTCGGGGTGCGCCTCGTCTCCGGCGCCGCCTTCGAGGGACCGGACCTCTACATCCGGATGCGGGACAGGGCAGAGCTGGTCCCTCAAGACCCCCAGGTCGCGCTGGTCGAGGCCGCCTCCGGCGCGACGGTGCTGGGCGAGACCATCGATCGCGGACGGCGAAAGACGCTGGGACCGGCCGTGGTATCCCGCTCGGTGGGCGCGGGCCAGGTCCTGTATCTGGGCTCGAGCCTGGAGGCGATCTACTACGAGACCCGCATGAAGGCGGTCCTCGAGCTCGTGCGCTCCCTGCTCGAGCCGTTGATCGGCCGCTTCCGCACCTATGAGGTCGAGCGCCGCTCCGGACTCATGCCCCACCTCGTGACGTCGGCCGACCGGCTCGTCCTCCACCTCCTCGCCAATACCGGGAACAAGTCCAAGAAGCTGCGCACGCGCGAGGAGTTCCTGCCCATCCCCGACGTCAAGGTCCGGCTCCGGCTCCCCGCCGGCCGGCGTGCGCGCTCGGTCACGCTGCTCCGGTCCCGGCGGCGGCCGGCCTGGCACGAGCGAGCGGGCTGGGTCGAGCTGACCGTGCCCCAGGTCCTCATCCACGAGGCGGTCCACCTGGAGCTGGCGTAGCTGGATCCTCGTCGACCAGGCCGGCGGTGGGGGATGATCGCGCTCGTCTTCCTCGCCACCGTCATCAACTACCTCGACCGCCAGACGCTCTCCGTGGTGGCCCCCGTCCTGCGCGACGAGTTCCGCATGAGCAACGAGACGTACGGGCGCGTGGTGGCGGCCTTCATGCTCGCCTACACGGTGATGAACGGCGTGTCCGGGCCGCTCATCGACCGGCTCGGAACGCGGTTGGGCTACGCGCTCGTCATGGCCTGGTGGTCGGCGGCGGGGATGCTGCACGCGCTCGCCCGCGGCCCGCTCAGCCTGGGCCTCTGCCGTTTCCTGCTGGGGATGGGCGAGGCCGGCAACTGGCCGGCGGGGGTGAAGGTGGTGGCGGAGTGGTTCCCACCGAAGGAGCGGGCCCTGGCCTCCGGCATCTTCAACAGCGGCTCGGCCATCGGCGCGCTGGTGGCTCCGCCGCTCGTGGCCGCGATCGTGCTGCGCTGGGGCTGGCCGCCGGCGTTTCTCGCCGTCGGCGCCACGGGTTTCGCCTGGCTGTGCGCGTGGTGGATGCTCTACCACACGCCCGCGGGCACCCGGCACGAGACGCCGCCCGCCCCGGTGTCACCGTGGCGCCTCTTCCGCACGCGGTTCGTCTGGAGCTTCACGCTCTCGAAGGTGTTCATGGACCCGGTCTGGTACTTCTACATCTTCTGGTTCCCGGAATACCTGAATCGAGCCCGCGGCTTCGACCTGGCCGCGATCGGCAGGTACGCGTGGATCCCATTCCTCGCGGCCGACGTCGGCAACCTGGCCGGCGGCTGGCTCTCGGGCGAGCTGATCCGCCGCGGGGTCTCGCTGAACGTGGCCCGCAAGTCTTCGGTCACGCTCTTCGCGCTGCTCATGACCTCGGCCATCCCGGCGGTGCTCGCCGCCGACGCGCGCGTCGCCATCGGCTGGGTGGCGGCGGCCAGCTTCGGCTACACCGGCGCGCTGGCGAACATGCTGGCCTTCCCGGCCGACGTCTACCCGAAGCACGTCGTCGGCTCCGTCTACGGTCTGGCCAGCATGGGCTCGGGCTTCGGCGGGATGGTCTTCGCCCCGCTCACCGGGTGGGTGATCGACCGCTACTCATACGTACCGGTCTTCTTCGCCTTTGGCCTGATGCCGCTGCTTTGCGCGGCGATCATCTGGACCCTCCTCGGCCCGCTCCGCGACCGGGCCCCGGAGCTGCCCGCATCCTGAGCCTGGCTTCTAGAACACGAGCCTCGCCGCGAACTGGATGATGCGGGGATCGCCCGCGGTCGTGATGGTGCCGAACCGGTTCGGCGTGCGCCGGGGGTCGCCCACCGGGGCGTCCAGGGGCACCTCCGCGCTCATCACCGCGGTGGGCCTGCCGAAATTCGGGTGGTTGAGCGCGTTGAAGGCCTCGACGCGGAGCTGCAGCGACGTCCGGCTCCGAACCTTGAAATTCTTGGCCAGCGCCAGGTCGAGTGACTGGAACCCCGGGCCGCGCAGCGTGTTGCGACCGACGTTGCCGAAGGTGCCGACCGCCGGCATGGCGAAGGCGCGGGTGTCGAACCACTGGTCGGTCGTCGGATTGCCGACGTTCGGCGCGAGCGGCTGGCCGTCCACGATCCGCACGTTGGGACGCTGGCCGCCGCTGCGCCCGATGTTGGCGCGATCGCTGGAGATGCTCACGGTGAACGGGAGCCCGCTCTGAGCCACCAGGATGCCGGAGAGCTGCCAGTCACCCCACAGCTTGTCGCGTGCCCAGGGCAGCGAGTAGACGAACGAGCCCACGAAGCGGTGCGTCACGTCGTTGTCGGAGACGCCTCGGTTGTAGTCCAGGTTCCGCTGATCGGGCGAGCCTCCGAGGTCGTTGCTCGAGTTGTCGATCGACTTCGCCCAGGTGTAGCTGGCCAGGAACATCAGCCCGTCGCTGACCTGGCGCTCCAGCTTGGCCTGGAGGGCGTGATAGCTGGATGAGGCCTCGAAGGTCCCCTTGGTGCTGGGGCCGAACCGCGGATACGGCCGCCGCGACTGGATGTCCGAGGACGAGGTCGAGGGCGGCGCATCGTTGAAGTTCTGGTTCAGCTCCTGGCGGTGGCCCCTCTGGCCCACGTAGGCCACCTCGCCGGTCATCCGCCAGAGCAGCTCGCGCTGATAGGCCGCGTTCCACTGCTCGCTGTAGCTGTTGCGCAGGTCCACCGCGCTGGTCAGGAGGGTGGGGATGCTGCCGGCGGCCCCGGCGGCGACTCCCCGGAAGGGGTCGGTCAGGAAACGCGTCGGCGCGCCGGTCTGTGAGATCGAGAGGTCCTCGTTGAAGACGAAGGGCGGGACCTTGGCGTAGCTGTTGGGAAAGTTCGTGTCGGCGAACTCGTAGAAGATCCCGTAACCGGCCCGCACCACCGACCTGCGGCTGCCGAAGGGGCGCCAGGCGAGGCCCAGCCGCGGCGCCCAGTCCCTCCGGTCGACGGGCCGTACGGAGATGGGCAGGCCGCGGGACGCCGAGGTCACGAGGATGTCCTGGTAGGCGGGGAAGATCTTCCGCGTCACCTGCTGCGCGTCGAGGTCGATGCCGGAGGGGTCGGTGCAGCCGCAGGCCACGATGATCTGCCCGGTCGTGAAGTCGAAGGCGGTCATCTGGTTTCGGATCCCCTTGTAGAAGGGGTTCGACTCCCAGCGCAGCCCCAGGTTCAGGGTGAGGTCGCGCGCCACCTTCCAGTCGTCCTGGGCGTAGGCTCCGAAGAAATCGTCGTAGACGCCGAACAGGTCGAGGGGATAGGCGCGGCGTACGCGGTTGGGCAGCCCCAGCAGGAAATCCGCGAAGGGATCGCCGGTCCAGTTGCCGTTGAAGAAGAACTCCCCCTGGGCGCGGTTGCCCACGATGAATGTGGCCTTCTGGTGGCGGTAATCCACGCCGACCTTCAGCGCGTGGCGGCCCCGCACGAGGCTCAGGCCGTCCGAGACCTGCCAGGCGTCGATCCGGTTGCGCTTGGGCCGCTGGTCCTGGGCGAGCCCCTGCAGGTCCACGTAGTTCGTGATCAGGATGTCGGGGAACGACTGGTTCTGGCTGTGGAGGGTGGTCTCGTCGAAGCCGCGGATCCCCGCCTGCACCGTGTGGTTCGTCCCTTCGCCGAGAGGGTGGAAGAAGAGGTGCGAGCGGTTGTAGCCGATCCGGAGCTCGTTCAGGATGCCGTTGCCGAGGATCAGCGTGTGGCCGATCCCCGCGTTCTGCGCCCGCACCTTCATCTCGGGGTAGTCGCCCAACAGGGGAGAGCGGGTCGGCTCGACCTGCCCCAGGTCCATCTGCGAATACCGCGCGAAGAACGTGTTCGAAGCGTTCAGGTGCTCGTCGACGCGCAGGTGGTACTGCTCCTGGTCGATCCGCTGGACGGGGCTGGCTTGATAGATGGGACGCCCCGACGAGTCGATACCGTTGGCCGTCGCCAGGTACTGCAGGAAGTACTGGGCGGCCGGGGAGATCCGGGCGGCCGGGATCTGGTTCCCCGGGAAGCTCGGGCGCGCGGCGACGTCCCGGGCGCTCGGGTCGGCGGAGGGGTCCTTGATCGCGAAGGGAAAGATCCCCTTCTTCATGTCTTCGGTGGGCGCCCGAAGGTTCAGGGTCTGGCCGCGCTTCTGGCGCGTGCCCTCCACGCTGGCGAAGAAGAACGCCTTGTCCTTCAGGATCGGCCCGCCCAGGGTGGCCCCGAACTGGTGCCGGCTCAGCGTGTCGTCGCCGGTGGCGAAGAAGTTCTTGGCCGAGACGGAGTCGTCGCGGAAGAACTCGTAGGCGCTGCCTCGGAACTCGTTGGTGCCGGCCTTCATCGAGATGTTGAGGTTTCCGCCGGCCCGCCCGTACTCGGCCGAGAGGCCGTTCGTCTGGACGCGGAACTCCTGCAGGGCGTCCGGCGAGGGGACGATGTAGGTCCCGCCGAACTGCGTCTCCGTGGTGTCGATCCCGTCCAGGTAGAACGCCGTCTTGCGGGCGCGGGTGCCCCCCAGGTAGATGGAGACGAAGTTCGACCGGGTGAGGTTGGCCCCCGATGGAACGGAGATCGCGCCCGGCGCCAGCGTCGCGAGCTGATAGAAGTTCCGGCCGTTGAGGGGCATCTCCACGATCCGTTTGTTGTCGATGACCTGGCCGAGGGTGGCGCGCTCGGTGTTGATCGGCGCCCGTCCCACCACCTCGATCGTCTCGCTCATCTGGCCCGGCTCCAGCGTGAAGTCAACGCGCCGCGCGTCGCCCACGGTCAGGCGGACGACGGTGCGCACCTCCTTGAAGCCGGAGATCTGCGCCGTCACCTCGTAGAGGCCCGGGGCCAGGGAAAGCACGGTGTAGGCCCCGGAGCCGTCGGTCTGCGTCGTACGGCTGACGTTGGTGGCGGTATTCCGGATCGTGATCGCGACGCCCGGAACGACGGCGCCCGAGCTGTCCCTGATGTTCCCGACGAGCGTCGCCGTGGGCGTCTGAGCCAGCAGGGGAGAAACCAAGCTCAGGACCATGAGCACGACAAAGAGCGAGCGCATGGGCGCCTCCTCGGCAGGCAAAGAATTCGACGGAGTGTGGTAACGTAAACATATCACCGACGTAGCAACACAGGCCGGACCACCACGACCACTGTTTTCATCGTCGCATTCGGGGTCACGAGATTCGTACCGAAGGCCGCCGGCGGGACAGAGTCGACGGCCGAAGAAGCAGCACGCAGGGCAGAATGAGCGTGGCCCCCTTGAAGGAGAAGGTCGCTCTCGTCACCGGCGCGAGCGGCGGCATTGGCCGGGCCACCGCGCTCGAGCTGGCCCGGCGCGGCGCCACCGTGGCGGTCCACTACTTCCGCCGGCGGGAGGGCGCGGAGGAAACCGCCCGCTCCATCGCGGCCGGCGGGGGATCGGCCACGATCTTCGGCGGAGACGTCTCCCGGCTCGAAGAGGTGCGCCGGCTCGTCGCCGATGTTGAGAAGCGACTCGGCCGCATCGATGTCCTGGTCAACAACGCCGGTGATCTCATCGAGCGAAGGACGCTGCTCGAGATGACCGAGTCGCGCTGGCGCGAGGTGATCGAACTCAACCTGACGAGCATCTTTTTCTGCTGCCAGGCAGCGGCGCCGAGCATGATCGCGCGCCGCCAGGGGACGATCGTGAACATGTCCTCCCTCGCGGCGCACAACGGGGGCGGACCCGGTGCCTTCGCCTACGCGGCGGCCAAGGGTGGCGTCATCTCCCTGAGCAAGGCCATCGCCAAAGAGCTGGCGCCTCACGGCATCCGCGTCAATTGCGTCTCCCCGGGCTTGATCGACAACACGAGGTTCCACGGACGTTTCACCCCGCGGGAGACCTTCGAGGGCATCGCCAGGACGATCCCGCTCGGCCGGGCCGGTCAGCCCGAGGAGGTCGCCCGCGTCATCGCCTTCCTCGCCGGAGACGACGGCTCGTTCCTGGTCGGGGAGACCATCGAGATCAACGGGGGCATGTTCATGAGGTGAGCGGGAGCTTGCCTCCCGCCGCACGACCGGAGACCAACCTCCCGAGATTTCTTGGAACCCGCCGCCCGGGTACTTCGTCATAAACTTGGGCCTTCGGGACTTTATGCCTGTCCTCACCCCCTCCATGGCCGCCGGTCATGCATCCGCCAGCCGGCCGCTCGTCGCGTCGCTGTTCGTGGCGAGCTGCCTTCTCTCGATCGTGTCCTGGTACACGACCCAGCAGGGCATGGCGCTCTACCTGTCGCCCTGGTTCGCCCTGCTGGCCTCGCTCGGGGTGCAATCGTCCCTGGTGCTGGTGGCCTGGCTCGTCGGGTTCAACCGGAGCCGCAGCGCGCTCCTGATCTCCGTCTACGTGATCACGGCCGTGGTGTCGATCGCCTTCTCGTACGTGAGCCTCTACACCTGGTTCTCGGCTCGGGAGCGGCCGGCGACGGTCGAGCGGCGGCTCTACGACGCACTGAACGCCGCCACCGGGAAATCGCAGGAGCTGCTCGCGGCCGCGATCGGCGAGGGGCAGAAGCACGTGCTGGCTCTCGACGAGATGACCGCCGCCGAGAAGGCCCACGGGTACATCTCGCGCGCGGAGGACTCCGATCCGTACCTGGCCAGGATCCGCCAATCCGTCGCCCGCGAGGCGGAGACCTATGCCGCCTCCTACCCCGAGGGGACGGGCCCGGGACTGCGTTACACCGCCTTCGACCGCTACGCGAAGATGGCCGTACAGTCGGTCGCGCGCCTGCAACAGGCGCAGCAGGCGCTGAGCGACTTCCGGAGCGGCCTCAAGCCGCTCGACTCGACGGAGAGCCAGCTCCGCGCCTTCCATCAGGTCTACGACGCGATCCCATGGAGCGATGTTCGGGACACCCTGCATTCGCAGGGGTTCGAGGTGCCGGCCGCTCCAGCCTATTCCGATTTCGTCGATCGCTCCTCGGCCGGGCAGGAGGACCTGCTCATCGCGTTCAGCGAGCTGTTCACCGCCTCCACGGGCCGGCACGTCTTTGCCTTCGCCCTCGCCGCCTTCATCGACATCATCGTCTTCCTGCTCGCCTACGCCGCGGGCCCGTTCTTCTACGGGGCCCCCGAGGATCGCTGGTTCGCGGCCGGGGCCGCGCTGGACTCGGCGGACGAACAGGTGTTCCTCCGCGACCTGGTCCGCAAGCTGGTGCCCGGTTCGCAGGGGCTCGCCCGTGTGGAGGAATCCGCCCTCAGTCCCGGGGAGCTGCAGCTGTTGCTGCTGCTGACGGCCAAGGGCCTGGCCGCACGGTCCGAGGAGAATGGCAGGATCTACTACCTCCTCGACCAGTCCCTTCACCAGCGCATGGTCGAATCGCTGGCCGTCCGGGGCCTCTCGCTCCACGCCACCGCCCAGCCCGCGCGCGGCTGACGGCGGTCTGCGTTGAAGTGCGGCTCGAGGAGGAGTAGCGTGGCCGTCGCCGAGCCGAGGAGAGTCATGGCCATCGTTCGCGCGCGCCTTCGCTTTGCCCTTGGCAGCCTGGTCCTCCCGACCGTTCTGGCTGCCTGCGGAACCAGGGAGCAGGCACCGCCCGCGAAAACGCAGGAGACCGCGCCGAGCGTTGCCCCCGCGACGACCACGACGACCACCACGACCACGGTGCCGTCGCCTCCGCCGGTGTGGAGGACGGCGCGCTGGGGCATGACGAAGGCCGAGGTGCTCGCGGCATTTCCCGGCGAAGCGCAGCGGCTCGCCCAGCCGGCGAACTTCGGCCCGCAGGTGGCGGGGACGACCGACGTGGCGATTCCCGCCTACGAGACCGAGGGCATGAAGTTCCGGGTCCTGTTCGGCTTCGAATCGGACGCGCTCAACCGCGTCCATCTGTCCGTCATGAAGGCCGGGGACGCGGCGTGCGGCGACCTCGAGAAGCTCCTGACCGAGAAGCATTCCACGCCGTCGGATCGGAGCACCACGCAAACCAACGTCAGGACCGAGCAGATCGTCTGGAAGCGGCCCGAGCAGACGATCACGCTCTCCTGCTCGGAAGCCCTCGGTCTGGGATATCGATCGGTGACGCTGGACTACTCGGCCCCGAGCAAGACCTGACGGCGAGCGCCCGAGGGCGCGATCAGCGGGCGCGGGTCAGGAACTGGAGCAGGTCCGCCATGTCCTGCTCGCTCACCTGCTGCTCGAGATCGGCCGGCATGGCCGAGAGCTGCGAGACATACATGCGGCGGACGTCGGCGCGCGGGACCGCCACCTCCTGGCCTCCTTCCCGATGCAGCACGATCGTGGTGGGGGTCTGGCCGGCCAGGACTCCCTGCTCGGTCTCTCCCGAGACCCGCTCGACCACGTAGGCCTCGTAGCCCTGCGCTATCGACAGGCTCGGCAGGAGGACGTCCTTCAGCAGCAGCGAAGCCGGCCGGTTGGTCACGGTGCCGAGGTCCGGTCCCACGTCCGCGCCCGCGCCGCGGAACCGGTGGCACTTCGCGCAGACGGCGCGGAAGACCTGCTCGCCATGGGCCGCGTCGGCGGGGCGGTCCAGGGCCGCCTCGTAGCGCTTCAGCACCTGCTCGCGCGCGCCAGCCTTCTCCTCGAGCAGCGCATGCGCCTCCGTGCGCACCGCGGCGTCCTTGTTCATGAGCAGATCCCGCTTGTGCCAGAAGTCGAGCGTCCACGCCGGAACGCTGCCGTCCTTGAGCGCGCCCAGGAGCAGGCGCGTCCGGTCGGGGTCGTTCACCATGGCCTCGGCCGCCTCGTTCCGGACCGCCGGGGTGAAGCTCCGCCACCGCCCGAGCAGGAACGCGCCGACCGGCTCGCCCCGCGACCGCGCCAGCGCCTTGACCGCGGCGACCTGGACGGGCTCCGGCTCCTGAGGGTCGACGAGCCGCTGCAGGAGCGCGCTCTGCTGGTCGGCCCCGGCCAGCGCCAGCACGTCGATGGCGTCGGCGCGCGTGGCGGGATCCTGCGCGGGGTCCGCGGCCCGGGCGGTGGCGCGCTGGACGAGCCCCCGCCCCGGAGGCCCGGGGGGCAGGCCGGCAAGGCCGAGCAGCTCGAGGGCGGGGCGGCGGAGCGCG
>QHVM01000076.1:64847-72104 GCA_003223555.1 Acidobacteriota bacterium | reverse complement strand
CACCGACATGTGGGACGAGTTCTTCGCGCATCACAAGGTGGGCGACATCGTGGAGAGCAAGATCGTCCGCCTCACCAACTTCGGCGCCTTCGTGGAGCTGGCCGAGGGCATCGAAGGACTCGTCCACGTCTCCGAGCTGGACGAGAAGCGGGTGGACAAGCCGGAGGAGCAGTTCAAGATCGGCGACACCTACCCGATGAAGATCATCAAGATCAACGAGGCGGAGAAGAAGATCGGCCTCAGCATCAAGGCGGTGAAGCAGGACGAGTACCAGCGCGACCTGGAGAGCTATCGGGAGACGGCCGGCTCCGACCGTTCGACGCTCGGCGACGCCATCCGCGCCGCCCAGTCCCGCGGCGGGCAAAAGGAAGAGGGCGAGGAGGAGGAGGAGTAGCGCTTGACGAAGGCGGAGCTGGTCGAGACCGTCTCCAAAGTCTCCGACCTCACCCGCAAGCACTCCGAGGTCATCGTCGACGCGGTCTTCTCCTCCATCATCGACGCCCTCCAGCGCGGCGACAAGATCGAGCTCCGGGGCTTCGGCAGCTTCCGCGTCCGCCGGCGGGGCAGCCGTACGGGCCGCAACCCCAAGACCGGCGCCGGCGTCGTGGTCCCCGCGAAGAAGGTCCCGCACTTCAAGCCCGGAAAGGAGCTGCGGGAGCTGATCAACCGGCGCTGACCCGATGTGGTCAGCCTCCCTCTACCTCAAGGACCCCGCGACCTCCCGCTTCGTGGCCGGAGGACTGCCGGAGGCCGAGCTGCTCCTGGGATCGCCGCTCCCGCCCCTGCCCCCGCCTGACCGCGAGGGGGGCCGCAGCATCTTCGCCGTCCGGTTCCACCCCCAGCTCCGCACGCTGCTCCTGCGCTTCCTGCAGGGGCTGCTCCTCCAGATCGAGGGCACCGCGCCCCCCGGCGTCAAGGACACCCTGCCCCGCGACCAGGCCGAGTACGGGGAGGCGCTCGACCGCCTGCTGCAGTCGGTGCGCGCGGCCGATCGCCGGCTCGGACTGCTGAACCTGTGCTGGCTGGCCATCACCCGGGACGTGGCGGAGTCGCTCCGGGAGCTGGAGGCCAAGTCGCCGTCGGTGAAGAAGGCGAAGTACTCGCTGCACCCGCTGATGTCCTCCTTCTACAAGCGCGCGAACCAGAGCGCCCGGCGGGTGGTGGACCGCAACTCCCCGGGCCGGGGCGCCTTCCTCGCCGGGGCGCGCGAGAACACCGCGCTCGTGGACGCGCTGCTCGACGACGGCTTCGCGTTCACCGAGCTCAGCATCTCCGACGTCGACTTCAACCTGTTCCTGGCCGCCAACAAGCGCTACCGGCTCTCGGCCGACGTGTTCTTCGAGATGTACTCGATCCTGGTCCGGGAGACGGAGCGGAGGCTCCGGGAAGGAGACCGGGGGCTGCTGGCCCGCATGGCGCGCCACCTCCCCGACCTGCCCAAGGAGCAGTGGCAGACGCCGGCCGGCGCGGTCAAGATCATGATGAACAGCCACGTGCTGCCGTACCTGCTGGGCGACGCCTGGACCACCGGCAGCAAGCTCATGGCCTCGGCCCGCATCAAGGCCGAGACCGAGCGGCGCAAGCCGGCCGAGATCGTGGACGCCTTCCTCGATCTGGTCTCGGGGGTAAAGCGCTTCGAGATCCTCGCCCACCTGCGCGACCAGGTCGCGCTCCACGGCGCTTTCGGCGGGTCGCTCGAGGACCGGGTGAGCAAGGGGCTGCGGCTCTACGAGTTCGGCGACTCCGCCTCCGTGCTCAACAGCGCGGTGAGCGCCTCGGTGCTCTTCCTCGACCTGAGGGGCTTCACCCAGACCTCGGAAGGACACATCTCGGAGCGCGACCTCACACGGGAGCTGTACACGGTGTTCGACGAGTTCATCCCCCACGTGCGGCGCTTCGGGGGCACGGTCGACAAGTTCCTCGGCGACGGGATCATGGCCACCTACGGCACCGACCACCTCGATCCCCTGAACCCCCTGAACGCCTTGCGCACCGCCATCCTCTGCCAGGAGACGCTGCAGCGCATGCGCGAGGAGGGCAAGACCTACTTCAAGATGGGGATCGCCATCCACTACGGCCGCGTCTACATCGCCCGCTTCATCGCCGACGAGGAGGACGTGCAGACGACCGTCATCGGGCGAAACGTCAACCTGGCCGGGCGGCTGTCCTCGGGGGCCAAGCGCCCGCTCGACGAGGACGAGGAGCCGGGGACGGGGCCCGGACCGACCGGCCGCGGGCCCGGGGTCGTGGTCGACGCCACCGGCACGCTGTTCAACGAGGGCATCGTCATCAGCCGGGAGACGCTGGTGCAGCTGGAGGCCCAGCTGCCGTTCGTGCACGTCGAGACGGACGGCCGGAGCGTCATGGAGTACTTCGACGACCAGATCTCCAAGCGCATCCAGCTCAGCTACGCGGGAGACGCGAAGTTCAAGGGAGTCCGTTCGAGCTTCCCCGTGTACGCCGTGTCGTTCGAGGGCTGATGGGCGTCCTCTGGGCTCCCTGGAGGAGGAAGTACGTGACCGCGGGCGCCCGGCCGCCCGGATGCGTGCTCTGCCGCGCCCTCGAGCAGGCGGACCGGCCGGAGAGCCTGGTCGTGCACGTGGGCCCGCGCGACTTCGTGGTCATGAACCTCTATCCCTACAACGCCGGCCATGTGATGATCGCACCCCACCGGCACGTCGCGACGCTCAACGACGCGACGCCCGAGGAGCTGTCGGAGATGATGGCGCTCTCGCGGCGGCTGGAACAGGCGTTCCGCGAGGCCTACCAGCCCGACGGCATCAACCTCGGGATGAACCTCGGCCAGGCGGCCGGCGCCGGCGTGGCCGACCACATACACCTCCACGTGGTGCCGCGCTGGATCGCCGACACCAACTTCATGGGCGTGGTGGGACGCACGCGGGTGATCCCGGAAGATCCGCAGGAGGCCGCGGCCCGCCTCCGTCCCTACTTCGCGCGATGACCCGCGGCGGCGCCGCGCTCGCCTTCGGCGGAGTGCTGCTCGCGGCCGCGGCGCTGCCCGCCCAGTCGCCGGCCCCTCCCGTCGTGAGCAGCTTGACCATCTTTGCCGGCGCCGCCGACGGCCTGTGGCGCTCCCGCGACTGGGGCGGGACGTGGGAGCCCGTGGAAGGAGGCCCGGGGCGCGCCGCCCCCACCGGCGCGGTCCGGTCGATCCTGCCCCTCGGGCCGCGGGTGTACGTCGGCGCCGAGCGACAGGTCTTCGTCTCCGACGACTTCGGCCAGGCCTGGACGCCGCTCGCGGCGCCGGGCCTCGTCCTCTCCGTCCTCGCTTCGCGCTATCCGCAGGCCGACCCGACGCTGTTCGTCGGCACGACCGAGGGTCTGCTCAAGTCTCCCGACGCCGGCCACAACTTCGGTCCTCCTCTTCTCGTGGGCATGCCGGTCAGCCGGCTCGAGTGGCCCGGGCCGGCCCTCGTCGCCGCCACCGGGCGCGGGGTGATGGTGTCCATGGACGGAGGCGCGACTTTCGCCGGTCCTGGCCGCGGCCTGCCGGCGGGGGACGTGCTCTCGATCGCCTTGTCCTCCTTCTTCGCCGCCGATCCGGTCCTCTTCGCCGGCGTCGGTCACCTGGGAGTGTTCCGATCTGCCGACGGGGGCGCGACCTGGAGCCAGGCCGGCCTGTCCGGACAGCGCGTCGGCGATCTCGTGTGGCTGGGGCCGTTCCTCTATGCGGCGACCGAGGCCGGAGTGTGGCGCTCCGAGGATCTCGGCCGGAACTGGCTGGCGCTGGGCGGGGGCCTGGAGCAGCGGGCGGTGCGCCGGCTCCTCTTCCCGCTGGCTCCCGATTCGGGATCCGAGATCTTCGCCGCCACCGACCAGGGCGTCTGGCGCAGCCCCGACGGCGGGCAGCACTGGCAGCGATCCGGGCTCGCCGGCCGGCAGGTGCTGAGCCTGGGCACGTTCCCGCCCCCGGGGGCGGCCCGCGCGAGGCGGAAGGGATGAGGTTCGCCAAGGCGCATGGCCTCGGCAACGACTTCGTCCTCGTGGAGAAGTCGAGCTGCCCGCCCGACGCGGCACCGTGGGCCCGGCGCCTGTGCGACCGGCACGAAGGCATCGGCGGCGACGGCGTCCTCGTGTACGCGGTCGAGCCGGGCCGCGTCCGGATGCGGCTCATCAACGCCGACGGCAGCGACGCCGAGATCTCCGGCAACGGCGTGCGGTGCCTGGCCGCGTGGGCGGTCAGCCGCGGACTGGTGCCGCTCCGGCACGTGGTGGAGACGACCCCCGGGCCGCGGCCGGTCGTGGTCGAGCCTCTGGACGCCGGACACTACCGCGTGGCCACCGACCTCGGCCCGGCGATCCTCGACAGCCAGGCGATCCCGGTGAGCCTCGACCCCCCCCGCGACCGGGTGATCGACCATCCGCTGGTGGCCGCGGGGGAGAAGGTCCGGGTGACGGCGACTTCCCTCGGCAACCCCCACTGCGCCGTCTTCATGGACGCCTCTCCCGACGACACGCGGCTGGCCCGGCTGGGGCCTGCGCTGGAGGCGCATCCGTTCTTCCCGCGCAAGACCAACGTGGAGTTCGTCTCCGTGCTCTCCCGGAACGAGATCCGCGTCCGATTCTGGGAGCGCGGCGTGGGTCCCACCCGCGCCTCGGGCACCGGGGCGGCCAGCGCGGCGGTGGCGGCCATCATCAAGGGGCTGGCCGACCGCAAGCTTCGCGTCGTGTGCGACGGAGGCGTGCTGGAGGTGGAATGGCCGGAGGGCGGCAACGTCCAACAGGTGGGTGTCGTCGAGGTGCTCTTCGAGGGAGAATGGCTCGCGGAGGGACCGCGGTGAGCACCGACGACGTCGGCGCCGACTTCCTGCGCAGCGCCCGGGCGCGCCTGGCGTCGCTGAAGGGGCTCGGCGACCGCGCGCTGGAGCGCCTCGACGAGGCCGACATGGGGAAGAGCCTGGACCCGGAGTCCAACAGCGTCGCCGTCCTCGTGCAGCACCTCGCCGGCAACATGCGCTCGCGCTGGACCGACTTCCTCACCAGCGACGGCGAGAAGCCGGACCGCAACCGTGACGGCGAGTTCGAGCCCGTCGCCGGGATCACGCGGGCGCAACTCCTGCACCGGTGGGAGGACGGCTGGCGGTGCCTCTTCGCCGCCGTCGAGGCGCTCACGCCGGACGATCTGGCCCGCACGGTCCTCATCCGCGGGGAAGAGCACACGGTGGTCGACGCCATCAACCGGCAGCTCGTGCACTACGGCCAGCACGTGGGCCAGCTCGTCTTCCTGGCCAAGCACTTCAAGTGGCAGACGTGGCAGTCGCTGAGCATGCCGCGGCGGCGACCGCCCTCGGCTGGCTGAGAGCTAGGCCGCCGCGGGCGCGCCGGCGGGGGCGACCTCGCGCGCCCGCGGCGGAACCAACACGAGAACCAGCGCGAGCGCCAGCAGTCCCAGGTCCTGCAGGACAAGCTTGAGGCCCGCGGCGCGGCCTTCGCCGGTCACGCTGAAGCAGCCGCAGTTCTCGACGTCGATCCCGTGAGCCAGCGCCCATCCGACGGCCACCAGGAACGTCACCAGCAGAAGCGCGGCGGCGAGCGCGGCTTCCCGCCGCCAGAGCCCCGCGATCAGCAGCAGGCCGGTCAGGGCTTCGACCCACGGCAGCGTCACGGCCAGGGTGTTGGCGGGGACGAATCCCAGGGCCGCGCTCGGCCCGATGAGCCGGTAGTGATAGACGATCCGCGCGAACTCGCGCGGCTGCTCGATCTTGTCGAGGCTGGCGTAGACGAAGACGGCGCCCAGCGCGATGCCGAGCAGCCATTGCAGGGCGGGGTGCCGCAGGGCTCTCACGGCTGGTCGCCCCCCCGGGTCGGGTAGCCGGCGTCGGTCCAGGCCGGCCATCCCTCGTGCAGGATCGCGGCGGGGATGGCTTTCTCCCTGAGCTTCCGGGCCACGATGTGGCTCGCCTCGCAGCCGTAGCCGCTGCAGTAGACGACAATGTCCAGCGTGTTGCGCAGGCGCGGCTCGAGACGCGCGAAGGCGCGGTCGAAGTCGTCCTCCGGAAGCGGCAGCGCCCCGGGGATGTGACCCATGGCGTAGAAGGCCACCGGGCGCGCGTCGAGGAAGAGCGCGCCGTGGTCGAGGCGCTTCTTCGCCTCCGGGGCGTCGATCTCCACCACGTCCTCGCCGGGCTTGATGTAGGCGTTCCCCGACAGGGCGATGCCGCGCCCGCCGAAGGCGTTCCAGGCGAAGCCGAGCACGCACCCGGCCGCCACGATCACGCCCACGCGCCACACCCGCAGGCTCATCCCGGCCAAGCTACCACAGCTCCCAGGGTCATGCTCGGCGACCGGAGCCGACGCGCTGGGCCAGAGCGGGCGCCGCTGCCCCGCGCGACGCGGTCAGCAACGGCGCCCGGTATCTCCTATCGGACCTTGATCCCGGTGCTGCCGGTCGCGTTGCCTTCGACGATCGTCCGGATTTCCCGGCCGCGATCCACGACGACCATGCGCAGGTGCAGGGTCGGGCTACCGTCATTCGCGGTGAACTCCGCCCGTCCCGTGCAATCCGGATTGAGATCGTAGGTGCCAGTCGCGGCCCTCCAGTCGGTCCCGGTCGGGATGCCGTTGATCGTCGCGAAGTCCACCTGGCTCAGGTTCCCGTTGCCGTCGTAATGAGTCATGGCCACCGCCCGAAGCAGGCCGGTGCGCGGTCCGGCGAGGATCTGGCCATCGACCGAGAACCCGTAGTCACCGCGGAGGGTTCGGTTCGAGCACCGGGGCTCCCCGGCGCCATCGTCGTCATCATGAGCGCGCACGCTCCACCCGACACCCAGGGCCAGGGTCGCCGCTACGCCAGCGGCCATCGCGAGGGGGATCGCTCGGCGCAGATTGAAGTCCATGATCGTCTCCTTTCGGGTGCCGGCGGAGGGCGAAGAACCCTTCCGATCCGCCACCTGTGCGCGGCAGTCTGCGGGCGATGGCGGCGGCCTGACCATGGAGCGCGGCTCAAGAAGATCTTGAGCTTTCCTGAACCGCCAAGTGGCAGGGGAAACTCGAGTTGTGGCAGTGTAGAGGCCCTGTCCGCCGATGCCAGTGTCCGACGCGCGCGAGACGCTTCGCTTCCGCGACTTCGAGCTCGACCTCGGCGCCTACGAGTTGCGCCGCCTGGGACGGGCGGTCCGGCTCGAGCGCCAGCCGATGGATCTCCTCATCCTGCTCGTCGAGCGTCGGCGCCAACTCGTCAGCCGCAGTGACATCGTCGACCGGCTGTGGGGCAAGGACGTGTTCGTCGACGTGGAG
>QHVM01000076.1:31135-64750 GCA_003223555.1 Acidobacteriota bacterium | reverse complement strand
GGGAGACGGCCCCTCCACGCTGCGCGAGGATCCTGCCGTGCCGGCGTCTCGAACCGATGAGGCGCACACGGAGAGCTACGATCCAGGAGCGCGCGGCCTCACGCGTCTCGCCGTCGGACTGCTCGCCCTCGCGCTCGTCGCTGCTTTCGTCATCTGGGCCCGGTTTGGCGCGGGCACGGCCGTGTCTCGAGTGACGCTCGCCGTGCTGCCCGTCGAGAACCTGAGCGGCGATCCGGAGCGCGAGTACCTGGCCGACGGCCTCGCTGAGGACACCATCGCGTCGCTCGGCCAGATCGATCCCGAGCACGTGGGCGTCATCGGTCGCACCTCGATCATGGCCTACAAGCGGACCACGAAGTCGCTCGCCGAGATCGGTCACGAGCTGGGCGCCGACTATCTGGTGGAGAGTTCCCTTCAGGCCGAGAACGGCCGATTGCGCATCACATCCAAGCTGATCCGCGTGCGCGATCAGGTGCAGGTGTGGTCGGAGTCCTACGATCGCGAGCCGACCCCCCTGCTTGGCCTGCAACGGGAGCTGAGCACCGTGATCGCGGAGCAGATCCGGATTCGGCTCTCGCCGGAACGCCTGAACGCGCTGGCCCGGCGGCACACGCGGAACGCGGATGCGTATGACCTCTATCTGAGGGGCCGGTACTTCGGGAATCAGCTCACGCCGGCCACCAACAAGCGCGCGGTCGAGTACTACGAACGTGCGACGGCGCTCGATCCGAACTATGCCCTCGCCTGGTCGGGCATTGCCGACGCAATCGCGGCGAGCCCGATCAACAGCGACGTGTCCCCGCGGCAGGTGACACCTCGCGCCCGCGAGGCCGCGGAGCGCGCCGTACGGGCCGACCCCGACCTCGCCGAGGCGCAGACCTCGCTGGGCTACGTCGACTTCCTGCTCGACTGGACCTGGCCGACCGCGGAGGCGGCCTTCCGGCGGGCGATTTCCCTCGATCCCAGCTACTCCCGCGCGCACGTCGTGCTGGGGCACGTCCTCTCGCAAATGGGTCGGCAGGGCGAGGCGGAGACGGTCATGCGCCGGGCGCGCGAGCTGGAGCCGCTCAACGCGATGGTCCACGCGATGTCGTCACAGGTGGCCTTCCAGGGCCGCGATTATCCAGGTGCGGTCGAGCATGCTCGCCAGGCGATCGTCGTCGACCCCGAATTCTGGATCGGTCATATTCAACTGGGGCAGGTGTACGAGCAGCTTGGCAGGTCCGACCTGGCGTTCGAAGCGTTCATGAAAGCCGCGCGCTTCTCGGGTGGCAACAGCAAGGCGATGTCGTTCCGGGGTCACCTCCTGGCGAAGCTGGGACGGGTGGACGAGGCCCGCGACGTGCTGAGAACGTTGGAAGCGGTGTCCCGGGACCGCTACGTGCCGCCCTATGCGCTTGCGTTCGTACACGCTGGCCTCGGTGAGCGGGACGCCGTCTTCGAATGGCTGGATCGAGCCTACGAGGCGCGCGACGTCCACCTCATCTTTCTGCCCGTCGATCCCGAGTGGGACCCCTACCGGGCGGATCC
This sequence comes from Acidobacteriota bacterium, assembly GCA_003223555.1. Lineage (GTDB taxonomy): Bacteria > Acidobacteriota > Vicinamibacteria > Fen-336 > Fen-336 > AA32. Next base: position 63,220 of record QHVM01000076.1, on the reverse strand, counting down.
CCGGTTCGAGGCTCTCCTCGCGCGCTGCGGCTTCGCCTCCAGTGGCCCGCACCAATAGGCTGCGATGGCGCAAGCGCCGGGGCTATGCTAAGTTAGCGCCTTCGGCGAGGCCGTCCTCACCGGCTCTTCCCTACGCCATGCCGCCCATCTCCTCGGACGCCCTGGTCCTGCGCAGTTACAAGCTGGGCGAGACGAGCAAGGTGGTCGTGCTCCTCACCCGGGAGCGGGGCAAGGTACGGGCGGTCGCCAAGGGGGCGCGGGGCCGGCGCAACCGATACCACTCCGCGCTCGAGCCGCTGAGCGAGGTGCGGGTGGGACTCTACGGCCGGCAGGGGGCCGAGCTGTACCGGCTGGGGGAGTGCGAGCTGCTACGCTCGGCCTTCCCGGCCGGGGCGCGCGGCCTGGACGAGGCGATGGCCTTGTCGTATTTCGCCGAGCTGCTGGATGCCTTCTCCCTGGAGGGCGAGGCGGAAGACGCGGTCTACCGTCTGGCCCTCGCGATCGTGGCCGCGGTGGAGGAAGGCTCACCGGTGACGGCGCTGGCGCGGTACCTGGAAGCGTGGCTGCTGCGGCTGAACGGGCTCTACCCTTCGCTCGACCGCTGTGCCTCGTGCCCGCGCGGCCTGCCGGCCGGGTCCCTCGAATACCACGCGGGCGCCCACGGCTTCGTGTGCTCCGAGTGCGGCCCGGCCTCGGGCCCGGCCCTGACCGCCGGCACGGGGAGCTACCTGCGCCGGATCTTCGGCCACGCGCCTTCCGCGGTGGGCGCGGCGGGAGAAGACGAGTCGGCCAGCCTGGAGAGCTTCCACCGCGACCTCATCCGCCGCCATCTCGAGCGCGACCTGCGCTCGCACCGCGTCCTGCGCGACGTGGCGAGGGGGGTCCGGGGGGTGCAGGGCACCCCCCAGCTTGATGAGCGAGAGCGGGATTCACTCCCGCGCGAGCGGAAGACCCTCCCGTGACGCTCCAGGACGTCATCGCCACGCTACAGTCGTACTGGGCCGAGCGCGGCTGCATCGTGCAGCAGCCGTGGGACGCCGAGGTGGGCGCGGGGACGATGCACCCCGAGACGTTCCTGCGCGTGCTCGGCCCCAAGCCGTGGCGGGTCGCCTACGTGCAGCCCTCGCGGCGCCCGGCCGACGGGCGCTACGGCGAGAACCCCAACCGGCTCTACAAGCACTACCAGTTCCAGGTCGTCCTCAAGCCGGCGCCGGCCGACGTCCAGGACGTCTACCTGCAGAGCCTGGTCGCCCTCGGCATCGACCCCGCCGCCCACGACGTGCGCTTCGAGGAGGACAACTGGGAGTCGCCTACGCTGGGGGCGTGGGGCATCGGCTGGCAGGTGCTGCTCGACGGCCAGGAGATCACGCAGTTCACCTACTTCCAGCAGGCGGGCGGCATCGACCTCGCCCCCATCTCGGCCGAGATAACCTACGGCCTGGAGCGCATCGCGATGTACCTCCAGGACGTGGACGACGTGTTCCAGCTCCGCTGGTCGGCCGACCGCCGCTATGCCGAGGTTCGGCAGGAGGAGGAGTACGAGCTGTCGCGCTACTCCTTCGAGCTGGCCGACGTCGAACTGCACCGGCTGCTCTTCGAGCGCGCGCTGGCCGAGGGCTGGCGCGTGCTGCAGGCGGGCGAGCGCACCGCGCTGCCGGCCTACGACTGGTGCCTCAAGAGCTCCCACGCCTTCAACGTCCTCGATGCGCGGGCGGCCATCTCGGTGAGCCAGCGGGCGGGGATGATCCTCGGCATCCGCAAGCTGGCCTGCGCGATCGCCCAGCGCTTCGTGGGAGAGCAGGAAGCCGGCTTGCCGTCGAAGGACCAGGCGCATGCCTGACCCTGCCCGCGCGGAGTTCCTCCTCGAAGTCGGATGCGAGGAGATCCCGGCGCCCTGGCTGCCTGGGCTGCGCGAGCAGCTCGCCCATCGCTTCCGCGAGGCGGCCGAGCGCGAGCACCTGCGCCCGGCCGGCGTTTGCAGCCTGGGCACCCCCCGGCGTCTCGTCCTGCGGGCGGATCTGCTCACCCGCCAGCCGGACCGCGAGGAGAAGGTCTGGGGCCCGTCGCTCAAGGCGGCGCGCGACCCGGCCGGGGGGTGGACGAGCGCCGCGGTGGGCTTCGCCCGCAAGAGCGGCGGCCCGGCCGACCGGCTTCTCCAGGCGCCGAAGGACCCGGCCTCGCCCTCGGAGCTGTACCTGGCCTTCGACAAGAAGACGGCCGGCCGAGCGGCCGCGGACGTGCTCCCCCGCGTCATCGCCTTCGTGCTGCGCGCGCTGGCCTTCCCCAGGCGCATGAGCTGGGACGCCTGGATCGACGACGGCAAAGGCGCCTTCCCCTTCGGCCGCCCCATCCGCTGGATCGTGGCGCTGCTCGACGGCGCCGTCGTTCCCTTCCAGGTCCATGCTCTCGCCGGAGGAGTCCGGGGCGAGGCGGTCGTGACCAGCGGCGACCTGACCTGGGGCCATCGCTTCCTCCCGCGCGGCGAGGCGGGGAAACCGCTTCGCGCGGCCTCGTTCACGGACCTGAGCCGCCGCCTGGCGGGGGCCTTCGTGATCCTCGACCCGTCCGAGCGGGAGGCCCGGATCCGCGAGGCCCTGGCCGCTGCGGGCGGCCAGCCCCGGGACGACCACGGCCTGGTGGCCGAGTGGCGCGACCTCGTCGAGTACCCGACGGTCGTCGTGGGCCGCGTGCCGGCCGAGTTCCGCGCGCTGCCGACCGAGGTCTTGGAGACGGTCCTCGTCCACCACCAGAAGTACATTCCGCTCGGGGAGGGCGGAGCCACGTCGCGCTTCGCGGCGCTGACCAACACCGACGGCACCTTCGCCGAGGCGGTCGTCCGCGGCATGGAGAGGGTGGTGGTGGCCCGCCTGCGCGACGCCGCCTTCTTCTTCGCCGAGGACCGCAAGCGCCCGCTGGCCGACCGTGTCGCCGACCTCGCCGGGGTGACGTTCCACCAGGGGCTCGGCACCTACGCCGACAAGACGTCGCGGCTCGTTCGCCTGGTCGACGCGATGGGCGCCGAGCTGGGTGTGCTCACCCGGCCCGAGCACCAGGCGGCGCGAGAGGCGGCCCGGCTGGCCAAGGCCGACCTGACCACCCTGATGGTCCGCGAGTTCCCCGAGCTGCAGGGCGTGATGGGCGGGATCTACCTCACCGCGGAGGGCGGCCAGTGGGAGGGCGTGGCCCGCGCGGTGCGCTGGCACTATCACCCCTTGTCGATCGAGGAGGACGCGCCGCCGCGCGGCGCCGTCGGCGGCGGCGATGCCACGGTGTTCGGCGCCGTGTCGCTGGCCGACAAGCTCGACTCGCTCGCCGGCTATTTCGGGCTCGGCCTGGCGCCCACCGGCAGCAGCGATCCGTACGGCCTGCGCCGCGCTGCGGGGGGGGCGGTGCGCGTGCTGCTCGACTTCTGGAGCGCGGACGCCGCCGAGAAGCGCCCCAGCCTGCGCCAGCTCGTGGCGGCAGCCGTGGCCGCCCACCAGGCGCAGTTGAAGCGTCCGGCGGCGGAGGTCGCCCCGGAGCTCGAAGCCTTCCTCCTCGATCGCCTCCGCTACGTGCTCGTCGCGCGCGGCTATCCCGCCGACGAGGTCGAGGCGGTGCTCGGAGCCCGCGAGCCCGATGCGCTCGACGATCCCCACGAGGCGTGGCTGCGGCTGAAGGCGCTGCACCGCGTGCGCTCGGAGGCCCGGGAGGACTTCGAGCACCTGGCGGTGGCGTTCAAGCGGGCCAAGAACATCCTGGGCGAGCAGCCGGCGGCGGCGGTGGACGCGGGCCTGCTCACCGAGGCCGCCGAGCGGGAGCTGCACGACGCGGTCGGCCGGCTGGCCGGCACCGACGGCGCCTACGAAGGACGCCTGCGGGCGCTGGCCGGGCTGCGCGCGCCGGTGGACCGGTTCTTCGACGACGTCCTGGTGATGGCCGAGGACGAGAGGGTCAGGGCCAACCGGCTCGGCCTCCTCTCCCAGGCCCTCTCCCTCTTCTACCGCATCGCGGACATCTCAAAGCTTGGAGGACAAGCGTGACCCAGTACGTGTACTTCTTCGGCGGGGGCAAGGCGGACGGCAACAAGGACATGAAGGACCTGCTCGGGGGCAAGGGCTCGGGCCTGGCCGAGATGACCAACGCCGGCCTGCCGGTGCCCCCGGGCTTCACGGTCTCGACCGCGGCCTGCAACCTCTTCGTGGAGCGGGGGGGGAGCCTGCGCCCGGAGATCGACCGCGAGATCTCCCAGGCCCTCGACCGCCTCGAGAAGCTCATGGGCAAGAAGCTCGGCGCGGCCGAAGACCCGCTGCTGGTGTCCGTGCGCAGCGGCGCGAAATTCTCCATGCCGGGCATGATGGACACGATCCTCAACCTGGGGCTCAACGACCAGTCGGTGGAGGGCCTCAAGAAGAAGACCGGCAACGGGCGCTTCGCCCGGGACTCCTACCGCCGCTTCATCCAGATGTACGGCAACGTCGTGCTCGGCATCGACAAGGACGCCTTCGAGCACGAGCTGTCGGCGGTCAAGGCGAAGCAGAGAGCCCGCGCCGACGTCGACCTCGGCGAGAAGGCCCTCGAAGAGGTGATCGAGCGTTACAAGACGGTGGTCAAGAAGCAGGCCGGCCACGATTTCCCCCAGGATCCCCGCGAGCAGCTCCGGGGCGCGCGCGACGCGGTCTTCAAGTCGTGGATGAACCCCCGCGCGGTCACGTACCGCAAGCTGAACGACATCCCCCACGACCTGGGCACCGCGGTGAACGTGCAGGCGATGGTCTTCGGCAACATGGGCGACACGTCCGCGACCGGGGTCGGCTTCACCCGCAATCCGTCGACGGGCGCCAAGGAGTTCTACGGCGAGTTCCTCCAGAACGCGCAGGGCGAGGACGTGGTGGCGGGCATCCGCACCCCGCACCCGATCGCGGACCTCGAGAAGGTGATGCCCGAGGCCTACCGCCAGCTCCGCGAGATCACCACCCGCCTGGAGCGGCACTACAAGGACGTCCAGGACTTCGAGTTCACGATCCAGGAGAACAAGCTCTACATGCTCCAGACCCGCAACGGGAAGCGGACCGGCCTGGCCGCCGTCCACATCGCGGTGGACCTGGTGGACGAGGGGATACTCAAGCCGCAAGAGGCGGTGGCGAAGGTCGAGCCGGCCTCCCTCGACCAGCTCCTCCACCCCATCTTCGACCCCCGGGAGCGCGCGAAGGCCGAGGTGGCGGCCAGGGGGCTGCCGGCCTCGCCGGGCGCGGCTACCGGCGCGGTGGTCTTCACCGCCGAGGACGCGGTCGACTGGAGCCAGAAGGGCAAGCGGGTCGTGCTCGTGCGCATGGAGACGGTGCCCGACGACATCCACGGCATGAGCGTGGCGCAGGGCATCCTCACCGCGACGGGCGGAATGACCTCACATGCGGCCGTGGTAGGGCGTCAGATGGGCAAGCCTTCGGTCGTCGGCTGCGGCGCGCTCGAGATCGATTCCAGGGGCAAGCGGTTGAGGGTCGGCGCGCACTCGCTGAAGGAGGGCGACGCCATCTCCATCGACGGCTCGACGGGCGAGGTCGTGCTCAAGGAGATGCCCACCAGCCCGTCCGAGGTGCTGCAGGTCGTGTCCGGGAAGAAGAAGCCGGAGGAGTCGGCGCTGTACCGCAAGTTCGAGCGGCTGCTGGGCTGGGCCGACGAGGTCCGGCGGCTCGGCATCCGCGCCAACGCCGACATCCCGCGCGACGCCAAGGTCGCCTTCGCGTTCGGCGCGCGGGGCATCGGGCTCTGCCGCACCGAGCACATGTTCTTCGCCGAGGACCGGCTGCCCCACGTCGTGAAGATGATCCTCTCCGCCGCCCGCGGGCAGCGCGGCCTCGACGTGACGCGCCGGCTCGAAGGCCGCCTGCGGGAGGCCCGGGGGGACCAGGCCGCCGAGGTCCGCAAGGAGCTGGCCCGGCACAAGAAGGAGTACGGGCGCGCGATGGCCGACTACCAGGGCGCCCTCAAGAAGCTGCTGCCGATGCAGCGTTCCGACTTCGCCGGCCTGTTCAGGGAGATGCACGGCCACCCGGTGACGATCCGCACCCTGGACCCTCCGCTCCACGAGTTCCTGCCCAAGCGCGAGGACCTGATGGTGCAGCTCGCCACGCTGAGGGCGAAGGGCGAGTCGAAGAACAAGGCCGCCATCGCCCGGCTGTCGGGGCTGCTGCGGGCGGTCGAAGAGCTGCACGAGTTCAACCCCATGCTGGGCCACCGCGGCTGCCGCCTCGGCATCACGTACCCGGAGATCACCAGGATGCAGGCTCGTGCGATCTTCGAGGCCGCGGTCCAGGTCGCCAAGAAGGGGATCCCGGTCAAGCCGGAGGTGATGATCCCGCTCGTCGGCCACGTCGAGGAGCTGAAGCGCCAGAAGAAGATCGTCCAGGAGGTGGCCGCAGAGGTACTGGGGAACAGCAAGAAGTCACGGGCTGCGCGAGCGGCGGGATTCACTTCCGACGCGAGCGCGGGGGGGGTCCTAAGGGGGGGACACGGCGCAGTGTCCCCCCCTACACAAGAGGTCGAATACAAGGTGGGGACGATGATCGAGGTTCCCCGGGGCGCCCTGACCGCGGACGACATCGCGCGCGAGGCCGAGTTCTTCTCCTTCGGCACGAACGATCTCACCCAGATGGGCTTCGGCCTCAGCCGCGACGACGCCGGGAAGTTCCTGAACTACTACCTCGAGCACGGGCTGCTCGATAAGGATCCCTTCGTCTCGCTCGACGCCTCGGGGGTCGGCCAGCTCGTGGAGATCGGGGTCAAGAAGGGGCGTCAGACGAGCTCGGGCCTCAAGATCGGGATCTGCGGCGAGCACGGCGGCGACCCCGCCTCCATCCGCTTCTTCCACGGAGCCGGGCTCGACTACGTGTCCTGCTCGCCCTATCGCGTCCCCATCGCCCGCCTGGCCGCCGCCCAGGCCCAGCTGGAGAAGCCGGTCGGGGACTGAGCGACCGCATCCCGGCCCGGGAGATCCGATGACAACCGTCCAAGCCGATGTCGGCATCGACGTCGCCCGGCTGGCTCACCAGCGGAAGTGGGACGAGCTGCGAGACGTGCTCGCGCGCATGCACCCGGCGGACGTCGCGGACGTCATCATCGCGCTGCCGAGCGAGGACGAGGGCATCGTCTTCCGCCTGCTGCCTCACGACCGGGCCGCCCGCGCGTTCGCCTACCTGCCGCGGCCGCAGCAGCAGGAGCTCGTCCGGTCGCTCTCCCAGGACCAGCTGCGCGCGATCCTGGACGGCATCGCTCCCGACGACCGCACGCGCCTGCTGGACGAGATGCCGGCCGAGGTCACCCGCCGGCTGCTGGAGTCGCTCCCGCCGGACGAGCTGAAGGCCAGCCGCGACCTGCTCGGCTATCCTCCGGAGACCGCCGGCCGGTACATGACCCCGAACTATGCCTCCATCCGCCCCGAGATGACGGCGCGGGAGGCGCTCGAGCACATACGCCGGACGGGCCGGGGCAAGGAGACGCTCAACGTCGTCTACATCGTCGACGGGGACGGCAAGCTCGTCGAGGACGTGCGCCTGGGAGCGCTCGTCCTGGCCGATCCGGACGCCCGGGTCACCGAGATCAAGGACCCGTCCCTCCTGGCCATCCCCGCCACCAGCCCGCTGGAGGAGGTGCTTCGCCTCTTCGAGAAATACGACCGCAGCGCCCTGCCCGTCGTCGACGGCGAGCGGAAGATGCTCGGCATCATCACCGTCGACGACGTGCTGGACGTCGCCCAGCGCCAGGCCACCCGCGACATCCAGAAGCTCGGCGGCATGGAAGCGCTGGACGCTCCCTACGATCAGGTCGGCTTCTGGCCGATGGTCAAGAAGCGGGGCGTCTGGCTCTCCGCCCTCTTCCTGGGCGAGATGCTCACCGCCACCGCCATGGGCTACTACGAGCGTCCCCCTCATCATCAGCAGCGGTGGGAACTCGGGCTCCCAGGCGGCCTCGCTGATCATCCGCGCGCTCGCCCTGCGGGAGCTGAGGCTTCGCGACTGGTGGCGGGTGTTCGGGCGGGAGATCAGCGCCGGGCTCGCGCTCGGCGCGCTGCTGGGCGCGATCGGGTTCCTGCGCATCGCTCTCTGGCAGCACCTCCACTGGAAGGACTACGGCCCCCACTACCTCCTGGTCGCCGCGACCGTGTGGGCCAGCCTGGTGGGGGTCGTGTGCTTCGGGACGCTGGCCGGGAGCATGCTGCCGTTCCTGCTCCGCCGGCTGGGCTTCGATCCCGCCACCAGCTCCGCGCCCTTCGTGGCCACCCTGGTGGACGTTACCGGCCTCGTCATCTACTTCACCGTCGGCTCCGTCATCCTGCGCGGGACCCTGTTGTGAGCTGATGGCGCTCATCCACGCGCTGCCCGAGGACCTCGTCAACAAGATCGCGGCCGGCGAGGTGGTGGAGCGGCCGTCGTCGGTCGTGAAGGAGCTGGTCGAGAACGCCCTCGACGCGCGCGCGTCGGCGGTCAGCGTGGAGATCGAGGCCGGGGGGAAGCAGCTCATCCGCGTCCGTGACGACGGCCAGGGCATGGCGCCGGACGACGCCGAGCGGGCCCTGGAGCGCCATGCGACGTCCAAGCTGCGCGAGCTGGCCGACCTGCACGCCATCGCCACCCACGGCTTCCGGGGCGAAGCCCTGCCCTCGATCGCCAGCGTCTCCCGCCTCGTGCTCCGCACCCGGGACAACCACGGGCCGGCGGGGACGGAGGTGGAGGTGCATCACGGCCGGCGCGTCCACGTCCGCGAGGTGGGCCATCCGCGCGGGACGACGGTCGAGGTGCGCGACCTCTTCGGCTCCATCCCGGCCCGCCGCAAGTTCCTCCGGGCCGAGACGACCGAGGCCGGCCACGTGGCGGAGGCGGTCACGCTCCTGGCCCTGGCCCATCCCGGGACCGGCTTTACCCTCGGCTCCGGCGGACGCACCTCGCTGCAGGCGCCGGCCGTCGACGGCCTGGCCGCCCGGATCTACCAGGTCTTCGGCGGCCGGCTGCTCGACGACCTCCTGGCGGTCGAAGGGGGCGCGGACTGGGCCGCCGTGCGGGGCTTCGTCGCCCGGCCCGATCGGCCGGCCTCCCCGCGGCCGAACCTGCGCCTCTTCGTCAACGGGCGGCCGGTGCGGGACCGGGCGGTGGCGAAGGCGGTGGCGGAGGCCTACCGGGGCGCCGGAGCGGGGGAGTTCCGCGGCGACGCCTTCATCTTCCTCGAGCTGCCCCTCCACCTCGTGGACGTCAACGTGCATCCGGCCAAGACCGAAGTGCGCTTCGCCGAGCCCCGCACGGTGTGGGTGGCCGTGGGGGCCGCGGTGCGGGGTGCCCTCGCGCAAGGCGCGCAGTCCCGGGCGCCGCGCGTCACGCCTTCGGGTCGGCCCCCGGCGGATCCGGCCCGCATCGAGACCGCCGTGGACACGTTTCTCGAGCGCGCCGGCCGGGTGGCCGAAGGCCTGTCGGCGGCGGCGGAGCCGCGCGGCCCGGTGGTCGCGGCCGGCCCGCTCACGGTCCTCGGGCAATATCGCCTGACCTACGTCGTGGCCACCGACGGAGAGGACCTGCTCGTCGTCGACCAGCACACCGCCCACGAACGGGTCCGCTTCGAAGCGCTCCAGGCGCGAGCCGAGGAGCGGGCCGCCGAATCGCAGATGCTCCTCACGCCCCTGGTCGTCACGCTCGCCCCGCGCCTGCGCGGGCCACTGGAGGCGAGCCTGCCGGACCTGCGCGCGCTCGGCTACGACCTGGAGCCCTTCGGCGGAGACGCGGTGCGCGTCCGCGCCGTGCCCGCGCTGCTCCGCGCGGGAGATCCGGCGGCGGAGCTGCAGGCCGTCCTCGAGGAGGTGACCGATCGCGAGGGCGCAGAGTGGGCGGTGGCCGGACGGCGCGATCGTCTGGCCGCCACCCTGGCCTGCCACTCGGCGGTCCGGGCCGGCCAGCCGCTGAACAGCGAGGCCATGGCCGCGATCGTGCGCGAGCTGGGGCGGACGGTCCATCCCACCCTCTGTCCCCACGGCCGGGCGACGGTCGTGCGCCTGCCCCGCCAGGACGTCACCCGCTGGTTCGGACGGGGAGGCTGGCGGCGCCAGTGAGAGGGCCCGGACGCAGGCCTCCGGGCGGCGCGCGCTGGGTGGTCTACGCGCTCGGGCGGCTGATGCAGGTCACCGGCCTCGTGGTGACGCTGGTGGCGGCCACGGCGTTCTTCGGCACGCCGAGCACCACCTCCATGCTCCGGATGATGCTGGCCGGGGTGCTGATCTTCATTCCCGGCTGGCTGCTCGCGCGCCGCGATCCCGGCCGCGGCTGACGCCGGTCTCAGCGTGCGTGGCGGCGGGCGTACTCGCGGTAGGCTTGAAGGATGCGCGGGGCGACCGGGCCCGGCTTGCCGGCGCCTATCGGCTTGCCGTCGATCGTGCGAGCGGGCGCGACCTCCTTGGTGGTGCTGGTGATGAAGACCTCGTCGGCGGCGAGCAGGTCGGCCGCGAGCAGCGTATCCTCGCGCGCGGGAATGCCCAGCCCACGGCAGAGGTCGATCACCACCCGGCGCGTGATGCCGGAGAGGATGCCCGCGGCCAGGGGCGGGGTGGCCACCGCCCCGTTCTTCACGACGAAGACGTTGGAGCTGGCCCCCTCGGCCACCTCGCCGGCGTCGTTGAGCAGGATCGCCTCCACCGCACCCCGGCCCTGGGCCTCCCGCACCGCGAGGATGTTGTTCAGCAGGTTGCAGGACTTTATGGCCGGGTCGAGGGCGCGCGGGTGATTGCGACGCACGCCGGCGATCCCGAGCGCGATGCCTTCGGCGTAGTCGCGCTCGGGGGGCGGTTCGAACGGCTTGACGACCATGACCAGGGTCGGTCCCTTCACGCGGTCGAAGCGATAGGAGATGTCGCCTTCACCGCGGGTCAGGATGATGCGAATGTAGGATTCCTCGTTGCCCGCCCGGGCGAGCAGCTCGTCCAGCCGGCGGGTGAAGACCTCGTCGCCGAAGGGCGCGCCGAAGCCGAGGCGCGCGGAGGAGGCCCGGAGGCGCTCGAGATGGCGGTCGAGATGGAACGGCCGGCCGCCGTAGGTGCGCAGGGTCTCGTAGACGGCGTCGCCGAAGGTGAAGCCGTTGTCCAGCACGGAGACGCAGGCCTGCTCGGCGGGGACCACGTTTCCGTTGACGGAGGCGAAGAGGCCCATGCGGGGATCGGGAGGCGAGGGCGGATGGCCGACGCGGCGAGGCTAGCAGAGCGGTGACGGCCACGCAAGCCATCGTCCTCGGCATCGTCCAGGGGCTGGGCGAGTTCCTGCCCATCAGCAGCTCGGGGCACCTGATCGTCGTGCCCTGGCTGCTGGGCTGGCCCGAGCACGGCCTCGCCTTCGACGTGGCGCTCCATCTGGGGACGCTGGCCGCGGTGCTCTTCGCCTTCGCGGGGGACTGGCTGCGGCTCCTCGCCTCGGCCGCGCGGTGTCTCCGGCGGGGCGCGCCGTTCGCCGAGCCGGAGGCCCGGCTGCTGTGGCTGCTGGCCCTCGCCTCCATCCCGGGCGCGGTGGCCGGATTGCTCCTCGACCAGTGGGCGGAGACGGTCTTCCGCGCGCCGGCCCTCGTCGCTGCGACCATGGCCGTGATGGGGGCGGTGCTTCTCGTCGCCGACCGCGGGGCCTCGCCGGCCGGGCCGGGGGCCGAGCAGGTCACGCTCCGCGACGCGACCCTGGTCGGGCTCGCCCAGGCGCTGGCCATCGTCCCCGGCGTCTCGCGCTCGGGCTCGACGATCAGCGCCGGCCTGTTCCTCGGCTACCGGCGCGAGGAAGCCGCGCGCTTCAGCTTCCTGCTCGCCACACCGATCACGTTCGGGGCGGCGATGGTCAAGGTCCCGCACTTCGTCCACTCCGCGGACCTCTCGGTCGTGCTGCCCGGGATGGCCACCGCCGCCGTCTTCGGCTTCCTGGCCATCCGGCTCCTCCTCGCCTACGTGCGCGGCCACGACTACCTCCCCTTCGTCGTCTACCGCTTCGCCTTCGCCGCCGTCGTGGTGGCCGTCCTCATCGCCCGGAGATAGCGGCGGATGGTCCCCGTCCTCACGGCCGCCGAGATGCGCGACGCCGACCGCCGGACGATCGAGGAGCTGGGACTGCCCGGCGCCGTGCTGATGGAGAACGCGGGCGCCGCGGTCGCGCGGGCGATCCGCGACCGCTTCCCGGATGCGAAGCGGCCGGCGGTGCTGTGCGGGAAGGGCAACAACGGCGGCGACGGTTTCGTGGCCGCCCGCCATCTGCTGGACCTGAGGCCGACCGTCTTCCTGCTCGGCTCGCGCGCGGAGGCGCGGGGGGACGCGCGGCTCCACCTCGGCGTCTACGAGCGCTCCGGAGGGACGGTGCGCGAGGTGCCGGACGACGGAGCCTGGGCGACGGCGTGGCCCTCGGTCCGGGAGGCCGACCTGGTCGTCGACGCGCTGCTCGGCACGGGGCTGAACCAGGAGCCGTCGGGGCTCATCGGACGGGCGATCCGCGACCTGGCCGGCCGCGCCGGGCCCGGCCGCGCGCCGCTCGTGGCCGTCGACATCCCGTCCGGCCTTTCTTCCGACAACGGCGAGACGTCCTGGCCGACGCTCACCGCCCAGCTCACGGTCACCTTCGCCGCGCCCAAGTACGGCCACGTCCTCCCTCCCGCCTGCGAGCGCGTCGGCGAGCTGGTGGTGGCCGACATCGGGATCCCGCGGGCGCTGCTGGAAGGCGCGCGGTTGTGGCGGCTCGAGGCGGGCGACGCCGCTCGCGTGTTCCCGCCGCGGGAGCCCGGCGCCCACAAGGGCAGCTTCGGCCACGTGCTCGTGGTGGCCGGCTCGGTGGGGAAGACCGGCGCCGCCATCCTCGCCGCCACCGCCGCCCTGCGGACGGGGGCGGGCCTCGTCACCGTCGCGACGCCCGCGCCCGCCCTGCCGATGATCGCCGCCGGCCGCGCCGAGATCATGACCGAGCCGCTGCCGGTGGACGCCGGCGGAGCCCTGGAGGCCGGCGCCGTCACGCGCGCCCTGGCCCTGGCCAAGGACCGCGACGCCGTCGTCCTCGGCCCCGGGCTGGGCACGGAGGCGGGCCCGCGTGCCTTCGTGCGCGATTTCGTCCGGCGCTGCCCGTCGCCGCTGCTCGTCGACGCCGACGGCCTCAACGCCCTCGCCCCCTCCGCCAAGGAGCGCGGCGCCACCGACGCGCTGCGCCGGTCCGCGCCGACGGTCGTCACGCCTCATCCCGGGGAGATGGCCCGTCTGGTAGGCTCCAGCTCCGGCGAGGTGCAGCGCCGGCGGCTGGAGACCGCCCGCGCCTTCGCCATGGAGACGGGCGCCGTGGTCGTGCTGAAGGGACAGCGCACGCTCGTCGCCGATCCCGACGGCCGGGCCGCGGTGAACCCGACCGGGAACCCCGGGATGGCCACCGGGGGCACGGGCGACGTGCTCTCGGGCATCGCGGGCGCCCTGCTGGCCCGCGGCTGCGACGCCTGGACGGCCTCGACGGCCGCCGTCTACCTGCACGGCCTCGCCGGCGATCAGGCCGCCGCGCGGCTCGGCCAGGAATCGCTCCTGGCCGGCGACGTCGTCTCCCACCTCTCGCGCGCCTTCCGGATCCTGGAGCGCGCGCGTGCGTGAGGCGCTGACGCGCTCGGAGGCGGAGACCGAGGCCCTGGCCGCCGAGCTGGCGGCCGCCTTCCAGGGCGGCGAGGTCGTCCTGCTTTCCGGCGAGCTGGGCTCGGGCAAGACGGTCTTCGTGCGCGGCCTGGCCCGCGGCGTGGGGGCCGATCCGGAAGAAGTGGCCAGCCCCACCTTCGTCCTCCTGACCTCCTACCCGGGACGCCTGACGCTGCATCACGCCGACCTCTACCGCCTGTCCGGCAACGGCGACGACCGCGAGCTGGGACTCGAGGAGCTGCCCGGCCCGCGCGGCGTGCTCGCCGTCGAGTGGGCGGAGAGGCTGTCGGGCCTTCCCTGGGATCCGGCCCTGGCCCTGCGGGTGACCCTCGAGCACGCGGGCGAGGACGCGCGGAGGGTGAGGATCGAGAAGGAGGCGGCGTGAGGCGTGCCGCGGCGCTAGCGGCCCTGGCCCTGGCCGCCGGCGCGCCCGGCGCCTGCCGCGAGCGACGGGCCGCGGCGCCGACGCCGCGCCCCTCGGCGGCTTCGGGCAACCGCCACAACGTCCTGCTCGTCACGATCGACACCCTGCGAGCGGACCACCTCGGCGTCTACGGCTACAAACGGCCCACCAGCCCGAAGATCGACGCCCTGGCCCGGTCGGGGACGGTCTTCGAGCGGGCCTACACGTTCTGGCCCAAGACCCGCGGGAGCATGGCGATCATGCTGACCGGCCGGCGGCCCTCGCGCAACGGCTACAGCAAGACCCACCCCGTGCTGCTCGACTTCAACCCCACCCTGGCCAGCGTCCTGAAGGACGCCGGGTACTCGACCTCCGCCATCGTCGACAACCCCAACGTCGCCGCCCAGAACGGCTACGCGAAGGGCTTCGACAGCTATCGCGAGACGTGGGAGGAGGCTGAGCTGGCGAGCGAAGCGGACCGCATGCGGGCGATCACCGACGGCGCGGTGGCGTTCCTGCGCGCCGCCGTGCCGGACCGGCCCTTCCTGCTCTGGCTGCACTACGTCAACCCCCACGCGCCCTACACGCCGCCCCCACCCTTCGACACCGCCTTTCTCGACGCCGCCGCCGGGGCCGGTCCGCGGCTGAGGGTCGTGCCGGACTTCCACGGGGGGATCCCGAAGCGGTGGGCGGTGCGCGGGCGGGACCGCCTCGGCTATTACGTCGCGCAGTACGATGGAGAGATCGGGGCCGTCGACCAGGAGGTGGGCCGGGTCGTGGACGCCCTCCGGTCGTCGGCGGTGGCGAAGAAGACCGTGATGGTCCTCACGTCGGACCACGGCGAGAGCCTGGGCGAGCACGACTACTACTTCGACCACGGCGAGGACCTCTTCGAGCCCGGCCTTTCCGTGCCGCTCGTGGTCTCGGCGCCGGGGGGCAAGGCGGAGGTGCGCAGCCGGGTCTTCGCCTCCACCCTCGACGTGTTCCCGACCATACTCGACGCGGTGAAGGTGTCGTACCCGCCGGAGCTGGCCGGGATCAGCCTCCTCGGCGAGGTGGTGGGCCGGACCGCGCCGGGTCGCGAGCGCTTGTTCGCCCAGAACGACCGCAACCTGGTCGCCACGTGGGACCAGCGCTTCAAGCTCGTCGGCACGCCGGAGGGGGAGCGGATGCGGTACGCGCTCTACGACCGCGCGAGCGATCCCGGCGAGGCGCGCGACGTCTCGCCGGCCCGTCCCGACGACCTGCGCGTCCAGCGGCAGGAGCTGGAGCTGTTCGTCGGCGCGGGCGAGAGGGAGTGGGCCCAGACGCGGCGCGAGATCGGGGCCGGTCCCGCCGAAGCCAGGCTGAGCGCGGAGGCCTGCCAGAAGCTCAAGTCCCTCGGCTATGCCGGGGCCGGGTGCGCTCCGTGAGCCGCTAGGAGGTCGAGATGGCACGCTCGTTCGCGGGGGCCGGGGTGGCCCTCATCACCCCCTTCACGAAGTCGGCCGATCTGGACGAGGCGGCGCTGCGCCGCCTGGTGCGCCGTCAGATGGAGGCCGGCATCGACGTGCTCGTCCCCTGCGGCACCACCGGCGAGAGCGTGACCATGAGCCCGCGGGAGCAGCTCCGCGTCATCGAGATCACGGTGGAGGAGGCGGGGGGCAGGGTGCCGGTGCTGGCCGGGACCGGGACCAACGACACGCGGGCCTCGATCGAGAAGAGCAAGGCGGCCGCGGGAGCGGGGGCGCAGGGCGTGCTGTGCGTCGGCCCCTACTACAACAAGCCGACCCCGGAGGGCTTCTACCGCCACTACGCCGCGATCGCGGAGGCCAGCCCGGTGCCGGTCGTGGTCTACAACGTGCCCGGCCGCACGGGGAGCAACATCGACGCAAAGACCCAGCTCCGGCTGGCCGGCCACGGCAACGTCGCCGCGGTGAAGGAGGCGTCGGGCAACCTGGGCCAGGTAATGGACGTCCTGCGCGACCGGCCGGAGGGATTCGAGGTCCTGTCCGGCGACGATTCGTTCGCGTTCGCGATCATGGCCCTCGGCGGGGAGGGGGTGATCTCCGTCGCCGCCAACCAGGTGCCGCGGGAGATGCACGAGCTGGCCGCCGCCTGCGCGGCGGGCGACCTCGGGACGGCGCGCAAGATCCACTACCGGCTGCTGCGCTTGATGAACCTGAACTTCGTGGAGTCGAACCCGATCCCGGTGAAGGCCTCGCTGGCGCTCATGGGCCTGTGCGAGGAGGTCTTCCGCCTGCCGCTGTGCCCGCCGGCCGAGTCGACGCGCGAGGCGCTCCGCGCCGCCCTGAAGGAGCTGGAGCTGCTGCGTTGAGCCTGTCCCAGCGGATCGAGGCGCTCTACGCCCAGCCGGCGGCGTCGCTCGGCGCCGACGCCCGCGAGGCCTTCGCGGCGCTGCGCGACGGGCTCGAGCAAGGAACGATCCGGGCCGCCGAGCCGGCGGCGGGCGGCTGGCGGGTGAACGGCTGGGTGAAGAAGGGCATCCTGCTCGGCTTCCGCCTCGGCAAGGTGGTGCCGATGGATCCGGCCGGCCCCCTGCGCTTCTCCGACAAGGACACCTACCCCGCCCGGCAGTCGGTGCCGGAGGGCGTGCGCATCGTGCCCGGCGGCTCGTCCGTCCGCTCGGGGGCCTACCTCGGGCCGGGCGTCGTCGTGATGCCGCCGGCCTACGTCAACGTGGGCGCCTATGTCGACGAGGGAACGATGGTCGACTCCCACGCCCTCGTCGGCTCCTGCGCTCAGGTCGGCAAGCGGGTGCACCTCTCGGCGGGCGCGATGCTGGGCGGGGTGCTGGAGCCGGTGGGCGCCCTGCCCGTCATCGTCGAGGACGAGGCGCTCATCGGAGGCAACTGCGGCGTCTACGAGGGCGCGATCGTCGGCCGCCGCGCGGTGCTCGGCTCGGGCGTGATCCTGACCGCCTCGGTCACCGTCTACGACGTGCCCCGCCAGACGAGCCACCGCCGCACCGCCGAACGGCCGCTGCGCATCCCCGAAGGCGCGGTGGTCGTGCCCGGCTCGCGGCGGCTGGCGGGCGGCTTCGCGGAGGCCAACGGCCTGGGCCTGTACACGCCGGTCATCGTGAAGTACCGGGACGAGAAGACCGACGCCGCCACCGCGCTCGAGGAAGCGCTCAGATAGAGGGAAGATGAGCGCCCGTTCCATCGCCGTCGCCGTGGCCCTGGGCGTCGGCGCGTTGCGGCCGTCGCCCGCGCCGGCCCAGGGCCTCGATCCCCACCAGTCGCT
Organism: Acidobacteriota bacterium; assembly: GCA_003223555.1. Lineage (GTDB taxonomy): Bacteria > Acidobacteriota > Vicinamibacteria > Fen-336 > Fen-336 > AA32. The sequence goes on along the minus strand of QHVM01000076.1, from coordinate 45,932 downwards.
GGCCCACGACATCTTCGAGGAGCTGATCGAGATCAACACCACCGACTCGGTGGGCAGCACCACCCAGGCGGCGGAGGCCATGGCGGCGCGGCTGAGAACCGCGGGCTTCCCCGAAGGGGACGTCAAGGTGCTGGGCCCCCACGAGCGGAAGGGCAACCTCGTGGCGCGCCTGCGCGGGACGGGCGCGCGGCGGCCCGTGCTCCTGCTCGCGCACCTCGACGTGGTGGAGGCGCGCCGCGAGGACTGGTCCGTCGATCCCTTCAAGCTCCTGGAGAAGGACGGCTTCTATTACGGCCGCGGCACCACCGACGACAAGGCCATGGCCGCCATCTGGATCGCGAACCTCATCCGCTACCGGCAGGAGGGCCGGGAGCCGGAGCGCGACATCGTGGTCGCCCTCACCGCCGACGAGGAGGGCGGCAACTTCAACGGCGTGCAATGGCTGCTCGCCAACCATCGCGACCTCATCGAGGCCGACTACGCGCTCAACGAGGGGGGCGGGGGCGCCATCAAGAACGGCAAGTACGTCGCCAACCGCGTCCAGGCCAGCGAGAAGGTCTACCAGGACTTCACCCTCGAGGTGAAGAACCCGGGCGGCCACAGCTCGCTGCCGGTGAGGGACAACGCGATCTACCACCTCGCCGAGGGCCTGGCCCGGCTGGCCGCCTTCGACTTCCCGGTCAAGCTCAACGAGGTCACCCGCGGCTACTTCGAGCGGATGTCGGCCATCGAGCCGGAGCCGACCGCGAGCGCGATGAAGGGTGTGCTCAAGCGGCCGCGGGACCCGGCGGCGGTGGAGGTCCTGGCGCGCACGCCGTACTACAACGCCATGATGCGCACGACCTGCGTGGCGACGATGCTCCAGGGCGGGCATGCCTTGAACGCACTGCCCCAGACCGCGCGGGCCAACGTGAACTGCCGGATGCTGCCGGGCGACTCCCCGACGGCATCGGCGTGACGCCGCTGGCCGAGGCCAAGCCCAGCGCTCCCTCGCCGCTCCGGCCCGACGTGATCGGCCCCATCGAGCGCGTCACCGAGCAGATGTGGCCGGGAGTGCCCGTGATCCCGGTCATGGGCACCGGCGCGACCGACGGCCTCTACCTGCGCCGGGCCGGAATCCCGACCTACGGCGTCGACGGCATCTTCGAAGACGTCGACGATACGCGCGCCCACGGCCGGGACGAGCGCATCGGGGTCAAGCAGTTCTACGACGGGCTGGAGTTCCTGTACCGGCTCGTCAAGGCCGTGTCGGCTCCCTGAGGCCCGGCCTCAGGCCCGACTGCGCAGGATCCCGGCCACGGCCCACAAGTTCGAGAGGAACACCAGCATCTGCAGCGCGCCCCGGACAGCGCCCCAGCGGTCGAAGCCTTCGAAGGCCCGCTGCAGCGCGACCGGATCGTCGCCGAGCTTCCTCAAGCCCAGCATCCTGGGGGCCGCCTGCGTCGTCGCCAGCAGGCCGCCCAGGGCCGCCGCGACCGCGACCCACAGGGCCGGCGTCGCGGTGACACGCGATCGCCGCCGCGATCGAGAAGATCGCGATCGCCTCGACCGGATACAGGAGGATGCCGTTGCCGAGATCCGCATGCCGGCTGTAGGCCGCCCAGGGTCGGGAACCGACGCGCCTCCAGGCCGGCATCTGGACCACCAGCCGGTCGAGGGTGGCGCCGGCCAGAAGCCCGCTGAGCAGCGTCGCACCGATGAGCAGAAGCCGGCCGGCCATGGATCACCGCGCTTTCCGAGGGGAGGCCGGTCCTACTGCAAGGTCCAGCCCCCGTCGATCATGAGCGTGGCTCCGGTGATGAGCGACGCCGCGGGAGACGCGAGAAACACCACCGGCCAGGCCACCTCCATCGGATCCCCGATCCGGCCCAGCGGAATGCTTCGCTCGACCCATTTCCGGAACGCCTTGTCGGCCAGGGCCGGCCTCGTCCCCGGTGTCTCGATGAACGTCGGCGCCACCGCGTTCACGGTGACGTTGTAGCGGGCCCATTCCAGGGCCAGGCACTTCGTCAGGTGGGAGATGGCCGCCTTGGTCATGCAGTAGACCGATTCGGTGGGCAAGGCGACGAAGCCGGCCTGGGAGCCGATGTTGATGATCGTTCCCTGGCGCCGCTCGATCATCGCCCGGCCGACCGTCTGGGCCACGAAGAACGAGCCCTTGAGGTTGACCGCGATCGTCTCGTCGAAGTCCTTCTCGGTGACCCGCTCGGCCGGGTTCGACTCGCCGATCCCGGCGTTGTTGACGAGGATGTCGATCCGCTCGAACCGGTCCAGGCCGGCTCGTACCCCGGACGCGATCTCCCCCATGTTGGAGACGTCCATCTGGACGCAGAGCGCCTGGCGGCCCATCCCGGCGATGCGCTCGGCGAGCGCCCGGCCGGCGGCCTTTTCCCGGAGGCCGAGAACGACGTCGGCGCCCGCCCGGGCCAGGGCCAGCGCGCACGCCTTGCCGATGCCCTTGGAGCAGGCGGTGACGAGCGCCACCCGGCCGGCGAGGCTGAAGGACCGAGCGTCGCTCCGCCCGGTCGGCTTCAAGGCACCGTCACGTTGGTGGGCGAGATCACGAGTTGCCCGGCGACGACCTCTATGTCGCAGATCGTGGCCGAGGCGGTCTCGGTGAAGTAGGCCCGCCGCTGGCCATCCCGGGTGCCGAACCGGACCTGGAACCGCCGGTCGCGGTCGAGGAAATTGCCGCTCGGGTCCCAACCCCCGAAGCGCGCGCCGCTGGCCGCCCAGATCAGCGTCCGGTCGGCGGCGTCGAAGCGCACGATCTGCTCCTGGACGTCGCGGACGTCGATGGTCGAGAAGTCGGAAGCCGGATCCCGGAACTGCACGAGACGGCTGGCTTGATCCGGCCCGGATGGGCTCGAGCCGCAGCCGCCCGCGCCGTGCACCAGTACCAGGAACAAGAGGAAGAAGGATGACCTTGTTCGCATCGTCGTGTCCCCGACCAGGCGTCCCTTCATCGGGCCCCCCACCGTCCGCGGCGGTGCGTCCGGCCGTGCGACAGGACCCTGGCCAGGCCCTAATTCTAGCCGCGCTGGAGATGATTCATGCGGTCTGGCTCTCGAGCGGCCGGCCGACACCCGCGCGCAGCAGGGGCAGCTCCAGGCTGTCGGCCAGGGCCAGGCCGCTGGCTTCGATGATGTTCCGCGACACGCCGAGGGTGCTCCAGCGCTCCTCGCCGCGCGCGGCCTCGATGAGGACGCGCGTCCGGGCCCCGGTGGCCGATTCGGGATCGAGGATGCGTACCTTGTAGTCGGCGAGGCGCACGTCGGCCAGCCCCGGATAATGCGGCAGCAGGGCCTTGCGCAGCGCGCGGTCGAGCGCGTGCACGGGCCCGTCGCCCTCCGCCGCGGTGTGCACGGTCTCCCCCCCGACGCGCAGCTTGACCATGGCCTCGGCGATCATGGCCTCTCCCCGGCGCCGCTGCGACACGACCACGACGTCCAGCAGCTCGAAGGGCGGCGCGTACCCCGGCTGGCGGCGCCGGACGAGCAGCTCGAACGAGCCCTCCGCGGCCTCGAACTGGTAGCCCTCGCTCTCCAGCTCCTTGACCCGGGCCAGCAGCTCCCGCTCGCGGCCGTCCGCGGCGACCCCGAGCTCGTCCGCCTTCACCCGCACGTTCCCCCTTCCCGACAGCTCGGACACCACGACGTGCCGCCGGTTGCCCACGACCTCGGGCGGGACGTGCTCGTAGCTCTCGGCCAGCTTCTCGACCGCGGCGACGTGCACCCCGCCCTTGTGGGCGAAGGCCGACGCCCCCACGTAGGGCGCGTGCGAGTCCGGGTTGAGGTTGGCGATCTCGCTCACCGTCCGCGCCAGCTCGGTGAGCCGGGCCAGGCTCTCGGGCGGCACCGTCGACAGCCCCATCTTGAGCTGCAGGGCGGGAACGATCGAGACGAGGTTGGCGTTGCCGCACCGCTCGCCGTACCCGTTGATCGTCCCCTGGACCTGGCGGCAACCGGCCTCGACCGCGGCCAGCGCGTTCGCCACGGCCAGCTCGCCGTCGTTGTGGCTGTGGATGCCCAGCGGCGTCCGCAGCTCCCGGCGCACCTCGGCGGTCACGTCGGCCACCCAGTGGGGGAGGCTGCCGCCGTTGGTGTCGCACAGCACCACCCAGTCCGCCCCCGACTGGGCGGCCGCGCGCACGGTCGCGAGCGCGTAGACGGGATCGGCGCGGTAACCGTCGAAGAAGTGCTCCGCGTCGTAGACGACCTCCTTGCCCCGTGACTTCAGCCACGCGACGCTGTCCGCGATCATGGCCAGGTTCTCCTCCGGCGTCGTCTCCAGGACGTGGCGGACGTGGAGGGTCCAGGACTTCCCGAAGAGCGATACCGCCGGCGTCTCCGCGGCCGCGAGCGCCCGCAGGTTGCCATCGTCCTCGACCCGGACGCCGGCCTTGCGGGTGGCGCCGAAGGCGACGAGCTTCGCGCGGCGCAGCGCGAGCGACCGCGCCCGCCGGAAGAACTCGGCGTCCTTGGGGTTCGAGCCCGGCCAGCCTCCCTCGACGTAGTGGATGCCGAAAGCGTCGAGCAGCCCGGCGATCTTCAGCTTGTCCTCGACCGAGAGGCTCAGCCCCTCGCTCTGCGTGCCGTCGCGCAGCGTCGTGTCGAAGAGGTAGACCTGGGTGTCCATGGCGTCTCTCCCAAAAAGCAAAAGGCCCCCGGCATCGCTGCCGGAGGCCCTGTTTGCGGCGCGCTCGCCTGTTCCTAGCGGGCGGGCCGGGGCCCCCGGGGGCTGATAATCGCGATGGCCCGGGAGCCCGCAGACGGACGCCGCCCCTCGGTCGCCATTGACGACGCGTCGGGCCGCATCCGCATCACGGCCCGCAGTATAGGGCGACGGCTGCGCGCTGTCAAATCACGACTTCTTGCCGGCCCCCTGCTGCATCTTCGCCATGAATTCCTGGTGCCGCTTTCCCATCTCGGACGGCGGCACGTCCTCGATGTGGGTGGCCAGGCCCCAGGTGTGGCCGAAGGGGTCGATGACCTGGCCCCAACGGTCGCCCCAGAACATGTCGGTCGGTGACTGGCGGGCGGTGCAACCCGCCTTCACCGCGCGGTCGAAGGCCTTGTCGGCGTCTTCGACGTAGAGGAAGAGAGCGGACGTCGAGAGACCGGCGGCCTTGGGCGACTTGTAGACGCCGGGCTGTCCGGGCATGGGCGGCATCTCGTCGTTCATCATGACCCTCGAGTCGCCGACCTGGATCTCGGCGTGGGCGATCTTGCCGCCCGGGGCGGGCATGCGCACCGTCTCGGTGGCTCCGAACGCCTTCTTGTAGAAGTCGATCGCCTTGGCGCAGTCGTCGAGGACGAGGTGCGGGGTGACGGTATGGTAGCCGTCGGGAACGGGCTTGACCTTCTTCCTGGTGGGCATCGTTTTCGTGGTCATCGCGAGCTCCTCGGAAAAGTCCACGCTACCCCGCGGCCGGCGGGGGCGTCAACGCCCGCGGGAAGAAATGCGCGGCCGCCTTCAGCCTTCGAGGATCGCCTCGGCGTCCAACGTTATGAACACGTCGTCGCCGACCACGATGCCGCCGGCGTCCAGCACGCTGTTCCAGCTCACGCCGAAGTCGTGCCGGTCGATCCGGGTGGTGGCGACGAACCCGGCCCGGACCCTGGGTCCCTTGTCGACGCCGCCCTCCCACCAGGGCGTCCGCCACCGGCCCAGGTGGCGCACCTGCAGCTCGACCGGACGGGTCACGCCGCGGATGGTGAGGTCCCCGGCCACCGCCGCCTCGTCGGCGCCGCATAACCGGACCTGGCGGCTCTTGAATGTGATCTCCGGGAAGCGCTCCACGTCGAGGAAGTCGGCGCCGCGCAGGTGCTCGTCGCGCTGCGGCTCGCCCGTCCACAGCTTCCGCGCGTCGATCGTCGCCTCCACCCGGGCCCCGGCCGGATCATCGGGATCCAGGTCCAGCCAGCCGTGGACGTCCTTGAAGTGGCCCCGGACCCAGGTGACCATCATGTGGCGGACGCAGAACTCCGCCGCGGTGTGGCCGGGCTCGAAGGTCCAATGCGCCACGCGGCCTACTTGACCCCCTGGCACTTCGCGCAGACGTCCAGGAGCCGGCCCTCGAGCATGTCCCTCTTGCGTTGCTTCAGGGTCTCACCCTTCCAGGCTCCCTCGATGCCGGTGACGAAGACGTTGGCGGTCTTGGTCCGCCCCTCGTAGTCGGTGCAGCAGGCCACCACGTCGCCGTTCCACTGGATGACGAACTGGTCGTAGGGGGCCGGGCAATACGTGTCCTTCACGTCCACGACGTGATGCGGGCCGACCACGTTGCCCCAGGAGTGGCAGCGCTTCCAGACGAGGTGGACGCCCTCGAGCAGCGTGTAGCGGCTGCCGTTCTCGTCCTGGTCGAGGAAATGCCGGGAGCGGATCTGCTCCGGGTCGTGCGCGCGGGGCGGGAGGCCGTACCGGCGCTCGAGGCCGCGCGCGAAGTCGATCCAATCGGCGAGGAAGGCCAGGGCCTGCTCGTCCTCGCTCACGATCCGGTAGGCCTCGGCGTACTTGGTGTTCATGATGTCGATCTCGAGGCGGGTGCGGGCGCCGAGGGCGACCTTGCGCTCGATCGCCATCCGGACCTTGTCGCGGTACTCGTCGAAGACCAGGCGCGGCGCCTTGCGCGTCTTGAACGTCTCGGCATCCGGCGTCTGGTAGGAGAGGATGAGGTTGGTGAGGCCGGCGCGGTAGAGGCCCTCGATGTTCTCGCGGGTGATGAGGCCGCAGTTGGTGTTGAGCTCGACGCCCACGCCCAGCTTTTCGGCGTGCTCGACGATGGCGACCAGGTCGGGGTGCAGGAAGGGCTCGCCCATCTGATGCAGCTTCACCGGGTAGATCGGGCCCAGCCAGCCCTTCTTGCCCGCGATCTCGTCGAGCAGGCGGAAGACCTTCTCCTTCTTCATGAAGCCTCGGCGCCGGCCCATGACCTCGTCCGGGCACCAGGTGCACTTGAAGTTGCAGGCGTTGGTGATCTCGATGAACAGGTAGTTGATGGGGTAGAAGCGGCCCGGCAGCTTCCGCAGCTCGGGCAGCGGGGCCACCAGCGCGAAAGCGCCCGCGTCAGCCGGGGGCGCGAGCGTCGCGGTGACCCTGGAGACCAGCACCTCCTGCCGGAACTCCACCCGGAACGAGGCGCCCAGGTTCTGCGTACGGCCGGGATCGAAGTCGGGCAGCGGGAACAGGCCGCGGCGGAAGCGGCGGAGGCCGGCCGCCTCGCTGCGCCAGCGCTGCTCGGCGACCTTGTAGAGCCCTTCGACGGGGGCGGTGGGGTCGGTGGACGCGTAATGGACGCGGAACAGGCCGAAGCGGTCGCCGAGGTACTCGACGTCGAGCCAGATCCCGCCCCGGTGCTCGGCGGCGCGGGCCAGGAACTCGGCCGGCAGCGTGAAGTAGAGATAGTGCGACGAGTCGTCGGGGGCCAGGCACGGCCGGCCTCCGGCGGTGACGACCTCCCACACGCCGTCGCCGTCACGGGGCACGCCGATCTCGCCGTGGGGCCCGTCGGCCGAGACGGAGACCTCCACGCGGTCCGGGCCGTGGAGAAGCCGGCCGAGGGCGGCGCCGAAGCGGTGGAGGGTCGTGGTCATGGACGGCCGACCTCGGGGCCGACCTTCAGGGTCGATGCGATCATATCGCACCACCGGGCCACCCGGGGATAGGCGTCGTCCCGCGCCTCGAAGGCGAGGGTGTAGCCGCGGCCCTCCGCGACGCGGTAGAAGCGCTTGCTGCGCGACGTGGCCATGGGCGTCTCCACCCACAGCACGTCCACGAAGCCGCCGTTCCAGGGCGTGTGGCTGAGGACCTTGTAGGCGTCGCCCAGCTTCTCCCGGGCCGCCTCGTGGAAGCCGTCGACGCTGGTCGCCGCCGGCAGCGGCTCGATCGTCAGCATCAGCGAGGCGTGGACCGTCTGCCGGTTGCGGTCGGCGGCCAGGGCGGGGCTGGTGAACTGGGTGACGAAGGTCCCGCTGCCCGAGATGGCGCCGGTGGGCCGCCAGGAAGGCGGCACCCGGATCGAGAAGCGCAGCTTGTCGTTCCGCTGCTCGGGATAGCTCTCCGGGCGTTCGGGGGTCAGGCTGCGCTCCATCTCGTCGATCACCGGCGCGTGGCGCTCGAACAGCGGCGCGTCCGCCTGGCTGAACAGGCCGAACACCCGCCCGCCCTCCTGGAAGAGGAGGAGCGAATGGCGGGTGGCGCCGTCGGCCGAAGCGAAGCGGTAGGCCTTTCCTCGGGCGCCGTCCCGGGTCTCGTCCCGCGAGGACGAGAGCGTGTTGCCGGCCAGGTACTTCTGCGCGTATTCCTCGAGCGGCATGCCCAGCGGCCCGGCCAGCAGCGTCACCGACACCGCGGGCTTGCGCTGGGTTCCCGTGGGGGGGCCCAGGAAGTATCGGTACCACATGCCGTCCTGCTCGGCCTGGTCGGTGCGCCAGCTCGCCGGGTAGCGCAAGCTGAGGTTGAAGTCGCCGTTGAAGTAGGTGATGAGCGGCTCCTGGGACGAGCGGCGGCAGGCTCCGGCCGCTCCCGCCAGCAGCGCCGCGCCGGCCAGGACGGCGACGCCTCCCGTCCTCCTATTCAAGGCGGTAGTTGGGCGCTTCCTTGGTGATGATGACGTCGTGGACGTGGCTCTCCTTGAGCCCGGCCGAGGAGATGCGCACGAAGCGCGACCGCGTCTGCAGCTCGCGGATGCTGGCCGTGCCGCAGTAGCCCATGCCGGCCCGCAGGCCGCCGACGAGCTGCTGGACCATGGCCGAGAGCGGTCCCTTGTAGGGCACCATGCCCTCGATGCCCTCCGGCACCAGCTTGCTCGACTGGCCCTCGAACTCCTGGAAGTACCGGTCGCGCGAGCCTTCCTTCATGGCCCCGATCGAGCCCATGCCGCGGTAGCTCTTGAACGAGCGGCCCTGGCGGAGGATCAGCTCGCCCGGGCTCTCGTCGGTGCCGGCGAAGAGCGAGCCGATCATGACCGAGGAGGCGCCGGCGGCGATGGCCTTCACGATGTCGCCCGAGAACTTCACGCCGCCGTCGGCGACGACCGGCACCCCCGCGGGGCCGGCGGCCTTCGCCGCGGCCGCGATGGCGGTGATCTGCGGCATGCCCGCGCCGGAGACGACCCTGGTGGTGCAGATCGAGCCCGGGCCCATGCCGACCTTGACCGCCGAGACGCCCGCGGCGACGAGGTCGGCCGCCCCCTCCTGCGTCCCCACGTTGCCGGCGATCACTTCCAGGTCCGGGAAGCGCCTCTTGATCGCCTCGATGGTCTCGATCACGCGGCTGGTGTGGCCGTGGGCGGTGTCGACGGCGACCACGTCCACCTTGGCTTCCACCAGGGCGGCCGCGCGGTCGACCACGTCGGGAGTCACGCCCAGGGCCGCGCCCACCCGCAGCCGGCCGAGGGAGTCCTTGCAGGCGCTCGGGTACTTGATCTGCTTCTGGATGTCCTTCACCGTGATGAGGCCCTTGAGGTTGTAGTCCTTGTCGACGACGAGGAGCTTCTCCACCTTGTGCTGGTGGAGGATCTCCTTGGCCTGCTCCAGCGTGGTGCCCACCGGCACCGTGATGAGGTCGTCCTTGGTCATCAGCTCCGAGACGGCGAGGTTGGTGCGGGTCTCGAAGCGCAGGTCGCGGTTGGTCAGGATCCCGACCAGCTTGCTGCCCCTGGTCACCGGCACGCCGCTGATGCGGTACTTCGACATCAGCTCCAGCGCCTCGGCGACCCGGGCGGTGGGCGACACGGTCACCGGGTCCACGATCATCCCCGACTCGGAGCGCTTGACCTTGTCGACCTCGCTGGCCTGGGCCTCGATGGTCAGGTTCTTGTGGATGAAGCCCATGCCCCCTTCCTGGGCCATGGCGATGGCCAGCGGGGCCTCGGTCACGGTGTCCATCGCCGCCGAGACGACCGGGACCTTGAGGGCGATCCCCTTCGTGAGCTGGGTGGCGATGTCGACCTCGGAGGGCAGGACGGAGGACCTCTGGGGCACGAGCAGGACGTCGTCGAAGGTCAGCGCTTCCGGAATCCGCTCGTCGAGCATCAGCCCTCCAGCCACGACCAGCGCCGCGGAGCCGGGTTGCTGCGCGCCTCCACTGCGTGGAGCCGCGCCAGCGGGACCTCGCTTACGCTCGGTCCACACCCCCGCGCCGGCTCAATTAAGCCCCGTGGCATCTTTTGTACTTCTTGCCGCTCCCGCACGGGCAAGGGTCGTTGCGCCCGACCTTCCTGCCTTCGCGACGGACGGTCTGGACCTCGCCCGTCATGCCCCCGCGCGCCTCGGCCGGCTCGGCCTTGCCCAGCGCCGAGCCGGAGCCGGAGAGCACCTCGCCGGGATCGTTGAAGGTGAGGTTGCGCGCGCGGGTCCGAGCCCCGGTCAGGGCCAGCTCCGGCTCGCGGACCGGACGCGGCTCGGGCGCCGCGGCCCGCGCATCCCGCAGTCCCCCTGGCCCCCGGTCCACGGGCGCCGGCCGCGGAGCTTCCTCGGGCCCCGGGCCGGTGGCCGCCATCGGCTGCGACAGGTAGACCCAGCGCAGGATCTCCTCGTCGATGCGGTCCATGAGCGCCTGGAACATGTTGAACGATTCCTTCTTGTACTCGACGAGCGGGTCACGCTGGCCGTAGCCGCGCAGCCCGATGCCCTCCTTCAGGTGGTCGATCGCGTAGAGGTGGTCTTTCCACTGGGTGTCGACGATCTGCAGCATGACCATGCGCACGAAGAGGTTCATCGCCTCCGGACCGACCTGGGCCTCCTTCTCCTCGTACAGCTTCTTGATGCGCTCGCCGAAGACCTCCACCATCTCGGCCCGGCCCATGCCCTTGAGCTGGGCGAGCGGCGCGTCGAGGCCGTAGGTCTCCTTGAGGGCCGCCTGCAACCCCTCCAGGTTCCACTCCTCGGGGTCGTCCTTGTCGGGCGTGTAGTTGTCGAGGTACCAGTCGAGCACCTCGAGCGACAGGTTGAGCACGTAGTTGCGGGTGTCCTTGCCCTCGAGGATCATGCGGCGCATGTCGTAGACGGCGGTGCGCTGCTTGTTCATCACGTCGTCGTACTCGAGCAGGTGCTTGCGGATGGCGAAGTTCTGCGCCTCCACCTGCCTCTGCGCGCGCTCGATCGACTTGGTGACCATGCCCCGCTGATGCGGTCGGAGCCGAAGATGCGCATGAGGTCGTCTTCGAGGGACAGGTAGAAGCGGGAAGAGCCCGGGTCGCCCTGGCGGCCGGCGCGGCCCCGGAGCTGGTTGTCGATGCGCCGGGCCTCGTGGCGCTCGGTGGCCAGGATGTGCAGCCCGCCCAGGGCCACCACCCGCTCGCGCTCGCTGCCGTCGAGGAACTCCTCGACCCGGGCGAAGGCGGGCTCGGCGGCCATGCGCTCGATGTCCGCCTTCATCGGGTGGGCCTCGAGGAAGTCCACCGGCTTCTCCCCCTGGGGATAGAAGCTTTGCGCGATCTTCGCCTTCATGGTCCTCGGCAGGGAATGTCCTGGGCGAGGGCCTCGGTCGACAGCACCGAAGGGTGGTCGGGCGCGAAGGACGCCAGCAGGCCCACGTACCGCTTGGCCAGCGTGCGCCGCCCGTCGGCGGAAGGCTTCTTCTCGTCCAGCGTCTTCTTGAAGTCGCGGGCCATCTCGGCCTGCGTCTGGACGAGCGCGGCCGCCCGCTCTTCGGCGGGTGCCATCTCGGGGTCGAGCTGCTTCTCGAGGAGGAGCGCCTTGACCCGGTGGTCGGGCACGCCGCCGAGGATGATGTCGGTCCCGCGGCCGGCCATGTTGGTGGCGATCGTGACCGCGCCGTAGCGGCCGGCCTGGGCCACGATCTCCGCCTCGCGCTCGTGGTACTTCGCGTTCAGCACCACGTGCTTGATCCCGTGCTTCTTGAGAAGGCCCGAGAGGTGCTCGGACTTCTCGATCGAGATCGTGCCCACGAGCACCGGCCGGCCGGCCGCGTGGAGATCCTTGATCTCGGCCACCACCGCGTCGAACTTCTCGCGCTCGGTGCGGTAGACGACGTCGGGGTTCTCGACCCGGATGAGCGGCCGGTTGGTGGGGACGACCAGGACCTCGAGCTTGTAGATCTTGTCGAACTCGGCCGCCTCCGTCTCGGCAGTCCCGGTCATGCCGGCCAGCTTGGCGTACATCCGGAAGTAGTTCTGGAAGGTGATGGTGGCGAGGGTCTGGTTCTCGCGCTCGATCTTCACCTTCTCCTTGGCTTCCACCGCCTGGTGGAGCCCGTCCGACCAGCGCCTCCCCGGCATGAGCCGGCCCGTGAACTCGTCGACGATGACGACCTGGCCGTCGTTCACCACGTAGTCCACGTCGCGCTGGAAGAGCGTGTGGGCGCGCAGGGCCTGGTTGACGTGGTGCAGGATGTCCATGTTGGAGGGGTCCCACAGGTTCTGGACCCCGAGCAGCTTCTCGGTATGGGCCATGCCGCCTTCGGTCAGGGTGACGGTCTTGGCCTTCTCGTCGACGATGTAATCGCCCGTCTTCTCCAGCTCCGCCCGCTCCTCCGCCTTCTTGTCCCCGGTGATGCGGGCCCCCGGCTTCAGCTTGGGGATCATGGAGTTGATGCGGTAGTACTTGTCGGTCGACTCCTCGGCGGGGCCGCTGATGATGAGGGGAGTGCGGGCCTCGTCGATGAGGATCGAGTCCACCTCGTCCACGATCGCGAAGTTGTGGCCGCGCTGGACGTAGCCGGCGAGGTCGAACTTCATGTTGTCGCGGAGGTAGTCGAAGCCGAACTCGTTGTTGGTCCCGTACGTGATGTCGGCCGCGTAGGCCACCTGCCGCTCCTGGTCCCCCAGGTGGTGCTGGATGACCCCCACCGAAAGACCCAGGAAGCGGAAGATGCGGCCCATCCACTCGCTGTCGCGCTTGGCCAGGTAGTCGTTGACGGTGACGATGTGCACGCCCTTGCCGCCGAGGGCGTTCAGGTAGGCGGGCAGGGTGGCCACGAGCGTCTTGCCCTCGCCGGTCTTCATCTCCGCGATGGTTCCGCGGTGCAGGGTCAGGCCGCCGATGAGCTGCACGTCGAAGTGGCGCATGTTGAGCACGCGACGGCCGGCCTCGCGCACCACCGCGAACGCCTCGGGGAGCAGGTCGTCGAGGCTCTCGCCGCCGCCACCGCCGCTCCCGCCCGCGAGCCGGCGCCGGAACTCCCCGGTCCTGGCGCGCAGCGCTTCGTCGGAGAGCGAGACGACCGAGCTCTCCAGCGCGTTGATGCGCTGGACGACCGGGCGGATGGCCTTCAGCTCCCGCTCGTTCTTGGTCCCGATGATCTTGGTGAGTACGGTATTAATCACGCGTGGGCGCCCCGATCTTAGCCCGGCAGAATATCAGGGCGTACGGCAGAGGGTCAAACCCGCCGGCGCACGCGGCGGTGCACGGGCGTGGCCGGCGGCCGACTATCCGAAGCTGCGGTACTCGTCGAGGATGTAGTGGATGGGGTTCTGGGCCTGGTCGCGCACCCAGACCTCGTAGTGCAGGTGGGGGCCGGTGGAGCGTCCCGTGTCGCCCACGAAGCCGATCACGTCACCCCGCTTCACCCTCTGGCCCGGCTTGACGTTGAACCCGCTCAGGTGGCCGTAGCGGGTCACGACGCCGAAGCCGTGGTCGATGATGATCGAGTTGCCGTAGCCGCCCTTCTGCCCGCAGGAGACCACGACTCCGCCGGCGGGGGCCTGGACCTTCGTCCCGACCGGCGTGGAGATGTCGATGCCGGTGTGGAAGTCGCGCTGGCCGGTGAAAGGATCGAGGCGGTTGCCGAAGCCGGCCGCCAGGTATCCACGCACGGGCCAGATCGAGGGAGTCGAGGCCAGCAGCACGCTCTGATCGCGGTAGAACACCTCGAGCCGCTCGGAGCGCTCGGTGAGGGCGGAGACGCTGCGGTCCATCTCGTGGAGGGCGGCGGGGTCGAGAGCGGGAGCCGCGGATTCGCTGCCGGTGGCGCCGCCCACGCCCCCGACCCCGATGTCGGGCAGCGTGTGATCGAGCCCCGCCATCACGCCGAGCTTCTTGACCACGTTCTGCAGCGTGTCGATCTTCGCGCGCAGCTGGCCCGCGCTCTGCTCGTACTCCTCCGTCTTGATGCGCAGCGCCTTGTTCTCCGTGCGCAGGCGGCGCAGCTCGTAGACCTCGGCCGTGATCCATACGTAGTGGACCAGGATTCCGGAGACGCTGAGAAGGGCCGTGACGCCGAGGCCGGCCAGCCATTTCGTGAGACGCACGGAGACGTGAAGGCGCCGGAAGCGCGCCTTGGCGTGGGGGACGATGATCAGGGTGTAGAACTCATTCGCCATTTCATCTCCGAGCGACCCCGTGGGCGCCGGACCACGAAGGGAAGGGCCGCTTGCGGCTCTGAACCCACAGAAAAACTCTCGGACCCTACCATACGGATATAGGTCGGTCAACGATTTTCGCCAAAAACTTGGAGCAAAATGAGTGACTTTGTAGCGGGCATCACACCGCGGGCCCCTGACTGGCTCCCGGGAGTGACCCTCAACACTCCGGGGAGCCACTCAGCGCTCCGCGGAACTGCAGCGCCTCGGCCACGTGACGGGCCGCGACGCCCTCCTGGCGGTCGAGGTCGGCCACCGTCCGGGCGACCCGCAACAACCGGTCGTGGGCGCGGCCGGTGAGGCCGAGCTGGTCCATCGCCCGCTCGAGCAGGCGCCGGCCGTCGGCGTCCGGCCGTGCCACGCTCGTCAGCGCGGCCACGCCGAGGTCGGCGTTGGTCAGCGTGCCCGTCCCGCCGGCGCGCGCCGCCTGGCGCTCGCGCGCCTCTCGCACGCGGCGGGCCACGGCGGCGG
>QHVM01000076.1:30440-31068 GCA_003223555.1 Acidobacteriota bacterium | reverse complement strand
ATGCGCCGCGGGGGGCAGCCGCAGGCCCGCCGGACGTCGCCCAGGCCGCCGCAGGGACAGGGGTTCATGGCCGCCACGAGCTGGAAGCGGGCGGGTAGCCGCACGCGGCCGCGCACCCGCGCCACCGTCACCTCCCGGTCCTCTATCGGCTGGCGAAGCGCCTCGAGCACGTGGCGCTTGAACTCCGGCAGCTCGTCGAGGAAGAGCACGCCGTTGTGGGCGAGGCTCACCTCTCCCGGACGGGGCACGGAGCCTCCACCGACGAGGGCGGCGTCGCTGGCGGTGTGGTGAGGGCTTCGGAACGGTCGCTCGGTGAGCAGGGCGTCCAGGCGGGCGCCGCCGGCCGAATGGATCGCCGTCGTCTCGAGGGCCTCGTCCGGCGTGAGGGGAGGGAGGATCCCCGGCAGCCGGCGGGCCAGCATCGTCTTGCCCGATCCCGGAGGGCCGCACAGGAGCAGGTTGTGTCCGCCCGCGGCCGCGATCTCCAGGGCGCGGCGGGCGAGGGCCTGGCCGCGCACGTCGGCCAGGTCGGCCACCGCGCGCGCCGAGGGCTCGACCGGCGGCGGCGAGGGAGGCGAGGGGCGATCGACGCTGCCCGCCAGGTCCACCGCCTCGGGGAGCGAGCGCA
>QHVM01000076.1:0-30404 GCA_003223555.1 Acidobacteriota bacterium | reverse complement strand
CCGGGCGCGGGCGGCGAGCATCATGGGCAGCACACCGGTGACCGGCCGCACCGTGCCGTCGAGGGCCAGCTCGCCGACGAGCAGCACGCCGGCCAGCGGCGCGGCGTTGAGCGTGCCGTCGGCGGCCAGCAGGCCCACCGCCGTGGCCAGGTCGTAGGAGGAGCCCATCTTGCGCAGGCTGGCGGGGGCCATGCTCACGGTGATGCGCCGGTCCCACTTGAACGCGTAGCCGCAGTTCCGCAGCGCGGCGCGGATCCGCCCCTCGCTCTCCTTGATCGAGGAGTCGGGCAGGCCGATCATCGTGAACTTTGGAAAGCCGGCCGCGGTATCGGCTTCGACCCGGACCAGGTAGGCTTCGACCCCTACCACGGCAGCGGTCAGTGACGTGGCGAGCATGGCTTCGGCCTCCCGCCCGCGAGGGGGAGAGCCTGCCGAGCGCAGCGTCAGCTTAGGCGGGGTCCGGGCCAGAGAAGGTCCGGAGCGCGCGGCAGGGAGGGGAACGGCGAGGACGAAGGTCTGGACGCTAGTCGGCGCGGCGGGTATAGAGGGTGAGCGTCTCGCCGGCGGCCACCCGCGTGCCGTGAAGCCGGTTCCAGCTCCTCAGCTTCTCGACCGTCGTGCGGTACTTGTTGGCGATGGCGGCCAGCGTGTCCCCCCGGCGCACCTTGTATGTGATGCGCTGACCCGCGGCGCCCGTCTCGCGCAACGGGTGCGGAGAGCCTTGCGAGTCCGCGATGCGCGTCTCGGTGTTGGGACGGCGCCTCGGCGCCGACCGCGGGTCGATGGGGATGATCAACTCGGCGCCCTTGGCCAGCCGCTTGCCGGCGCCGAGGCCGTTGGCCTCGGCGATGGCGGCGGCCGACGTGCCGTACAGCTTGCCCAGGCTGGCCAGCGTCTGACCGCGGCCCACGACGTGGGTCCGGAAAGTGACCCGCTTTGACGGAGGAAGGTTGGCGAGACATTCGGTGGCCGCCGCCGAGGAGCCCGTCGGCACCTTCACCATCCACGACCGCCCGGCCGGCGTTGCCAGCCGCCGCAGCTCGGGATTGAGGAGCTGGATCCGGTCGACGCTCGACCCGGCGCACTCCGCCACGACGCGCAGGTCGACGGCGTCCCTGACCGGGAGGCTGTCGAAGGTGAGCAGCGGCTCGGGGTTCACCTCGAAGCCGTACTTGGCCGGCGCCTTGGCGACCACGATCGCGGCGTGGATCATGGGCACGTAGTTCTTCGTCTCCCGGGCCAGTCCCCGCGTGCGGGTCAGCGACCAGAAGTCCTCGACCCCCTGGCGGTCCAGGCTGTTCGCCACCCTGCCCTCGCCCGCGTTGTAGGCGGCCAGGGCCAGGTTCCAGTCCTGGAAGACGTCGTAGAGCCAGTGGAGGTACTGCGCGGCGGCGCGGGTCGCCTTCTCGGGGCTGCTCCGCTCGTCGACCCACCAGTCCTGCTTCAGCCCGAAGCGCTTGCCGGTCTGGGGCATGAACTGCCAGACGCCCTTGGCCTTCGTCCGCGACAGGGCAGCGGTCTTGAAGGCGCTCTCCACCAGGGCCACGTAGGCGAGGTCCTGGGGAATGCCCTCGGAGTGAAAGACCTCGCGGATGCGGGGGAGGTAGCGGCCCCCCCGCGAGAGCGCCTCCGAGAACCAGTCGCGCAGCGGACCCTGGTAGAGGTCGATGCAGGAGAGAACCTCGTCGTTCAGCTCGATCTTGATGTCGTTGGTCTCGGTGCGCAGGGCCTCCTCCGCGATGCGCCGCGCCTCCTCGCTCGGCGAGCCCGCGGCGACCGGCAGGTCGGCCACGTCGTCGATGGCCGCCGGTTCCGGCAGCGTCTCGCTGAAGCCATCGCCGGCCGCCAGCGTCTCGAACTCGCTGAGCTGGATGGCCTCCAGGGTGCGCTTGTAGGCCTCGCCCAGCCGCGGGTTGGCGTAGGCCCCACCGGGGGCGTTGAGGTAGAGGTCGAGCGCACGGTCGAACTCTTCGCGAGCGCGGGTGAGGTGCCCGGCCCGGCTCTGCTCGACCCCCCCGGCCAGTCGGGCATCGGCCGAAGCGATCAGGCGGCTGACGGGGTCTTCAGGAGCCCGGGCGGCGTCGCGGGCCGAAGTGCGCAGCGGGCCGCTGCCCGCGCAGCCAGAGGCCAGGGTGCCGATGGCGACGAAGAGCACCCACTTCCCTGGCCTGGACATTACCGTCCCCTCCGGACCTGGTCCAAAAACAAGTTCTGGATTCTAGCATGCCGGGAAGAACATGCAACGCGTCCGGGTAAGGAATTTCAAAGACGGGCGCCAACTACCTGCATACCATCAGGTTAGCGGCCCTCGATCACCAGCACGTTGCCACCGGCCGCCGCATCGCGAGCCGCGGGGGTGATGATCGCCCGGGGGCTCACCCGTATCGTCCGGCCTTCCCGGAGGGCCCGGCGGACGTCGTCCTCGGAGACGAAGTCCACCGCCGGAGGCTGGGCTGGGGCTGGCGAAAGGGGAGGGGGGCCCGGGCTGGCGGGGCGGGGAGGGCCGCCCAGACGCTCGTCCAGGAAGGCCGCCACCTGGTCGCGCAGCGCGGACGTCCGAGCTTCCCGCGGCAGCTCATAGGCGAGCCGCTTGATGTTGATGAGGTGGAGGGGAGTGATGTTGTCCGAGGTGATGTTGCCGGCGTAGGCGCCGCAGCCCAGGCTCATCGAGGGAGCCAGCCCCGTGGTGTAGCCGGTGGCGCCCATGGAGGTCTGGGTGTTGGCCACGATGCGGTAGACGGGCTTCTTGAGGGCGAACGCCCGGATGACCGCGTCGTCGCGGCTGTGGATGCCGAGGGTGTGGCCGGTCCCGCCGTAGCGCAGGAGCTGCAGGCACCGCTCGCAGCCCTCGTGCCAGTCCTTCACGACGTAGAAGGCGAGCACGGGAGAGAGCTTCTCGATCGAGAGAGGGAAGTCGCGGCCCACGCCGGCCAGCGGCGCGACGAGGGCCCGGGTCTCGGGTGGGACCTTGATCCCCGCCTTCTCGGCGATGTAGGGGGCGGGCTTGCCGACGATCTCCGGGTTGGCCAGGCGCTGGGGGGTGACCACGACCCGCGAGACGGCGGCGATCTCGGGCTCGCTCATGAAGTAGCCGCCGTTTTTCTTGACCTCCGCGACCACCTGTTCCCGGATGGGCTCGTCGCAGACGATCGACTGCTCGGACGAGCACAGCGTGCCGTAGTCGAAGGTCTTGCCGTCGATGATGTGCTTCACCGCTTTCGGCACGTCGGCCGTCTTCTCGACATAGGCGGGCACGTTGCCCGGTCCCACGCCGAAGGCCGGCTTGCCCGACGAGTAGGCCGCGCGCACCAGGCCGATGCCGCCCGTGGCGAGGATGACGCCCGTATCGCGACCCTTCATCAGCTCCTGCGTGCCCTCGAGGGTGACTTCGCTCATGCACAGCAGGGCGTCGGAGGGCAGCCCGGCGCGGACGGCCGGGCCGTGCATGACCTTCACCGACTCGAGGATGCAGCCCTTTGCCGAGGGATGCGGGCTCATGACGCAGGCGTTGCGGGCCTTGATCGAGATGAGGGCCTTGTAGATCGCGGTCGAGGTCGGGTTGGTGGAAGGGATGACGGCCGCCACCACGCCCATCGGCTCCGCGATCTCCACCACCCGCGTCTGCGGGTTCTCGCGCAGGATGCCCACGGTCCGCAAGGGCCGGATGTAGTTGTAGACGTCGACGGCCGAGAAGAGGTTCTTGAGCGTCTTGTCCTTGGCGTTGCCGAAGCCCGTCTCCTCGTGGGCGAGACGGCCCAGCCGCTCGGCCTCGGCCCGCGCCGCCTCGGCCATCGCGTCGACGACGCGGTCGACCTGGTCCTGCGAGAACTCCTTGAGCGCCCGGGCCGCCTCTTTCGCGCGGGCGGCGTAGCCGCGGGCCTGCTGGATGGAGAGGAGGTCCTTGTCCTCGATGGCCATGGCCTTGTCGGCGGGCCGCTACCCGCCGGTCTTCTTGCCGCTGGTGGAGGAAGGCGCGACCCCCGGGGTCGGAGGCAGGATCTTCTCCGCCTCCTGGTGCGGCCGCGGGATCACGTGGACCGAGACGAGCTCGCCCACGCGACGGGCGGCGGCGGCTCCCGCGTCGGTGGCCGCCTTCACCGCCCCCACGTCGCCGCGCACGTGGACGGTCACGTAGCCGGCGCCGATGTACTCCTTGCCCACCAGCACGACGTTGGCGGCCTTGACCATGGCGTCGGCGGCCTCGATGGCTCCCACGAGCCCCTTGGTCTCGACCATGCCCAGCGCTTCCATGGACATCGCGCGGGAGTCTAGCACGTTGACACTGCGCGCGCCCATCCGGTATCGTTCACGGGTTTGTCCGACCAGCAGTCGCGCGCACATTAGCGTTCTAACAGGAGATCCCGCGATGCAACTCGGTCGTCCCGGGAGGAGGGCCCTCGTCGCGGCGCTGGCCGCCGTGGCCCTCGTCCCCACCTCGAACGCGTGCCGCCGGCGGAAGCCGGCGGAGGTCAACGCCATCGTCCCTTCCTTCACGGTCAACCGCCCGCGCGCTCCCCTGGGCAGCGCGGTGGAGGTCACCTACAGCTGCAACGTCGAGCCGTCGGCCAAGAAGCTCGCCAAGGACTACCAGGCCCTCGTCCACTTCCTCGACTCGCACGGCGTCATGCTCTTCGACGACGACCACCGGCCGACGCCCCCGACCACCGCGTGGGAGCCGGGGAAGACCTACACCTACACGCTCACCAAGTTCATCCCCATCTACCCCTACGTGGGGGAGGCCGAGGTGCGCATGGGCCTCTACAAGGACCGGGAGCGCGTCGCGCTCAAGGCCGAGGACGCGGGGATGCAGGAGTACAAGGTCGGCAAGATCGAGCTCCTGCCCCAGACCGAGAACATCTTCCTCGTCTACAAGGAAGGCTGGCACAACCCCGAGTCGCGACCCGACAACCCGGGGCTGGAAGTGACCTGGACCAAGAAGGACGCCCTGGTCTCCTTCAAGAACCCCAAGAAGGACGTGATCGTCTACCTGGAGGCCGACACCAACTACAAGGCCTTCGACGCCCCGCCCGTCCTGACGCTGGCGGTGGCCGGCAAGACGGGCCTGGTCCTGCCCATCGACAGCTCCGAGGTCTTCCTCAAGAAGATACGGGTGAGGGCGGCCGACCTCGGGAGCGAAGAGTGGGTCGACCGTTCGTCCCCAAGCTCAAGGGCGTGAACGCCACCGACGACCGCGAGCTGGGGCTGATGGTCTACCACCTCTACGTGGGGGAGGCGGACAAGCTCGGCAGCGTGGCGAGCGTGGTCGACGCGACGCCGGTCAGCCTGCCCGCGCCGAGCATCTCGCCGTCGCCCGGGGCGAGGGGAGTGCCAGCGGGGGTGAAGGCCTCGCCGCGGCCCGCAGCGAGCCCGGCGGCCAGGGCGACACCCCGGGCCGCACCCAAGAAGCCGTAAAGCGAGGGAGGTGCGTCAGCTCTTGCCCTTGATCTCCAGGTCGAGGTGGAGGGTGAGGCGCTCCAGGCGGCGGTTTCCGGACAGCTTGACGGTCACCGCCTCCGGCACCGACTCCTCGTCCCCGTCGGCCTCGAGACGGAGGTGGATCTTGAGCCTAGCGGCCCCCTTCAGGAGCGCGGCGGGCACCTCGACGCTCGCCTTGCGCTTGATCTCCTGCCGCGCCCCCTGGTCGGGGACGAGCAGGTCCTGGAGCCTCCGCTCCACCTCGCGGCTGCCGCGGCTGGCGTGGGCGCGCGGGGCTGCGGCCATGGCCCGCAGCTTCTCCAGCTCGTCGTGGATGTCGAGCCGGCCCTTGGTGCGAACGGCGCGCACCTGGTGTTTGTCGGTGTCCTCTTCCGCGAACTCGAGGGCGACGTCTTCGGCGGGGGGCTCGGGAACCAGGTCGGAGAGGGCGTGGCTGGTCGGCGGGCGCGCGGCGTCCCGCACGGCGGGCACGACCGCCGAGGCGGGCGCGGCCGGCTTCAGCCGGTTGTCCTCGGAGAGCTTCTTCCGGACCGAGGTGATGGCGAGGCGCGAAATCGTCTTCAGCGTCTCGAAGACGCCGATGCCGTGGAGCGCCGCCGCCTCGAAGTAGGGCGCCCCGACCGGGTTCAGCGTCTCGGTGAGCTGGTCCACGGGCATGATGTTCCGCAGGTCCCTCTTGTTGTATTGGAAGACCACCGGGACCTGGTCGAGGCTCAGCCCCAGCTCGGCCAGGTTGGCCCCGAGGTTGCTCAGCGACTCGATGTTCGTGTCCAGTGCGGCGGCCTGGCTATCGGCCACGAAGACGACGCCGTCCACGCCTTTCAGCACCAGCTTTCGCGTGGCGTTGTAGAAGACCTGCCCGGGCACCGTGTAGAGCTGGAGGCGGACCTTCATGCCCCCGATCACGCCCACGTCGAGCGGCAGCAGGTCGAAGAAGAGGGTGCGGTCGGTCTCGGTCTCGAGGCTCACCATCTCCCCTCGCGACTGGGGGGCGGTCTTCTGGTGGATCGCCTGGAGGTTGGTGGTCTTGCCGCACAGGCCAGGACCGTAGTACACGATCTTGGCCGTCATCTGCATGGTCGTGTAGTTGAAGAAGACCATGGGGGGGCGAGTTTAACACTAGAAGCTGACGCCGGCCCCGAGCGACACCCGGTGGTTCATGAGGAGCAGGGGGGTCCCCGACAGCGAGACGCGCCGGTACTCTCCCTTGACCACCAGCAACCCCAGCTTCACCTTCGCGCCCAGGATCGTCACGTGCAGGACGCCGGTGTCGCTCGCGCTGCCGAGCGTCTGCCGGAAGAGGCCCACCCCGACACCCCCGTAGGGAGTGAGGAAGCCGATGGGGGGGGCCAACAGCGCGCTGCCGGTGAAGGAGGTCATGTTGCCGTCCAGGGTCTGGGCGGGGATGCGGGCCGCCTCCGCCTCCAGGTTCACGACCTGGAACCAGGTGGACGACAGAGTCGCGCCGTAGCCACGGGCCCACGTGTCACTCGGCGAGGGCCAGGCGGCGAACAGCGTGGCGTCGCCGGCTCCGGCCGCGGCGGCCGGACCGACGGTCAGGAGGAATAAGGAGACCGCTGCCAGCCGGGGCCGGCGGGATCCAGGCATGACCGTAAATCTATACGATGAAATACTTTAAATCTACCGAGGGATCGCGTTGACAGCCCTTAACGGCCGGACCTAGAATCGGACGTCGTTCAGGTCGTCTCCGCCGTCTCGCCCTCGAACGCCGGCCGCGAACATGATCGCCTACGTCTCCCAAAGCGCTTTCTGGGGTCTCCTCATCTCCGCCGTCGAGGTGTACAAGCGGGAGTGCTTCGGGCTCTTGATCGGGTACCGCGACCGCAAGGGGCCCGACCATCGGTACATCATCGAGCACGCGGTGCCGTACCAGAGCGCCGGGCGCCGCCACCGGACGGTCGTGAACAACCCCCGCGCCCACCGGCGGATCGAGCGCTTCCTGCAGAGCATCCCGCAGATGTCCGTCATCGGGGACTTCCACTCGCACACGATGTGGGGCTACAGCCGCGCCGCCAGCAGCCTGAGCGACACCGACCTCCAGGGGATGAAGGCCGAGAACGTATACCTCATCGTGAGCGTCAACGATCGGCTGCGCGAAGTGCCTTGGAGCTACAACGACGACGGCTCGCTGTCGGGCACGACCGACGACCACCACTTCCGGCTCACCGCCTATACCGTGACCGCCGCGCGTGAGCCGCGCCGGCTGGCGATCCTCTGCCCGTACGCTCTCGGCTTCGGCGCCCGGCCTCTGAGGGCGATCCTTTAGGCAGTTCGGGGGGGTAAAGGACTCACGAAAGCACCCCCCCGCGCGCATTCGCGCTCCCCCCCAGTCGCTTTGCGCCCGAGTGAATCGGGCGCTCCGCTGCTACGGGAGTTCATAGCTGATGGCTGCGCGTGGCATGCTCATTGCTTGACGTGTCCCAGGCTCAAGCAATGAGGAGGTCGGGATGAGGAACGATCATCGGTCCCTGCTCGGGATCATGGCCGTGGCCGCGCTGGCGCTGGCGCCCGCCGCCTGCTCGGAACGTGAGACCCGAGAGGCGAAGGAGCAGTCCAAGGAGACGGCCGACAAGGCCGCCGCCGAAGCCAAGGAGGCGGGCAGGAAGATCGGCGCGGAGGCCAAGGAGGCCGGCGAGAAGCTCAAGGAAGGAGCCAAGGACGCCGTCTCCGAGCTGGATGCCAAGAAGCAGACGGTCGACGTCAAGACCGCGCTCATGGCGGACAAGACCATCGACGCCTCCCACATCGACGTCGACACCAGCGCCGACACCAAGACCGTCACCCTGAAGGGCTCCGTCCCCACCGCGGCCCAGAAAGCGGCCGCGGAGAGGGTGGCCCGGGACAAGGCGGAAGGGTACCGGGTCCGCAACCAGTTGACGGTCGCGAGCCGATAGGTCCGCTCAGGCCTTCTTGCGGGGCCGCTCGGGCCCAAGCTTGTTGTAGAGGGTCTTGGGATCGATCCCCAGCGCGCGGGCGGTCTTGCCGCGGTGTCCCTCGTTCTGCTTGAGGACGGTCTCGATGTACTCCTTCTCCATCTCGGCCAGCGTGAGGCCGGTGCGCACGGCGGCCGACTTCCAGTTCTGGTCGCGGACGTCGAGGGGCAGGTCCTCGGCCTCGATGGCCTCCTTGGCCGAGAGGATGCACGCGCGCTGGACGACCATCTGCAGCTCCCGCACGTTGCCGGGCCAGGAATACTGCTGGAGGGCCTGGAGGGCGCGGGCGGTCAGCTTCTTCTCGGGCCCGAAGCGGTCCACGAAGTGGCGGGCCAGCAGCGCCACGTCCTCCCTGCGCTCGCGCAGGGGGGGCAGGCGCAGCGTCACCCCGTTCAGCCGGTAGAAGAGGTCCTCGCGGAACTCCCCGATCTGGGTGGCGTGCTTGAGGTCCTTGTTGGTGGCCGATACGAGCCGCACGTCGCTGCGCACCGGCCGCGTGCCGCCCACCCGGAAGAACTCCTTGCTCTCCAGCGCGCGCAGGAGCTTGATCTGCACCGAGGGCGCGATCTCGCCCACCTCGTCCAGGAACAGCACGCCGCGGTCGGCCACCTCGAACAGCCCCGGCTTCCGGATGAGGGCGCCGGTGAAGGCGCCCTTCTCGTGGCCGAACAGCTCGCTCTCCAGGAGGTTCTCCGGCACCGCGCCGCAATTGATGGCCACGAAAGGCTCGGCCGCCCGCGGGCTCAGGCGGTGGACGGCCCGGGCCACCAGCTCCTTGCCGGTGCCGGTCTCGCCCTGGACAAGCACCGGGAGGTCGGCCGGTGCTACGCGCTCGACGGTGGCGAGGACGTCCTTCATGGCCGCGTCCTCGGTGACGATGCCCTGGCCCCCGTCCTGATGGGCGAGGCGCACCTTGAGGGACACGTTCTCCCGCCGCAGGCGCGCCTTCTCCGCGGCCTTCTGGACGAGGACCTCGATCTCCTCCATGCGGGCCGGCTTGGTCACGTAGTCGTAGGCTCCGAGCTTCATGGCCTCGATCGCCGTGGAGACGGTGGCGTAGCCGGTGAGCACGATCGCCTCCATGGGCAGGTCGTCTTCGCGCATCTGCCGCAGGATGTCGATGCCGCTCCCGTCGGGGAGCATGAGGTCGACGAGGGCCACCTCGAAGTCGGACTGCTTGAGCTGCTCGCGTCCCTCCGCCACCGTCTCGGCCGCCACGGCCATGTGGCCGCGGGCCCGCAGTTCGTCGCAGATGACCTCGGAGAGCGCCTTGTCGTCCTCCACCACCAGCATGCGGACGGAGCTGGAGTCGGCCATGACCTCAGCTCCTCCCCGTCTGCGCTCCCGCCACCGGCAGGACCAGGGACAGCCGCGTACCCTGGCCGACCTTGCTCTCGACCCGGATCTCGCCCCGGTGCGAGGTGACGATGCCGTGGCAGATGGCGAGGCCGAGGCCGGTGCCCTGTCCGACCGGCTTGGTGGTGAAGAACGGGCTGAAGATCTTGTCCAGGTTCTCCGGTGGGATGCCCATGCCGTCGTCGGCGACGGTGAGCATCACCGCGTCCGCCCCGTCGCGCCGCGTCTGGAGATCGACGTGCCCTCCGGCCCGTGTGGCGTCGAGGGCGTTCATCAGGAGGGCGATGAGGGCCTGACGGAGCTGGCCGTCGTCGGCCCGGATGTGGGGCAGGCCGCCGTCGAGCTGGAGGGCGAGGCTCACCTGCTTCAGCTTCATCTGGTGGCCCACGAGGTCGGCCGCCTTCTCGGCCAGGGCGTTCAAGTCGATGACGCGCGTCTCGGGCCGGCGGACCCGGCTGAACTCAAGCAGCGCGCTGATGATCTTCTTGCAGCGGAAGATCTCCTCGTCGATCGTCTTCAGGTAGCGCGGGAAGTTCTTGAAGGATTCGACGGCCTGGAGCTGCGGATCGCCCGCCACCTTGAGCAGGCTCTCCGCACGGAGGGCGATGGAGGCGAGCGGGGTGTTGATCTCGTGGGCCACCCCCGCGGCGAGCTGGCCGATGTCGGCCAGCCGCGACGCCTGCTGCATGCGCTCCTGCTGCTCCTTGATGTCGTTGACGTCCTTCAGGATCACCACCGCGCCCTGCGGCGTCCCGTCGGCGTCGTTGTAGGGCGACGCGGTGACCTGCTGCACGCCGGGCAGCCTCGCGAAGCGAGCCTCTTCGGTGCGCGCCCTTCCGTCGCTCAGGCTCTCCGCGATCGGGTCGATGGAGCCCTGGCCGGGCCGGCCCAGGAGGTCGCCGTAGGGCGCCCCGATGATCTCGCCGATGGGTCGTTGGAGGACGCGGGCCAGGCCCAGGTTGGCCCTCACGACCGTCCCGGTGCGGTCGAGCATCGCCACCGGGTCCACGATGGCGTCGAAGGTCCGCTCCCACTCGTTTTTGCCTTTGAGCAGGCTCTCCACCAGACGGAGGTGGGGGTGGGCCTGGGTCCCGGAGCTGACGAGGAGGGCGAAGGGCGGGCTGGTCGGCCGGTCGGCCACCTGTGCCGCCAGCCTCGCGGCCTCGGTGGGGTTCGCGACCACGATCGCCAGCCCGACTTGCGCCTCGAGCAGGGCGTCGAGGCTCTGGAAGAAGATCACGTCGACGCCGCGGCCACCCAGGTCGGAGGCCCAGTACGCCCCTTCGGCGCCGCTGCCCAGGACGCCGACGCGGAGCCGCTGGGGCTCTCCCTCGCCGGACATGCGCTGGAAGTCTAGCACGGAGGTCCGAGCAGGGTGGGATTTCTTCCCGTACGGCGCCTCATCCACAGCTTCTGTGGAAAACCTGTGGGTCAGATCGTCAAGAGTCGCAATCGACGCGCGCGCGACCGGATTGCACACGCATGCAGCAGGGCGATCCGGATCGGAACCGCGACGCTATTCGACGGCGACCTTCCGCGCCTTCCGGACGCCCGCCGGAGGGCGCGGGCGGCGGTCCATCCGCTCGAGCTGCCAGCGGCAGAAGAGGATCACGCCTTCCAGGACCTGGCGCCGGAGCAGCCGGAGCTTTTCCCGGTCGACTCCCGCCTCCTCGAGCATCTCCGACACCATGCAGCACGGTCGCCGCGCCTTGGACTCAGCCATGGGCCTCCTTCTCGCCGAACGCCACGCGCAGCCGTTGATCGGCGAACGCGGCGCCGAGCAGCCGGCGCGCGGCCAGGGTGCGGGGAAGCAGGACGTGGCGCCGCTGGTTGTCCACCTGGACCACCAGCTCCTCGCCCCGGGTCCAGACCTGGATGCGCTCCTTCTCCGCGAAGGGCAGGCGGATGTAGAGCGCGTAGCCCTTGCCTTCCTTCTTCACCTCGACCGGCCTCTCCTCGAAGAAGACGGCCGTCGGATCGGCTTCTCCGAACACCTCGCGGGCGAAGACCTCCAGCAGCGGCAGTCCCACCATCTCGCGGTCGAAGAGGCGGGCCTCGAAGAAGGGCAGCGGGTCGAACGAGCGCCGGGCCTCCGCCAGGTGCCCGGCCTGGATCGCCACCCACGCCTGCAGGTAGCCGGAGCGCGCCTCGGGCGGCAGCACGCGGTTGGCCACCACGCCGTCGACCGGGAAGCCGAAGAGGTTCAGGTAGGTGTAGAGGCGTTGCGACTCGTTGATCACCATCCGCTCGGGGTTGAGGACGATGCGGATGGAGCTTTGCCGCGGGTCCTGCAAGAGCGGCCCCATGCCTTCGAGCTCGTCGTAGATGCGCTTGACGGCCGACAGGACCTCGTCCGAGGGAAGCGGCATCGACGTGACGCGGCTCGCCACCGGCCGCACCGAGCGCAGGACGGTCTTCTGGATGGGGAAGATCCGCTTGAAGTAGAAGTTCAGGATCTCGGGCACGCCCAGCATGCGCACCGTCTCGCCGGTGGGAGCGCAGTCGATGACCACGACGTCGTAGGCCTTCGACTCCGAGAGGCGCTTGACCCGCAGCAGGCTGAAAAGCTCTTCCATGCCGGGCAGGATCGCCATTTCCTCCGCCACCGCCTCGTTCACGCCCTGGAAGGTCATGAACCGCGTCAGCCACTCCTGGATCACTCCCCAGTGGCCGGCCAGCTCCTCGTTCACGTCGATCTCGAGGGCATCGAGCCCAGGGGCGATGGCGGTGGGCGTGCCCTTGACCGGGACGTCGAGGGCGTCGGCCAGGCTGTGGGCGGCGTCGGTGGAGACGACGAGCGTGCGGTGGCCCAGGCTGGCCGAGCGCACGGCGGTGGCCGCGGAAAGGCTCGTCTTGCCCACCCCGCCCTTGCCGGAATAGAGGATGATCCGCATCAGCCCCGTCCCTGCGCCTGCAGCTGGGAGGGGCGGCGGCGCCGGGAAGGCGAGCGGCCGCCGCTCAGCAGCAGCTCGCCCACCTCCTTCAGGCCCCGGAGGTCGTGCACGTCGGCCTCCAGCTCGGGCACCAGCACGAGCGGCTCGCTGACTTCGTCTTCGAGCCGGGCGATGCCGCGCCGCTCCCGGCGCGCCACGCGGGCCTGGTCCTCCATCAGCCGGAGCAGGGCGCGGGCGAGCGCCGCGTCCACCCCAGCCGCGCCCCGGGGCACCGGGCCGGCCTCGGCCAGGGGGTCGGGATGGACGCGGTTCACGACGAGGCCCACGAAGGGCATGTCCTTCTCGCGCAGGCGGCGGTAGAAGTACAGCGCCTCGTCGAGTGTCGTCCGGGCGGGCCCCGCGACGAGCACGAAGCCCGAGTCCTCGCCGCGAAGCAGCGCGTGCACCTTCTCGGCCCGCTGCTTGAAGCCCGCGTACATGCCTTCGAAGGCCAGGAAGAACTCCGACAGGTCCTGCAGGAACTGCAGGCCCAGGACCCGGTCGGCCAGGTCGAGCGCGAAGGCTCCGGTGCGGGTGGCGACCTTCAAGGTCAGCCGCCCCGCCACGAAGTACGGCTTCAGGAACCAGCGCAGCACGCTGGTGTCGAGGAAGCCCATGAGACGCTCGGGAGCCTCGAGGAAGTCGAGGGCGTGGCGGGTGGGCGGCGTGTCCAGCACCACGAGGTCGAAGCGGTCGTCGGCCGACAGCTCGAGCAGCTTCTCCATCGCCATGTACTCGTGGCTGCCGGCCAGGGCGGAGGAGACCTGCCGGTAGAAGCGGTTGTCGAGGATGCGGCGGCGGGCCGTCTCGCCCGGGGCGTGCCTCTCGACGAGAGCGTCGAAGGTCCGCCGGGTGTCGAGCATCATCGCCCACAGCGCGCCGTGCCCCCGGGGCCCAAGCGGCGACAGGTCGAGGGGACGGGGCCGGCCGCCGAGCGCGGCCAGGCCGAGGCTCGTCGCCAGGCGCCGGGCGGGATCGATGGTGCAGACGAGCACGTGGCGGCCCTCCAGCGCGGCCTGGAGCGCCAGGGCCGCCGCGGTGGTGGTCTTGCCGACGCCCCCCGCGCCGCACACCACGAGCACGCGGCGCTCGCCGAGGGCCGCGGCCAGCGCTCGCGAGCCGCGGCGGCCGCCCGGCGCTGTCATGCGGCCTCGATCCGGCGGGCCAGGCGCTCGATGGAAGAGGGGCCGATGTCCTCGTCGAAGAGGTACGGCAGGCTGGCCATGGGCAAGGGCAGCACGCGGCGGAGCCGGCCCTGATAGAACTGCGTCAGCTTGCGCCGGCGCACGTGCCGGCGCGCGGCGGCGAGCGCGGCGGGGAGCCCGACGCCGCGGGCCAGCCGGCCCGCGGCGGCGTCGGCGGCCAGGCGCAGGATGTCGGCCTCCTGCTCGCGGCTGAACCTCGCCTCGTGGCACTGGTTGAGGACGAGGGCGCGCGGCCTCATGCCCAGCTCCTCCAGCGCGGCCCGGTGCAGCTCCTGCGCCTCGACGACCGCCATCTCCTCCGGGGCGGCGACGATGACGAGCGCGGTGCGCTGGGGGTCCTGCAGCAAGGCGAGGATCCGCCGCGCGTTGTGGCCCACCGGCCCGGCCGGCGCCGCCCGCGAAGCGGCGAGAGGCACCTTGAGGAAGGAGATCCCGTGGCCGGTGGAGGGCGCATCGACCAAGATCAGGTCGTAGCGGGGACGCGAGGAGAAGCGCGCGGCCCGCGCCTCCTCGAACACCATGATCTTGCCCAGCATCATCAGCTCCGGCAGGCCGGGAGCGGCGGCGAAGAAGCGGCGGTAGACGGGGCTGTCGAGGATCCTCCTCGCCAGCACGTCCACGCGGACGACGCGACGGACGTACTCGTCCATGACCGCCGCCGGGTCGAGGTTGACCGTGAAGAGGCCGGGCCGGACCTCCGCCTCGCGCCCGCCGGTGCGGGGCGCGCCCAGGTACCGCGGCGCCTCGAGGGGCGCGTCGACCTCGACGAGCAGCACGCGCTTGCCCCGTCCGCGGGCGGCGATCGCGAGCGCCGTCCCCACCACGCTCTTGCCCGTGCCGCCCTTGCCCGACAGGACGAGCAGCCGCCGGGAGAGGAGGTCGTCGAGCAGCATCGACCGAGACTAACACGGGCCGCGCGGGCGGGCCGGCAGCGGGAGAAGGGCGGATGCTAGAATGCCCCGATCAATGCCTGCGGCTCCCTCTCCGCCGCCCGCTGCGCCGAGAACGCGCAGCGAGAGGGTGGTCATCGTCATGCCCGCCTACAACGCGGCCAAGACGCTGGAGGACACCTTCCGCGCCATCCCGCCCGGCTATTACGACGAGGTGGTGGTCGTCGACGACCACAGCGGCGACGACACCGCCGAGCGGGCGCGCCGGCTCGACCTGAAGGCCATCCGCCATCCCCACAACGTCGGCTACGGCGGCAACCAGAAGACCTGCTACATGGAGGCGCTGCGCGACGGCGCCGACATCGTCGTCATGCTGCATCCCGACGGGCAGTACGACCCCGCCATCATCCCCGAGATGATCCGGCCGATCCAGGAGGGAACGGCCGACATGGTCCTGGGCTCGCGCATGATGCGGCCCGGCGCGGCGGCCCGGGGCGGCATGCCGGTCTGGAAGCGCGCCGCCAACCGTTTCCTGACCGCGGTCGAGAACCTCGCCATGCGCCGGCGGTTCTCGGAATGTCACACCGGCTATCGCGCCTACAGCCGGCGGTTCCTGGAGACGGTTCCCTTCCTGCGCAACGCCAACGGCTTCGTCTTCGATACCGAGGTCATCTTCCAGGCCGTCCATTTCGGCCTGCCCGTGGTGGAGGTGCCGATCTCGACCCGCTACTTCGCCGATGCCTCCTCCGTCGGTTTCGCCACCGGTGTCGTCTACGGGCTGGGGACGCTGCTGACCGCCCTGCGCTTCGTGCTCCACCGGTGGGGGATCGTCCCCTGCGCCAAGTTCCGGCCCTGACGTTCCGGACCGCCCTCCTCGCCGGCCTCTTCATTCTTCTCTTGGCGCTCGACCTGCTGCGCGCCTACGCCGGGCCGTCCCTCTCTCCGGCGCAGTGGGCCGCCGGGGCGGCGCTGGTGGCGACCTTGTGGTCGGCCCTGGGCGAGCGCGGCCGGCGGGCTCGCGAGCGCCTGCCGTGGGTGGCGCTCGCTGGGCTGCTGGTGCCGACCTGGGTGGACCACGCGCGGCGGCTCGACCTCGGCGACAGCATCCACTACTACACCTACCTGCGGTCGATGCTGTTCGACCACGACCTGGACCTCGGCAACGACTACACGCTGCTCGGCTGGTACCCGCAGCTCAACGTGCTCCCGGTGGGAGCGCCGATCCTGTGGAGCCCGCTCGTCGTCCTCGTGCACCTCGGGCGGGAGGCCGCGCGGGTCTTCGGCGCCGGCGCGCCCACCGGCACGGAGCCCGTCTACCAGGCGGCCGTCTGCCAGGCGACGCTGCTCTATGGCACCGCCGGGCTCTTCCTGTTGATGCACGCGCTGCGGCGCTGGGTGAGCCCGGCCGCCGCGTTCTGGACGACCGTGATCGCCTGGGTCGGGTCCCCGGTCCGCTTCTATCTCTCGGTGCTGCCGGGCCTCGCCCACGGCGTCGAGTTCTTCGCCGCGGTCCTGGTCCTGCGCGCCTATCAGGCGCTGCGCGACCGGCCCGACCGCCGGCGCGCGCTGGCCGCCGGCGCCGCGTGCGGCCTGGTGTTCCTCGCCCGCTCGCAGGACGGCGTGCTTCTCGCCCTGCCGGCAATCGAGCTCGCCCGGCGATGGCTGGCGGGCCCCCAGCGCAGGCGTTACGCGCTCGCCGCGGTTGCCCTGGCGGCTGCCTTCGCGGTCGTCGCCCTCCCGCAGATCGCGGTCTGGCAGGCCATGTTCGGCACGCCCCTGCTGGTGCCTCACGAGCGGCTGCACGGGGCCGACTTCCTGCACCGCGAGCATCCGCAGCTGCTGGCCACCCTCGTCTCGCCGCGCGGCGGGCTCTTCACCTCGTACCCGATGATGCTGGTGGCCGCGCTCGGCCTCGTCGCGCTGGCCTTCCGCGACCCCCGGTACGTGCTGGCGGCGGCCCCGGTCCTGCTCGCGGGCTGGTACGTCAACTCCGTCGTCTTCGACTGGTACCAGGTGCGCCGCTTCACCGGCGCGGTGCCGCTGCTCGCGCCGGGGTTGGCGGTGGCGCTGGCGCCGGTGACGCCGGCGGGCGTGCCGGTCTGCGCCCTGCTGGCCCTGCTCGTGCTGCGCTACGACGTCGCCGTCGACGCGCTGCGCTCGACCCCGGGCGACCCGGCCCCGGTCAGGGCCGTCGTCGCCCAGGCCGCCGACGGCCTGGCCGCCGGCGCCTACGGCCTCACGGCGCGGGTTGCGCCGCGCGCCGCCACCCACCTGCTCGCCGCCTACACCGGCCAGCCGCTGCTCGAGGACGAGGTGACGACCGTGGACTTGGGCGCCGATCCGTCCCTGCTACGCCTGCCGCTGCCGGCGCGGCACCTGTCGGCTCCGTCGGTCGAGGACGGTGTCGCCTGTCGCTGGGTCAGCGGCCGGGAGGCGCGGCTCTTCCTGCCGGTGGCCTGGGACGGCGCGGTCATCGTCACCTTGCGCGCGCGGGCGCTCGAGACACCGGAGCCGCAGCTCATGACGGTCTCCTGGAACGACGCGGAGGTCGGCCGCGTCGAGCTGCGCCCGCAATGGGCGGACTACCGCCTCCACGTGCCGCGCCGCGCCGTCCGCGCCGGCACGAACGTCCTCCTCCTGCGGTTCGACCGGGGGCCCATCTATCACCGCGTGCGGGGCGAGGGGCCGCGCGAGGTCCGGCCGGCGGCGCTCTCCGCGATCACCCTGCATCGTGATCGAGCTGGGGGGCGCTAGCGGCGCGCCCCCCAGACCCCCCCTCGCAAGAAGGTGCGACGCTTCGCGTCGTGTCGTACACGCGGGGTTGACGCTCGTCTCGCTTCGCTCGACTTCGCGTCCCCCGCGTCCCCCGCTCGCTGCGCGCGAGTGAATCGCGCTCCGCTCGCAGCTTCGTCGAGCTGGGGGGCGCTAGCGGACGTAGCCGAGGGCCCGCAGCGCTTCCACCTCCGCCGGGCTGAGCGGACGGATGGGGGTCGGCTTCTCCGGCCGCAGGCCGAGCAGGAAACGCTGCAGCGCCTGGCGCTGGACCTCCCCCGGGTCGGCCACGGCGTCGTAGAGCTGCTGGGCGCGGTCGGTCGTCTGGAAGACGAGTCGATAGCGGTCTTCCGTGACGCCATACGTCGGCTCCAGGTCGGTGTTGCGGGTGACGACCCGCGTCTCGGGCGCACCGCGGAGCAGGCTGCGGCCCACGAAGGTCCCCGGGACCACCGGCACGTCGAGCGCATCGGCGATGGTCGGGGCGAGGTCGAGCAGGCAGACCACCTCCTTGATACGACTGGCGGCCGGGCGCTTGCCGGCCGGGTAGTGCACGATCAACGGGACGTGGGCCGCTTCCTCGTAGACCTGCTTCATGTGGCCGATCCATCCGTGCTCGCGCAGTCCTTCGCCGTGGTCCGCGGCCAGGATGACGAGCGTCCGCTCCCAGAGGCCGGCCTCCTCGAGCGTCCGGCGCAGGAAGCCCACCTCCCGGTCGACGTAGGCCAGCGAGCCGTCGTAGAGCCGCCGGAGGTGGTCGATCTCGGCCGGAGTGGCCGTCGTCCGGCCGTCGTTGACGGCCGAGAACCAGTCGTTCTGCCGCCGCTGGTCGGCCGAGAGAGGCGCATCGGGGCCGAAGATCGTATTGAACGGCGGCGGCGGATCGTAGGGGAAATGCGGCTCCAGGTAGTGCACGTAGGCGAAGAAGCGGCCGCTGCGGTGGGTCTGGAAGAAGCCGGGCAGGATCGCGCGGAACGCCTCCGCGTGGGTCACCAGGCCCAGGTTGACCTTCTGGGTGTAGACGGAGTGGAACTCGGCAAAGCCGCGGTCGAGGCCGAAGCCGCGCGCCACCGGGTTGCCGATGAACCCGACCGCGTGGATCCCCCGTCCTGCGACGAGCTCGGCCACGGTCGGGCGGTCTTCCGCGATGCCGACGTCTTCGTCCACTCCCACCCGGTGCTGGTCGGGGTACTGCGAGGTCCAGATCGACGCCATCGAGCTGCGCGTGAACACCGACGGGGTGTAGGCCCGATCGTAGACGACGCCCTCCGCGGCGATGCGATCGATCTCCGGTGTCGTGCGCCGCGGGTAGCCGTAGCAGCCGAAGTGCCCGGCGCCGGCCGCATCGAGGATCACGAGCAGCACGTTGGCGCCGTCGAGACCGGCTCCGCCCCTCGCGGCGACATCGCCCGGGGACGGCGCGCTCGCGGCCTCCGACACGATGCCGTGGGGATCCCCCATCACGCGCAGCGCCTGCCACAGAGCCCAGGCCGGCCGCCGCCCGCGCTCGGGCTGCACCCGGAGCACGAGCGTGAGGGGCTGGCCGGCGGCGGCATCGAGGTCGAGGGCCACCTCCTCCGGCGGCGGGTCCTCGGCGCCGACGCGGCGATGCCAGAGCTCGCGCTCCCGGCCGTCGCCGCCGCCAACGGCGACGCTGAAGACCGCGGCCGCGCCCGCGGCGCGCGCCCGGGCGTCCAGGTCGGGCACGAAGCGCAGCTCGGCGCGCGCCGGAGCGCGGAAGGCGAAGCGTACGGCGCTCGGCCCGGCCTGCGCAACCGCGCTGGCCCGGGGTCCCCGCCCGATCCCGAGAGCGGGCGGCGCGCCGTCGCGGCCGAGCCACGCGAGGTCGGCATCGTCGGCGCGCCCGACGGCCAGGCTGTAGAGGCGAGCCATGGGGCGGGGGCCGTCACGCGGCGCGGCGCCGGGCGGATCGAAGTCGAGATAGAGCCGGTTGCCGCCGGGCCGCTGAGCCGCGGCGGGCAGGGGCAGGACATAGCGCCGCCGGCCTTCTCCCAAGGTCAGGCGCCCGAGCGCCGTATTGTTGAGGCTCACCTCCGCCGAGACGCCGCGGAGGCCCCGATAGGGCGCCGCATCGAGCACCGCCAGCCGAGCCGCCGGGTCGCTCCAGCGCAGCAGCACCTGCGGCTTCAGCCGCGCGACGGCGTGGCTGTCCTCGAACGGCTCGGTGGCCGCGCGCTCGAAGCCTTTCTCCTGGAACGGCTGCGCGGCCAGCGTGCCGAAGGCCAGGTACTCCCACGGGAACTCCGCCTCGGCGGCCGGCGCCGCGCGGACGAGGTCGAACACCGGGACGCTCTCGGGGCGGCGGCAGCCCGAGCCGGCCATGAGCCAGGCCAGGGCGGCGACGGCTGCGCGCCGGCCCATCCTCACTGATTGCGGGCGCCGGTCACAGCGCTGGCGACGAAGTATGTGAAAGTCGTATCGGACACCGGGGTCGACGCCCTCCGCTCGGCATCCTACCTTGACATCGCTCGACGGTGCCCGTAACCTTGCCGTCAACCCCGAACCTCCCTCTCGGATAACTCTTTCTCGCTCGATCACCGGAAGGTTCCTTCCGCACCCCTAGACGAGGGGCGGATGTGGCAGGAAGGAAGACCCATGAGATCAGGTCCGTGCACCAGGTCCGGAGCCCGCATTGCGGCCCCTCGTTCTACGTCGTTGCGCCGCGCCCTGCTCGTGACCACGGCCATGACGCTGACGATCGCCGCCGGCCGGTCCCCCGCCTCGGCAGAGCCGACGCCCACCGACGAGCCCGAGCTCGTCGCCGGGAAGAACGTCAACATGGCGGGGGGGCCGGCCGTCCTCCAGCTGAACCCGTTCAAGCTCGAGGGCGATCCGAACCTGGAGCGGCAGAATGAGATCTCGATCGATTGCTCGAATCGGAACCCGCTGCACTGCCTGGCCAGCGCGAACGACTACCGCCTCGTCGACGTCCGGTTGATCCCGCACCTCGATGAATCGGGCGAATCAGCGGGCGACGCCTGGCTCGGCTACTACACGACCTCCGATGGAGGGGCGCGCTGGCGGAGCTTCCTTCATCCCGGCCATCCCGCCGACCCCGACCTGGCCCATCCTCTCAAGCCGTACGACGCCGCCGCGGACGCGACGGTCCGCTGCACCACGAACGGCCTGTGCCTCATCAGCGGGATCGCGTTCGTGCGCGGCAAGAACCAGCCGAGCGCGGTGTTCGTGACCCGGGTGATGGACGACAACAACCGGGAGGCCAGCAACCCGTTCAGCATCCTCGGAACCACCGTGGTGGACAAGAGCGGCAACAAGTTCCTCGACAAGACGTGGATCGAGGTGGACCGGCCGAGGGCCGGCGCCAAGACGATCACGATCGCCGCTCACAAGGGGGTCCCCGCGCAATCGTTCGCGGTCGGCAACGTGTACCTGGCGTACAGCGTCTTCGTGGGCAACGACGTCAACGTCCGGACCAAGGTCATGTTCGCGCGCTCCACGGACGGGGGGCTGACGTTCGAGCCAACCATCAAGCTCAGCGAAGGCTATCCGATCAACCAGGGCACCACGATCGCCGTGGACGACGCCACCGGCGCGGTATACGTCGCGTGGCGGCAGTTCCAGCACCAGAGCCAGCCCCATTCCATCCTCATCGCCAAGTCGACCGACTTCGGCAAGACGTTCACGAAAGCGGTCGCAGTCGCCGCCCCGATCACGCCTTTCGAGCAGGGAACGACGATCGTCTCGTTCAGGACCAACGCGTTCCCGACCATGAAGGTGCTCAACGGCAACGCGTACGTCGCGTGGGCCGGGCGAGCGGCTCCCGACGGCGACGGGCGCATCGTCATGTCGGTGTGCTCCGCCGCGCTGAGCTGTTCCGCGCCGGTGGCGATCGACAACCCGCCCGGCCGCGGCCATCAATTCATGCCCTCGCTCGCGGTCGCGGGCGGAAGCCTGATCGCCGCCTACGTCGACCTGCGCGAAGACCACACGATCGGGCTGTATCAGCCGACCGTGATGCCCGGCCCGGACGGCCTGGTGGGGACGGACGACGACGAGGTCCTCTACAGCGAGTCGCGCGAGCCGGCGCCCGGCAGCGACCTGGACGCGGCGTCGTTCCAGCCCGACCGGGTCTTCACGAAGTACGTCATGGACGCCGTGCCCGATCCGGTCACCGGCCTGCCGGTCGTGTCGCCGTCGCTGAAGCGCCGGCACACGCTCGATATCCGGGCGTTGCGGATCAACCTGGCCAGCCTCGCGGCCTCCGGCCCGTCGGTCCGCGTCTCGAGCTATCCGATCACGAACCGGGACGTCTCGTTCCCCGGCGACAAGCGCCTGGAGCAGCTCAAGTTCTTCCCAAGCGGCTACCCGCTCTTCGTCAGCGGCAAGTTCCCGTTCATCGGCGACTACATCGACGCGGTCGGCGTCCCCTCGTTCCTGCCCCGGCCCGACGGCACCTGGGTCCGGAACACCCTCTCGACGAACGCCACCGTCCATATCGGCTGGGGCGACAACCGCGACGTCCGCCCGCCCGCGGACGGCAACTGGCAGAACTTCGTGCCGGTCACGATCCCCGGGGTGACGAGCAGCGCGTTCGATCCCACCCAGAGCCGAGCCGCTTGCGACCCCGCCCACGACGCCGGGCAGACCGGCATCCGCAACCAGAACCCCTATACCGCTCTCGTCACCAACGGCCTCCTGGTCGGCTCGCTCGGCAACAGCAAGCGGCTCGGCGTCATCGACGATCCGTTCAGCCCCGATCCGAACCTGACCATCCCGATCCAGCGGGCGTTCACGGTGTTCGTCCAGAACGCGACCAAGGACCGGAAGGCCTACCGGCTGACGATCCAGCCCTTGTCGGGCGGGGTCTCGGTCTCGTTCGTCCAGCTCGGCCCGGCCGTCACGACCATCGAGATGGCGCTCAACCCGTTCTCGACCGGATCGCGGACCGCCTTCCTCACCGCGCCCGGCAACCCGACCGCGTCGGCCAAGGTCGTGGTCGAGGAGACCGACGGTCTCGGCGGAATGGTCGTGAGCGGCGGGCTCCGCGGCGAGGTGATCCTCAATCCCGACCTGAGCAACCCGGACCTCAGCAACCCGGACCTGAGCAACGTGCCCATCTCCGGCATCAACGCGCGAGAGCTGTACAACCCGGACCTGTCCAACCCGGACCTGTCGAACCCGGACCTGTCGAACCCCGACCTGAGCAATCCGGACCTGTCCAATCCGGACCTCTCGAACGTCAGCGTCGCCAACCCGGACCTGTCGAATCCCGACCTGAGCAATCCGGACCTCAGCAACCCGGACCTGAGCAACCCGGATCTCAGCAACGTCGGCGTCGACAACCCGGACCTGTCGAACCCCGATCTCAGCAACCCGGACCTGTCGAACGCCGCCCTCAGCGATACGACGTGGACCCTCACGAGCCTCGCCAATACCTCCGCGGCGTACACCGTCAAGCTCCTTTCCACGAAGGCCGTTCCCCCCGGCATCAAGACCCAGCTCCTGATCCACAAGCTGTACGTGGTCCCCACGGCGCCCGGGTGCACGGAGCAGGACCAGACGGAGCACGTGCTGGTCGCGAACATCCCGAACCCGGTGTTCGTGGATCCCGCGGACCCGGACCTGTCGAACCCCGACCTGGAGAACGGGGCGACGACCAACGCAACGGTGTCGCTCGCGCCGGGTGAGCAGGCCAAGATCACCCTGCGCGTCTACGACCCGGACAAGCTCGACGCGATCACGTTCGTGCCATCCCAGGTCGTCGCGCCGGCCGCGGTTTCGCAGGCCATCAACACCCAGGCGCTGATCGACCCGAACATACCCGACCAGTCGTCGGTAGCGACGCCCCTCTGGATCGCGACGGGCGCGCTCGCCGACGCCGTGATCGGCCAGCCGTACGCCCAGACGGCGACCGCGATCGGCGGCACGCCGCCGCGCACCTGGAGCATCATCGCCGGCAGCCTCCCCCCGGGCGTGACGCTCGGGCCCGGCACCGGCCAGCTCACGGGACCCGCGACCGGCGCTCCCGCCGTCTACGCGTTCACGCTGGGGGTGCAGGACTCGGGCAGCCCGGTCCTCACCGCGCAGCGCGACCTCTCGATCGAGACCGTCACCCCGCTGGCCATCACGACGACCTCGCTGCCGGCGGTGACGAGCGGCCAGCCGTTCCTGGTCGGCCTCCAGTCGACGGGCGGCAAGGGCACGAAGACCTGGAGCGTCGTGTCGGGGAGCCTGCCGGCGGGCATCTCGCTCGATCCGGCCACCGGCGTGCTGAGCGGCCTGTCGAACGCCGTCGGCCTGTTCCCCTTCACGGCGCAGGTGACCGATCAGACGAGCCCGCCCCAGACCGCTGTCCAGGCGCTGACGCTGGCGCTGGCGCCGGTGCTCTCGTTCACCGTCCAGCCGACCGACGTCGCCGTCGACGAGGCCATCGTGCCGGCGGTGACGGTGCTGGCCCAGGACGGAACGGGCGCGGTCGTGCCGGGTCTCACCCTCACCCTCGCCATCGGGACGAGCTTCGGCACGACGAACATCTACGGGAGCACGAGCGCCGTGACCGGGAAGACCGGCGTCGCCATCTTCCCGAACGTCCGGTTCGACACGGCGGCGACGATCAAGCTCAAGGCGCTCTCGCTCGGCGGGTCGAGCCCCGAGAGCGACTTCCTCTCGATCTCCCCGCTCTTCAAGACGGTCCTCGATCCGAGCGGCGACGCCGGAGCCGGAAACCCCGATCTCGTGGAGGTCGATGCGATCCGGAACGGCAACGCGATGTCGTTCAACGTGATCTTCGCCGCGGGGACGTTCGACCCGGCCACGACCCGGGCCACGATCTTCCTCGACACCGACCAGGACATCGGCACCGGTCAACCCGGGGTCACGGCCGGCTGCTCGATCGACGGTCCGGCGCTGGGAAGCGATTACTTCATCGAGATCGGCGGAACCGTGTTCGTTCCCGCCCGCCTGTACAAGTACAACTATCCGCCGTGCAACTCGTTCACGCTGCTGGCCAGTGACCTGGTCATCACCCCGATCGCCAACGGCTACCAGGTGACGTTCCCGCTGTCGCTCATCGGAAACGACGACGGCCGGTTGAACTTCAAGGCGGTGAGCAGCCGGTTCCTGGGCGGCGGCGGCTTTACCGGCATCCTCGACGTATTGCCGGACATGGGCGCCCTGCCCGGGCACGTGGACAACGTACTCGTCGACGCCCAGCAGCCCGTGACCGACAGCTCGAGCGGCTTCACCATGGCGATCGTGAGCGGCCAGTCGCTGGCGCAGGTGTTCACGGTGGGCGTCACCGGCCAGCTGCGCGAGGTGCGCGCTCCCCTCGGCTGCTCGACCGACCTCACGGTCGAGATCCGGAACGTCGTGGCGGGCGTGCCGGGAGCGACCGTGCTCGCCTCTCAAGTGGTCCCCGCGGCGAGCATTCCGCCCCCGGTGACCAGCGCGTTCCGCCGGCTCACCATCGACTCTCCGCTGGCCGTCGACGCCGGCACGCAGCTCGCGGTCGTCCTGTCGGCGGCGGATTCGTGTGGCGTCACCCCGGGGCCGGTCGCCAACGCCTACCCCGGCGGCGACGGTTTCGCGGGATCGACGGGGAACTGGGTGCCGATGTCGCAAGCTTTCGGCGGGCGCGCGGACATGCCGTTCCAGGTCCTGGTCCTCGCCCCGGTGATCCCGTAGATGGAGGCTTGGTAGACAGGACGGCCACCTCGCCGCGGCGTCCGCTTTCTTCCAGCCATCGGGCCGGGGGCCGGCGCCGATTGCCCAGCGGGTCGGGCTTCGCGGTTAGAATCAGTGCGCGTTCTGGCTGAAAGCCGCTCTCCAATGATCGGGACCACGGTCACGCATTACCGCATCCTCGAAAAGGTGGGCGCGGGGGGGATGGGAGAGGTCTACCTCGCCGAGGACACCAAGCTCCGGCGGAAGGTTGCGATCAAGGTCCTGCCCGAGGAGCTGACCCGGGACCCCGATCGCCGGCGCCGCTTCGTCCAGGAAGCACGGGCGGCGGCCGGGGTCGAGCACCCCCACATCGCCGCCGTGTACGACATCGACGAGTTCGACGGCCGCACGTTCATGGCCATGGAGTACGTCCGGGGGCAGAGCCTGCGCGATGCCATCAGCGTCCGCCGGCTCACCCCGACCCAGGCGGTGGAGCTGGCCATCCAGGTCGCCGACGGCCTGGCCAAGGTCCACGAGCGGGGGATCGTCCACCGCGACCTCAAGCCGGAGAACGTCATCGTATCCGAGGAAGGCTACGCGAAGATCATCGACTTCGGCCTGGCCAAGCTCCTCGAGCCGCTCTTCTCGACCGCCGTCGAGTCGAGCCGGATGGTGACCGAGACCCGCTTCCATACCACCGCGGGCCAGATCCTGGGCACGGTGGCCTACATGTCGCCCGAGCAGGCCCAGGGCCTGGAAGTGGATGCTCGCAGCGACATCTTCTCCTTCGGGGTCATGCTCTACGAGATGCTCTCGGGCAAGGACCCGTTCAAGCGCCCGAGCGCGGTCGAGACGCTGAGCGCCATCCTCCGCGACACGCCCCCGCCCCTGGTGCTGCCCGCCGCCCACGCCCCGGCCGAGCTGCAGCGCGTCCTGCGCCAAGCGCTGGCCAAGGCGCCCACCGAGCGCTACCAGCGCATGCGCGACATGGCCGACGACCTGCGCGCGTTGCGCGAGAAGATGGCCCGCCAGGGGGGGGCGCGGGTGGCGTGGCGGGTCGCCGTGCCCGCCCTCGCCCTGGCCGCGGCTCTCCTGGCGGGGACGTACTGGCTGGCGCGGCGTGCGGCGCCGGCTCCCGCCCCGGTCCACGAGCCGGTCTCGGTCCTGGTGGCCGACTTCGACAACCGCACCCGCGATCCCGTGTTCGACGGCGCCCTCGAGCAGACCCTGGGCCTCGGCCTCGAGGGCGCGCCTTTCATCTCCGCCTACGGCCGGCCCCAGGCCCGCAAGGCGGCGGCGGAGATCGACCCGGCCGCGGCCGGCAAGCTCGACGAGCGCATCGCCCAGCTCGTCTGCCGGAGCCAGGGGGTCAAGGTCCTGGTGGCCGGCTCCATCGAGCCGAAGAGCGAAGGCTATGTGCTGAAGGCGTGGGCTCTCGACCCGGTGACGTCGAACCGCCTGGCCGAGGCCGCCCGCGCGGTCCCGGGCAAGGGTGACGTGCTGAGGGCCGCCGACGGCGTCGCCGCCGACCTGCGCCGGCAGCTCGGTGACACCGCCGCCCGATCCGGTCGCGGCCTCGAGGGCGAGACGTTCACCACCGCCTCGCTCGACGCCATGAACAGCTATGCCCGCGCCCAGGAGCTGTACCCCCTGGGCAAGTACGATGAGGCGATCGCGGAGTACCGCAAGGCCATCGCCCAGGACCCGACGTTCGGCCGCGCCTACACCGGGCTCGCCGTCCAGCTCGCGAACCTGGGCCAGAAAGAGGAGGCCGAGAAGTACTTCCAGATGGCGCTGGCCCGGGTCGACCAGATGTCCGAGCGCGAGAAGCACCGCACGATCGGCGTCTACTCCCTGAGCAAGGGCAACTACGAGAAGGCGATCGAGGAGTTCCGCGCCCTGGTGAAGGAATACCCGGCGGACACGGCCGGGCACGGCAACCTGGCCCTGGCCTACTTCTTCAGCGGGGACATGAAGCGGGCCTACGAGCAGGGGCGCCACGGGGTCGAGCTCTACCCCAAGAACCTGCTGCAACGGAACAACGTGGCCCTGTATGCGATGTACGCCGGCGACTTCGAGACCGCCGAGCGCGAGGCCCGCGCGGTGCTGGAGCAGAACCCGGCGTTCGAGAAGGCGTACGTGGCCGTCGCGCTCTCCGAAGCGGCCAGGGGGCAGGTGGAGAAGGCGGCCGAGACCTATCGGCGGCTCCAGACGATCAGCGCGCGGGGCGTTTCGCTGGCCACGACCGGCCTGGCCGACCTCGCCCTCTACGAGGGCCGGCCGGCCGAGGCCGCGTCCACCCTGGAGAAGGGCATCGCCGGGGACGCCGCCAACAGGAGCGCCGGGGCCGCCGCCTACAAGGCCGCGGTCCTGTCCCAGGCGCAGCTCATGCGCGGCCAGAAGGACCCCGCGCTGACCGCGGCCGACCAGGCGGCGGCGGGCAGCCGGCAGGAGAGCGTCCTCTACCTCGCCGCCCACGCCTACCTGGAAGGAGGACAGGAGGGCAAGGCGCTGCGGCTGGCCACCGAGATCGGCCGGCGCCTCGAGCGGCCTCCCCAGGCCTACGCCAAGCTCATCGAAGGCGAGGCCCAGAGGGGCCGCGGCCGCCTGCGCGAGGCGATCGCGGTCCTGCAGGACGCCCAGAAGCTGAGCGATACGTGGCTGGGCCGCTTCGCGCTGGGCCGGGTGTACCTCGAGGCCGGAGCGTTCGCCGAGGCCTACTCGGAGCTGGACGCGTGCCTCAAGCGGCGGGGCGAAGCCGCCGCCGTCTTCCTCGACGACGTGCCGAGCCTGCGCTTCCTGCCCCCGGTCTACTACTACCTCGGCCGGGCGCAGGAGGGCCTGAAGAGCCCGCGAGCCGTCGAATCGTTCAAGACGTTCCTGGCCATGAAGGAGAGGGGCGACGGGTCCGACCCGCTGGTGGCTGACGCCCGCCGCAGGCTGCAAGGACGGTGAGCACCCACGGAAGGGAGCGAGCCATGAGAAGGACGATCGTGTCGTTGGCGCTGGCCATGGCCTTGTCGGCGGCCGCCCAGGCCGGCTATCAGGTCGTGCGGCTGGGCGACGTCCTCGCCCTGGCGCGTGAAGGCGTGTCGAGCCGGACGATCATCTCTTTCCTGGA
Source organism: Acidobacteriota bacterium (assembly GCA_003223555.1). Lineage (GTDB taxonomy): Bacteria > Acidobacteriota > Vicinamibacteria > Fen-336 > Fen-336 > AA32. The sequence continues at coordinate 2,093 of QHVM01000076.1, read as the reverse complement.
GACGCGGCCGCTCGGCTTCGCCGTCGGGACGGAGGAGATCCTCCGCCTCCGGGACGCCGGGGCGGGGGAGGACGTCATCCGCTACCTCATCGAGCGCACGGCCCCGCGCGACTCGCAGGGCCCGGAGTCCTACGGGGCCGGGGCCTACGCGAGCCCGCCGGACCCCTACTCCGGCGACGCGCCCTATGAAGACACGGGATACGCGCCGGCCTATGTCGACTATGGCCCGTCCTACTCCATCGACGCGTCGATCGTCCCTTACTACGTCGGCGGCTATTACGGAGGCGGCTACTACGGAGACGGCGGCTACTACGGAGGCCGTTACGACCGGGGCGGCTTCGGTCACTGGCTCGCCCGCCAGTTCGGCTTCGGGCGTCGTGGCGGTTACTACGTGAGCGACGGCCGGGGATGGCGCCATCAATACGACCATGGCCGCCGGTACGACTACGGCCGTCGGTACGATCACGGCTACGGCCGTGACCTCGGCTACGGCCGCGACTATCGATACAGCCGTCCGTCCCGAGGATACCGGGCTGCGTACGCCACGATCTCCCGCGGCTACTCGGTTCCCCAGGGCCGGCCCGGAGGTCGTTTCACGCGGTCGGGAGGCGACCATGCCGTTCCCCGCGGCGGGAGCCGCGGCGGCGGACGGTCCGGAGGCGGCCGCGGTCACGCCAGCGGCGGCCACGGCGGCGGTCGCGGCCGGCGCTGATCCGGCGCGCGCGAGCCGTTACTTCCTCCTGATCGACCGCACATCGACGTAAACGTCGCCGAACGGCCGTCGGCTGACGATCCTGTCGCCTCGTCCTTCGCCGCTCCACAGCCCACCGGAGCGATCACCGGAACCGCAAACCGAGCGAGCATGGAAGTTTAGTCCCCTCTCCGGGGCCGCCCTTCGATGCGCGGGCCCGTCTGGAACAGGCCTTGCTGAATGGCCGCATCGATCCAGCAGAAGAGGAGGCAATCGTGAGAGCGACTCGTACGGTCATGGACGTGGCGGCCGCCTTGGCGGCGTCGACCTTGCTCACCTTCACCGTCTTCGCCGACGACAACCCGGCTCCGGCCCCGGCGCCCACGCCGTCGGCGAGCCCGGCCCCGGCGGCCAGCCCGGAGGCCGCACCCGGCGGGCCGGCTCCCATCGAGATCACCAGCTTCGTCGACACCTACTACGACTACAACTTCAACAAGCCGCCCGGCGACACCCAGCTCCGCAACTTCGACACCAAGCACAACCAGCTCAGCATCAACCTCGTCGAGGTGGCGCTCGAGCAGAAGCCGACGTCGAAGAGCCGGCTCGGCTTCCGGGCCGACCTCGACTTCGGCCCCGCCACCGACATCGTGCACGCCGCCGAGCCCGGCGGGGCGGACGTCTTCAAGATCTTCCAGCAGGGCTACTTGAGCTACCTCGCCCCGGCGGGGAAGGGGCTGCAGCTCGACGCCGGCAAGTTCGTCACCCCGTTCGGGGCGGAAGTCATCGAGACCAAGGACAACTGGAACTACTCGCGCTCGCTGCTCTTTGCCCTGGCCATCCCGTATTACCACGTGGGCCTGCGCGCGACCTATCCGTTCAGCGACAAGATCAGCCTGGCCGGCTTCCTGGTCAATGGGTGGAACGACGCCGTCGACAACAACAGCGGGAAGAGCCTCGGCCTCCAGGCCACGCTCAAGCCGCATCCCAAGCTCACCCTCGTGGGGACGTTCATGGGCGGGCCGGAGCAGAAGGACGACACCTCCGACAAGCGCTACCTGTGGGACGGCGTCGTCACGTTCAACGCGACGTCGACGCTCAGCCTCATGGCGAACTACGACTACGGCAAGGACCGCATCGCGGGAGTCCCGGTCCGCTGGCAGGGGGTCGCCGGGTACGCGCGCTGGCAGGCCACCCCGACCTGGGCCCTGACCCCGCGCTTCGAGTGGCTCGACGACGGCGACGGCTTCATGAGCGGAAACAGCCAGACCCTCAAGGAAGTCACCCTCACCAGCGAGAACAAGATCAGCGGGGGGCTCCTGGCCCGGCTCGAGTACCGGCGCGACTTCTCGGACGTGCCGTTCTTCCTCAAGGACGGCGGCACGGTCAAGGCCCAGACGACATT
>QHVM01000143.1 GCA_003223555.1 Acidobacteriota bacterium | reverse complement strand
CGCAAGCAGTTCGAGGAGATGAGGCAGGGCTATGAAAAGGCTATCAACCAGCTGAGCGAGCGACTCCACGGCCTGGAATCCAGGCCTCAGCCGGCGGCGGCGCCGGCGGTCACGGCGCCCACCGCACCGCCGACCGCCAGCGCTGGAACGCGGGACCCGATGCTGACCCAGACCCAGCCCGGAGGCCAGCCGAGCCCGCTGGAGTTGGCCCGGCCCCGCGAGCCCTTTTCGCTGTACCAGCGGCGCGGCGCCGGCCAGCTCCTCTTCGACATGGGTATCAGCGGTGATTTCGTCGGCAACCTCACCCAAAGCAACGTGCAGAAGGCCGAGGGCGGCACGTTCGCCGGGCTGGAGAACCGCTTCTTTCCTCGCGAGGTGGAGCTGAACCTCTTCGGTCAGATCGATCCCTACGCGCGTGCCGAGGTCCGGATCGAGGGGGGCGAGGAGGGGCGAGGGGAAGAGATCAACATTCATCTCGCCGAGGCATTTCTCGAGCTGATGACGCTCCCCTTCGGGACCCAGGTCAGGATGGGACAGATGCGAAACCGCTTCGGGCTCACCAACGTCACCCACGAGCACGACCTGCCGTTCATCGATCGTCCTAACGTGCTGCGGCTGTTCTTGGGCGACGAGGGTCTCATCGAGAAAGGTGTCGAGGCGACGTGGGTGCCGCCGCTGCCGTTCTTCTTCGAGCTGCTCGGCGGTGTCTTCAACGGCGACAACGAGACCGCCTTCGGCCTCGGGAGCCTCAAGTACCCGCTCGTGACAGGCCGGGCGCGGTCCTTCTTCGACTTCGAGGAGTGGGGCGCGATCCAGCTCGGCATGTCGGTCGCGAACGGGCTGACACAAGACCGGCTCCGCAACACCATCCTGGGATGGGATGCGAAGTACAAGTACCGGCCGGAAGGGTGGCAACACTCGTTCCTCACCGTCGCCGGCGAGGCGCTCTACCAGATGCGCCGAGTGAACGTGTCCGGCGAGGATGTGGACGGCGATGGTGTACCAGACACCCCGGCCGAGAAGCGCAACCGCAACCGCTTCGGCTGGTGGGGCTATGGCGAGCTGCAGCCATTCCGCTTCGGCCCGCTCAGCCTGTGGTCGGCGGGCTTCCGCTACGACTGGAGCGAGTATCCGCAGAACCCTGGGCACGAGTGGGCGGTGCAGCCGTACCTGTCCTTCATGCCGTCCGAGTTCCTCCGCTTTCGGCTGGGCTACAAGCACACCGAGCGGTCGAGCCGCGACGGGATCAACCTGAACGGGGGCAGCGCCCGGAACGTGGACGAGTTGCTCTTCCAGGCCACGTTCATTCTCGGCGCTCATCCCGCGCATCCTTTCTAGACTAGAACGGAGGCACCTCCATGCGCGCACAGATCCGGACATTCCTCTCGGCCGTCGTCGTCCTCGGTCTCCTGACCCCGGGCGCCGGGGCGGCGGACAAGATCCGCGTCGTCGCGACGATCACGGACCTCAAGGCGCTCACCGAGGCCGTCGGCGGTGACCTGGTCGAGGTGGACGCGCTCGCCCGCGGCAATCAGAACGCCCACGACCTCGAGGTCCGCCCCAGCCTGATGGTCAAGGTCCGCCGGGCCGACCTCCTCGTCATGAACGGCCTCGAACTGGACCAGTGGGCCGAGGTCGTCATCCAGGGCGCCAACAACCCGAAGGTCATCCCGGGGGCGCCGGGCCGTGTCGACGCCTCCCAGGGCATCCTGGTCCTCGAGGTCCCCACGACCCGCGTCGACCGCTCCATGGGCGATGTCCACCCGGTCGGGAACCCCCACTACACTCTCGACCCCGGGATGGCCCCCGCCATCACCGGCAATATCCTCGAGGGGCTCGCGCGCGTCGCGCCGCAGTACCGGGCGACCTTCGAGCGCAACCGGCAAGCATTCCTCGGCCGGCTCGAGAGCGCGATGGCCGGCTGGACGACGATGATGACGCCGTTCAAGGGGGCGCGAGTGATCGTGGATCACAACATGTGGCCGTACTTCCTGACTCGCTTCGGCCTCCTCCAGGCCAACTCCGTCGAGGAGCGCCCCGGGATTCCGCCGACACCGGGACACCTGACCAAGCTCATCGCGTCCATGAAAGAAGAGCACATCAAGGTCATCCTCTCGGCGCCGTGGAGCGACCAGAAGCTCGCGGAGCGCATCGCCCAGGAGGCGGGCGCCAAGGTCGTCAGCATGGCGTCGGCGGTGGGGGCGGTCAAGGGCGCTGACGACTACCTGGGCATGATCGACTACAATGTGAAGGCGGTCGCGCAGGCTTTGCGATAGTCTAATCTAGCTCATGACCGGCGACCTCCTGGCGCTGATGTGGATGCCGTTCCTGATGTGCCTCGTGCTGACCGGCATCCACGCCTACCTCGGGTTTCACGTCATCGCCAGGGAGGTCGTCTTCGTCGACATCGCGCTGGCCCAGATCGCCGCCCTGGGCGCCACCGCCGCCTTCCTCTTCGGCTTCGACCTGGAGACCTGGGAATCCTATGCCTGCGGGCTCGGGTTCACCATCCTGGGCGCTCTCGTCCTGGCCCTCACCCGGAGTCGAGAGCGCCGCGTCTCTCAGGAGGCGGTGATCGGTGTCGTCTACGCGGTCTCGTCGGCGGGCGCCGTGCTGCTCGCCGACCGGTCGCCCCACGGAGCCGAGCATCTGCGCGGAATGCTCGTTGGCAGCATCCTGAGCGTGAGCGGGCGCGAGGTGCTCAAGGTCGCGGGCCTCTACGCCATCATCGGCCTCTTTCACTGGCTCTGCCGGCAGCCCTTCTTCCTCATCTCGACGAACCCCGGCGCCGCCTATCGTGAGGGCTGGCGCGTCAAATGGTGGGACTTCCTCTTCTACGCCTCGTTCGGCGTCGTCGTGACCAGTTCGGTGCGGATCGCCGGCGTCCTGCTGGTGTTCTCGTACCTCATCGTGCCCGCTCTGGCCGGCATCATCCTGGCGAACCGCGTCGGCGCCCGGCTCTCCATCGGCTGGGCGTTCGGGACGCTCGTCAGCGTCGGGGCCATGGTGGCGTCGGCGACGCTCGATCTTCCCACCGGGGCCACCGTCGTCTGCGCGTTCGGCCTCGCCCTGCTCGCTCTGGGCGCCTGGATCAAGCTCACCGGACGGCCGGCCCGCGTCACAGGTCCCGGCGCGTTGCAACCCGGCAGTGGTGAGGCGGCAATCAGATGAGCGACGGCGCGGCCGCGAACTGGCGCATCGTCTGCCTCCTCACCTTCGGCGCCTTTCTGGGCCTGAGCGTGGCGGCCTTCGCCACCGGCCTCCTGCCCGGCGACCTGGCCGTACGCCGCGATCTCCTGGAGCAGGAGACCCAGCTCGCGTACCGGTTCGCGAAAGTGGCGAACCAGGCCGGGACCTGGCACGTGCTCGTGCCGGCCACCCTGCTCCTGTACCTGCTCTCCCGCGCGGCGCGCCGGCACTGGTGGCTCTGGGGCGCCGTCATGGTGGGATCGTCGCTGATCGAGCACGGCTTCAAGGTCCTGGTCGGCCGGCCGCGACCGAGCGGATTTTCTCTCGGCTTCCCGAGCGGCCATAGCACGGCGGCGGCGGCGTTCGCCATCGTGCTGGTCTACATCGTGAGTCGCGAGCGTCTGACCCGGGGCCAGCGTCA
>QHVM01000142.1 GCA_003223555.1 Acidobacteriota bacterium | reverse complement strand
CTGCAATACGATCACCATCGGCGGCGGCGACAGCACGGACCCGAGCCGCGCCACCGACATCGCCCGGGGCCGCTGCTTCGCCATCAAGGGCACGAACTGCGAGACCCTTTCCGCCGGCACCGACGTCGACACCGCGATCATGCAGGGCGCCTGCCACGGGCAGAAGGCCGACGTCTGCACCGGCATCGCCGTCTCGGTCAACCCCAACCAGGAGATCGGCACCTGCGGCGCGGTCGAGAACATCGCCTGCGGCACGCTGACGTTCGCCCAGACCTTCCAGTGCAACCTGTCCAAGGTCGAGAACAACATCATCGAGGCCCTGCTCCGGGTGGCCGAGCAGCAGTCGTGCAACATCGTGCCGGCGGTGAACGTCAACGCCAACCAGCAGATCCTCTTCTGCGCCAAGCAGGACCTGCCGCCCCACTTCGTGGTCCACGACGACCCCGGCACGCAGCCGGTCGAGGTGGGCCTGCGCATGAACGACCTGTCGCTGGGCGTCGTCATCGACCGCAACAACAACGGGATCCTCGACGGGGACTTCAACAGCCTGCCCCCCTGCATCGGCAACGGCGTGGTGGCGACCGGCGACTGCGGCCTGGCCGCCCTGTGCCTGGACCTGAACTTCGAGGCCAGCTTCGAGCTGGCCGGCAACGACTGCCCGGCCGAGGGCGGCAAGACCAAGCCCGGCTTCAAGGCCCGGATCACCCACGTCGAGGACGTCCATCACCACCTGGGCCAGGTCTGCGGAGGCATGCCCGCCGGCGGCGACACGGATATCGTCGACGGGTCGAGCACGGACAACGCCAGCATCAGCGCGATCGGCAACAACGCGCAGGCGTTCTCGCCGCCGGCCTGCATGTCGGGGCTCACCCTGGGCGGCTTCGTGAGCTTCGACAACCCGACGATCTTCGCCCTCCGTACCGGAAGCCCCAAGAGCGTCTGCGCCAACGACTCGACGACGGTCTGCACGTCGAACGCGCAGTGCGGAGGAGGGAGCTGCGTGCCTATCCAGAACTTCATCGGGATCTCCACCAACATCAACCCGAACCCCTAGGGAGGTTCGGATCCACCCAGGGAAGAGGCCCGGCCGGCGCATGGCCGGGCCTCTCTTTTGATGGCCGGTTTCAGGGGAGGCCGCCGCCGCAGCGAATGAGGGTCCAGCGTGCCGTGGGACAGCCGGGGATGCTGCTTTGCCTCGCCGGTGCCGTCCTCCTCGCGACCGGGGGCGCGCCGCAGACGATCCGGGAGCGGATGCGCGAGAGACGCGAGCGGCGCCAGGCGGCCAAGGCCGCCCAGGCCGACACCGGCCTCGTCAGCCGGATCACGACCCTCAAGCCGGGCGGGGCGCGGCTGGACTGGATCGACGGCAAGATCGCCTTCGACATGCAGGGACCCGACGGCAATTTCGGCGTCTACGTGATGAAGCCCGACGGCAGCGACGCCAGGTGCATGACCTGCGGCAACCCGGACCTCCCGCACCGGAACATCGGACAGCCGGCCTGGGACCCCTCGGGCCGCTACCTCGTGATCCAGGTGGAGAAGGCGAGCCACCAGAAGGTCCGCTTCACCCACTCGCTGACCCCCGGGGGGGGCGTGCTCAACGACCTCTGGGTCCTCGATACCAGCACCAACCACGCGACGAAGATCCGCGACGTCGCCGATGCTCCCGGGCAGGGCACGCTCCACGCCCACTTCTCGGCCGACGGCTCGATGCTGTCGTGGAGCGAGATGCAGGAGAAGGCGGGGCTCAAGAAGGGGAAGCAGCTCGGATACTGGAACCTCATGATCGCCGACTTCCGGGTCGCGGGCGGCCGGCCGAGCCTCGCCAACGTCCGCGCGCTGAACCCCGGAAAGCCGGGGTTCCACGAGAACCACGGCTTCTCCCCCGACGGCTCGCGGCTGATCTTCTCGAGCAACTTCGAGGCCAAGCGGTGGGTCGAGAACGACGTCTACGTGATGGACCTGAGGACGCGGAAGCTGACCCGGCTCACGAACGGGGGCTGGAACGAGCACGCCATCTTCTCGCCCGACGGGCGCTCCATCGTCTGGATGTCGAACGTGGCGAGCCCCGGGGGTGGGACCGACTACTGGATCATGAACAGCGACGGCTCCAACAAGCGGCGGCTGACCTACTTCAACGAGAAGGGCCACGCCGAGTACCGCGGCGGGAGGTTCATGGTCGCCGACCTCTCCTGGCGGCCGGACGGGAACGCCTTCGCCGGCTCCTGCGGCGGCAAGGTCGTCATGGAATCGAAGACGTCTCCGACCGAGATCATCCTCGTGGAGCTGCGCCTGAAGTGAACCGCCTGCGCCGGAGGGTCCGGCGGGAGGACGAATCATGACCAGCGCTCGACGCCTGGCCCGGCTTTGCCTGGGCGGGCTCGCCTTCGCCGAGTTCGTGGCCCATCCGGCCTCCATCGGCGGCACCGCCTCGGCGTCGGGCGCCGAGCGCGTGCTGCTGGTCGGCCTGGGTGACAGCATCACCCACGGCACGATGAACGCGACGAACAACTACGTCAACGCCGGCAACGCCTACCTGCAAAGGGTGGCCGATCAGCTGGCGACGGTCGTCCCGGTCCGCTTCAGCCTGCCGTTCTACGCCTTCGGCGAGATACGCAAGAAGCCGTTCGCCCTGCCCACCAACCTCGGCGTCGACGGCTCGGACAGCTTCAGCATCGAGGGCCTCGACTACTACAAGCGGCTGGGGGCGACGTCTCCTCCCAGCGCCGTGTCGCCGGCCCTGCTCTGTGACCGGCCCTTCCTGAGGCCGTCGGACGACGACTACGACAAGGTCCTCTATCCCATCAACCTGCTCGCCCATCAGCCGGTCTCCCCGGTCGACGCCGCGGTGTGGACGCTGACCGAGGGAGCCCGGCTCCAGCGCCTGCACAAAGCGCTCGTCGTCCTGTGGATCGGCAACAACGACTCCAGCCTGGCCGCGCTGGGCGGCGGCGGCGCGAACCCCCAGTTCCAGCCGTTCCCCTTCGACCAGATCAAGAACGAGCTGAAGCCGGCCTTGCGCTACCTGCTCCGCTACGCCGAGAAGACCGGACAGGTGTCCTTCGCGCCCTACACCCAGGCGGCCATCGAGCGCAACCTGACCGACCTCGCCGACTTCGCCGCCCAGTACGACCACCTGCTGGGCCGCTTGACGACGGAGACGGCCGGCTCGAGCGCGGACATCCAGTGGCTCGTCCTCACCCTTCCCTACTACAGCGCGGTCGGTTACCTGATGGACTCGGAGGACATCGAGTTCTACCTCCGGAAGTACATCCCCACCTACACCGTGCCGGCCAGCTTCAAGCGCGTGGCGCCGCAGGGACAGCCGATCACCGATCCGCTCCAGGGCGACCGGGTCAGCCTGCTCACCTTCGGCTTCATGGTCACCCTCGCCGGCACCGGCCACGGCGTGGCCGAGATCAACGCCATCCTCGACGACAACGGCGTCCAGCGGGACGGGATCGTCCTGTCCGAGGACGAGCAGAAGTTCATCATGAACCGTATCGACGGCTTCAACACCGCGATCAAGACCGTGGCCGCCGGCTACGGCCCCCAGGTCCACGTGGTGGACATGGGCCGCTTCCTCAACGACGCGCTCACCGGGAAGACGCCCGTGTTCGCGGGCGACCGGCAGCTCACCCGCAAGTGGACGCGGGGGAGCAGCTTCTCCTTCGACGGGGTGCACCCCAGCTACACCGCCCAGTCCCTGATCGCCAACCAACTCCTCCAGCACGTCAACGGCGTCCTCGGGGTGAGCGCCCCCAGCTACGCCCTCGGCCAGGTGATCGCCACCGGCCCCTACGCCGACCAGGACGGGGACGGCTGGGCGCCCGGCCCGGACTACCCGGCCGACGGCGGGATCACGCAGCTCCTCTCCCTCTTGCGGGACCCCGACGACGCCGATCCGACCGAGCAGGTCCAGATGCCGGCCGACGTGTGGGACCAGATCTCGGCCGTCCTGCTCCACCAGCTCCTCGGCATCCACTCCGTCGCCGAGGAGGCCCGGCGCATGGGCATCCATTGATCGCGGAGGCGCTTTTTTCTTGACACGAGCCGTGGATCGTAGTTAGCATGCATCCCCCTCAACGAACTGGCCAATCTCCGTCCCCTCCAGGTTCCCGGTTCCGGAATGGGTTTCCGAAAAACAAGGGACGTCCAGTGAAAGGAGAGAGCCGTGAGAAAACCAGCCGTTATTAGCGCTCCCTTCCGGAGCCGGTCGGCGCGAGGGTCGGAGGGATTCACGCTCATCGAGTTGCTGGTGGTGATCGCGATCATCGCC
>QHVM01000141.1:1800-5515 GCA_003223555.1 Acidobacteriota bacterium | reverse complement strand
CTGCAAACTACCTGAGCCACCTTCACCACCTGGAGGACATGGTCCACCTCCTGCGCGTCCGGGGGGTGGCGCCCGAGCGCATCCACGTCTTCTCCGCTGATGGTGAAGACCCCGCGGCAGACCTGACCACGCGGGATAGCCCTCCCGCCGACTTCTGGCTGCTCGAGGGTACGAGCCTGGGCGATCGCCTGAGGCCGCAGGCCAGGATCATCAATACCCAGTGGGCCGGCGTGACCCTGCATCCCGCTCGGCAGGCGGCCTTGCGGGAATGGTTCGAGGCCGCGCGGAAGCGGATCGTCCCCGGCGACCGGTTGTTGATCTTCGTGACCGACCACGGTACCGGCGATCGTGACGATCCGGAGAGCAGTGCGATCTCCCTTTGGGGGGAGAAGCTCACGGTGCGGGAGCTCAAGGCGCTCCTGGCTCGCTTGCCGGCGGGCGTCCAGGTGGTGATGGTCATGAGCCAGTGCTACTCGGGGGCTTTCGCGAACGTCATCAGCGAGAGCGGTCCGAGGGAGCCTTCCGGCAACGTGTGCGGCTTCTTCTCCACCACCGGGCAGCAGAGGGCCTACGGCTGCTATCCCGAGGGCCGCGATAGGGACCAGATCGGCCACGCCTTCCATTTCATCGAAGCGCTCGGCCGTCGAGCGACCACGGCCGAGGCCCACGCGGAGGTCCTGGCCGACGACGATACGCCGGACGTGCCGTTGCGCACGAGCGATGCATACCTGTCCCACCTCGTCTCCGACGAGGCGGTCGCCCGCCGGATGGACGCGGACGCGCTGGTCGATTCGCTCCTGGGGCAAGCGTGGCGCAAACGCGCCGATTGGGAGCCGGAGATCAGGCTCCTCGACCGGATCGGAACCGCCTTTGGCACGTTCAGCCCTCGCCGGCTCGGCGAGATCAGCTCGCGTGAGAAGGAGCTGCAGGCTGTGACCGAGCAGATGTCCATCTATGCCGGCCGGTGGAAGCTTGCGCAGGTGGAGGTCGGGGAGTCGCTCTTGCAGAGCTTCCTCGGCGAGCAGCCCGACTGGCGCGCCCGCCTCGAGCCACGGGCCTTGGAAGGCCTGAGCCCGGAGGACCGGGCGGTGCTGCTGGAGGAGCTCCTGCCGCCGCTCCTCGAGCACGCACGCAGCCGGCCGGAGCCCTGGCAGAAGCTCGATCGGTACAGGGACTACGCCGTTCGGGGATCGGAGGCCGGTTGGCGCCTGGAAGTGCGAAAAGCGGCCCTTCAGCGCATGCGAGCCATCCTCGTCGGTATCGCCGGCCGCGTGCTCCTCGCCCAAGGACGAGAACACGAGGCTTCAGGCGAGGCGGTGGGGCAGGGCGCGCGGCGCCAAGCTCTGGCAAGGCTCGAGCGCTGCGAGGCCTTCGTGGCCGGAGAGCCTCCGGACCCGGCCACGGTGGCCCGGTCGTATGCCGCCGCGCCTTTTCCGCCCCTCAGCCAGGAGCTCGCGCTTCTCGAGGAAATCTCCCCCTCGTGGCTGGGCGTCCGCTTCCGACCGGTAGCTCCGCCGGTTCGGGCCGCGCGCCGTCTGCCGGCGGGCGCCAACCTGCTGGAGGCGGTCTACGCCGACTCCCCCGCTCGAGAGGCGGGACTCCAGGCGGGTGACATCGTCCTCGGGCCGCCGGGGCAGCCCTTCGACTCGCCGCGGGAGCTTCGTGAGTGGACCATGACCGCCCCGCGGGGCGTTGCCTTGCCTCTACTCGTGGTCCGCCCGGGAGAGGACGGCGGAGACGACCTGCAGTTCGAGGCCTCGCTCGTCCTGCGCGCCTATCCGGCCCGATTGCCGAAGCCTTCCGGCCCGCCGCTGGTGGGAGACCGGGCCCCCATTCTTCCCACCACGCTCAAACCCGTGGGTTCGAACCAGCGGGCGGACCTCGAGGGGCGCCCTCGCGTCCTGTTCTTCTGGGCCACATGGTGCGGCCCCTGCAAGAAGGCGGTGCCCGAGGTAATGGCCTTTGCCCAGAGCAGGGGCTTACCCGTCCTGGCAATCAGTGACGAAGACGAGGATACGGTCAGCAAGTTCCTGGAAGGCCGCGGTGAAGCCTTCTTCGATCAGGTGGCCGTGGATACCCTCCGGCAGACCTTCGCTTCCTACGGCATCAGCGGTACGCCGACCATTTTGTTGATAGACCGGGACGGCGTCATTCGTCATCGCCAGGTCGGATACAGCGCCGACAAGGGCGTGACCGTAGACGGCTGGAGCTGGACCAGAGCGACGACGGGCTCCAAGGAAGGAAAAGCCCCCTAGACGAGGTCAACCGTCCCAGGGTCCATCTGTGTAACGGCTCACACCTTGGCCATCGCGCGGCGGTACAGCTCCTCGTAGCCGCGGGCCGAGCGCTCCCAGGAGAAGTCGCGGAGCATCCCGTTGCGCATGAGGCGCCGCCAGGACGTGCGGTCGCCCCAGAGGGCGAGGGCCTGGTCGAGGGCCCAGACGAGCCCGGTGCCGTCGGCGTTGTCGAAGCGGAAGCCGGTGCCCCGCCGGGTGGCCGGGGCATAGGGCTCGACGGTGTCGACCAGGCCGCCGGTCGAGCGGACGATCGGCACCGTCCCGTAGCGGAGGCTGTACATCTGGGTCAGGCCGCACGGCTCGAACCGCGACGGCATGAGGAACATGTCGGACCCGGCCTCGACCTTGTGGGCCAGGCCCGTGTCGTAGGCGAAACGGGCGGCGAATCGGTCGGGTGCGCGGGCGGCCAGGGCGCGAAAGCCGTCCTGGACCGCCGGCTCGCCCGTGCCGAGCACGACCATGCGCAACGGCCGCTGGAGCAAGTCCCACCAGGCGCCGACGACGATGTCGAAGCCCTTCGCGTAGACCAGGCGCGAGGTGATGCCGGCGAGCGGCAGGTCCGGGGAGGCCGGCAGGCCGTAGGCCGCCAGCAGGTCGGCCTTGCACGCCGCCTTGCCGGTGAGGTCCCGCACCGAGTAGTTCTTGACGATGTGGCGATCGACCTGGGGGTCCCACTCGTCGTAGTCGACGCCGTTCAGGATCCCCCACAGGTCGGCCGCGCGGCCGCGCAGCAGCCCGCCGAACCCGTAGCCCATGTCGTCGCGCTGGATCTCGGTGGCGTGGTTGGGCGAGACGGTGTTCAGCATCTCGGCGAAGGCGATGCCGCCCTTCATGTAGCTGACCTGGCCGTGGAACTCGAGGCCGTCGCCCCCGAGGTGGCCGGGCAGGCCCAGCACCGCGGCGGTGTCGGGAGCGAAGTTTCCCTGATAGGCCAGGTTGTGGATGGTGAAGACGCACGGCGATCGATGGAGCGTCGGATCGTCCCAGTAGAAGGCCTTCAGGTAGACGGGCACGAGGCCCGTCTGCCAGTCGTGGGCGTGGAAGACGTCCGGGCGCTCGCCCCGGCTGCGGAGGTATTCCAGGCAGGCGCGGGAGAAGAAGGCGAAGCGGAGCCGGTTGTCGTCGTAATCGTGATTGCCGGCGCCGTAGAGGTGGGGCCGGTTAAAGAACGGCGGGTGCTCGATGAAGACGACCGTGACCCCGTCCTCCAGCGTCCGGCGGTAGAAGCCCGCGCTGCGCGGCAGCGCGTCCACCGGGACGTGCACCGAGCCCAGGAACTCTCCGGGCGGGAACGCGATGGGTCCGTAGCGGGGGAGGAAGACGGTGACGCGGTGACCGAGGCGCACGAGCGCCTTCGGAAGCGCGGCGGAGACGTCGGCAAGGCCGCCCGTCTTGGCGAAGGGAGCCATCTCGGAGGT
>QHVM01000141.1:0-1780 GCA_003223555.1 Acidobacteriota bacterium | reverse complement strand
CGAGGCAGGCAGGCTAGCACGGCTGAAGCGGCCGGCGCCCTCGCTCTGTCCGCTCCAAGCAGTTGGAGTGGGCTCCGAAAACATGGACTCGCGCGCGCATGCGGCGAGCCGTATTTCTTCAAGCTGCTGAACCGAAAAGAATTCTCTGGATGCGCCGTCAGTGCCGGTCCGGTACAATCATTGCTCATCAGGCCACAACGCGCGTGCGCGTCCATCTTGATGTGTTCTAACGAGGCTCGAGGCGCCGGCCGCCTGCCCCGCGCGGCGCCCACCGAAAGGAGCGTCGTCTGATGCGAGTGAAGATCGTTCCGCCGCTGGCGGTGATCGTGCTGGCCGCGGTTTCCCTGTGGGCGCAGACCAACCCGACCGGGACCATCTCGGGCAAGGTGATCGATCCGGACGGCCTTCCCGTGCCCGGCGCCACCGTGACGGTCGAGTCTCCGGCGCTGCAGGGAACGCGGACGGCCACGACGTCGGCCAACGGCGACTACATCATCCCGTTCCTCCCCGCCGGCGACTACACCGTGACGCTCACGCTCACGGGGTTCAAGACCGTGAAGCAGACGGCCCGGGTATCGCCGAGCGAGAGCGTGACCGTGAGCCCCACCCTCGCCGTCAGCACCATGAGCGAGACCGTGACCGTGGTCGGCCACACCACGGGTGAGTTCGGGCAGACCGCCGAGGTGGCCACCAACTTCAAGGCCGATCTCATCGAGAAGCTGCCCACCCAGCGAACATTCGTGGCCGCCGCGCTGCTCACCCCCGGCGTGCAGAACACGGGGCCGAACGGAGGGCTGAGCGTCAACGGCGCCATGTCGTTCGAGAGCCTGTACGTGCTCAACGGCGTGGTCGTGAACGAGAACATCCGCGGCCAGTCCCTCGCCCTCTTCATCGAGGACGCGCTCCAGGAGACGACCATCAGTACCGCGGCGATCTCCGCCGAGTACGGTCGCTTCCAGGGCGGCGTCGTCCAGGCGATCACGAAGTCGGGCGGCAACGAGTTCTCCGGGTCCTACCGCATCACCTTCGACAACAACAAGTGGGTGAAGCTGACGCCGTTCCCCAACGACAAGCGGACGGACAAGCTCATCAAGACCCAGGAAGCGACCTTCGGTGGCCCGATCGTGAAGGACAAGTTGTGGTTCTTCGGGGCCGGCCGCATGACCGGCGACCGCGTCACGACCGGCACCACATCGTTCACCAACCTGAACTTCGACGACATCCGCAACCAGAAGCGCGGCGAGGGCAAGTTGACCTGGGCCCTCAACTCCAACCACACGTTCAAGGGCGCCTACACGAAGATCACCGACACCGAGAATGGCAACTCCTTCGGCACCATCATGGACACCGCCAGCCTCGTGAACCGCGCCACCCCCCAGGACCTGCTCTCGGCCAACTACACGGGGATCCTCAGTCCCAAGTTCTTCGTCGAGGGCCAGTACTCCCGGCGGCGCTTCACGTTCGTCGGCTCGGGCTCGCAGTTCACCGACCTCATCAAGGGCACGCTGATGCTCGACCAGTCGCGGGGCAACGCCCGCTACAACTCGCCGACCTTCTGCGGCGTCTGCGACAACGAGCGGCGTGACAACCAGAACGTCACGGCCAAGGCGACGTACTTCGCCTCGACCGGTAGCATGGGTTCGCACAACGTGGTCTTCGGCTTCGACCTCTTCGACGACAAGCGCTTCGCCAACAACCACCAGTCGGGAAGCGACTTCCGCGTGTACTCGACGTCGACGATCATCCAGGGAACGAACATCTTTCCGGTGCTCGACAACCG
>QHVM01000018.1:58991-77077 GCA_003223555.1 Acidobacteriota bacterium | reverse complement strand
TGCCGGTGCTCAGGATGAACGACCCGGCCTTCGGCAAGATCACGCACACGCGGAGCCCGACGAACTTCGGCTCCACCGCGACGTCCTTCGCGAACCGGATGATCCAGCTCGCGGTCAAGCTAGAGTTTTAGTCATTGAGCTGGGGGGTGCTAGCGGCGCACCCCCCAGACCCCCCGCTCGCTCCGCGGGAATGAATCCCGCTCCGCTCGCAGCAATGACTATCTGCCGCTTGCATCTACTGTATTTGGGTCCTCCAGACAGCACTCGAGGACGCAGAGAAATAAATGATGTCTCTGCGTCCTCCCCGTTTTTCTCTGCGACCTCTGCGTTAAAAGGCCCTGCTTGCTTGGGCGAGCGCTCAGGAGGTAGGCGCCTGCAGCACCACCTCGGTGCCGCCGCCGGGCCGGCTGCTGATGGTCACGTGGCCGCCGATCTGGTCGGCCCGCTCGCGCATGCTCGTGAGGCCGAAGCCGGCGTGGGGGTCGCCGGGCCCGGCCGCCGGATCGAACCCCCGGCCATGGTCCCGCACCCGCAGCTCGACCCGGCCGGGCTCGAACGAGAGGACCATCTCCACCTGGCCGCTCCGCGAGTGCTTGAGGGCGTTGGTCATGGCTTCCTGGCCGATGCGGAACACGTTGCGCTCGGCCTGGCGGCCCAGCCTCCTGGGCGTGCCGCGCACCTCGACGGTAGCCTTGACCGGGGTGTCCACGGTCAGCTCGCGGACCATCGACGCGAGGGCGGCCGGCAGGTCGCCGGCGCGAAGCGACTCCGGTTGCAGGTCCCACACCGACCCGCGCGCCTCGGCCAGGCTGCTCTCGACGAGGTGGGAGATCGTGTCGAGGTGGCGGCCCGCCGGCTCCGAGAGCGCCGGCTCCGACTCCCGGAGGGCGCCGGCATGCAGGGCGATGCCGGCCAGCCCCTGGGCCAGGCTGTCGTGCAGCTCGCGGGCCATGCGGTTGCGCTCGGCCATGACGGCGGCGAACCGCGCCTCCACCCGCGCCACCCGCAGCCGGTGCACGCTCCAGGCGGCCAGCAGCAGCATCAACAACGCGAGCGCCTGGAAGACGCGGGTCTGGTAGAAGCGAGGCTGGAGCTGGAACTCGAAGGCCGCGCCCTCCTCGTTCCAGACGCCGTCGTTGTTGGCGGCGGTGACACGGAAGCGGTACCGTCCCGGCGGAAGGTTGGTGTAGTACGCCGCCCGCCGGTCGTGGGCGGTGGTCCAGGCCTGGTCGAACCCCTCCAGGATGTACCGGAAGCGCACCTTCTCGGGCGAGACGAAGCTCAGGCCCGTGTAGTGGAACTCGAACTTCTCCCGGCCGGGCGGGATGCGGACGCCAGGACCGACCGGCACCGGATCGTCGTCGACCGTCACGCGCTCGATGACGACGGGGGGCGGCAGGGCATTGGCCTTCAGCCGATGCGGATCGATGACCGCGACGCCCTTGGTGGTGGCGAACCACAGCCGGCCGTCGGCGGTCCGGCCGGCCGCGGGCTGGATGTAGGACGGGTTGTAGTCGGCGCTCTCCATCCCGTCCTCGACACCATACACGGCGAACGGGACCGGGGAAGCCCTTCCTTCCGCATAGGCGTCGAGGTCTTGCTTGCGGACGCGGACGATGCCGCGCCGGCCGTTCATCCAGAGCGAGCCGGCGTCGTCCTCGAGGATCTGGGAGACGACCCCGCGGCCCAGGCCACCCGGCCCGGCCAGGCTCGCGAAGCGGCCGTCCCGGAAGCGGCAGAGGCCGGCGGTGGTGGCGATCCACAGCGTGCCCTGTCCATCCTCATATATGGAGTGCACGGTGTTCTCGGGCAGCCCGTCCTTCTCGGTGAAGAGCGTGTAACGGCCGTCCTGGAACCGGCCCAGGCCTTCCACCGTGCCGAACCACAGCGCGCCGTGCCGGTCTCGAGTCAGGGAGAAGCGGTACTGGCCGCGGTCGGTGGCCGGGTCGTAGGGCACGAGCCGGCCGGAGTCGAACCGCTGCAATGGCCGGTCGCCGACACCCACGAGCAACCGGCCCTGCGCGTCCTCGCCGAGGAGCGACACGAAGCGGCCCTCACCGGCATCGGTCCTGAAGGTGGTGACCCGGCCGCCGGCGATCCGGCTGACGTACCCGTCGCCGCCGGCCCACAGGCTCCCGTCGCGGGCCTCGAAGAGCGGGCCGATGTAGTCGCTGCCCAGCCCGTCGCGCGCGGTGAACACCCGGACCTGGCCGTCCCTGATGCGGTCGAGCCCGCCGCCGTCGGTGCCGACCCAGACGCTGTCGTCCCGCGTCCTGAGGACCGAGTTGACCGCGTCGTGAGAGAGGCCGTCGCGCGTCGTGTAGCTGCTGAACGGGACGTCCTTGAGCCGGTTGAGGCCCCTCTGGGTGCCCACCCAGAGGCTGCCTTCCTGGTCCTCGTAGAGGCAGAGCACGTGGTCGTTGGAAAGCCCGTCGCGGCTCGTGAACGACTCGAACCGGTCGCCGCTCATCCGAAGGAGCCCCTGCCCGAGCGTCCCGATCCACAGGTTCGCGTGGCGGTCCTCCCAGATCGTCCGGACCGCGTCGGCGGGGAAGCCGTTGCGGCGGGTGAACGTGGCGGCCGGCGCGCCGTCCTGGAAGCGGGTCAGACCGCCCCGTGTCCCAACCCAGACCGCTCCGGCGTGGTCCTCGAAGATGGAGTACACGAAGCTGTGCGGCAGGACGGCGCCCGCGTCGTACCGCACGAGGCGGCCGCCCTCCAGCACCGCCAGGCCCTCGGTGGTGCCGAACCAGAGCCTCCCGCGGCGGTCCTCGTGGACGGCGGTGACCGTGTGTCCAGGCGAGGCGGGCTCCTCGCTCGCCACCCGCCGCCCTTCCCGGAACCGCCGGAGGCCGCCGCCGCTCGTCCCGACCCAGAGGCTGCCGTCCGCGGTCTCCTGGAGCGAACGGACGTACTTGAGCGAGCGGTCGGCGGACTCGGGCGGGCCGAACGGCCGGAGGAGCCCGTGCTCCAGCCGCGCCACTCCTCCCGCCCCGGTGCCGATCCAGAGCGCTCCGTCGGCGCGGGCCGACAGGGCCAGGATCCGCGCATCCTTCAGGCCGGGGGTGTTGCTCGGATCGAAGACGGTGAAGCGCACGCCGTCGAACCGGACCAGCCCGCCCAGGCTGCCGATCCACAGGTAGCCGTCGCGGGTCTGGGTGATGGCCTGCACGAATTCCTGGGGCAGGCCGTCCCGGGTCAGCCAGACGTCGTGACCGTAACGGTTCGGCGGGCGCGAGGGGTCGAGGGCGAGCAGCGACGGCCCGCCCAGCAATGTCAGGGCGCAGCCGGCGGCCGCAACCCGGAGGGAAGGTGCTCGTCCCACCGCGGAGGATGATAAACCCTGGGCGGAGGGATAGAATCCGTGCCTTCGCCGTGGCGCACGGGCTCCCAATCCGGGTCCTGGTCGCCGACGACCATCCGCTCGTCAGGCAGGGGGTCGTCGCCGTGGTGGCCGCCCAGAGCGACATGGCGGTGGTGGGCGAGGCCGGAGACGGACGGGAGACGGTGGACCTCTTCCGGAAGCTCCGGCCCGACATCGCCCTCATCGACCTGGGCCTGCCGGGACTCGACGGGATCGGGGCCATGGAGGCCATCCGCGCGGAGTTCCCGGGCAGCCGTTTCGTCGCGCTCACCGTCTACCAGGGGGAGGAGGACATCCGCCGGGCCCTCCAGGCGGGGGCCCGGGCCTACCTGCTGAAGAGCGCGCCGCCCTCCCAGCTCGTGGCGGCGATCCGCGCCGTGCACGCCGGCCTGCGGAAGATCCCGCCGGAGGTGGCGAGCCGGATCTCGGACCGGGGACCGGGCAGCGGCCTGACCGCCCGCGAGATCGAGGTGCTGAAGCTGGTCGCCAGGGGGTGCACCAACGTCGAGATCGGGCACGAGCTGCACATCACCAGCGGGACGGCGAAGTGGTTCGTGAGCAGCATCCTCTCCAAGCTGGGCGTGGACGACCGCACCGAGGCGGTGACGACCGCCCTCGAGCGCGGCATCCTCCATCCCTGAGGCGCGAGATGCGGCGCGTGTTCCTGCGATCGCTGCTGGGCGGAACCGGCGCCGCCGCGCTGCTCCGCAGTGGTGCGGTGCGCGGGGCCGAAGCCGCTCCCGATACCGCGGCCCGCATCCGCATCCGCCGGGTCCGCTGCTATCTCCCGCCCCGGCCGCGGCCGCTCCTGAGCCAGAGCAACCAGGTCGTGACCGTCGAGACCGACCAGGGCATCACCGGAATCGGCGAAGGCGGGTCGCCGGACACGGTCAAGGCGCTGGCCGGCCTGCTCATCGGCGAGGATGCCGGCCGCATCGAGCACCTGTGGCAGCTCATGTACCGCGGCCACTTCTATCCGCCCGGCCGCGAGAAGCTCCATGCCCTGGGCGCCCTGGACCTGGCCCTGTGGGACATCCACGGCAAGTCGCTCGGCCGGCCGCTCCACGAGCTGTTCGGCGGCCTGACGAGGGAGCACGTGGAGTGCTACTCCACGGCGTTCCCCGCCCGGGGGACGCTCCGCGAGACCGCCCGCGCCTGCATCGAAGCCGGCTTCCGCGCCTTCCGCATCAGCGTGGCCGATCCCGAGCGCGGCCAGTCCTTCGACGCGCGGGCCATGGTCAGGAAGAGCTACGAGCAGTGCCGGGAGGTCCGCGAGGGTGTCGGTCCCGGCGGGCAGTGGGCCATCGACTACCACACGCGCCTTGACCTCTCCGACGCCGTGCGCTTAAGCGCGCTCATCGAGGGGCTGGAGCCGTTCTTCGCGGAGGACCTGGTCCGCTCCGAGGAGCCGGCGGTCTACCGGGTGCTCCGTCAGCAGGTGAAGGTCCCGATCGCGGTCGGCGAGCAGTTCGGCGACCGCTGGGACATCAACGAGCTCGTCGAGCAGCACCTCATCGACTACTCCCGGGTGACGATGCCCAACGCGGGCGGGCTCACGGAGTTCCGCAAGCTGGCCTCGCTCTGCGAGCTGCATTACGTCGGCCTGGTGCCTCATTTCACCGGCCCGGTGGCGACCGCGGCGCTCGTCCACGCCCTGGGGACGGCCTCAGCGCCGGCGACGATGGAGATCCTGGGCGCGGGCCCCGAGCCCGAGCCGCACCTGCCCCAGCACTACGACTTCCACGACGGGAAGGTCTGGCCGAACTCGCGGCCGGGGCTGGGCGTGGAGTTCGAGCCGGCGCGCGCGACCCTCGTGGCGGAGGTTTCCGAGCCGATGAGGCCGATCCCCGTCTTCCGGCGGCCCGACGGCTCCCTGACGAATTGGTGACGAGGCGCCTTCCCTGGCGCCGCGGGCCCTTCACGTACAGGTACAGCTCGCCCGGCTGCAGCCAGTGGTACCTCTGGCGCGGGTAGTGGCGGTCCAGGAAGTCGGCCAGCACCGCCGGGCTCGCGTGGTTGAGGGCGAACATGTCGTTGTGCATGGGGATGAGGACGTCGGCCCCGATCGTGGCCGCCAGCTCGGCCGCCTCCCGGGCGTCGAGGTTGCCGATGATGCCGCGGTGCTCGCGCCAGAAGTCCCGGCCGTTCACCGGCAGGCAGGCGATGTCCACCGACGCGCCTTTCAACCGGTCCACCAGGCCGTCGTGCAGGATCGTGTCGCCGGAGTGGTAGAGGGTCACGCCGTTCAGCTCGATCACGTAGCCGAGCCAGCGATGTCCGCGCTCGGGATCGGAGTCCAGGCCGTAGTGCGCGGAGGGCACGGCGGTGAACGCGAGGCCCGAGACCTGGGACGGCGCGTCGAGCTTCGGCACCCGGATGCGGCCCTCGGCCACGCCGGCCTCGAGGAGCATGTCCCGGCTCCAGCTCGAGCCGACGATGATGGCTCGCGGCGACGCCTGCGACAGCGGCTTCAGCGTGCGCGGGTCGGTGTGGTCGACGTGCTCGTGGCTGCAGAAGACGACCTGGGCGTTGGTGGCCTCGTCCGGCGCCAGCGGGGGAGGGAACTGCCGCGGGAAGGTGCCCTTGGGCGCATAGCCGGCCTCGTCCACCGAGTCCGTCAGGTACGGGTCGAGGTATGCGACGGTCCGTCCGCCCTTGAGGATGAAGCCGGATTGGCCCAGGCCCCAGATGGCGAGCATGCCGGGCGGCACCGCCAGCTCGTCGATCTGCGCGATGAGCTTGCGTCCTGGCGTGCTCACGGCCGGAGCATCACCTTCACCACCGGCTCCGAGCGCCGGGCCAGCAGCTCGAACGCCTTCTCGAACTCCCGCAGCGGGAAGGTGTGCGTCACGAGCGGCTTCACGTCGAGGCGGCCCGACTCCATGAGGCGCAGCGCCTGCTCGAAGTTGGCCGTCGTGTAGGCGAACACGCCGTCCACGCGCAGGTCCTTGAGGCAGAAGACGTCCGGCTCGATGATCACGCGCCGGCCGCCACCGACGATGCCGAAGAGGACCACCGTCCCTCCCCGGCGGGCGAGGTCGAGGGCCAGGGGCAGCGCGGCTTCGTTTCCGGCCGCTTCGAGCACCACGTCGGCCCCGGCCCCGCCGGTCATGTCGCGGAGCTTCGTCCCCGGGTCGTCGTCCACGGTGAGGTAGTCGGTGGCCCCCATCCGGCGGGCCAGCGCCTCGTTGGCGCGGTCGACCCCGATCGTCACGATCCGCGCGGGGCGTGCCATCGCGGCCCAGCCCACCGCGAGAAGGCCCAGGGTGCCCGGTCCCACCACCGCCACGGTGTCGCCCGCCCGGACCTTCGCCCGCTCCACGCCGTGGACGACCGAGGCGAAGGGCTCCGCCATCGCCGCCGCCTCGAAGGGCAGGGTGGCCGCGAAGGGATGGGCGAGGTCGGCCCGCACCGCCGCGTACTCGGCGAAGCCTCCGGGCAGCGTGAAGCCGAACTCGTTGTACGAGGCACAGAGGTTCGTCTCGCCGCGCCGGCACCAGGCGCAGGTCCGGCAGAAGTTGTGGCCCTCGACCGCCACCCGGTCGCCGGCCGACAGCCCGCTCACTCCGGGCCCGACCTTCTCGACCGTCCCGCACCACTCGTGGCCGGGGATCACCGGGTACTTGACGTAGGCGGAGGGACGCGTGCCCTTCAGCACCTCGACGTCGCTCATGCAGATGCCGGCCGCGGCGACCTTGACCAGGACCTGTCCGTCGCCCGCGCGTGGCTCGGCTTCGTCGCGCAAGGAGGCCCGGTTCGGCATGTGGATGACGACGGCCTTCATCGGCCGAAAGCTATGTTGCGCGCTGCGGGCTGTCAAGAAACGGCGCGTCTCCGCAGTTGCCCGCTCATCAGGGCCTGGACTTCGTCAGGTTCTCCCACACCTCGATCCAGGCGTCGCTCTTCGAGGCCGGGTTGGGGAAGTTGCCCACGACGATGTCCACGTCGCCGTCGTGGTCGTAGTCCGCCAGGTCGAGGGTGACGTGCTGGCCGCCGATCTCCAGGGTGTGGCGTTCGAAGCGGCCGCCGGGCACCTGTTCCAGCCACACCAGCGAGGGCAGGGGAGGATGGGCCGGCCCGCGCTCGGGGTTGGGCACGAACGCACAGGCGACCACGTCCATGTCGCCGTCACCGTCGAGGTCCGCGGCCCGGGCGCGCATGACGCCGTTCAGGTTGGCCAGCGGATGCTCCACGAAGGGGAAGCCCCCGCGGTTCTCCAGCCAGCGCAGGCCGTGATACGGCTTGAGCAGGTAGTCGTCGAGCATGTCGCCGTTGGTCGCGAGCACGTCGAGGTCGCCGTCCCCGTCCATGTCGACCACGTCGATCCCCGAGGAGCCCCAGGCCGGGTGGGGGGCGGTGTAGATCGTCCGGGTGTCGAAGCCGAGGCCGCCGGTTCCGAGGTGGGCCACCACCGTCTCGTAGTGCTGGGAGATCAGCTCCACGACGTCGGGCCGGCCGTCGCGGTTCAGGTCGACCACCGGGACGTGGATGGCTCCCTGCCGGCCGTCCAGCTCGCGCTTCACGAAGACCGGATCGTTCGAGTCCTTCGTGCGGTTCTCGTAGACGAGGGTGGAGCCCACCGTGCGCCAGCCGAAGGCCGCCACCACGAGGTCGAGGTCGCCGTCGCCGTCGAGGTCGGCCGCCTCCACGTCAGCCACCCGGGGCAGTCCGCTGACGAGCGTGCGGGCCCGATAGTCGCCCCCCTTCTGCCGCTGGAGCCAGACGACGCTGCCCTTCTCGTGGTCGGAGGGCGGGACGCTGCCCAGGTCGGCCACGATCAGGTCCCGTCGTCCATCCCCGTCCAGGTCGACCACCTCGGCGTGGCAGGGATTGGGAACACGCCCCAACACCCGCAGCCCCCTCTCGGGGTGCAGGGGGTCGGCGGCGAGGACGAGGCCGTGCGACATGTCGGACACGATCACTTGGAGCCTTCCGTCGCCGTCGAGGTCGGCGAACCGGACGTTGGCCGCGAAGGGCGGGGGTGGCACGCCCGCGAGGCGGATGGGATGGCGCGCGAAGCGCACCGGCCCGTCCGTGACCGGTGGCCATGCCTCCGAGGGCGGCAAGGCCGGGGGGGCGCGGCTCTCGTAGTAGCGCACGACACGATCCACGTCGAAGTCGAACTGCGGGGGCGGGCCGCCCCTCGGAGCGCCCACACCGCCCATGATGAGGCCGGCCATCTCATAGACGGTGGCTCCCCAGTTCTGGCGCGGCAAGACGTCGGGAGGCGGGAACGCGTGGCAGCCGGTGCAGGCGCGGCGGGTCAGGGCCTCGTCGGCGGCCGCGCCCGCCGGGCTCGGGGGGAGGGCCCCGGGCGCCTGCCCCCGGGCGGCGAGCGCGGTGAGGACGGCGACGACCGCCAGGCCCGCCGCCGCCCGGCGCCGGGACGGACCGCTCGGGGCCTGATCCAGGGCGCTACCCTTCCACCTTGAACGCGGCCGAGCGGGTCGCGGTGGACCGCCCGTCGCTCACGCTCACCTTCAGCTCGTAGGTCCCGGCACCGAAGGCCTGCAGAGGCAGGGCCCCGACGTGCTGGATCCTTCCCGTGGCATCCGGCGCGGGCAGCCCCGCCGTCGCGCGGCCGAGGGAGCGGCCGCTCATCAGCACTTCGACGCTGGCGGTGGTGGGCGGCGGGACTCCGCCGGCCGTGTAGACGGTGAAGAAGAAGGCCACCTCTTTCGCGGCCGACTTCAGCAGGGGCTCGCCGAGGTTGGGGTAGATCAGCGCGTCGCCATAGTAGAGAGGAGTGGCTGCCTTGCGCTCCGATTCCGGCACCCGCTCGGCCCGCTTGACGATGGCGAGGCTGCTCATGCGCAGCGACGCCGGTCCCGCGGCCGGCACCTCGAGGGCGGAGGCGCGGACGCCGGCCTGGCCCGAGCCCGCGTCATAGGCCACCGCCTCCACGGTGTACCGGCCGGGTTTGAGGTCGGCCTCGCGGTAGAACAGCACGTCTCCCTTGCGGGCGGACTCGACCTGCTCCGCCGGGGCGCCGAGCAGGTAGTGCTGGCTCATCTTCTGCACCACCTGCTGCGCCTCGTCCTTGATGCGCGCCACCACCACCAGGTCCGCGTGCCACGTCTTCTTGTCCGCGTCCGGCGCGTAGGTGACGGCGCGGCCCGGCACCTCGACGAGAACGGGCGCGAGCCCCGGCCGCCCGGCCTCGGGGAAGCTCAAGGCGCCGGCGCGGAGCGGGATGTCGCTGGGCAAGGGGGCGCGGTCGAGCAGGGCGAGGGCGGGCGCCTCGTAGGCCAGCACGGGGACCGGTCCCGCGGAGCGCACGGCGTAGTAGCCCTGGCGGGACTGCACCACGACCCCGGGCCGGGCCACCTTCACCGCGAGCTGTCGGAAGCGGCCGTCATAGCTCTCGTTGCTGGGCACATAGGCGAGCACGTAGTGGAAGCGCATGTCCTCGTCGATGCGGCGGAAGCCGGCCCCGAGGTCGTTGGTGTTGGCGATGAGGAAGCCGCCCGTCTCCGCGGCCAGCCGCCCGAGGCCTCCCTCCGGGTCCAGCCGGAGCATGTCCTCGTTGCGCTCCAGATCCTTCATCATCGCCTTCGACGTGTCGTCGCGGCCCGTGCCGAGCTGGCGCAGCCGCTGCCGCGCGGCGGTGTCCAGCTCCCGCCGCGTCTCCGCGGTGTTGCTCTCCACCCTCAGCCCCGCCGCGTCCATCGTGTAGATGCTGACGTTGGCACGGTTCGCGGAGTTGATGACGGAGCGGAACTGGGCCTCCACCGCAGGGGGGATGGCGATGCCCTCGGAGAAGAAGACGACCGTCTTGCGGCCGGGCACCAGGCGCAGGGCGTCCACGACCGCCATCAGGCCGTTGGTGGTGGCGTAGCCCTGCTGATCGCGCTCCAGGGCCTCGAAGGTCTGCCGCATCCGCGACTCGATGTCGAGCAGGGCGCGCTCGGGCGCCACCGCCGCCTCCGCCGAGGCCGCGGCCTGGGCCGCCTGACCCGCCCCGGGTCCGCCGCCGCTCGCGCCCGCGGCGGGGCTCGAAGGCGTGTCGAGGGCACTCTGGCGCTCGGCGATGCCCCGCAGCGCCTCGCGCTGGGAGGCGAAGGCCGTGCTGCTGCGCGCCGCCGCGCGCTCGACGGCTCGGCGGACGAGCGGCCCGTCGTCGGTGTAGTCCTGCAGCGCGTGCAGGGAGAGGTCGACGACGAAGACGCCCACCCGCTCGTCGAGCTGCAGGCCCGGGCCGAGATACGCGAGCGCCGCCTTGCCGGCCAGGGACCGCGCCTCCGGCGAGAGCCGGTCGAAGACCAGGGCCACGAAACCCGGCGTCGGGCGGGCCGGAACCGTTGCCTCCGGGGGTCGGGGCGAGGCCGGCGCGACCGGAGCCGGCCCGGGGGAGGAAGCCGAAGCCGGCTCTCGCGAGACCACCTGGAACGACTGGATCTGCTGGCGCACGCCGTCCTCGTAGACCTCGAAGTCGGCCCCGCCGAGATCCCGCACCGCATGCCCCTTCTTGTCCTTCACCACCACGTCGAGGACGACGGCGGCGGTGGAAACGCCGAAGGTGGCTGGAGCGGGCGTGGCCTGGGGCTCCTGCCCGGCGAGGACGGCGGGCAGGGCCGCGGCCAGGGCGGCGGTCCCGGCCAGGCCCGGCTTCATCGCGGGGGCGGCTCCCGGGGGGGCGGCTCCTTGTCGGCTTTGTCGATGCCGCCCACCGATTGCGGTCCGCTCTTGAGCAGCTTGTACTCCTTGTCGAGGCGCAGGAACGCCGCTCGCTCACGGTCGGCGTCCCTGGTCCTTCCGGCCCGGGAGTAGGCGCGGGCGAGGGCGAAGCGCATCTCCGGGCTGTCCGGGGCCAGCTTCACCCCTGCCTCGAGCTGGGTGATCGCCCCCGCGGTATCGCCGATTTCCAGCAGCACGCGGCCGAGGGCGTTGCGGGCCGCGAATTGCGCCGGCGCCAGCGTCGCCGCCTGCTCGGCCAGGGGCCGGGCGGAAGCGTAGTCGCCCCGCTTGATGTACTCGAAAGCGATCTGGAGCAGGGCCTGGACATGGCCCGGGCTCACCACCAGCTCGCGGCGGAACTGCTCGATGGCGGCGTCCGGGTTCTCGCGGAGCAGGAAGTTGCCGTAGGCGTAGTGCACGTTGGGTGCCTCGGGAAAGCGGTCGACGAGTTCGGTGAGGGCCTGGCGGGCCGCGTCTGGTTTCCGGGCCGCCGCCTGGTAGCCGGCCCGCCCCGCCATCAGGACCATCTCGCGCTTCTCCGGGGGTAGCTCCGCGGGGAGGAAAGGCAGGCGCAGCAGGCTGAGGCCGATGGCCTCGATGACGTTGGGGCTGTCGTTGCCGTCGGCGGCGAACTCCTTCAGCGTTTCGTAGGCGATCTCGAACTGCTCGAACCGCGTGAAGAGGATCGCGGTGTGGTAGCGCGACACCGAGACCAGCTCGGGATGGACGGCCAGGCCGAGCGTGCGCGCCCGCTGGAGATCGACGAGCGAGCGCTCGTAGTTGCGGAGCTGGAACTCGCACAGGCCCTTGAGCGCCCAGCCGGCGGCGTTGTTGCGGTCGGCCGAGACGAGGCGGCGGAAAGCGGCCTCCGCCTCTTCGTAGCGGTCGAGGTCGTAGAGGATCGTCCCCAGGTACCACCGGCCCTCGTTCCACACCGGACGAAGGCGCAGCGCCTCGCGGTAGAGCCGGATGGCGTCCTCGAGCCGTCCCGCGTCCCGCGCCGCCGCCGCCTCCCGGGAGACGCTGGTGAAGGAGGGAGCGGCCGGAAAGGCGGTGGCGAGGGTCAGCAGCAAGGCCAGCGGCGTCATTGACGCGCCTGGGCGCCGGCGGTGAGCTTCTCGACGATCGCCCGCTCCCGGTCGCCCTCCTCCTTCATCTTGAGGCGGTAGTAGACGGTGGCCAGGAGCACGTGGGCCTGGGTAAGCTCCGGCGCGTCGCGGACCACACCTTCCAGGAGCTGGCGCGCTTCCGCAATCTTGCCGGTGGCCACATAGAGGCTGCCGAGCGAGTAGCGGGCCCCGGGGTCCAGGGGCCGCATCCTCGCCGCCCGGCCCAGGTAGTCGAGCGCCTCGTCGTAGCGCTGCTCCTCCTTGCGCAGCATCCCCAGATAGAGGTTGGCCTCGTAGTCATTGGGGTCCAGCTCCAGCTCGCGCCGGAAGGCCCGGGCGGCCCCGTCGCGGTCGCCGGACCCCATGAGCGCGCGTCCGTAGAGAGACTGGACGGTCGGCAGCTTCGGGTTCAGCTCCACCGCCCGCCTCAGCTCCTGGAGCGCGCTCGGGTAGTCCTTGGCCGCCAGGTGGGCGGCGCCCATCAGGACGCGCGCCTCCGCGGAGTCGCCATCGCGGAGGATGTGGTCGATGTAGACCTGGCCCTTCTCCACCTGCTCCGTGCGCACGAGGGCGCTGCCGTAGAGGTAGGCGTAGGGCCGGTCGTCCGCCCACGACGATTCGAACGGCGCAAGCAGCTCCACCGCCTTCTTGTCCTCGCCCTGCTTCAGCTGGCAGTCGGCGAGCAGCAGCACGGCGCTCTTCTGGCCAGGTTGGACGGCCACCACGCGGGCGAGCTCCTCCTCCGCCTCGGGGATGCGGGCCGACTTGTAGAGGGCGAGGCCGAGGTTGAACCGGACGGTGGCATTGCCGGGGTCGCGTTCGAGCGCCCATCGGTACTGCTGGATGGCCTCGTCGTGGCGTCCCAGGCGGACGTAGGCCGCCCCCAGGTTGGAGCGGGCCTCGACGCTGCCCGGCTGCAGCGCCAGCACCTCCTGGTAGGCCTGGATGGCACCCAGGATGTCGCCCGCCTCGTGCAGCGCGACCGCGCGGGCGAGAATCCGGTTGACGTCACCGTCGGCGGCGGGAGCGACGGCGGCGAAGGCTGCGGCCAGGGCGAGGCTGGCCGCGACGGCGGGGAGGCTTCTCATGAGGCGGGCGCTCGGCTCCGCGGAATCCTCATTATAGCCGGGCCGCCGCCCGCCCCCGAGAGAGCGGAGCTGCGAACCGGAGATTCGACCGCGCGCCCTTAGAAGTAGTACTTCAGCGCGAACTCCACGATCCGATGCCCGCGCAGCAGGTTCACCTTGCCGAAGTTCTGCTTGGTCTGGTCGGTGAAGGAGTAGCCCTGGGTCGGGTCGCAGACGTCGGACGTGCCGCCGGCCCCGTTGGGGACGCCGGTGCGCGTGACGTTGCACCGCGTCACGAGCCTGAAGTCGATGTCGTTGGTGATGGTGGTGGTGGCGAAGGCCTGGTTGAACGCGTTGAACAGCCCGGCGCGGAACTGCATCCGGCTCGGGCTGCGTAGATAGAAGGGCGAAACGTACGGGCCGCTGTCGGGGAAGGTCGGGATGATGACCTGGTTGATGTCGAAGATGTGGTCGCCGACGGCACCTCCGCCCTTGGCCGGGTTGCCGCGGAAGGCCGGCGCCACCGGTCCCACCGTGTTGCCCGACGAGACGTTGTGCGAAGGCGTCCCCGCCCACGCCAGGCCGGCGTTGGTGGTGTTGATCGGACCGTCGAACCGCAGCTTGATCGGGGCCCCGCTGCTGAAGGTCGAGATGCCGGAGATCTGCCAGCCGTTCAGGAGTCCCCGCGTGAAGCCGTTGTTGAAGGCCTTGGGGGCGAGGTCGGGCATTGTGTAGTTGTAGGAAAGATTGAGCACGTGCGTCCGGTCGCTGGGCAGGATGCCCCAGCTCCGGGTCCGCGGGTCGAGCGGGTCCAGCCCGTTGCCGTCGTTCTCGTTGAGGGTCGTCGTTCCCAGCGACTTGGAGAACGTGTAGGCGAGGAAATACTGGAGCCGCTTGCCCGTCTGCCGGCTCAGGGTGACCTGGAGCGAGGCTGAAGGCCGGGAACGGCTTGAATGTATTGACGAGGTCGGAGTTGAGGGCCGCCCGGTTGACGGGCACCGTCAGGTCGGACTGGATGCCTGGGTGGTTGGTGAGGAAGAAGCCCTCGGGGATGGTGTTGGCCTTCCGCCGCTGCTGGAGGTGACGGGCCAGTGATCCGACGTAGGCCACCTCCAGCACCTGCTGGAACGGAATCCGGCGGGCCAGCGAGAGGCTCATGGTGGCGATCCGCGGGTAATCGATGGAGTCCGGGTTGATCGAGACCACACTCTGGGCGCCCAGTCGGGTGTAGGGATCGACGAGGCGCAGGGTGTCGAACGTCAGGCCCGTCCCATTGCCGAGGCCGCTGCCCCCCCAGGCGTCCACGCTGGCGCTGTACGAGTTGGGCGCCAGGCGGATCACGTCGTACTCGGCGTTGCCCTGCGCGCGGTTGTAGAACAGACCGCCCCCGCCGCGGAGGACGGTGTCACCCTTGCCCCCGAGGTCCCAGGCGAAGTTCAACCGCGGCATGAAGAAGATCGGCCGATTGGGGATGAGGCCCTTGGGGACGTCGCCGGTCGATGCGTACGAGACGCCATTGAGCCGCCGCACGTCCCCGTTGATGAAGGGCCCCTGGCTGTGGTCGTAGTTCGCGGGGATGAACACCCCACCGAGGCCGTTTATCTCGGTGTTGTTCGGCATCTTGGAGACGCGGACCCCGTACTCCAGCGTGAAATTCGGCTTGATCTTCCAGGAATCCTGGACGAAACCGTCGATGTTGTAGTGGCGGAAGGTGCCGTTCGGCGTCTTCGTGCCCTGGAGCGCCGTCACCGGGCGGCCGGTGATGAGGTCGCCGAGCGTGCTGCCGGTGGCGCCCGGCTGGCCCCATGAAGCGATCTGGAACTGGGCCTCCTCGTTGTTCTGGAAGTTCTGGTTCTTGTTCGCCTGCTCGACGCTGGCCCCGAACTTGATGGCGTGGGTGTTGAGGACCTTGGTCAGGCTGTCGGCGATCTGGATGCTGCTGTTGTGGGCGAAGAGGGGGTTCCCGGCGGCGTTCAGGTTGGCGATGCCCTGGTCGCCCCAGCTGTTGATGTTGACCGGGGCGTAATCGGTCTGGCGGGGGAAGAACCCGCGGAAGCTGCCGATGCCGAGGTTCTCCAGCTTCACCTTGCTCGGGTCCTTGTAGTCGTTGTCCAGCTCGAGCTTGCTCGCGGTCATCAGCAGCTCGTTGGTCATGGTGGGCCCGAGGACGTTGATGACGTTGAGGGAGGCCGACCGCCCCCGGTTCGTGCCCAGGTTGGGCGTGGGCAGCGCGACGTCGGACGCGCCCCACCACAGCCCGCGCGGCTGGGTCAGCTCTTCCTTCGAGTAGGCCAGGCGCAGGTAGGCCTTGGTGTTCTCGGTGATGTTGTAGTCGAGCCGCATGGTGGACTCCCATCGGTTGTTGGGCTCGAGCTGGCTGTAGACGTAGTTGAAGCGGTTGTTGGGGTCGTTGTAGTTCGGCGTCGGATAGAGGTTGGTGAGGACGAGGCCGGTGGGGTTGATGTAGGGCCGGAGGTCGTTGTTCGGCGCCGGCGTGCCCGCCCCCGGGAACCCGCCGGGGATGTTCACCGTGCCTGGCTGGTTCAGGTGCTGCCCGCCACCGAGGTCATTGAAGAGTCCCTGTCGCTGCCCGAGGGTGGGGACGACCGAGAAGCGCGAGCCGTTGTCCACGTTCTGCCGCTGGATCTCGAAGCCGAGGAAGAAGAACATCTTGTCGCGGTTCTTGTTGAAGCCCGTGCCGGGGATCAGGACCGGCCCGCTCAGGTTCCCGCCGGGATACTGGAAGCTGCTCTTCGGCTTCTCCACGCCGGCGATGCTGTTGGAGCGGTCGTTGGCCGCGAAGCGGTGGTTGCGGACGTAATCGTAGAGCGTGCCGTGGAACTCCGAACCGCCGGCCTTGGTGGTGGCCGCGATGTGGACGCCCGACGTGCCGTACTCGGCCGCGTAGTTGCTGCTCTGGACCTTCACCTCCTGCACCATGTCGTTGTTGGGGGAGATGATGAGGCCGCTGTTGGAGCCGATGTCGATGAGCCGCGAGCCGTCGAGGCTGACCGTGTTGTTGGTCCCCCGCACGCCGTTCACCGTGTAGCCGGCGGTGTTGTTGGCGCCGGTGCCGAAGCCGACGCTCTCCATGTCCCGCTGGTCGGGAGGTACGACCCCGGGCATGATCCGCAGCAGCTCGATGGAGCTGCGGCCGATGATCGACAGGTTGTCGATCTGCTTGGCGCTTACCAGCCCCTCCCGGGCGCCCGTCTCGGTCTGGATGATCTCGGACTGGGCGGTGACGGTCACCGTCTCCGATTGCTGGCCGACGTCCAGGGCGACGTCGAGGCCGCGCGCGTCGGAGAAGCTGATCGTGACGCCCTTGTACTCGCGGGTCTTGAAGCCGCTGATCTCCACCCGAACCGTGTAGGTGCTCGGCACCACGGCGGCGAAGAAGTAGCCTCCCTTGGTGTCGGTGACGGCGCTGCGCTGCTCCCGGGTGCGCTCGTTGATCAGGGTGACGCTGGCGCCCGGAACGACGGCGCCCGAAGAGTCGGTGACGGTGCCCCGCAGCGTGGCGTTGCCGGTGATCTGGGCCACCAGGCCGGACGCGGCGCCAAGCAGGACGAGCGTCGCCAGGGCGAGGTTGCGGGCCCCGCGGGCGCGAATGAAGGACATGGCAGAGCCTCCTGGGTGGTTGTCGAAAGAAAAGCTACTCCCGGGCGAATCCCGGTGTCAAGAGGGAAAAGTCCTATCATAGTACCCGCCCCTGCCTCGCCGGGGGGGTCAGGGGCGGCGGCGCCTGAGCAGCGCTTCGATCTCCCGGGCCGCGTCGCCGACGACCCGCCTCATGGCCCGTCCGGCCCGCTTGGGATCCCCTTCGCGGATGGCGTCGAGGATCGCCCGGTGCTTCGGCACCGATGCGCTGGCGCGGCCGGGGGGGCGACTGGTGGCCCGGAAGCTCATGACCAGCACCGGGAACACGACGCTGCTCATTTGCTCGAGGATATCGTTCCGGCTCGCCTCCAGGATCGCCCGGTGGAACCTCATGTCGGCCTCGACGAAGACGTCGCCGTCGACCTGCACGCCCTGCACGGCCCTTTCCATGTCCGCGAAGGCGTCCGCGATCGCCGCCACGCCCGAGGCGCCCGCGCGTGTAGCGGCCAGCTCCGCCGCGGCCGGCTCGATGATCCGCCGCACCTCGCTGAGGTTGCGCAGGAAGGGCGCCGAAAGGCGCC
Source organism: Acidobacteriota bacterium (assembly GCA_003223555.1). Classification (GTDB taxonomy): domain Bacteria; phylum Acidobacteriota; class Vicinamibacteria; order Fen-336; family Fen-336; genus AA32. The sequence continues at coordinate 59,679 of QHVM01000018.1, read as the reverse complement.
CCTCCTGCCGCCAGGCCAGCACGTCCGGGTCGAGCTGGTTCCATGACTGTGGCGCGCGCACGCGGGTCCCGGTCTTCGGCCGCGACTCCACGAGGCCCTTGGCCGCCAGGACCTTGATCGCCTCCCGCAGGACGGTGCGGCTCGCCGGGAGGCCCTCGGGCAGGGACAGGACCTCGCCGGGACGGACGGCGCCGCTGACGATCTGCCGCCCGATCGCGTGGACGATCTGGCCGTGGAGACCCCCATGGGGGTAGCGGTCTCCGGGCAGGGGCCGCATGTTTTCCGTTCCGTATATCATATGACCATCTCACCTCGTACGCTTTTTCCTTCGGTGGAGACCGTCACGAACATGACAAGAGCACGCAGCAAGGGGAAGCTTCTGGCGGCCGCCGGCGTCTTGATCTCCGTCGGCGTGCTCGCCGGAGCGGCGGCCGAGGTTCCGGGTCGGCCCGGGCCGCGCCGGTCCGGCGTGGCGCGGACGCCGTTCGGCCGCACTGCGGAGGGGGATGCGGTGGACCTCTTCACGCTCACGAACGCCCACGGCATCGAGGTCCGGGCCATGAGCTACGGCGGCATCATCGTCTCGCTCCGCGTCCCCGACCGCGAGGGCCGGCTCGACGACGTCGTCCTCGGACACGAATCCCTCGAGGGCTATCTCAAGAGCCCGTCCTACTTCGGCGCCATCGTG
>QHVM01000018.1:58300-58870 GCA_003223555.1 Acidobacteriota bacterium | reverse complement strand
AGCTACCTGAGCAAGGACGGCGAGGAGGGCTACCCGGGCAGACTTTCCGCCCGCGTCACCTACACGCTGAACGACCGCGACGAGCTGGCCTTCGATTACTTCGCCACGACCGACAAGGCCACTCCCGTCAACCTCACCCAGCACTCGTACTTCAACCTGGTGGGGGACGCGAAGCGGGACGTCTTGGACCACGAGCTGCTGATCGACGCCGACCGGTTCACGGCCGTGGACGCGACGCTGATCCCGACCGGCGTCCTGGCCCCGGTCCAGGGCACGCCCCTCGATTTCCGGACGCCCATCGCCATCGGCGCGCGCATCGAGCAGCCGGACGAGCAGCTCCGCCGGGGCGGCGGCTACGACCACAACTTCGTCTTGAACCACAAGCCGGGGCTGGCCCTGGCCGCGCGGGTCTTCGAGCCGACGACCGGCCGGGTGCTCGAGGTCTCGACCACCGAGCCCGGCGTCCAGTTCTACTCGGGGAACTTCCTCGACGGGACGGTCACCGGCAAGTCCGGCCGCGTCTATCGCCGCCGCTACGGCTTCTGCCTCGAGACCCAGCACTTCCCCGAC
>QHVM01000018.1:14805-58134 GCA_003223555.1 Acidobacteriota bacterium | reverse complement strand
TCATCGAGCACCTGGGCCGCTGCATCTACGGCGGCCTGTGGGCCGAGATGCTGGAAGATCGCAAGTTCTTCTACCCCGTCGATGGCCAGGCGCCGCCGTGGTCGCTCTTCCAGCCGGGCCGTTCGTCGTGGGAGGGCGAGGCCCACGCTTACGAGCTGCTCGTGCGCTCGCCGTGGCTGGTGATCGGGGACCGGGATGGCGTGACGATGGACCGGCAGCGGCCGTACGTCGGCGAGCAGACTCCGGTCGTGCGCCTTTCCGGCGGAGACAAGCCCGGCGGGCTGGTGCAGGAGCGGCTGGGGCTCGTCGAGGGCCGCCGGTACGTCGGCCGGATCGTCCTCGGCGGCGCTCCCTCGGTCGCGCCCGTGCGGGTCAGCCTGGTGTGGGGCGGCGGGGCGTCCGATCGCCAGACCGTTACGATCGACAAGGTCGGCGAGGAGTACGCGAAACTGCCGCTGGCGTTCACGGCTGCGGGAACCACCGACAACGGACGCTTGGAGATCGCCGGCTACGGCCAGGGAAGCTTCCGGATCGGCGCCGTGTCCCTGATGCCGGAAGACAACCTCTACGGTTGGCGCTCCGACACGGTCGCGCGCCTCAAGGAGCTGGCCGCGCCCGTCTACCGCTGGCCGGGCGGCAACTTCGTGAGCGGCTACGACTGGAAGGACGGCATCGGTGAGCGCGACCGGCGGCCTCCGCGCAAGAACCCGGCCTGGAAAGGCGTCGAGCCCAACGACGTCGGGCTCGACGAGTTCATGGCGCTCTGCCGTGAGATCGGGGCCGAGCCGTACGTGGCGGTCAACACCGGCCTCGGCGGGCCGGAGGGCGCGGCCGAGGAGGTCGAGTACGCCAACGGCTCCGCCGAGTCGCGAATGGGCCGGCGACGGGCGGAGAACGGCCATCCGCGCCCCTACGCCGTCAAGTGGTGGGGCATCGGCAACGAGATGTACGGCCAGTGGCAGCTCGGCCACATGCCGCTCGCGCAGTACGTCGAGAAGCACCAGCGCGTGGTGGAAGCAATGCGGGCCGTGGACCCCTCCATCCGGCCGGTGGCGGTGGGCAGCGTGGGGGAGTGGAGCCACGAGATGCTGGGCCGGGCGGCGAGCTACATGAGCCTCATCAGCGAGCACATCTACTGGCAGAACAAGCCGGACGTGCCCGGGCACGTCGAGCAGGTCACCGCGGGCATCCGCCGGATCGCCGACGCGCACCGTGGCTACCGCAAGGAGCTGGCTTCGCTGCGGGGGAAGGACGTCCGGATCGCGCTCGACGAGTGGAACTACTGGTACGGCCCCTACGAGTACGGCGAGCTGGGCACGCGCTACTTCCTGCAGGACGCGCTGGGCATCGCGGCCGGGCTGCACGAGCTGTTCCGCAACAGCGACCTCTTCTTCATGGCGAACTACGCGCAGACGGTCAACGTCATCGGGGCGATCAAGACCACGAAGACGCAGGCCGAGCTGGAGCCGACCGCGCTGGTGCTGCAGCTCTACCGGCAGCGCTTCGGCGTCACGCCGTTGGAGGTGACGGGCGACTACCGGCCGCTGGACCTGGCCGCGGCCCTGAGCGACGACGCTCGCGCGCTGACGGTGGCCGTCGTCAACCCCACCGACGGCGGCCGGCGCTTGCGGCTGGCGGTGGCCGGCCGCCCGCTGGCCGGCGACGGACGGCGGTGGGTGATCGCCGGTCCCGGGCGATGGGCGCACAACCGGCCCGGGGCGGCGCGGCAGGTGGACGTGCAGGCCTCCGCCATCGAGGGCGAGGCTGAGTGGATCGACTCGCCGGCCCTCAGCGTGGTGCTGGAGTCTCTCTGGCTGCGCTAGGCGAGCTTCGAGGAGAGCGACGATGAGGCTTCGGGCGATGATCGGCACCGCGACCGGCTTCCTGCTGCTCGCTGCGGCTTGGGGGCACGCACAGACCGGCATGGTGCGGGGAAAGGTCGTCGACGACCAGGGCGAACCCCTGCCCGACGTCAAGGTAGAGCTGCAGTTCACCGGCGAACGCCCGCAGAAATTCGTGCGGACGACCGACAAGAAGGGCGGCTTCGTCCGGCTCGGCATCCCGGCCGGTCCCTACAAGCTCACCTTCTCCAAGGAGGGATACCAGTCCCACAGCGTGGACGTCAGCCTGTCCCTGGGCGGCCTCAGCGAGATCCCGGCGGTGACCTTGAAGAAGACGGCCCCCATCCGGGCCTCGGCGACGGAAGCCGGCGCCATCGAGGCGCCGGCGCCCGAGCTCGAAAAGCTGAAGGACGGCTTCGCCAGGGCGATCGAGGCCACGAAGGCCGGCCACCTCGACGAGGCAGAGGCCGTCTACAAGGAGCTGCTCACCAAGGCCCCCGACCTGCCCGAGGCCCACTTCAACCTCGGCTACGTCTACCGCCTCAAGAAGGACTGGGCCGCGTCGGAGGCCGAGTACCGGAGGGTGATCCAGCTGCAACCCGACAAGGTCGACAGCTATTCATCGCTGGTGGCGGTCTACGAGGAGAACGGCCAGCCGGAAAAGGCGCGCGAGCTGCTCTCGGGCGCCGCGGCGCGCTTCGAGAACGACGCCCGCTTCCAGTTCAACCTCGGCGTCAGCGACCTCAACACGGGCCGGAGTGACGAGGCCGAGGCCGCCTTCCGCAAGGCCGCCGCGCTGGACCCCGGCAACATCGAGGTCCACTTCCACCTGGGGACGATCGCGGTCGGGAAAGGGAAGACCGACGAAGCGGTGCGGGAGCTGGAAGCCTACGTGGCCGGCTCGGGGCAAAAGCCGCAGAACCTCGCGACCGCCCGGGCCATCCTCAAGGCGCTGAAGGCGAAGAGCCCGTGACGAGGGTGAAGGGCTCGCGCGCCTCCTGGACCTTGCCCGCCACCTCGTCGCGGACCCTCAGCACCAGCTCGTAATCGCCGGCCGGCATCCCGGCCAGGCCCATGGCGAGCATGCGCGAGAGGTAGCCCAGGGAGGTGGGCTCGATCGGCGTGGGCTCCCCCCGCCGCGCCACGGTCCCGTCGGCGCGCCTCACCTCGTAACCGGCGCTGACCCTCGGCTTGCCGGTCGTCTTGTCGCGGGCGGCCCCATACACGTCGAACTGGCAGTAGAGCGCGCCTCCGCGGGGAAACGTGCGGCGGGCGACGAGCACGGGGGCTAGCCCGCGACCCTCCGCCTGCTGCACGGCGTCCGTGAGGATGGGCGACGAGATGCGGAGCTGCTCCAGGCTCACCACCTCGAACTCGTGGGTCACTGTTCCCAGCCGGCGGCGGTTGCGGTCGCGCACCACTACCTTGGCCTGGTAGCCCCCGGGGGGCAGCTCGAACTCCCGAACGTGGGAGTACCAGCTCTGACGCAGGCGATCCCGGGTGCCGGGCAGCAGGGCCAGCTCGATCTTCTGGTCGTCGCGATAGCTCTCCCCGCTGTCGCGATGGGCCACGACCAGGAGCACGTCGAGGACGTCCCTCAGGCGGCCACCGCCGTCCGCGCTCTCGTCGAAGGGAAGGTCGGCGACGTCGATGTCCGTGTCCACCAGCACCCGGGCCTTTCCGAGAAGGGTCTCGTCCCGGACGTAGGCCGCCATGCGCAGGGGGATCGCGTCGGCGGGATAGGGGGAATCCAGGGCGCGCTGCAGCTCCTCGTCCTTCTCCGTCCGCGGCGGCGCGGTCGCCTTCGGGCGCGGCTTCGGCGGCGTGGCGGCGGCCACGGCCGGGTCGAGGGGCGCGTAGTATCCCTTGCGGGCCCGAACGCCGACGCCCTTGCGGGCCACCTGGACCTGGATCCGGCGGAAGCGGCCGTCACGGGGCGCGCTCCGGGGGTTGTAGCCGAGCAGGTAGTAGGTCCGGGACTCACGGGCGATGCGGTCGACGCCGGCCAGCATGTCGTTGGTGTTCCGGACCGCGAAGCCGCCGGTGTCCAGGGCCAGCAGCTCGGAGCCCGCCGCCTCCTGGGAGGTGTCGGCGAGCGCCGCGCTCATGTCGCGCTCGTCGATGGCGGGGCCGAACTGGGCCGAGAAGACGCCGGGTAGCGCCTGCAGCCCGCGTGTGTCGACGAAGTAGATGGCGACGTTGGCGCGCCGGGCCGCCTCCGTCACGTCCTTGAACGCGTCCATCGAGGGGTCGTTGATGAAGCCCTCCGACACGAGGATCAGGGCCTTGCGCCCCTTGGCCGCGGTCAGCGCCTTGAGGGCCCGGTCCAGGGCCGTGAAGGTAACCTCGTTGCGGGCGCGGGCCCGCTGGTAGGCGTCGGCGGCCCGGCTCTCCACCAGCAGGTCGTTCACGCCCGGCAGCGTCACCGCCTCGCGCTCCTCACGCTCCTGGCGGGTGCGGTCGCGGAGGTCCGGGAGGTTCAGGCCCAGGGACTCGAACCGCCGCAGCACGCGGTTGCCGGCGAGGGTGTCCTGGTACACGTAGACGCGCATCGCCTCGTAATCGGTGACGTGGTCGTAGCCGCTGTCGGGGATGCGCCGGCCGTCGAGGCCCTTGAGCAATGCCAGGAGGTCGGCCCGTCCCGCTTCCATCTGCGTGCTCCACCACGCCGCGCCCCCGGTGGCGATGAGGGTGACCCGGTCCCCCTCCCGCACCCCCTTGTCGAGGAACGCCGCCACCGCCGCCTTCGCCCTCTGGGCGTTCAGCGGTGAGAGGTGGTGGTCGTCGAAGACGATGACGAACGAGCGGCTCGTGCGGCTGTCGGCAACCCGGTTGGTGGAGACGGGCGGACGAGGGGTCACCGGCCGGCCCGGCGCCGGCGCCGGCAGGTCCACCGCTTCGAAGCTGGAGATCTCCTGCTTCACGCCCTCCTCGAGCAGGGTGAAGTCTTCGCGCTGGAGGCCCGCGACCGGACGGCCGTCCTTCTGCGTCACCACCGCGTCGACGGTCACCAGCTCGACCGTTCCCGCAAACGTCGGCGGCGGGCTGGTGTCCGTCTTCGGCGGGGGCTGGGCGAGGGTGGAGGCGGCGCCGCCCATGACGCCGACCAGCAGCGTGGCCGGCAGCAGGTATGGCCGATGCTCCATGACCACCGCGATCGCTCGCTACAGGTTCCCCCGGCCGATCTCCTCGGCCAGGTAGTCGGTCGCCCTCCACGACAGGGCGAGGATCGTGAGCGTGGGGTTCTTCTCGCTGGCCGTGGTGAAGGCGGAGCCGTCCACGACGAAGAGGTTCTTCACCTCGTGCATCTGGTTGAAGCGGTTCAGGGCCGAACGCTTCGGGTCCTCCCCCATGCGGCAGGTGCCGTGCTCGTGGATCGCGGAGCCGTTCTTGTCGAGGACGCCGCGCTCGAAGACGACCAGCTCGGCCTTCGCCGCCCGGCCGATCTCCTCGAGGGTGTCGTACATGTGGTCGGCCATCTTCTTCTCGTTGTCGCCGATGCGGTAGTCGATCTTCAGGAGCGGCACGCCGTAGCGGTCGTTCCGGCTCTCGTCGACCGTGATCCGGTTGTGGGCGTAGGGCAGGACCTCGCCGAAGGGATGGAACTCGAACCAGGCCGGGAAGTGGCGCTTGATGCTCTTCTTCAGCGAGACGCCGAAGCCGGGCAGGCCGTTCGCGAAGTGGCTCACGCCGTCGGGGTTGCAGCCGGTGTTCCAGAACTGCGCTCCCCAGCCGCGCAGGTAGTCGCGGGTGAAGCCGGGACGGTGGTTGAAGCGCGGCATGTAGACGTGCTCGCCGCCGATGCCGCGGTCGTTCTGCCACGGCATGCCATACAGCTCCGGGAGGAAGCCCTTGACGTGGATGCGGATCTGCTCGCAGAGGTAGCGGCCGATGACGTCCGAGCCGTTGCCGACGCCGTTGGGGTATCGCTCGGACTTCGAGTTGAGGAGGATGCGGGTGGAGTCGACGCAGCTCGCGCCGAGCACCACGACCTTGCCGTGGACCTCGCGCTCTTCGCCGGTCCGGCGGTGGAAGTACTGGACGCCTCGCGCGAGGCCGTGGTCGTCGACGAGGATGCGGGCCACCACGGCGTTGGAGCGGACCTCGAGCTTGCCGGTCTGTATCGCGAACGGAAGCAGGTGGTCGGCGGAGCAGAAGAACGAGGCGGTGTCGCAGCCGCTGCCGCACTTGCCGCAGTAGTGGCAGGCCGGGAAGCCGCGGGTGGGCCGGGTCATGTTGGCCCGCCGCCCCGCCACCATCGGGATGCCGACGCCGGCCGCCGCCCGCTTCAGCAGGTTCTCGCCGCAGCGGGGCCGCGGGGGAGGCTGGAGGTACTTGCTGCCCGGCAGCACCTCGGAGTCGTCGTTGCCCCCGCACACGCCGATGAGCTGCTCGACCTGGTCGTAGTACGGGGCGACGTCGGCGTAGGAGATGGGCCACGGGATCTCCCATCCGTCGCGCTCGGCGGACTTGAAGTCGAGGTCGGCGTAGCGGAGGCTGACCCGGCCCCACACGTTGGTCTTTCCCCCGTGGCCCCATACGCGGATCAGCTCGAAGGGCTGGCCTTCCGGCGTCAGGTAGGGCTGCTCCTTGGGGTCGAGGAAGAACTGCGGCGGGTGGTCGCCCTTGGCCAGGCGCACCCGCGCCTCCCAGGGGCGGACGTGGGTCCAGTACTTCGAGCGGTCGAAGCGGTCGCCCGCGTCGAGGAGGAGGACCTCGACTCCCTTGCGCGTGAGGTTCCACGCCGCCATGCCGCCGGCCGCGCCGCTGCCGATCACGATCACCGGGTAGACCTTCTTCGGCTCGATCACCTGCATCACATGCCCCGGCCGCCCCCTCGTAGAACCCGGATGATATATTTCCCGTGCCCTTGCTCTCAACGCTCCTGCGCGTGATCGCCGCCGGCGCGGCGCTGCTGGTCGTCCAGGCCGTGGCGTCGGGCCTCGTCTCCGCCTGGTTCGGACCCGCGCCCCGGCTTCCGGCGAACGCCATCGGCTGGATCGTGGTCTCCAACCTGCTGACCGCGGGCATCCTGGCCCTGATCGCGCTCCGTTCGTCGCAGCGGGGCGCGGGCCTCGCGGTCCGACTGGCCGCCGTCTTCTTCGGGGTCTCGACGTTCAACAACATGATCGAGGCCCTGTTCTTCCACGTCGTGAGCGCAGGGGAATTCGTGCGCTACCTCCTCCAGGGCGCGCTCACGGCGTTCCCGTTCTCCTTCGCGCTCGTCGGCCTCCTCGGCCTCCGCCGCGCGGAGCGCCCGGGGCCGTCCCGCGCGTCTGACCGGTTCGAGCTTCCGGCCGCGTGGCGACTGGCCGCGGCCGACCTGCTGTATGTGTCCTGCTACTTCGCCGCCGGGGCGGTGATCTTTCCGTGGGTGCGTGAGTTCTACGAGGACCGTGGACTGCCGGCCCGCGCTGTCGTCGCCGCCATGCAGGTCTTCGTTCGCGGACCGATCTTCATCGGGCTCACTCTGCTGGTGGCCCGCATGGTGGACGGCGAGCGATGGGAGAAGGCCGGCCTGGCCGGAGCGGTCCTGTCGCTTCTCGGGGGCGCGGCGCCGCTCCTCATCCCGAACCCGTACCTTCCCGACGTGGTGCGCTGGGCCCACCTCTTCGAAGTCGGCGCCTCGAACTTCGTGTTCGGGTGGATCACCGCCTGGATGCTCAGCCCGCCTCCGACGCGCGTCGCCGCGCTGGCCGGCTCGTCGGCCTGAGCCGAGCGATGGGGCCGGCGGAGAGGGTCGCCACCGTCTTCCGCGCGCGCTTCGGCTCCGAGCCCGCGCTGCGGGTCCGCGCTCCCGGACGGGTCAACCTCATCGGCGAGCACACCGACTACAACGAGGGCTTCGTGCTCCCGATGGCCATCGACCGCGCGGTGCGGATCGCCCTCCGCCCTCGGTCCGACCGCACCGTGCTCGCCGCCTCGCTCGACTTCGCGGAGGAGAAGGCGTTCTGCCTCGACGACTTCGCGCGGGACGGGCCGGGCTGGCTGGAATACGTCAAGGGCACGGCGTGGGCGCTGGCCGAGGCCGGTCATCGTCTCATCGGGTGGGAGGGCGTGCTGGCCGGCGACGTGCCGATCGGGGCGGGCCTGTCCTCGTCGGCGGCGCTGGAGATGGCCGCCGCGCGGGCCTTCTCCGCCGTCTCCGGCCTCGCCTGGGACCCGGTACCGATGGCCGGCCTGTGCCGGCGGGCGGAGAACGAATGGGTCGGGGTCGGCTGCGGGATCATGGACCCGCTGATCGTCGGCGCCGGCCGCGAAGGCCACGCGACGCTCGTCGACTGCCGGTCCCTGGAGATGCGGCCGGTGCCCCTGCCGGCCGGCACCGTCGCCGCCGTGCTCGACACATCGACCCGGCGCGAGCTGACCGGCTCGGCCTACAACGAGCGCCGCGCGGAATGCGAGCAGGCGGCCCGCCTCCTCGGCGTCGAGGCCCTGCGGGACGTTTCGGCCGCGCAGCTGCACGCGCGCCGGGGCAGCCTGCCCGAGGTCGTGCTGCGGCGGGCTCGCCACATCGTGGCCGAGAACGAGCGCACGCTCGAGGCGGCGGACGCGATGGAGGACGGGGAGGCCAGGCGCGTCGGACGGCTCATGAACGAGAGCCATGCCAGCCTGCGCGACGACTTCGAGGTCTCCAGCCCCGCCCTCGATGCGATGGCGGAATGCGCGCGGGAGGCGAGCGGCTGCTACGGCGCGCGCATGACGGGGGGCGGATTCGGGGGCTGCGTGGTCGCGCTCGTCGACGAGGCGGCCGCGCGGGCGTTCCTCGACGGCGTCGGTCGCCGCTACCGCGACCTCACCGGCCTGGAGCCCACGCTCTACCTGTGCCGCCCTGAAGCGGGCGCTTCCGTGACCCGCGTCGGCGAGTGAGAGGCTCGCGTCTGGCCCTCCGCGCCGTCCTCCTCGGGCTGGGCGCGAGCGTGGCCGCGAGCGCCGAGACCGGCCATGACCTCTGGCTCCGCTACGTGCAGGTGGAAGATCCCGCGCGGCGCAGCGCCTGCCTGCGCCTCGCCTCGTCGATCGTGGTGCAGGAAGACTCTCCCACCGCACGCATCGTGCGGGCCGAGCTCCAGCGCGGCCTCAGTGGCCTCCTCGGCACGCAGGTCCCGGTGGCGCCGGCGGTGCAAGCCGGCGGCGCGGTGGTGGCCGGCACCCCGTCGGGCTCGCCGCTCGTCGCCGCGCGGGAATGGTCCGGGCCGCTGGCGCGGCTGGGCGGCGAAGGCTACCTGATCCGATCGACGACGATCGGCGGCCATGCCGTGACGGTGATCGCCGCCCCGGGCGAGGCGGGCATGCTCTACGGCGCCTTCCACTTCCTCCGTCTCATCCAGACGGGACAGCCCATCGCGGCGCTGGACGTCGCCGAGCGGCCCCGGGTCGCCCTGCGGCTCCTCGACCACTGGGACAACCTCGACGGCAGCATCGAGCGCGGTTACGCGGGCGCTTCTCTCTGGACCTGGAGCGAGCTGCCCGGCCGGATCGACCCCCGCGTGCTCGAATACGGACGCGCGAACGCGTCCATCGGCGTCAACGGCGCGGTGCTGAACAGCGTCAACGCCAGCCCCGACTCGCTGCGCCCGCGCTACCTCGAGAAGACGGCCGCCCTGGCCGGCGCGCTCCGCCCCTACGGCATCCGCGTCTACCTCTCGGCGAACTTCGCCGCGCCCAAGCTGCTGGGCGGCCTGCCCACGGCCGACCCGCTGGATCCCGGGGTGGCCCGGTGGTGGCGGGAGAAGGCGGCCGAGATCTACCGGCTCATCCCCGACTTCGGCGGCTTCCTCGTCAAGGCCAACAGCGAGGGCCAGCCGGGACCGCAGGACTACGGCCGGACGCACGCCGACGGCGCCAACGTCCTGGCCGATGCGGTCCGGCCGCACGGCGGTGTGGTCATGTGGCGGGCCTTCGTGTACGACGCCGCCGTGGACGCCGACCGCGTCAAGCGAGCCTACGAGGAGTTCGTGCCCCTGGATGGACGGTTCGGGGACAACGTGCTGGTCCAGGTCAAGAACGGGCCCCTCGACTTCCAGCCCCGCGAGCCGTTCCACCCGCTCTTCGGCGCGATGCCGCACACGCCCCTGATGGCCGAGCTGCAGATCACCCAGGAGTACCTCGGCCAGGCGACCCACCTCGTCTACCTGGCGCCGATGTGGAGGGAGTTCCTGGACGCGGACACCTACGCCCAGGGTTCCGGCTCGCGGGTGGCGAAGGTGGTCGACGGCACCCTGGAGGGCCATCGGCGCACGGGGATCGCGGGGGTGGCCAACACCGGCCGTGTCCCGAACTGGTGCGGCCATGACTTCGCCCAGGCCAACTGGTATGCGTTCGGCCGCCTGGCGTGGGACCCCGGCCTCGGCGCGGAAGAGATCGCCGACGAGTGGATCGGCATGACCTGGGGAGGGGAGCCCGAGCTGGTGGCGGCGATCCGCTCGACGATGCTCGGCTCGCGCGAGGCGTTCGTCGACTACACGATGCCCCTCGGGTTGCACCACCTCATCGGCGGAGACCATTACGCCCCGATGCCGGAGAACACCGACCCGCGCCGGGCCGACTGGTCGGCGACGTACTACCACCGGGCCGACCCGTCAGGCATCGGCTACGACCGCACGCGGCAGGGGAGCGGCGCGGTCGATCAGTATCGCTCGCCGCTGCGCGAGCAGTGGGCCGACCCCGCGACGACGCCGGAGAAGCTCCTGCTCTGGTTCCATCGTCTGGCCTGGGACGACCCGCTGCGGTCGGGGCGCACGCTCTGGGAGGAGCTGGTCCGCCATTACCGCCGCGGCGCGGAAGCGGCCCGCGGCTTCGCGGCGCGATGGGAGGCGCTCCAAGGGAAGATCGACGACGAGCGATACCAGGCCGTGCTGGCCAAGCTGCGAAAGCAGGCCGGGGAGGGGGCGGCGTGGAGCGAGAAGTGCCTCCGCTACTTCCAGCGCTTCAGCCGTAAGCCGCTGCTTGAGCCGGGCGCGGTGGCCGCCGACGTCGATCGAGACGAAGCGCTCGACGGCTTCGAGGCGCGGGCGGCGGAGCTCGTGGCGCGGATGACCGTCGAAGAGAAGGTCTCCCAGCTCATGAACGACGCGCCCGCCATCCCGCGCCTGGGGATCCCGGCCTACGAGTGGTGGAACGAGTGCCTGCACGGGGTGGCGCGGGCGGGGGGGGCGACGGTGTTCCCCCAGGCGATCGGCATGGCGGCCTCGTTCGACACGGCGCTGATGCGCGAGGTGGCGGCCGCCATCGGCGACGAGGCGCGGGCCAAGCACCACGAGGCCGTGCGGAGGGGCGAGCGGGGCCGCTATCACGGCCTGACCTTCTGGTCGCCCAACATCAACATCTTCCGCGACCCTCGCTGGGGGCGGGGCCAGGAGACCTACGGCGAGGATCCCTATCTCACCGGGCGCATGGGCGTCGAGTTCGTCAAGGGGCTGCAGGGAGACGACCCGCGGTACCTCAAGGTCGTCGCGACGGCGAAGCACTTCGCCGTGCACAGCGGGCCCGAGCCCGAGCGCCACCACTTCGACGCGCGGCCCGGCGAGCGGGACCTCTTCGAGACCTACCTTCCGGCGTTCCGCGCCCTCGTCCAGGAGGGCCGAGTCACCTCGGTCATGGGCGCCTACAACCGCGTGAACGGCGAGTCGGCTTCCGCCAGCCGGCGCCTGCTGGGTGAGATCCTGCGGCGGGACTGGGGCTTCGGCGGCTACGTCGTCTCCGACTGCGGCGCCATCGACGACATCCACCGGGGCCACCGGATCGCGCCCACTCCGGAGGCCGCCGCCGCGCTCGGCGTTCGGAGCGGCTGCGACCTCGAGTGCGGCACGGTGTACCGGTCGCTTCCGGCGGCGCTCGCGCAGGGGCTCGTGAGCGAGAAGGAGATCGACACGGCGGTGCGGCGGCTGATGCTCGCGCGCTTCCGGCTCGGGATGTTCGACCCGCCCGAGCGCGTGCGCTACGCGCAGGTTCCCTACCGCGTCAACCAATCCGCGGACCACGACCGCCTGGCGCGGCGGATGGCCCAGGAGTCGGTCGTGCTGCTCAAGAACGACGGACTCTTGCCTCTGTCTCGCGGCCTCAAGACGATCGCCGTCGTCGGGCCGAACGCCGACGAGGTGATGACGTTGCTCGGCAACTACTACGGCACGCCGGCCAAGCCGGTGACCGTCCTGGCCGGGATACGAAACGCCGTCGCCCCGGGGACGAAGGTCCTCTACGCGCGCGGCGCCGACCTCGTCGAAGGCCGGACGGACCCGCGAGCGGTGCCCGCGATCGACTCCGCGCACCTGCGCTCGGGCGCGGGCTCGGCGCCGCCGGGACTCCGCGGCGAGTACTTCCGGGGACGCGAGCTTCAAGGCCCGCCGATGCTGACCAGGGTCGACGCGACCGTGGATTTCCGCTGGGACCGCGGCTCGCCCACCACGGAGCTGGTGGCCCGGGGCGAGCTGCCGGCCGACCGCGCGCTCGGCAACGACGACTTCTCGGTGCGATGGAGGGGCCAGCTCGTGCCGCCGGTCTCCGGCCGATACGAGCTGACGGTCACCGGCGACGACGGCTTCCGGCTGGATGTCGAAGGCCGCCGCGTCATCGACGAATGGACGACCACGCCGCGGGCGCGCGCGAAGAGCGCTTTGCTCGACCTGGAGGCGGGGAAGGCGTACGAGGTGCGGCTGGAGTACTTCGAGGCGACGCGCGACGCCGAGGTGCGTCTGGGCTGGCGGCTGCCCGGGGCCAGGGACGCCTTCGCCGAGGCGCTCCAGGCCGCCCACGCCTCCGACGTCGTCGTGTTCGTGGGCGGCCTCACCGGAGACGTGGAGGGCGAGGAGATGAGCGTCTCGTACCCCGGGTTCGCGGGCGGGGACCGCACCGACCTCGCGCTCCCGGCGACGCAGGACCGGCTGCTCCGGGCGCTCCAGGCCACGGGCAAGCCGGTCGTGCTGGTCCTCATGACCGGCTCGGCGCTCGCCGTCGAGTGGGCCCAGCGGACCTTGCCCGCGATCCTGGTCGCCTGGTATCCCGGGCAGGAGGGAGGGAGCGCGGTCGCCGACGTCCTCTTCGGCGACGTCAGCCCCTCCGGCCGCCTGCCCGTCACCTTCTATCGCTCCGTCGCCCAGCTTCCGCCCTTCGCCGACTACGACATGAAGGGAAGGACGTATCGCTACTTCCAGGGAGACCCGCTGTACCCGTTCGGCCACGGGCTCTCCTACACGCGCTTCGAATATTCGGACCTGACGATCAGCCGGACCAGCGTCGGTGCGAGCGGGGCGGTGGACGTGTCGGTGAGCGTCAAGAACACCGGCGGGCAGGCGGGCGGGGAGGTGGTCCAGCTCTACGCACGCGCCGTCGCGCCCAAGCTGCCGATGCCGCTCCATCAGCTCCGCGGCTTCGAGCGCATCGCCCTCGATCCCGGCGAGCGGCGCCGCGTCACGTTCCGGTTGACGCCGGCGGAGGACTTCGCCCACTACGATGTGGCGGCCCGTGCTTTCGCGGTCGAGACGGGCGAGTACGAGGTCCAGGTCGGAGCCTCGAGCCGCGACATCCGGCTCGCCGGCCGCGTGACCGTACAGCGCGTGACCGTACAGTAGGAGGTTCGGGTTGCGACGCGCTCTGCTCGGCCTTCCCTTGGCTTTCCTGGCCGCGGCGCCGGCCGATCGTCCCCTCTATAAGGACCCGTCGCAGCCGGTCGAGGCGCGCGTGACCGACCTCCTCGCCCGCATGACCCTCGAGGAGAAGGTGGCCCAGACGCTCGCCGTCTGGAAGCGCAAGGACCGCATCACCGACGACGCGGGGCGGTTCGTGGCGGCCAAGGCGGCCGAGGTCCTGCCCCACGGGATCGGCGAGATCGCCCGGCCCAGCGAGCTGCGCGACCGGCCTACCCGGATCGTCCTCGGCCCGCGGGAGAACGCGGTCTTCGTCAACGCCGTCCAGAAGTGGCTGGTGGAGAGCACCCGCCTCGGCATCCCGGCGCTGACCCACGAAGAAGCCCTCCACGGCCTCGTGGCGCCGAAGGCGACGAGCTTCCCGGTCCCCATCGCCCTCGCCAGCAGTTGGGACCCCCTGCTGGTGGAGAGGGTGATGAGCGTCGCCGCCCAGGAAGCACGCGCCCGCGGCACCCACCAGGTGCTCTCGCCGGTGGTCGACCTCGCCCGCGATCCGCGATGGGGCCGCACCGAGGAGACCTACGGCGAGGACCCCTACCTGGTCTCTCGCATGGGCATGGCAGCGATCCGGGGCTACCAGGGACAGGGCCAGACACTCGCGAAGGACAAGGTCTTCGCCACCGCGAAGCACTTCGCCGTCCACGGCCCTCACGAAGGCGGAATCAACACGGCTCCCGCGAACTTCTCCGAGCGCATCATCCGCGACCAGTACCTCTTCTCCTTCGAGGCGGCGATCACCAAGGCCGGCGTCATGGCGGTGATGCCCTCCTACAACGAGGTCGACGGCATCCCGTCCCACAAGAGCCGCTGGCTCCTGGAGCGGGTCCTCCGGCAGGAGTGGGGCTTCCAGGGGATCGTGGTCTCCGACTACTACGCCATCGAGCAGCTCGCCAGCCGCCACGGCGTCGCCGCCGACCTCGCCGATGCGGCCCGCCAGGCGCTGGACGTGGGGGTGGACGTCGAGCTTCCCGACCCCCAGGCCTACGAGAAGCTCGTCGATCTGGTCCGCTCGGGCCGCGTCTCCGAGGCGACGCTGGACCGCTCCGTGGCGCGGATCCTGCGGGCGAAGCTCCTGGCCGGCCTGTTCGAAGACCCCTACGCCGATCCCGACCGCGCCGAGGCGGTGAGCAATACGCGCGAGCACCAGGCGCTGGCGTTGGAGGCGGCGCGGCGGTCCATCGTCCTCCTCAAGAACGACGGGAGCCTGCTCCCCCTCGATCGCAAGAAGATGAGGACGATCGCGGTCGTGGGTCCCAACGCCAGGGGCGTCCGCCTGGGAGGCTATTCGAGCGACCCCGGCCGAGGCGTCGACATCGTGCAGGGGATCCGGGACAAGGCCGGCGCGGGCGTCAACGTGCTCTACGCCGAGGGCGTGCGCATCACCGAGCACGAGCCGAACTGGACGGCGGACGACGTCGTCTTCGGCGACCCCGTCCAGAACCGGCGGCGGATCGCGGAAGCGGTGGCGGTCGCCCGCCGGGCCGACGCGGCGGTCGTCGTCATCGGGACGAACGAGTCGACGTCGCGGGAAGCCTGGTCCGACCAGCATCGGGGCGACGTGGCCGACCTCCAGCTCACCTCCCAGCAGGACGAGCTGGTGGAGGCCGTCCGCGCGGCGGGCAAGCCGGTCGTGGTGGTCCTCATCAACGGCCGGCCGCTGGCGGTGACGCGGATCGCCGAGACCGTCCCCGCCATCGTCGAGGGCTTCTACCTCGGCCAGGAAGGAGGCACGGCGCTGGCCGAGGTCCTCTTCGGCGACGTCGACCCGGGCGGGAAGCTCCCCATCTCCGTGCCCCGCCACGTCGGCCAGCTCCCGGTCTACTATGGACGCAAGCCGACTTCCTTCCGGCCGTACCTGGACATGACCCGCGAGCCACTCTTCCCCTTCGGCCACGGCCTGAGCTACACGAGCTTCAAGCTCGACAACGTCAAGGTCGATCCGCCGAAGGTCGGCCCGGCGGGGGAGGCGGCGGTCACGGTCGAGGTGACGAACACCGGCGCTCGCGCGGGCGACGAGGTCGTGCAGCTCTACGTCCACGATCGGGTGGCGTCGGTCACGCGGCCGGTCAAGGAGCTGCGGGGCTTCGAGCGCGTGAGCCTGGCCCCGGGAGAGACGAAGACGGTCCGTTTCCGCGTCGGGCCGGAGGAGCTGCGCTTCACCGGCGAGGACATGGCCCGCGCGGTGGAGCCCGGTCTCTTCGACATCCTCGTCGGGAACAGCTCCACCAGCCTGAACGGCTTCCCCCTCGAGGTGGTCGAGAGATGAGGTGCCTCCAGGTCACCGCCGCCGGCGGCGCCGTGCATCCCGGCCTGCTCGAAGGCCAGAGGGTCCTCGTCCTCGAACGACCGCATGGAGCCGTGGCGACCAGCCTCGACCTGCTGGCGGCGGCGGCCGAGCCCGGCTTCGACGCCCGCTCGTGGCGGCGCTCCGCGGAGGCGGCCGGCGCGTTCGCGGAGGTGGGGTGGAGCGACCTGGCGGCCGGACGGTCGCCTCTGCGGCTCACGGTCCCCCTCACGCCGCCCGAAGTCTGGGGCGCGGGCGTGACCTACCGGCGCAGCGCCGACTTCCGCGAGGAGGGCTCCGGCATCTACGACAAGGTCTATGACGCCGAGCGCCCCGAGCTGTTCTTCAAGGCCTCGGCCGCGCGCTGCGCCGGGCCCGGCCAGCCGATCGGCCGCAGGCGGGACTCGCGCTTCACGGCCACCGAGCCGGAGCTGGCGGTGGTGATCGGACGCCACGGGTCGATCCTCGGCTTCACGCTGGCCAACGACGTGTCGGCGTGGGACATCGAGCGCGAGAACCCGCTCTACCTGCCCCAGTCGAAGATCTACCGCGGCTCGTTCGCGTTCGGGCCGGTGATCGTGACGCCCGACGAAGTCCCGGACCCGTATGCGCTCGAGCTGCGCTGCCGGGTGGAGCGCGGCGACCGCGAGGTGTTCACCGGGGCGGCGAGCACGGCCCAACTGAAGCGCCGCCTGCCCGACCTGGTCGACTGGCTGCTGCGGTCCAACGAGGTCCCTCCCGGCACGGTTCTCTCGACCGGAACGGGGATCATCCAGCCCCTGGGCACGGGGCTGGAGGAGGGAGACGTGGTGATCATCGACTGTCCGGAGATCGGCGAGCTGCGCAACCCGGTGGTGATGGTCTAGAGTGAACGGGTGAGAGACGGGGGGCCGACGCTGGAGAGCGTCCTCGATTCGGGGGACGATGCGCTCTACCGGGCGACGGCCTCCCAGCCCGGCCCGGCCGGCCGCCTGCCCCTGTCGCCCGAGGATCTCCTGGACCGGCCGAGCGGCGACGTCTTCGGCTGGTCGCAGGACGTGGGCATGGGATGGTCGCCCGCCGAGCTGCGCCGACCCGAGGTGCTGGTCCTGAGCACGCTGGGCGGCATCCGCAACCCGGACGGCACGCCGCTCGCCCTCGGCTATCACACCGGCCACTGGGAGGTGGGCCTGCTGGTGCAGGCGGCCGCGGAAGAGCTGCGCGCCCAGGGCGCCATTCCCTTCGCGGCGTTCTGCACCGATCCCTGCGACGGCCGCACGCAGGGCACGAGCGGCATGCTGGACAGCCTGCCTTACCGCAACGACGCCGCGATCGTGCTGCGGAGGCTCATCCGCTCGCTTCCCACCCGCAGCGCCGTCCTGGGAGTGGCGACCTGCGACAAGGGCCTGCCGGCCATGACCATGGCCCTCGCGGCATGCCGGGCGCTGCCCGCCGTCATCGTGCCCGGCGGCGTGAGCCTGTCCGCCAGCGACGGCGAGGACGCGGGGAAGGCCCAGACGGTGGGGGCGCGCTTCGCCCACGGCCGGATCACCCTGGAGCAGGCGGCGGAGATCGGCTGCCGCGCCTGCGCCTCGCCGGGCGGGGGATGCCAGTTCCTCGGCACCGCCGCCACCGCGCAGGTGATCGCGGAAGCCCTCGGCCTCGCGCTTCCGCACAGCGCGCTCGCGCCCTCCGGCCAGCCGATCTGGAAGGACGCGGCGAGGCGCTCGGCCCGGGCCGCGCTGCGACAGCGGGCGCTGGGCCTGGGCGCGCGCGACGTGGTCACGAAGGCGGCGCTGGGCAACGCGCTGGCCGCCTACGCCGCCTTCGGCGGCTCGACGAACTTCGTGCTGCACCTGCCGGCCATCGCCCACGCCGCCGGCCTGCCGCCGCCGACCTTCGCGGAGTGGAAGGACGTCCACTCGCGCGTCCCGCGGCTGGTGGACGCCCTGCCCAACGGCCCGCACTCGACGGCGCGCGTGTTCCTGGCCGGCGGCGTACCCGAGGTGCTGCTGCACCTCCGGCAGCTCGGCCTGCTCGACCTGTCGGCGCGGGCCGCGACCGGGGAGACGCTCGGCGCGACGCTCGAGTGGTGGGAGGGCTCGGAGCGGCGCCGCCGGTTGCGCGAGCGCCTGCGCGAAGCGGAAGGAGTGGAGGCCGACGACGTCATCCTGAGCCCGGCGGCCGCGCGCGCCCGCGGCCTCACGAGCACGGTGAGCTTCCTGGGCGGCAACCTCGCGCCCCAGGGCGCGCTCGTGAAGAGCACGGCCATCGACCCGGGCCTGGTCGGGTCCGACGGCGTCTACCGGCACGTCGGCCCGGCCCACGTCTTCACCAGCGAGCGCGACGCGATCGCTGCGATCAAGCAGCGAGGCGGCCAGCGGGTCGAGCCGGGCGAGGTGCTGGTCCTGGCCGGTCTCGGTCCTCGAGGCGCCGGGATGGAGGAGGTCTACCAGGTCACGGCGGCGCTGCGCTATCTCGATCTCGCCAAGGACGTGGCGCTCGTGACCGACGCGCGCTTCTCGGGCGTCTCCACCGGCCCCTGCATCGGCCACGTCGCCCCGGAGGCCCTGGCCGGCGGGCCGATCGGCCGATTGCGCGACGGCGACCTCGTCCGCCTCGTCGTCGATACCCGCCGGCTGGAAGGGGCGATCGACTTCGTCCGGCGCGCGGCGGACGGCACGCTGTTCCCGGCGGACGAGGAGCTGGCCGCGCGGCCGCCGCATCCGGGCCTGGCCGCGGATGCCGACCTGCCGGACGACACTCGCCTGTGGGCCGCGCTGCAGGAAGCGAGCGGCGGTCCCTGGGCGGGCTCGGTCTACGACGCGGACCGCATCGTCCGACTGCTCGAAGCGGGACGTCGAGCCCTCGGCGACGGCTAGGCAGGTCCCGTCACTGCTCGGCGGTCACGCGCCGGAGCGTCTTCGTCTCGGGATCGACGGTGATCCCGATCGCCTCCAGGGCGGCGGTGCCGATGACGGGCTCGACGTCCTCGGGACCGAAGACCACCCGGCCCTCCCTCATCTCGCCCATGAACTCGATGCGCATGACCCCGAACGGAAGGTCTTCCACCGTCGCGTCGGCATGTTCGACCGCGATCACGCCGGCGGGGACGATCCCGATGGCTTCGAGCGCGCTGGCGGGCGCGACGGACTCCGCAGAGCCGGTGTCGACGCGGAACAGCCCGCCATACACGAGCGCCAGATCCAGCTCTCCATGAAGCTGAAGTTCTAGATTCGCGCTCCCCCCCAATGTCGCTCGCGCGCTGCTGTAGGCTGTAGATCTCGCGTCATGACCAAACGACTGTTCGATCGTGACGTCCTGGCCGCCATCCGCGACGGCAAGATGCTCGCCATCCGGGCCGGCACCGCGCCGCACCGCTTCATCGGCATCTGGGCGGTGGTGGTGGAGGGGCGGGTCTTCGTACGGTCCTGGAGCCTGAAGCCGCGGAGCTGGTACCGCACCTTCCTGGAGGAGCCGCACGGAGCCATCCAGGTCGCCGGGCAGGAGATCGCCGTCCACGCGGTGCGCACGAGCAGCGAGCGCTTCAAGGACGCGGTCGACCGGGCCTACCTCGAGAAATACCACACGCCCGGATCGATCAAGTACGCCCGCGACCTCGGGCGCGCCAAGTCCCGGGCGACGACGACTGAGCTGGTGCCCAGGCAGGAAAGGTAACCGCTGCGAGCGTCGACCCCCGCGTCTACGACGCGACGCGGGAGCGTCGCACCTTGTTGCGAGGGAGGTCTGGGGGGCGCGCCGCCAGCGTCCCCCAGCTCTTCAACGCCGGGTAGAGAGCCTGGAAGCGGCGGTAGGGCTCTTCGTAGGCCCGGTGGGCTTCGGGCCGCGGGCGCTCGGGAGACAGCCGCTTCAGCGTCGCGCGGCAGGCGGTGGCGAGGTCCGGGAACATCCCCACGCCCACCGCGGCCAGCAGCGCGGCGCCGTAGGCCGGGCCCTCCTCGCGGTTCACGCGGACGACCGGCAGTCCATAGACCTCGGCCTGGATCCTCCGGATGAACGCGCTGCGGGCGCCGCCGCCGGTCAGGAGCAGGCTGTCGATGGGCAGGCCGAGCCCGCGGACGATCGACAGCGAGTCCCGGAGGCCGAAGCAGATCCCTTCGATGACCGCGCGGGTCAGGTGCGCGCGCGTGTGGGCCAGGCTGAGCCCGACGAAGGCGCCCCGGGCGGACGCGTCACGGTGCGGCGTGCGCTCACCCTGCAGGTAGGGCAGGAACGTGACCCCGCCGGCGCCGATGGGCACCTCCTGCGCCTCGTCGTTGAGGGCCAGGTTCCCGTCGCGGCGGGCCTTCAGCTCCCTGGCCATCACGTCGCGATGCCAGGCGAAGGCCCCGCCGGCGGACAGCATCACGCCCATCACGTACCAGGTGCCGGGCACGACGTGGCAGAAGGTATGCGCGCGCAGGCTGGGATCGACCTTCGGCTCGGCGGTGGGAGCCAATACGGTCCCCGAGGTGCCCCAGCTCGCCACCGCGTCTCCGGGAGAGACCACGCCCACGCCGGCGGCGCCGCAGGCGTTGTCGGCGCCCCCGCCGACGACCGGCGTGCCGGCGACGAGGCCGGTGAGGCGCGCCGCCCCCGCGCTGACCCGGCCCAGCACCTCCGACGATTCCCCCAGCTCGGGCAGCAGTCTCGGGGGGAGCCCGACCGCCCGCATGAGGTCCTCGCTCCAGCGGCGTCGCGCCGTGTCGAACATCAGCGTCCCCGAGGCGTCCGACGGCTCGGTGGCCAGCGACCCCGTCAGGCGATAGCGGACGTAGTCCTTGGCGAGCACGATCTTGTCGAGGCGGGCGAAGCGCTCGGGCTCGTTCGCGCGCAGCCACAGCACCTTGGGCAGCGTGAAGCCCTCGAGGGCCGGGTTGGCGAGCCAGTCCCGGAGCTGGTCCTCGCCGAGCCTCGCGGTGACCTCGCGGCACTCGGCGCTCGTGCGCCCGTCGCACCAGAGCAGGGCGGGGCGGATCACCGAGCCTCGCCCATCGAGGAAGACCGACGAGTGCATCTGGCCCGACAGGCCCACTGCGGCCACGCGCGTCCGGCCCGCCGCCCTCGTAGCTCGGCGTAGCGAGGCGACGGCCGCCGCCCACCACTCTTGCGGCCGCTGCTCGGCCCAACCGGGCTGCGGCGTCGAAAGGGCCATGGGGGTGGTGAGGGAGGCCTTCACCGCGCCGCGCGCATCGATGACCACGGCCTTGACGCCGCTGGTGCCGATGTCCAGCCCCAGGAAGCCGTCGCTCATCGCGCCGCCTCCGCGCGGTAATGCCGCTCGGAGGCGGTCCGCAAACGGTCCGCCGCTTCCTCCGGGGCCAGGTCGCGCTGCGCCTCGGCGGCCAGCTCGTAGCCGACCACGAACTTGCGCACGGTGGCCGAGCGCAGCAGGGGCGGCGAGTACGAGGCATGGAGACGCCACCAGGGATGCTCGCCGCCGTCGGCCGGCCGCGCATGCCAGCCCATCGAGTAGGGGAACGAGCAGCCGAAGAGGTTGTCGTAGCGGACGTTCAGGCGCGACAGGATCTCGGCCAGCGCGTCGCGCTCTTCGGACGCGAGCGATGGGAGGTCGGGGACCCGGCGGCGGGGAAGCAACATCGTCTCGAAGGGCCACACGGCCCAGAACGGGACGAGCGCCACCCAGTGGGGGTTGTCGCACACGAGGCGCGTGCCGTCGGACAGCTCACGGGCGAGGCAGTCGCCGAGCAGGTCGGCGCCACGCGTCTCGAAGTGGCGGCGCTGGCCGGCCAGGCGGCGCGCGGCCAGGGTCGGCAGGTGGGCGGTGGCCCAGACCTGGCAGTGGGGGTGCGGGTTGCTGGCCCCCATCATCTCGCCCTTGTTCTCGAAGACCTGCACGTGGACGACGTCTTCCCGGGCGGCGAGGCGCGCCGATTCCTCCGCCCAGGCGTCGACGACCGGGCGGATCTCGGCCGGCGACATCAAGGCGAGGGTGAGGTCGTGTCGAGGAGAGAAGCATAGGACCCGGCAGACGCCGCTCACCCGACGCGCGACGAGGAGGCCGTCCGCCGGCTCGCTGGTGGCCGCTTCGGGCGCCGGCCCGAGGGCCGGGAAGTCGTTGTCGAACGCGAAGGTCGCCGTGTAGGGCGGGTTGCGCGCGCCGCCCGCGCGCGCGTTGCCGGGACACAGGTAGCACCCAGGGTCGTAGGCGGGAAGCTGCCCGGGCGGCGCCGCCTCCACCTGGCCCTGCCAGGGCCGCTGAAGCCGGCCCGGCGAGCACAGGACCCACTCGTCGAGCAGGGGGTTGTAGCGGCGGTGCGCACCCGCGGGAAGCGTCATGGCCGGCGCCGGCGCGGACTATACATCGTTTGCCACAGCAGGACGGCCGCGCCGAGCGCGCGCCACAGCGCCGAGCGCGGGGGCCGCGGAACCTCCGCGTCCACCCGCACCTCGGCCGTGCCCCGGGGGACCCATACGCCGGCCAGCGCGCCGTAGGCCGGGAACACCGCAGCCGCTTGCGATCGGCCGTCGCTCGTGCTCGCGGTTCCCCGCAGCGTCTCCGCGTAGTTCATGGCGAAGGTCAGCGGGCAGTCGGCAGGGACGAAGACGCGGGCGGCCACCGCCGTCGCCCCGCGTGGCGCGTCGACGCTTTCCACGCGGCCCTCGTGACAGCGCGCGTCGACGGCGTCCGGCAGCCGCGCCCGGCGCACCAGCGGGTCGGAGGCCACGAGCCACACCGCTCGCCGGGCCTGCCGCGCGAGGCCGTCCCGCAGCGTCACCAGCTCGTGGCCGAGCGACGCGAACGAATCGGCATGGATCCATCGGCTGGCAAACCACGCCTCACCGGCCGTCTGGCCCAGGAGCGAGACGCGGCCCGCCTCGTCGAGCCGCCAGGCGACGTCGTAGAGCTGGAAGAGCGCCTGGGAAGAGGGTCGCTCGGGGGGGAAGCGCAGCAGCAGCGAGTTCGGCTGGTAGCCCTGTCCCCGGGCGGCGCACATCAGCTCCACGAGGCGCCGCTGCGGGAAGTAGTAGCCGTCGAGGCTGGAGAGCCCGCCCGCCGCGGCGGTGTTGGACAGCAGCTCCGGCCATTCGAACGACGGGCTGACGCGCACCAGGCTGGACTTGAGGGCCGGCTGTGCGCGCCGTGCCTCGTCGCCGAGCTCGCGCGCGCGGGCGAGCAAGGCGGCGCCGTCGGGAAAGCCGTCGGAGAACGAGAGCGCGCGCTCGCGAAAGGCGGCCAGGCCGCCGGCGGAGATCACCAGGAAGGCGGCCGTGCGAGGGATCCGCGCCAGCCGGCCGAGGCGCGGCGGCCGGAAGGCCACCGCCGCGGCGACGGCCCATCCGGCCAGCTCCCGCAGCAGGGGCGGCGACAGGAAGACCATGGCGGCGGCGAGCAGCCCCGCCGCCCGCCGCGGCGCCGGCGGATCAGGCTCGACCAGGATCGCGGCCAGGGCGAGGATCGGCAGCATGAAGAGCGCGGGCAGCAGCGCGCGGGTGGGGACGCGGAAGCTGCCGAGGGGAGGAACGATCATCAGCAGAGCATCCGAAAAAGGATGGGTGTTCATGCTGAACAGAAGCGCCGCGATCACGCTGGCCCCGAGGCCGGCGGCGAGGCCCCGGGTACGCCGCCACGGCACGAGGACGAGCAGCAGGAGCATCGGCCCCATCGGGTTGTTGATCTCGTGGTGGAGGATCTGCGGCTCGCCCGGCCAGAGCACGTCGCGGGCCCACAGCAGCGAGCGGAGCCAGTCGAGGGGCCGCGCGGTCAGATAGCTGTACGTGAGGCGCATCCCGTGCAGGGCCCGCAGCGAATCGCTGCCGAAGGCGTGGGCGAGCACGCCCCACAGGTCGGGCAGCACCAGCAGCGCCGCGCCGGCGCCTACCGCCACCGGCGTGACCAGGGCGGCCGGCCGACGGCCGAGGGCCCACCAGGCTCCGAGGAGGACCGGTCCCCCGAAGACGGCGCCGTACACCACCATCTGGTGCCCGGTGAAGAGGACGCCTGCGGCCATGGCGGCCGCCGCCACGACCCCGAGCGTCGTGCTCACCGTGCCGGCCCCCGCCGCCGCAACGAGGCTGACGGCAGAAAGGAACGGAAGCATGCCGGTGATCAGCGTCTGGTGGCCGGCGCCGATCTTCCAGCCGAGGACGGGCGCGAATCCGAACGCCCAGACGCCGCCGATCCTGGCCCAGGAGCCGAGGCGGACGTCGCGGCCCGACCACGCCGAGGCGTGGTCGGCGGCGGCCCGCAGGCCCAGGAAGGCGATCACGGCCTGGAGGAGGAAACTGGTGAGGTCGAGGATGGCGGTCGGCGCCAGTCCGAAGCGGGCGAGGAGGCTGAAGACCGGGAAGGGCCCGACCGCGTCGCGCAGCTTCATGCCTCCGAGCAGGTCGGCCCGGTAGGCCAGGCGCGACCAGTCGCCGTCCGACTCGACGAGGGCCTGGAGGAGGACGAGGACGTTGGCCAGGCCGTCGTGGCCCGATACGGACCGCGGCCAGCGCCAGCCGAGGACGAGCCAGCTCAGGGGTATGATGGCGAGGGCTGTGGCGAGCGTCACAACGTCCTCGAGCTCCCGCCGGAGCCGGCTCACTGCCCGAGTCTAGACGGAACCTCGCCCGAGGTGGCGTCGTCTGTTCAAGCGATAGGATCATGGCGCAATCGGTACTTTCTCCGTTGGGGGTCCTGCTGGCGGAGATCCGCCGGGAGAGGATGCTGGCCGGGTCCGGCCGTCAGGCCTCGCACGCCCAGGATCGCCACCTTGGACCGGAGCTGGACCTCAGGATCGAGACGAGGGTGGTGAGTGGTCGTCCCCCTTCGGGTTCCCGGACGAAGTCGTGGCTGTGGCCGGCGTCGTTGCTGATCCACGCGGGGCTTCTCGTGGCGGTGGTCGTGGTGCCGCTGCTGATGTCGGAGCCGCTGCCGGTCCCGACGCGGGAGGCCAGGGCCTTCTTCGTCGGGCCGGCCATGGTCACGCCGCCGCCTCCGCCCCCGGCTGCACCTCCTGCCGCTGCGCGACCCTCCGCGCCACGACCCACGGTCCCGCCGAGCCCGCCCCCTGCGGCGGCCTTCACGGCCCCGATCGACGTGCCCGACCCGGTGGTGTTGGCCGACCCGCTTGAGCCCGGACCCGCGGGTGACGGCGCGCCCGCCGGCGAGCCGGGCGGCGTTGCCGGAGGAGTCGCCGGCGGCATCGTGGGCGGCGTGCTGGCGGCGAGGACCGAGCCGCCGCCGCCGGTCGTCCCGGTGCGGGTGGGCGGCGAGATCAAGGAGCCGAAGAAGCTGAAGCACGTGAGCCCCGTCTACCCCGAGATCGCAGCCAGGGCGAAGGTGCACGGCAGCATCGTCCTGGAGTGCATCGTCAGCCGGCAGGGCCATGTCACGGAGGTGAAGGTCGTGCGCGGCATTCCCCTCCTCAACGAGGCGGCCATCGACGCCGTGAAGCAGTGGGCCTACACCCCCACGCTGAAGGACGGCGTGCCCGTGCCCGTGATCTTGACCGTCACTGTCCACTTCGACCTCTAGTACCCTTCCGGCGCGCGGCCCGGGCGCCAATGATTTTTCGTCGGCGCTGTGCCAAGATGGCGCGGCTCGCCCGCCGTGCTCCGACGGCACTTGCGCGGGCACACCCGGGACCTGATGGCGCAGTCCACCTGGCACTTTCGCGGCAACCAGCGGTTCGCGGTCCGCCGGCGGCTGGGGGCCGGCGGCATGGGCGAGGTCTACGAGGCCTACGACCGCGAGTCCGGCCAGACGGTCGCCCTCAAGACGCTGACGCGCGTCGACGGCGGGGCCATCTACCGCTTCAAGCGGGAGTTCCGTGCCCTGGCCGACGTCACCCATCCCAACCTCGTCTCCCTCTATGAGCTGGTCGCGGAAGGCGACTCGTGGTTCTTCACCATGGAGCTGGTGGAGGGCGTCAACTTCCTCGAGTACGTCCGCGGGGGCCGGCCCGAGGGCGCGGAGCCGACCACGATGGACGCCGCCGCCTCCACCACGATGCATTCCGAGTTCGAGCCGACGCGGCTGGACCTGGAGGGGGCCGAGGAGCGCGCGCTCGCCGAATGGAAGCCACCCGCGACGCCTCCCTGCGCGCGGCCGGATCGGTTGCGGGCGGCGCTGCGGCAGCTCGCCGAGGGGCTCCACGCGCTGCACGAGGTCGGCCGCCTGCACCGGGACATCAAGCCTTCGAACGTCCTCGTGACCGGCGAGGGCCGGGTGGTGGTCCTCGACTTCGGCCTCGTCACCGAGAGCAGCCCGGAAGGCATGCATCAGAGCCTGGTCGTCGCCGGCACGCCCGCCTACATGGCCCCCGAGCAGGGAGCGGGCCAGCCGGTCTCGGAGGTGAGCGACTGGTACAGCGTGGGCGTGATGCTCTACGAGGCCCTCACCGGGCGGCTTCCCTTCGCGGGCAGCTACCTCGACGTGCTGAACGACAAGCTGCACCACGAGCCGGTCCCGCCCGCGGCCGTGGTGCCCGACGTGCCGGTCGACCTCGACGCGCTCTGCCGCGATCTCCTCCGGCGCGAACCCGCCCAGCGGCCCACGGGGACCTCCCTCCTCCAGCGACTCGGCCGCACGCCCACCGAAGCGGTCGGGCCCGCGGTGGCCGCGCCGGCCGCCGGTCGCGAGGCGCCCTTCGTCGGTCGCGACGAGCACCTGGCGGTGCTGCGGGACGCGTTCTCCGCCTGCCGGGAGGGACGCACGGTGACGGTCTACGTCCACGGCCCGTCCGGCATGGGCAAGACGACCCTCGTCCGCCATTTCCTGGAGGAGCTGCAGCGCCGCAAGCATGCCGTCGTCCTGGCCGGCCGGTGCTTCGAGCGCGAATCGGTGCCCTACAAGGCGCTCGACGGCGTCGTCGACAGCCTGACCCGCTACCTCCTGTCGCTGTCGAAGGCCAGGGCCGATGCCCTGATGCCGCGGGACGCGCTGATCCTGTCCCGCCTCTTCCCGGTGATGCTGCGCGTCGAGTCGGTGATGGGCGCGCCCCACCGCGAGCAGGAGATCCCGGACCCGCAAGAGGTGCGCCGCCGCGCTTTCGCGGCGCTGGCCGAGCTGCTGGCCCGGGTGGCCGACCGGCAGCCCCTGGTCCTCTACATCGACGACCTGCAGTGGTCCGACGCGGACAGCCTCGCCTTCCTGGAAGACCTGCTGCGTCTGCCCGACCCGGCCCCGATGCTGCTCGTGGCCAGCTTCCGCAGCGACGAGATCGACTCCAAGCCCTTCCTGAAGGCGCTCCTCGCCCGCGCGGACGGCCAGGGCCGCCGGATCCTCGAGGTGGACTCGCTGAGCCCACAGGCCGCCCGCGACCTGACCACCTCCCTGCTCAAGCCCGAGACCACGGCCAGCCGGCACTTCGTGGACACCATCGTGCGGGAGGCGGGGGGCAGCCCGTTCCTGGTGGAGCAGCTCACGCGATACGCGCTGACGACGGAGGCCACGGCCACCACCGGCGTGACGCTGGCCGAGATGCTCGAAGCCCGGATGAAGCTCCTGCCCCCCGGCGCCCGCGCGCTGCTGGAGACGCTGGCGGTGGCGGCCCGGCCGGTGGACGCCCGCCTCGCTCATCAGGCCGCTGGCCACGGCGGGGACGAGCGCCCGCTGCTCACCGCGCTGCGCGCGGCCCAGCTCGTGCGCACGGGCGGCGCCGCGCCGCAGATCGAGCTGTACCACGACCGCATCCGGGAGACGCTGACCTCGATGCTCGAGCCCGAGGCGGTGCGGCGCATCCACCAGCGGCTGGCGGAGACGTTCGAGGCCAAGGGCTTCGACAATCCCGAGGCGCTCTTCGAGCATTACGCGGGGGCGGGCGACCGTGGCCGCGCCGCGCGCTACGCCGCCCTCGCGGCGACGAGGGCCAGCGCCGCCTTCGCATTCGACCGCGCCGCCCTCTTGTATCGGCGGGCGCTCGAGCTCAGTCCTTCGGTGGGGTCCGATCGCCGTGAGCTCACGACGGGCCTGGCCGAGGCGCTGGCCAACGCCGGCGAGTGCGCCGAAGCGGCGCGCCACTACCTCGAGGCGGCCGCCGAAGCCGGCCCCGCCCGGGCGCTCGACTTCCAGCGTCGCGCGGCCGAGCAGCTCCTCATCAGCGGGCACATCGACGAAGGCCTGCAGGTGATCCGCATCGTCCTCGCCGCGTTCGGCATGACGCTCTCCCCCTCGCCGCGGCGGGCGCTCCTGTCGATGCTCCTGCGCCGCCTGCGGCTCAAGCTGCGGGGGCTGAAGTTCGTGGAGCGCGACGCGCGCGAGGTCCCCGAGGAGCAGCTGCTCCGGATCGACATCTGCTGGGCGGTCGCGGTGGGCCTGGCCCTCGTCGACATCATCCGCGCCGCCGATTTCCAGACCCGCCATCTGCTGCTCGCCCTCCGGGCGGGCGAGCCGGGCCGTATCGCCCGTGCCTTCGCGGTGGAGGCCGGCTTCTCGGCCAGCCCCGGCCGGCGGGGATGGAAGCGCGCCACGCTGTTCTGCGCCAAGGCGGACGCCCTGGCGCGCCGCGTGGGCAAGCCGCATCCCGTCGGCCTGGCGATCCTGATGACGGGCATCACGGCCTACTGCAACGGCGAATGGCGGCGCGCCGCCGAGCTGTGCGAGACGGCGGAGGTGATGCTCCGCGAGCAGTGCACGGGCACGGCGTGGGAGGTGACGAGCGCCCACAGCTTCATGCTCCTGTCCCTCACGTTCATGGGCCAGATAGGCGAGGTCGCCCGACGCCTGCCGGGGCTGCTGGCCGGCGCCCTGGCGCGCGGCAACCTGTACGCCACCACCGAGCTGCGGACGCGGACGAACCTGGTCTGGCTGGCGGCCGACGACCCGGAGGGGGCCCGGCGCGAGATCACCGAGGCGATGCGGCAGTGGTCGCAGGGCGGGTTCCACCGGCAGCACTACAACGCGCTGCGCGCGCGGGCCGACATCTTCCTCTACACGGGTGACGGCGAGGCGGCCTGGCGGCTCGTCACCCGGGAATGGCCGGCCCTGGCCCGTTCGCTGCTCCTGCGGGTCCAGCCCCTGCGGGTGGAGGCGACCCACCTGCGCGCGCGATGCGCCCTGGCCGTGGCCACGAGCGCCGCCGACCGGGAGCCGTGGCTCCGGATCGCCGAGCGCCTCGCGCGGAAGATCGAGCGCGAGCGGATGCCCTGGTCGGACCCGCT
Source organism: Acidobacteriota bacterium (assembly GCA_003223555.1). Classification (GTDB taxonomy): domain Bacteria; phylum Acidobacteriota; class Vicinamibacteria; order Fen-336; family Fen-336; genus AA32. The sequence goes on along the minus strand of QHVM01000018.1, from coordinate 29,275 downwards.
GGCCCTCCTCGTGCGGGGCGCGGTGGCCGACGCGCGCGGCGATCCGCGAGAGGCCGCCCGCCTGCTCGCGGCCGCCGCCGAAGGCTTCACGCGTGCGGAGATGGCGCTCTACGCGGCGGCGGCCCGGCGGCGCCTGGGGTCCCTGCCCGCCGGCTCGCCGGGGCCGGGCCTGGCCGCCGAGGCCGGCTCTTGGATGCAGGGGCAGGGCATCCGGAAGCCTGACTCGATGCTCCGCGTGCTCGCGCCCGGATTCAGGTTCCCGTAGAATGCCGGCGCCGACCAGCCCCTGAGGAGGACCCGAGCATGCAGATCCTTCGGCAACCGAAGGTGTACGACGCCATCGTCGTCGGCTCCGGCGCCGCCGGCGGCATGACGGCGCTGGTTCTGTGTCAGGCCGGCGCCAGGGTCCTGATGCTCGAGGCAGGGGCGAACTTCGACACCGCCCGCGACTCCAAGATGTTCCAGTGGCCCTACGACGCGCCGCTGCGGGGCGGCAGCACGCCCCAGAAGCCCTTCGGCTGGTTCGACGCCTCCTACGGCGGTTGGACCGTGGAGGGAGAGCCGTACACCACCGCCCGCGAGACGGAGTTCCTGTGGTGGCGCTCGCGCATGCTCGGCGGCCGCACCAACCACTGGGGCCGCATCTCGCTCCGCATGGGACCCTACGACTTCAAGCCGCGCAGCCGCGACGGCCTCGGCCTCGACTGGCCGATGACCTACGACGCCGTCGCGCCCTACTACGACAAGGTGGAATCGCTCATCGGCGTCTTCGGCAGCAAGGAAGGTCTGGAGAACACGCCGGACGGCGTATTCCTCCCGCCGCCCGCCCCCCGCTGCTACGAGCTGCTCGTGAAGCAGGCGTGCGACAAGCTGCACATCCCCTGCATCCCGAGCCGGCTGTCGATCATCACCCGCAACCACAACGGCCGGCCGGCCTGCCACTACTGCGGCCAGTGCGGCCGCTCGTGCGCGACCGGCTCCAACTTCTCCTCGCCGACCGTCCTGCTTCCGCCCGCCCTCAAGACCGGCAACCTCGAGATCCGGACCGACGCGATGTGCCGCGAGGTGCTGACCGACGACGCCGGCAAGGCGACCGGCGTCTCCTACGTCGACCGCAAGACGCGGCAGGAGGTCCAGGTCCGCGGCAAGGTCGTCGTCCTCTGCGCCAGCGCCTGCGAGTCGGCACGGCTGCTGCTCAATTCTCGTTCGGAGCGCTTCCCGGGCGGCCTGGCCAACTCCAGCGGCCTGGTGGGCAAGTACCTGATGGACACGGTGGGCGTGAGCGTGGGCGGGTTCTTCCCCGCCCTGATGGACATGCCGGCGCACAACGAAGACGGGGTGGGCGGCATGCACCTCTACATGCCATGGTGGAACTATCAGAAGAAGATGCCCTTCCCGCGCGGGTACCACATCGAGGTGTGGGGGGGGCGCGGCATGCCGGGCTCGGGCATCTTCTCGGGCGCCCACCGCATCGTGGGGGGCGGTTATGGGGCCGACCTCAAGAAGAAGTACCGCAGCGTGTACGGCGCGTTCGTCGGCTTCTCGGGCCGCGGGGAGATGATCCCCAACGACGACTGCTGGTGCGAGATCGACCCCGAGGTCGTCGACCAGTGGGGCATCCCGGTGCTGCGCTTCCACTGGAAGTGGGCAGACGCCGAGATCCTGCAGGCCCGCCACATGCAGGAGACGTTCTGGGAGCTGATCGACGCGATGGGCGGCCAGGTCTGGCGGCCGGAGCTGCCGCTGAAGGACTGGGGCATCAAGAAGGGCGGGGAGATCATCCATGAGGTGGGCACGACCTGCATGGGCGACGACCCTAAGAAGTCGGTGCTCAACCAGTTCTGCCAGGCCTGGGACGTGAAGAACCTGTTCGTCACCGACGGGGGCTGCTTCGTCTCCAACGCGGACAAGAACCCGACCCTCAGCATCATGGCCGTCGGCTGGCGGGCGTCGGACTACATCGCGGACGAGCTGAAGAAGGGGAACCTCTAGAGGAGGCGGCGATGAGCGACGCACCCGACGTCAAGAAGGGCGTCTCGCGGCGGATGGCCCTGAAGGTGCTGGGCAGCCTGCCCGTTGCGGCGGCGGCCGGGCCGGCGCGTTCGGCTTCGCCGCAGCAGGCCCCGGCGCCCTCGGTGACGGGCCTGCCCGCTCCGCCTCCCCTGGCCGTGGCCAGGGGAGCCTACGTGCCCAAGTTCTTCAGCGAGGACGAGTGGAAGGCGGCCCGCATCCTCGCCGACATGATCATCCCGCGCGACGAGCGGTCGGGCAGCGCCACCGACGCCCGCACCGTCGAGTACGTCGACGAGTACGCGGCGTTCTGGGGCTCGCGCGTGCAGCCCCGCCTGCGCGGAGGGCTCATGTGGCTCGACCGCGAGTGCAGCCGCCGATTCGACAAGCGGTTCGCCGACTGCACCGACGAGCAGCGCCGGCAGGTGCTCGACCTCATCGCCTACCCGCCCAAGGACGAGCCGAGCGGCCGGCCGGACATCGGCCGCCGGGAGCCGACGGCGCAGGCGGGCGCCGCGGCCGTCGGTCACCCCGAGAAGGAGCCGCCTTCGCCTCCGACGCCCACGCCGCAGACCGGGATGGCCGGACCGCCCACCGTGGTGCCGCTCGAGGAGCCCGAGCGCCATGCCACGGCGTACTCGGCCGGCATCGCGTTCTTCAGCCTGTTCCGCGACCTGACCGCCACCGGCTTCTTCACGAGCGAGATCGGCATCAAGGACCTCGGCTTCATGGGGAACCAGCCCTACGACTGGAAGGGCTGCCCGCCGGAGGTGGTGGCCAAGCTGGGGCTGAAGCAGGGCTGAGGGTCGTCCGGCTACCGCGCGCCGAGCAACAGGTCGACCACGAGCTGGTCGTCTTTGAGCAAGGGGGCGCTAGCGGCGCGCCCCCTTGAACCCCCGCTCGCTTCGCGGGAGTGAATCCCGCTCCGCTCGCAGCCTTGATTCCGATCTCGGCGAGCTATCGCGCGCCCAGCAGCAGGTCGACTACGAGCTGGTCCAATCGCTCGTAGCCGAGTCCCTTGCGCGCGAGCGCGTCCACCTCGAAGCTCGTGTCCTTGAGCCGACTCGCCGTGTCGCGCCCGTAGCGGCCGAGACCGTAGGGGTCGTCGCCGTTCCCCGTCGCCCCGATCTCCTTCAGGATCGCCTGGATCTGCCGGTCCTCCCCGAAGCGCCGCGCCTTCTCCTTGAGGATGAGGTAGCTCCGCATGGACCCGCGCGCGAACTCCCACACGCCTTCCTCGTCCTCGGTGCGGTAGGCGTGGGAGTCGAAGTGTCGGGAGCCGTCGTAGCCGGACTCCTCGAGCAGCTTGACCAGGAAGAACATCCCCTTCAGGCTCTCGCTGCCGAATCGCAGGTCCTGGTCGTAGCGGCCCGGCTTCTGGTCGTTGAGGTCGATGTGGAAGAGCTTTTCCGCGTCGATGGCCTGGGCGATCGAGTGGTAGAAGTTGAGCCCGCTCATGTGCTCGTGGGCCACCTCGGGGTTCACACCCACCATCTCGGGGTGGTCGAGGGTCTCGATGAAGGCCAGGATGTGGCCGGTGGTGGGGAGGTAGATGTCGCTGCGCGGCTCGTTGGGCTTGGCCTCGAGCGCGAAGCGCATCTCGTAACGCTGGTCGAGGACGTACTCGCAGAGGAAGTTCACGCATTCCCGGTAGCGCTTGATGGCCTCGCGCGCATCGCGGCAGGCGTCGGCTTCCACGCCTTCGCGGCCGCCCCACATCACGTAGACCGTCGCCCCCAGCTCCACGCCGAGGTCGATCGAGCGCATCGTCTTCTGGACGGCGAAGGCGCGGACCTTGGGGTCGTTGGCGGTGAAGGCGCCGTCCTTGAAGACGGGGTGGAAGAACAGGTTCGTCGTCGCCATCGGCACCTTCATGCCGTGATCGGCGAGCGCCTTCTTGAAGTCACGGACGATGCGGTCGCGCTCCGCGGCGCTCGCCCCGAAAGGCACGAGGTCGTTGTCGTGCAGGTTCACGCCGTAGGCGCCCAGCTCGGAGAGCTTCTGGACGATGCGGGCAGGCGGGATCGTGTCACGGACGGCCTCGCCGAACGGGTCGCGGCCGCGGTTGCCCACGGTCCACAGGCCGAAGGTGAACTTGTCGGACTTCTTGGGCGCGTAGGGATCGGGCATCCTCCACCTCTTTGATGGTCGACTATCGCTCCGACGAGCGAACGCGGTCAAGTATGACCTCCGGCCGGGCGGGTCCTCAGGCCTCCACATCGTTCAGCAGTCGTGATTCGAGTCGCTCCGGAACGAGTCGGTCATCTCGCGGGCAAAATGCCCGGTGACGATGCACACCGTCTGCGCATGATCGCCATTGCTATAGTGCCCGCCTGCCTCCGACGGAAAGGAACAACTGACGATGTCGACCGTTGCCGGAAGCGGCCGCTCGCTCGCCGCCGAAACCCGAAGCGCCGCCGCCGAAGCCGTCCGGGAAGCCCTGAACCCGCTCGGGATCTCGAAGCCGGCCTTCGGGCTGATCTTCGCCTCTCCCCGGCACGACCTGGCGGTCGCGCTAGCGGCGGCCGAGAAGGAGGCGCCGGGTGCGGCCTTCTTCGGGTGCTCCACCGCGGGCGAGATCACCGAGCGCGGGCTGACCCGCGGAAGCGTGGCCGCGCTCGTGGTGGCCAGCGACGAGATCGCCGTCGCCCTCTCCACCGCTTCCGCCGTGAAGGCGGATCCCGGCGCGGCGGCCAGGATGCTGTGCGCCGGGTTCGGCAATGCGGCCAAGGCGGCGTCCGGATGGGGCCTCGCCATGTCGACCACGGTCCTCCTGGTGGACGGGCTCAACGGAGCGGGGGAAACACTGGTGACGGAGGTGCTGAAGGGAACGGGCTCGTTCCAGCAGGTCGTGGGCGGAGCGGCCGGCGACGACGGCGCCTTCCAGGCGACCTACGTGGGCGGGCGCGGGCGGGCGGCCAAGGACTCCGCCGCGGCCCTGCACGCGTTCTCCAAGAAGGCGTGGGGGGTAGGCGTGGATCACGGCCTCCAGCCGACGACGGCCCGCATGCGGGTCACGCGAGCCACCCACAACGTCGTCCATCAGCTCGATGGCCGGCCGGCCTTCGAGGTCTACAAGGAGTACGCGGCGTCACGCGGCGTCGCGCTCACGCCGGCCAATGCCGGACCCTTCCTCATCGCCAACGAGCTGGGCGTGTACATGTTCAACGGCCTGAAGAAGGCCCGGGCGCCGCTCTCGGTCGGGGCGGACGGGTCGCTCACCTGCGCGGCGGAGATCCCCGAGGGCGCTCACGTGTCGATCCTGGACGGCGAGCCCACCCAGATGGTGGCGGCCGCTCGCCGGGCGGCCGAGGAGGCGCACCGCAACCTGGGCGGCGGCCGGGCGGCCGCCGTCGTGCTGTTCGACTGCGTCTGCCGGGGCATGATCCTGAACGGCGGCTTCGGGAAGGAGATCGAGGCCGTCCGCTCGGTCTTTCCCAGCGTGCCGGTGGCCGGCCTGCTCACCTACGGCGAGATCGCCCGGTTCAAGGGCCAGCTCGAAGGCTGGCACAACACCACGGCGGTGGTCACGGCCATCCCGGCCTGAAGACCGCCCGCTCCTGGCCGCGCCGGCCCGCCGACACGACGGACCGGCGCCACGCACTTGACCCGTGCGCAAAGCCGGGTATAGCCTCCGACAAATGAGCGAACGAGCACGGGTGGGCACGATGGTGGGCGTGTTCCTGGGCTGGGCGGCGGCGGCCTGGTCGGCCGACGCCTACAAGCCGAGCGAAGCGACCCTCGACCTCTACAAGGCGAAGTGCCAGCAGTGCCACATGGCCGACGGCAACTCACCCCTCGAGCCGCTGAACTTCGTCGACGGCAAGTGGACCCACGGCGACAAGATCGAGGACCTGGTCAAGGTCATCGGCGAGGGCGTCCCGGGCACGGCGATGCTGCCCTTCAAGAGCCAGCTCACGCCCGAGGAGATCGTCGGTCTCGCCCACTACGTGCGCTCGTTCGACAAGACTCCCGTCAAGGCCTCGGGCGGCACCAAGACCAAGCCCGCCGGCAAGGCCTCGGACGGCAAGACGGCCAAGCCCCGCAAGGGCCAATAGCCCCCGCGCGGGCGTCTCAGGGGGGACGACGATGTCCGTCAAGAGCTTCGAGCCGAAGTTCATGAAGGTGGGGGTGCTGACCGCGGCGCTCCAGGAGCTGACGCCGCGCTCGGTCCGTGATCCCGACCCCGACCGCGCGATCGAGGAGTGGCTGGCCTTCGCCCGTGAGCTGGACGCCGACTACATCCAGCTCTCGGCCGCCCTGCACCCGACCGAGACCGACGTGCCGCCCGAGGCGATGCTCGACCCGGTGGCCAACACCCTCGACCTGCGCCGGCCCTTCGACAAGGACCGCGCCCGCCGGGTGCAGGCCGCCCTCAAGGAGTACCGGGTCGGCATCTCCGACATCGGCTACTTCGACAACATGCTCCACCACGACCCGGCGATCCGGAAGAAGAAGCACGACTTCATGATGCGGGTCTTCGAGACCGCGTCGCTGCTGGGGGTGGAAGCGGTGTGCGGCTTCGTGGGCCGCAACCAGCAGCACAGCATGGACCAGAACCTCGACGACTTCCGCGAGTGGTTCGTGCCGCTGCTGAAGGAGGCCAAGTCCCGGGGCCTCACGTATCGTGTCGAGCAATGCCCGATGCCGGGCTGGACGACCGGCGACAACTTCCACAACCAGATCGCCTACGCGCCGGGGACCTGGATCGCGCTGCACCGCATCTGCGAGAAGGCAGGGGTGGGCGACCAGCTCCGCATCCACTACGACCCCTCCCACGCCATCCTGATGGGCCAGGACACGCGGTCGCTCTTCCAGTACCTGAAGGACACCGGGTACAACTTCCTCATCGGCGGCTTCCACGTGAAGGGCCAGGTCGTCGACGCCAAGGGCGTCTCGGCCTGGGGCTACGGCGGCCAGACCGTGGAGCGGGGTGACTGGAAGGGCGGCAAGCCCTCGGACAACCCGGCCGACCAGGTCAACGCGTGGAAGAAGCAGACGGTGCTGTGCGAACACGAGCTGCCGGGCACGGCGAAGCACGACCCGCTGGCCTACCTCCAGAACCGGACCGTCGACTGGCTGGACCACCAGCTCGCCGCCCGCGAGCTGCTGAAGCTGGACGTCGCGAACACGTACCTCATCGTGGAGCACGAGTACCCGCCGGCCCGCATCCAGGACAAGGAGAAGCTCAAGCCGATCCTCAAGGGCTCGATCGCGTTCACGCGCAAGATCGACGAGGCGGCGGCCTGCATGTACGCCCTGCACCACGAGGTGCTTCCCGCGCAGGGCATTCCCGTGCAGGGCCGGGGGCGGGAGGCGTACAGGTCGTAAGCGCAAATGCGGCGCGCTCCGCTCCGCGCGCCAAAAACCCGCGTCGGAGCAAGTCATTCAGCACGCTGCTAGTGCGCGACGTCCTCGTGGGCGCGGCCCAGTTCGAGCATCGGGACGGGGACAAGGCCTACAACCTCGCCCGCATCGACGCGCTCGCGGGCCAGGCCGCCCGGCAGGGCGCCGGGATCGTCAGCTTCCACGAATGCTCGGTCACGGGCTATACCTTCCTCCGCCGCCTGGACCGCGCCGGCCTGGCTCGGCTGGCCGAGCCCGTGCCGGGCGGTCCCTCCACCGCCGGCTTGATCGAGACCGCGCGCAGGCACGGGGTCGTGATCATGGCCGGGCTCATCGAGGCGGACGGCAGCCGGTTCTACAAGACCTACGTCGTGGTGGGAGCGGAGGGCTTCATCACGCGCTTCCGCAAGCTCCATCCCTTCATCAACCGCCACATCTCCGCGGGTGACGCGCACCAGGTCAGCGAGCTGCGCGGCATGCGCGCGGGCTTCCTCGTCTGCTACGACTGCAACCTGCCCGAGAACGTCCGCGCCACGACGCTCATGGGCGCGGAGGTGATCTTCGCTCCCCACGTTACCGGCGGAACGCCCTCGGAGATGCCGGGCCGCGGACCGATCGATCCCGCCCTCTGGGAAGGCCGGCATGATGACCCCGAGACGCTGCGGCGCGAGTTCGACGGGCCGAAGGGCCGGGCCTGGCTCATGCGCTGGCTGCCGGCCCGGGCCTGGGAGAACGGCGTCTACATCGTCTTTTCCAACGCCGTCGGTCGCGACGACGACACGATCAAACCCGGCGCGGCCATGATCCTGGATCCCTTCGGTGAGGTGCAGGCGGAGAGCCGCGCCCTGGGCGACGACGTGGTGGTGACGGAGCTGAAGGCGGAGAAGCTGCAGCGAGCCCCCGGCCGCCGCTACCTGCGGGCGCGGCGCCCGGAGCTGTACGCGAAGCTCGTCGAGCCCCATCCCGCCGGGCAGCGGTCGATCACTGAGCCGGGTTGGAAGGTGGACCCCACTTCATGAACGAACCGGCCCTAGCGAAGGCTTCCTGACACCGCGACGTTGTTACCTTTCGTACTTGTTCCAGACCAAGTTGCTTCAAGTAGTACTTGAGCTTGAATCCTGGATAGCCCGCCAGGCGTCGGGATCGCGCCGATCTCCTCAGCCGAGGGCCGAATGACGTTCATGGGCGGTTTTTTCCGCGGCCTGCTATGCTAGCGGAGGCTCGATAGTACTCACCTTGGATACTACGCCAGCGCCGCGAAGATCACATTCACTCTGCGAGCCGTTTCGTTCTTCATGCCCGCTAGGCCGACCCGGTTTGCCCACGTGGAATGCACGCTCGCATCAAGCGAATTTGCGTCCGCAGAGCCAAAGCTGACACCCAGTGCGTTCAGTCGAAGCGCGATCCGACTGTAAAGGGTCGAGGGTGCGCGGAAAGCCGCACCCCACGAATCTAGCTGCTTCGAGTACCTGTCGATAAGCTCGTCACGAATAGTACTTATCGAATGCGGCCATGCCCAGCGGAAATGGACGCCGGGGTCGGTCGAATTGCGGGCGGGTTCCTGATAACCCCCGACGCTGGCCAGCCAAACCGCTTCGCTCGTGAACAACGCGCATAAGAAGTTCCGCTGCTCCTCGGCAAAAAACAGCACGAAGGCCCGCAGATGGTCCTCAAGCCAACCCTTAGCGCCGCTTGGATTAGTGAGGGCGGCATCATGATGCTACCGCCAATCTGGTGAACTTGACTGGTTGAGCACAGAGAAGTCGAGGGGATCGCGGTCGCCCGTATTCACCCCGTTCGCCGCCCATCGCACCGAGGTGTTCGCATAAAATGAGGCTCCATTTTCAGAAGAGCGCTGCCATTGGCGATCAAATTGTAATTTGAATCGGTCGATGAGATCTGCGGTGACTGTTTGTGGGTCCTGGCCAACGGCGGAGTTGAACTGGACGAACTGATCATAAGTATTCCGAGAGGGGATTGTGTAACCACCGAGCTGAGCAAGCGCCAGCGCCTCCACCGCGAAGAACGCCGCTAGCTGCGGCAGGACCTTCGGCGGGGGTGGCCAGAAACTGAATATCTGGGCCTGATAGGCGACACCGATTGCAGCGCTCCCCTGCGTTATCGACTCACACGCGACCGTCAGCACGTGTTCCGTCATGTTCGCGAATCGCTCGCCAGCTTTTAGCAACCGTCTGACATGCACTGGCCGCGCCGCGCCTTGGTTCTCCTCGATGTAAGAAATAAGGACGCCTTCATCTGGGATCCCCGGTTTGAGCGGTTGCGAGCTGTCGTATGCGTCGAGGCGTTGCCGGAGCTCTAACGAATAGATACGAGATTGGTCGAGCCGAATAATGACCGCGGACGCGGAACCCCTCTGAGGAGGGAGCTCAAGCGCTCGAAGGGTAACCCGCCCGCCCCCAATGCCAATGCCTGCAAAGCCACGAGCCTTATTCGGTTCGAACGTTGTCGTGTCGGCCGGATCCAGCCAGCGCAACTGCAACTTGGTGAAGGCTGATGGATGTGTACCGCAGGCGCAGTCCATGATGTCCCACTGCGCCGGCGCGTTCCAGGTACCGTAAAGATCGCCAACACCCGCGATCGCATGCAGGTTTTCATGTGCAATCGTTCCTGCAGGCGTGTTTTGCTCGACCCAGCATGTGCCAGTGTGGAACGGTGATCAATCCGGCGCCGGCTGCACTATTAAACACGACGCACACAGCGTCGAACGAGGTGAGATCGGCGTTTGGATCCGCCTTGGCCGCCTTCAGTGCTGCGCATATGGCCGGACCATAGTTGCCCCCAAAGGTTGCGCTATTACCAATGCTGTACGGTCCGATGACACTGCCAGAGAGCAGCGCCCGGCCATATGACGCGGTCGCAATGTAGTCACGGAGACCCACGAAGAATCGCTGCTGCTCCTGGGCTGTCCAGGCCGCGGGCGATACTTGATCATCGAAGCTGGCCAAGATGACAGCCAGGTTCCGCTGACCTGTCCATCCCGGAATTGCCATGCGTGCTCCGCTGCAATGAGCGCCTTGAAACCCAGCAAACACCACAGTGCGCTAGCCTAGCCTAGCTACTTCCCGGTGCAAAACAGGGACCCTAAGTCCCGTTTGTAGAGTCCCGAGGATACCGCAAAGGAGGCAGATCGTGGATTTTTCGCTGGACGCGGTGGGCTTGGTGCCTGTACACTCCTAATCGATGTCATCGATTAGGAGCATCCAGCGGGCCCAGCAGCGGCTACAGCGCCAGATGGCCGGGTTGTCCGAGCGGGCGATCTTCGGGTCTCTCTCCGAGACCTACCGCACCTGCGGCCAGCCGGATTGCCGCTGCAAGCAGGGGGAGAAGCACGGGCCGCACTTCTACATCAGCTTCCGGGGCAAGGAGGGCAAGACCACGGGCTATTACGTGCCCTCGCCTTTGGCCGACGCGGTGCGCGATGGTGTCGAGGCCTGGAAGAAGCTCCAGACCCTCGCCCGTGAGCTGGCCGAGCTGAATCGTGAGCGCCTGTGGGTCTCCCATGCTTCCCCGGCCGCGGCTTCGCGGGTGCGAAGGAGGAAGAGTGGTTCGTCGCAAGCACGGCCAGCGAAGCGTGTTCGAAGTGCTGTTGCCGGACGCGGACAAGCTGTGGGACCCCGCTCTGCGTCGAGTCGACGAGGTTCTCGAGGATGAGGAACTCGTCGACTTGGTGGCCGACGCACTCGGACGCCGACGGCCAGGCAGCCGGAGGAAGGGCCGTCCGAGCACCCCGGCCGAGGTGGTGCTGAGGATGTTGGTCCTGAAGCATCTTTACGACTGGAGCTTCGACGAGTGTGAACGCGAAGTTCGAGGAAGCCTGGTCTACCGTGCCTTCTGCCGCATCGACTGCGAGAGAGTGCCGGATGCCAAGACGCTCATCCGGCTCTCGCACGCGCTCGACGCCGATGTTCTGAAGAAGGTGCTGGCGCGACTGGTCGACCTGGCATGTGAGCGCAAGGTAGTGCGTGGCTGGAAGCTGCGCGTGGACACGACGGTGGTGGAGACCAATGTTCATTACCCGACCGACAGCTCCCTGCTCTCCGACGGCGTGACAGTGCTCACGCGGACTCTGAAGAAGCTGAAGGAAGAGGTCGGCGAGGGGCTGGTGGCGGTTCGCGATCGCAGCCGTGGCTTGGCGCATCGGGTGTTCGAGCTTGCGCAGCGGAGCCGGAAGCTGGTCCAAGAGGAGGGCAAGCCCCGTTTGCAGCAGTTGTACGGCGAGGTCTTGAGCATCACGCGGGCGGTTGTGCGTGAGGCCAAGGCGGCGGTAGAGAGCGTTGAGGGCCAAGTGCGCGCGCTGGGAGCTGATTTAGTGCAGCAGATCCGCCAGACGGTGGAGATCGTCACCCGCGTGATCGGACAGACTCGCGCCCGCGTCTTCAAGGGTGATACCCACTACCCTGGGAAGGTGCTGAGCATCTTCGAGCCGCATACCGAATCGATCCGCAAAGGCAAGGCCGCCAAGCCCACGGAGTTCGGCAAGCTCGTCAAGATCCAGGAGGCCGAGGGCCAATTCATCACTGACTACGAGGTGTGCGCGACGCGCGTGGCCGACCAGGACCTGTGGGTACCGTCGCTGAAGAAACACCGCGATCTGTTCGGCCGACCGCCACGGATGGCGGTGGCCGATACGGGCTTCGCTTCCCGGGCGAACGAGGTGGCCGCGACGGCGTTGGGCATTAAGCAGGTGGTGCTCCCCGGTGCGTCGAAGCGGACGAAGGAGAAGGAGCGCAAGCGCTGGTTCCGTCGCGCCCTACGGTGGCGGACAGGATGCGAGGGAAGGATCAGTGCCTTGAAGCGCCGGCACGGACTGAGGCGCTGCCGCTATCGGGGGCTCGCGGGGATGGACCGATGGGTGGGTCTCGGAGTTGTCGCGAACAACCTCTTGGTGCTCGGCCGGGCAGCCGCGTGATGGGCGCGCAGTGGCCGGGCGACGGGATAACATGCAGAGCTGCAGCAGACGGGAGGGTGCCAGGGCCCTGGACCTGGCGCCGATCTCCTACTTTTGCACCGGGAAGTAGCTAAGACGACGCGGTCGGGTATTCCTTCCGGCTGGCTTCGGTCGAGAGGAGCACGGGCCGGTCGGGGAGCGCCTTCTTCAAGGCCTCGAGCTCCGGCTCTCCCGGCCCGAGGGGGAGCCTGATCTGTCCGCGCTCAACCGCGGAGCGCAGGACCGCCATGGTGATCTCGAAGCCCTTGTAGGCGCTCTCGCCGTTGCAGGGGTGCACCTGGCGCTCGTCGTCCAGCCACCGGGCCATGTCCTCGACGTAGGGTGGCATGTCCAGCTCGTAGTTCATGCACCCTTCGCCCGACTGCGGTCCGTCCTTCGTCACCGCCCGCCAGCCGCCGCCGGTGAGGACCTCCGCGAAGCCCTCGGTGCCCTGGGCGCCGATGCGGTTCTTGCGCCACCAGTAGTCCACCTCGGGGACGTCGGGCGCGCCCGCGCCCGACTCGACATAGCCGCGGACGCCGTTGGCGAAGTGCACGATGCCGGCCACGTGATCCGGAGAGGGATGGTTGTCGGCGAGCTTGCCCCGTCCGGCGGCCTGGCCCATGACCCACGCCGCCTCGGCGCCGCCGTTGTACCAGCGCACGTAATCAACGAGGTGGGTGAAGAGATGGAGCATCCACCCGACGGAGTGGCCGTAGACGGTGTGGACGCGGCCGATGGCGCCGCTCTCGATGATCCGGGCCACTTCCTGATAGTGCTGCCCGTAGCGGTGCTGGTGGCTGACGACCGTCCTCACGCCGGCCGCCTGGACGGCCTTCCGCATCTCGATGGCTTCGTTCATCGACAGCGCGATGGGCTTCTCGTAGGCGATGAGCCGGGCCTTCGATTCGATGCCCAGCTTGATGAGGTCGAGGCGCACCGTGGGGGGCGTGCAGAAGCAGAAGATGTCGGGCCGCACCTGCCGGACGAGGGCCAGGGGATCGGTGGAGGCCCGGGGGCTCCCCAGCTCCGCCGCCGCCTTCTCGAGCCGGCCCGGATCGCGGGTCGAGATCCCGGCCAGCTCGAAGCGGGCGCTCTTCTTGAATGCGGCCGCGTGGTGCATGCCGCGCTTGCCCAGGCCGACCACGACGACCTTGTAGACCTGGCTCACCGGTTCTTCCGGTCCCACTCCACGCACTTCTCGATCGTGTAGTCGACCTCGGCGTCGGTGAGCTCCGGGAACATGGGAAGCGACAGGCACTGGGCCGCGTTGCGCTCGCAGTTGGGCACGTTCGGCCGCGCGTCGGCGAGCTGCCCCCAGGGATAGCCCTCCTGCTGGTGGATGGCGATGGGATAGTGGAGCTTCACGTCGACACCCTGCTCCAGCAGGTGCTTCTCGAGGGCGTCCCGCCGCGGCGTCTCGATGACGTAGAGGTGGAAGACATGACGGTAGCCGGGAGGCTCGTAGGGAAGCTTGAAGCTCGTGCCTTCGAGGCCGCGGGAGTAGCGCCGGGCGATCTCGCGGCGCCGATCGGTCCAGCGGGTGATGTGCCTCAGCTTGACGCCCAGGATCGCGGCGTGGAGGTCGTCGAGCCGGCTGTTGTAGCCCATGCTGTGGACGGAGCGGACGGTCGACCCGTGGTTGCGCAGCCTGCGCACGGTGGCGTCGATGTCGTCGCGGTTCGTGACCACGGCGCCGCCGTCCCCGAACGTCCCCAGGTTCTTCTGGATGATGAAGCTCGTGCAGACGGCGTCGCTGAGCTGGCCCTGCTTCCAGTCCGCCCCGTGGCCATCGATGGCCTGGGCGTCGTCCTCTACGACGAACAGCTTGTGCTTGCGGGCGATCTCCGAGACGGCCTTCATGTCCACACAGAGGCCGTAGAGGTGGACGGGCACGATGGCCCGCGTGCGTGGCGTGATAGCGGCCTCGATCCGCGCCGGGTCGATGTTGCTCGTCTTCGGGTCGCAGTCCACGAACACCGCCTTGGCCCTCGCGATCCAGATCGCTTCGGCGGTGGCGAAGAAGGTATTGGCCGTAGTGATGATTTCATCTCCCGGCTTGATGCCGAGGGCGAGGAACACGAGCCAGAGGGCGTCGGTGCCCGAGTTCAGTCCCACCGCGTGCTTCATGCCGAAGTACCGCGCGAGGTCCTGCTCGAACTGCTT
>QHVM01000018.1:0-14756 GCA_003223555.1 Acidobacteriota bacterium | reverse complement strand
CCGGACGTGGCCGTAGAAGGGAGCCTTCATCGTCGTCGTGGGCATCTCTCGAACCTCGCTTTTGCGCGGAGCCTGCGAATATACCGGCCCCGTCCGGCGGCGTCAAAACCGGCGGTTCCCGGACGCTGCCCTCCCGTGACAGAATCCCGCGCACCGCGTACGGAGGGGCCCATGACCGCCGGCTCCTATGCCGAGACGTACCGCCGCTCGCTCGAGGACCGCGAGGCGTTCTGGGCGGAGGCCGCGGCAGACCTGCGCTGGGAGCGCCGCTGGGACCGCGTCCTGGACGACTCGCGGGCACCCTTCTACCGGTGGTTCGCGGGCGGCCGGCTCAACACCTGCTTCAACGCCCTCGACGTCCACGTCGAGGCGGGCCGCGGCGATCAGGTCGCCCTCATCCACGACAGCGCGGTCACGGGGACGGTCGAGCGAATCACCTATTCGGAGCTGCGGGATCGAGTAGCGCGCGGCGCCGGCGCCCTGCGGGCCATGGGCGTCCGACCAGGCGACCGCGTCGCCTGCGCCCGGATCGGCGCCGTCCACTCGGTCGTCTACGGCGGCTTCGCCGCTCCCGAGCTGGCCACGCGCATCGACCATGCGCAGCCGCGGCTCATCCTCTCGGCCTCCTGCGGGATCGAGCCGGGCAAGATCGTGCACTACAAACCGCTGCTCGACCAGGCCGTTGACATGGCCCGCCACAAGCCGCAGCGCTGCGTGATCGTGCAGCGGCCGCAGGCGCCGGCCGCCCTCGTTCCCGGCCGCGACCTCGATTGGCACGAGGCCATGGACCGGGCCGCGCCCGCGGAGTGCGTTCCCCTGGCCGCCACCGATCCCCTCTACATCCTCTACACCTCGGGGACCACCGGCCGGCCCAAGGGCGTCGTGCGAGACCAGGGCGGCCACGCGGTGGCCCTCAAGTGGAGCATGAAGGCCATCTACGGCGTGGACGCGGGCGAGGTGTACTGGGCCGCTTCCGACCTCGGCTGGGCGGTGGGCCACTCGTACATCGTCTATGCGCCGCTGCTGAAGGGCTGCACCAGCGTCCTCTATGAAGGCAAGCCGGTGGGGTTCTGGCGCGTGGTCTCGCAGCACGGAGTGCGGGTGCTCTTCACCGCGCCCACTGCGTTCCGGGCCATCAAGAGAGAGGACCCCCGCGGCGAGCACATCAGGCGATACGACATCTCGTGCCTGCGCGCCCTCTTCCTGGCCGGCGAGCGCTGCGACCCCGATACGCTGCGGTGGGCGCAGGAGATGCTGGGCATCCCGGTCATCGACCACTGGTGGCAGACCGAGACCGGTTGGCCGGCGGCCGCGAACTGCGTCGGGCTGGGCTTGCTCCCGGTCAAGCCCGGCTCCGCGACCAAGCCAGTGCCGGGCTACGACATCCGAGTGCTCGACGAGTCCGGCCACGACGTCAACCCCGGCCGCAGTGGCGACATCACGATCAAGCTGCCGCTGCCGCCGGGCTGCCTGCGGACTCTCTGGAACGACGACGAGGGATTCCGCACCGGCTACTTGACGCGCTATCCAGGCCATTACCTGACTGGCGACTCGGGATTCCTCGACGCCGACGGCTATCTGTCGATCATGAGCCGCATCGACGACGTCATCAACGTGGCCGGCCATCGGCTCTCCACGGGCGCCATCGAGGAGGTCATCGCCTCGCACCCGGACGTGGCGGAATGCGCGGTGGTCGGCGTGCGCGACGCGCTGAAAGGCGAGGTGCCGGTCGGGTTCATGGTGCCGAAGAGCGGGGTGAGCCGAGCCGAGGCCGAGCTCGTCCGCGAGGTCATCCAGGCGGTGCGGGAGAGGATCGGGCCGGTGGCGTTCTTCAAGACGGCCGCGGTCGTGAAGCGGCTGCCCAAGACCCGGTCGGGCAAGATCCTGCGGGGAACCGTGAAGAAGATCGCCGACGGCGTCGAGTACAAGGTGCCGCCGACGATCGACGATCCCGCGATCCTGGACGAGATGGCCGGGGTGCTGGCGCGCCTGGGCTACCCGCGGCCGTCGGGCGACTGACCCCGGCCTGCCCAGACAGGGGGACGATGCGAGGACGCGACCGCGGCCACCCGCCCGGACGGTGCGGACGTCGCCGAGGGGTGGCCGCGGGGAATGGCCTTCGTCCGTCCCTGCGGAGGGCTACTGCTTGGTGTCCTTCGTCTCCCTGGTCGCCTTGGTGTCCTTCTTGACCTCCTTCTTGGCAGCCAGGGCCTTCGTGACGGGCTTCGGGTTCCAGAAGTCGGGGTCCGCGGCCGCGATCTGGGCCGGCGGCCGGCTGATCCTGGGGTTGAAGGCGTAGAGGCTCGAGCGGCTCTCCGCGAAGATGGCTTCGGCAGTCTCCCGCCTCTGCTTGACCACCAGATCACCGCCCAGGGCATCGTCGATCGCCTTGTTGCGGGCCTGCATCTTGCGGGTGAAGTCGTCCCACTCGGCGAGGGAGCGGGCCGCGCCGAAGCTGATGAACGTCCCCGAGGAGGCGCCGGTGATCACTTGATAGACGGCCGTGTGCTCGTCCAGGTTCGCCTTGTCCCGGGCCCGGTTGTACTGCTTGGTGTACTCCTCGTAGTCATTGGCCCGGCCTGCCTTGATGCGGACGGTGGTGACCGTGAAGTAGCGCGACTTGCCGACCCCGTCCGCGCCGAGGGGGCGGTAACTCAGGTCCGGCCGATACGCCGCGATGAGCGTCCGCTGGGTCGCGTGCATGGGTCCGGTCTGCCGATCGAGCGCCTCCATCTCCGCCTGGAGGGCGGGCGAGGCCGCGAACGCCTCCTCGCCCTTCTTCCGCGTGGCCTCGAAGTCGGCGAACGAGGCATAGGCTTCCGTGTAGAGGACCTGGTTGTCGTCGCCCGACACGGGGACGAGGCCCAGGCGATGGCCCTCCACGTTGGCCCGGTTGAACAGGGCCAGGTACGAGACGACCTGCTTCTCGTGCGCGGCCATGCTCCCTGGCTTGATCTCCTCCTGCGAGATGACCAGGACCGGGGGAGGGCCGGACGCTTGCTCCTGCGCGACGGCGGCCGCCGCCGGGAGCAGGAACAGGGCGAGCGCGGCCCAGGTGCTTCGAGCACGCATGTGAGGCTCCTTTCTCTGCTTCGGGCGGTAAGGGAGAGGGACCCCGGCCCGAAGAAACGGGTTCACGAGGGGACGGTGACCGTCGCGGTTGGAGAAGTCGGCCCGATTGGAGCACGAGTCGGGGATGGTTTCAAGCGGCGCGGTCGCCACACAGGGTGCCCGTGGGGACCACGGGCACCCACGCTACATCCGGCGATCACCGGTCGTCGGCGTCACGTCCCGCGGAGGCAGGCACCGAGGGACTCACGGGCACCAGTGTTCCCGACAAGACCCAGGCCTTCTGGCTGGGGGCAAACCGGGGTGCCAGCAGTCCGTCGTTGATCTCTCGCGTCACGGCAAAGCGGTCGTACACGGTCGCCGGGAGGAACAGCCGGGCGTTGTCCGGGAATCCATCGGAGGCGGTGTCGATGTCGCCTTCGGCGGCCGAGACGACGCCGTCGCCGTTGATGTCCACCCGGGCGACCTCCGCGGCATAGGCGTCGAACAGCCGCTGGTTGAAGTCGGTGACGCCAGGCTCGAAAGAGGTCGGCCGCTCGTAGACGTCGAGGAAGATCTCGTTGGCGAGGCCGCTGGGGATGAAGCGCTGGCGGAATTCCCGCTGCGAGTCGTCACCCGCGTCGAACTTGTCCGGGTCACGCGGACCGGAAGCCTGCCGCGCTCCCCTGTTGTTCGGGTTGTCCCCATAGAGTACGGGGTCGTTCTTCACACCCGCCGGGCCCGATCCGGGGACGATCGACTGGAGGGCGCCGACCTGGCCGGCCTCGAAGGTGCCGGGGATCCCTCCGGTGAAGGGCAGCTCGTAGAGAGGGTGGATCCAGTTCGTCGTGTAGTTGAACTCCCAGTAGGCGTGGGCGTCGGTCTGTTGGAGCGCGTTCCAGGCGCCCATGCTGAGCTGGATCGGCACCACGTTGGTCTGCTCGTCCGGAAAATGATCGGTCGGGCCGGGGAAGCGCACGTCGTTCCCGTCCACGGTGAAGATCGCGCCCGGGACGTTGTGACGGCTCCCCGTCCGGCGAAGCGCGGCCGCGTCGGCGGGCAGGATCGTGCCGAACTGGGCGTGACCATCGGGTCGCCGCTTCGGGTTGACGGCCGCCACCGTCAGGTCGTGGATCATCCATCCCTCGTACCAGCCACTCTCGTTGTTGATGACGAAGAGCCCGGAGACATCGGTGAAGATGTCGATGAACGCCCCCGGGTCATTGGGATCGGTGGGAAGGCCGGGTTTCGGCTCCAGCACCACGCGTACGGCCGCGATGGTGGGAAGGCCGCAGTTCGACCCGGTGGCGGTCAGCATCGCGGTCTCGTTCACGCCGGGTATCAGGCTCGTGAACGGGTTGGGTTCGAAGCCCGTCGTATCCAGCAGGTACCTGCTGTGGCAATTGACTGTGCGGCCGTGCCGCCATTCGGACGACCAGGTCCTTGAGGGGGCCAGGAAGACCGACGATGTCTCCGCGGCTGCTGACCGTCGCCGAGTCAGCGACGGCATTGGGGTTCGGATGGCATGGAGGCGGAGGCTGCTCCGCGTGGATGATGGCCGGGGTGAGACAGGTCAGGAACATTGCTGCGAACGCATGAGTCCGGGTGGCGATTCTCGTGGGTCTCATAGGCTTGTCCTCCGGAGGCGAGGGGATCCCGCTCGCCCACCGCTTGGTCCCAGGAAGTCTTGGGCAGGGTCTTTCGTCTTGCGCGGGATTCCAGACAGACGTTCGAGGATTCCCGTCAGACCGCCGAGCAAGCGTGGTGCCATGCGTGAGGGCCGGTATCCACGCAGGAATCCAGCTCGGCATGCTTACGGCAGTGGTAACTGGTTACATGGCCGGTAAGCGGAAGGAAGGTGAGGAAGGTGAGGCTTGACATGGCGGGCGAGCGGAGCTATCCCTCGCTCCTCACGGGAGCGCGAGCATGACCCTCGACCGTCGGCAAGCCTTGCGGGCCCTCGCCTTTGGAGGCGTCGGCGCCCTGGCGGCGCCCTCCTGGGCGGAGAAGCTGGCCGAGCTGGCCCGTGACCACGCGGAAGCGCACATGCAGGGTCTTCCCGCGGCGGCGGCCGAAGCCGCGGTCTGGAAGCCCAAGGTCTTCGACCCCCACCAGAACGACACCGTCGTGACGCTCTCGGAGCTGATCATCCCGCAGACGGAGACGCCGGGGGCGAGGGCGGCCAGGGTCAACGAGCTCATCGACCTCGTCCTGAGTGATGCCGAGGAGCGTGACCGCAAGGAGTTCCTGAAGGGCCTGGCCTGGATGGACGCACGCAGCCAGGAGCTGTTCGGGACGGACTTCCTCTCCGCGGCACCCGAGCAGCAGACGGCGCTGCTCACGATCCTGGCCTCGCCGAGGAACAAGGCCTTCGAGGACCAGGTGGGCATCGACTTCTTCAAGGCCATCAAGGCGCTCACGATCACCGGCTACTACACGTCCGAGATCGGGATGAAGCAGGAGCTGGGCGACGACGGCCAGCTCTTCTTGCTCGAGTACCCCGGCTGCACCCACCCCGAGCACAAGGCCTGACCGGCAGCAGGCGCATGACGCCTCTGCGGTGGGGACTGCTCGGGACCGCGCGCATCAACCGATCGCTCGTCCCCGCCCTGCGCGCCTCGCCCCGCAACGAGCTGGCGGCGGTGGCCAGCCGCGACGCGGCACGCGCCGACGCCTACGCGCGCGAGTGGGGGATCCCGCGCAGCTTCGGCGGCTACGACGAGCTGCTGGCCGACCGCGACGTCGACGTCGTCTACAACCCGCTGCCCAACGGCCTTCACGCGGAGTGGACCGTCCGCGCCGCCCGCGCCGGCAAGCACGTGCTCTGCGAGAAGCCCCTCGCCATAGCCGTCGAGCAGGTGGACGCGGTCGCCGAGGCCGCGCGTGCCGCCGGGGTCGTGGTGGCCGAGGGACTCATGTATCGCCACAACGCGCTCACCCGCGAGGTCAAGGCGATCGTGGACCGCGGGACGCTCGGCGAGCTGCGGCTGGTGCGAGGCTGCTTCACGTTCCCCTTCACCCGCGAGCGCGACGTCCGTCTCGATCCCGCGCTGGGCGGCGGCTCCCTGTGGGACCTGGGCGTATACCCGATCGGCTACGCGCGGCTGATGATCGGGGCCGAGCCCGTCGAAGCGCATGGCATGCAGACCCTCGGCCCGAGCGGCGTCGACCTCGCCTTCGCGGGGCAGCTCCGCTTCCCGGCCGGCGTGGTGCTGCAATGCGACACCGGCTTCCGGGCCGCCTTCCGGCGCGAGGTCGAGATCGTCGGCAGCGAGGCGGCTCTCCTCGTGCCCAACCCCTTCAAGCCCGGTCCGAGCGAGCCGCTCCACGTCACCCGAGGCGACGAGCGGGAGACGATCACGGTGGCGGGCTCCGAGCAGCTCTACCTGGGCGAGGTGGAAGACATGGCCGACGCGGTGCTGCTCGGCCGTCCGCCGGCGGTCAGCCTCGACGACAGTCGCGGAACGGTGGCCGCGATCGTGGCCCTGCTGCGCTCGGCCCGCGAAGGCCGGCCCGTCGAGCTCGCGTGACGGTCCCGGGGACTAGAATGGACGGCCAAGCAAAGGGAGGATCCCATGCCCGTGTTCATGGTCGACCGTAGCCTTCCCGGCGTCACCAACGAGCAGCTCGGGGCCGCGCAGCAGGCCGCCATCGCCACCGGCCAGAAGTTCACCAAGCAGGGGAAGCCGGTGCGTTACATCCGCAGCACGTTCATCCCCAGCGAGTCGCGCTGCATGTGCCTGTTCGAAGCGGCGAGCGCGGACCTCGTTCGCCAGGTGAACCAGGAGGCCAAGATCCCCTTCACGCGGATCGTGGAGGCCCAGGACCTGACCCCGTAGGGTCGGCCAGGGGCGACCGCGGGTCGCGCGTCAGAACCGGAGCCGCGTCAGGCCAGGGCCGAGGGGCCGGCGCTCGCCGGCCCACACGAGCTCGCCCTCGACACCTTCCGGCAGCCGGACCTCTGCATCCAGCCCGACTCCGCGGCGGACCAGGCTCACCGCGATCTCTCCCCTCGGGTGCGGCACCGAGCCGGCGACCTGGGTGAGCCGGCCCAGGAAGGGCCGGATGCGGACGCGGCGGAAGCCGGGCCCGGCCGAGTCCACCCCCAGCACCGTGCGCGGCAGCTCGAAGTTCGGGCTCGCGCCCCAGGCGTGGCACTCGGAGCGCGACGGGTCCTCCTTCTCCGCCCAGGTCGTCAGGCCGAGGGCCAGCATCCTCCGCCACGGGCCGAGCTGGTCGAGGAGCCGGTCGCCCTCGCCCGCTCGGTTGAGCGCGGCGTGGAGGTAGTGCCGGAAGTAGATGGAGCACGGCACCAGGTCCGGCTCGCTCAGCACGCGGCCGATGAGCGCGCGCGCCGCCTGGCCCTCGGCAAGGCCGGCCAGGATCGCGAGCACGTTGGCGTGCTGCGAGAAGGTCGTCCGCGCAGGCGTGTCCGCGTAGAGCTGCCGCCGCTCCTCCCAGTACAGCCGGGGAACCTCCGCCCGCAGCCGGGCGGCCGCCTGCCGATACTCGGCGGCGATCGTCGTCGAGCCGAGACCTTCCTCGAGGTCGGCCGCCTCCGCATAGGCGATGAGGAGCTGGAGGTCGAGGGGAGCGGAGGCGCCGTTGGGATCTCCGGGCTCCGCGGCCCCCGGCGCCGGCCCTCCCCAGCCCGTGACGAAGTTCCAGCCCGGCGGCGAGCCGGTCGGCCAGGCGTTCGTCCAGTCGAGGAAGTTCCACCACGGCATCGGCCCCAGCGAGCCCCCGGCCCGCTGGCGGGAGGCGAAGAAGGTGAGCACGCTGCGCACTCCGGGAAGCCGGCCGCGGACGAAGGCCGGGTCGTCGCGGTACCACCAGTAGTCGTGGACCATGCCGATCCACCACAGCGAGAAGGGCGGGATGTACTGGGGCAGGCGCGTGGGGAAGCGGCTCATGGTGAGGCCCTCGGCGGTGCGCGAGTCGTCCACCTGCTCGACGGCGTTGCGGGCCAGCCGGTCGTCGCCGCTCGCGTAATAGGAGACGAGGGCCTGGATCCGGGTGTCGCCCACGTACTGGAGCTGCTCGTAGTAGGGGCAGTCCATGTAGGTCTCGTGGGCGCACAGCCGCGCCGTGCGCCAGCCGACGTCGAGGATGCGGTCCAGCTCGGGCCCTCCGCCCTCGAAGCGCGCCTTGCGCGTGAAGGGATAGGCGGTGAAGGCGCCTCGCAGGTCGTCGACCGTCAACGCCTCCGCGCGGGCCTCGACCGCCAGCTCCAGGTAGCGGTACGTGCGCCACCACAGCGGGCGGAACAGGCGCTCCCGCCCGCCGTCGGCCACCAGCACGTCCCGCAGGCCCCGCATCTCCTTGCCGTCGACCTCGTCGCGCTGGCCCTTGTCCCCCGTGCCCGGCACCCACAGGTTCTCGGCGTACCGCAGCGTCACCGTCGCGTCCTTGCCTCCGCTCACGACCAGCTCGGGGTAGGCCGTGGTGAGGTGGCCCTGGTCGAGGAGAAGCCGAGCCGACGTTCCCGGCGGAACGGTGAAGGGGGCGCGCTCGCGCGGGAACGCCTCCGGCACGCGCAGGCTCGCCTGGCGCACCCGCTCCAGCCGCTCCGGGCGCTCCTCCATGGCCGGGATGGAGCGGGGGACGAGCATCCAGGGGCTGGGGGCGTCGAAGGCCTCGCGGGAGCTGCCGGGAGGCCCCGCCTGCGCCGGTGCCCAGCCGGTGTCGTCGAACTCCGGCCGCTCCCATCCCCAGGGATGGCGGGCCGCAGTCAGCCGGTCTCCCGGCCCCGCCACGTAGTACTGGTGGCGGATCTCCTCCGGCTTCAGGAGCAGGGGCTCGTAGCCGTCGTCGCGCCGGCCGACCCACGCCGGCCCCGTGTCCACGTCCTTCTGCGCCGCCGTGTCGCCCTGGAGCAGGAAGCCGGTGCGGCTGGTGAGCTGGGCCTCCGGCGCGTCGGGCCCGAAGTTCCACGCCACGGCGGCCAGCACGTTCTCGCCCGCGCGCAGGAGCGGAGCGAGGTCGACGGTCTCGTACCGCCAGTGGAAGAGGTCGCCGCGCGCCGGGCCCGACGCCGCGCGCACGCCGTTGACGAAGAGCTGGTAACGGTTGTCGGCGGTCACGTGGACGACGAAGGCCCCTGGCACCGAGCCGAGCGTGAACCGCCGGCGGAAGTGGTACACGCCGTAACCGGTGGGGGAGGCGCCGGGGACCGAGATCCACCGCGCCGTCCACGGCCGTACGGCGGGCGGCGCCGGCTCGGAAGGCGGCGAGGGGACGAACGCCGCGGCCGAGAAGAAGAGCGCGCATAGGCCGAGGCCGGTCGTCGCCAGCGAGGCGCGGGTTGTCACGAGACCACCTCCAGCCTGTGGTCGAATAAGATAGCAGGCCCGGGAGGCCGATGATGCGGAGCGCGAGAAAGGCGATCGTCGTCGCCGCGGTAGCGGCCCTGGCCGCGATCGCCGGAATCGCCGGAGCGGCGGACCACCGGGGCCTGGACATCTACTGGATCGACGTGGAGGGCGGAGCGGCCACGCTCATCGTCACCCCGGCCGGCGAATCGGTCCTGGTGGACGCCGGCTGGCCCCTGCCGCGCGACGCCGACCGCATCGCCACGGTGGCGACGCAGGAAGCAGGGATCCGGCGCATCGACCATCTGGTCACCACCCACTGGCACATCGACCACGTCGGAGGCGTGCCCGGGCTGGCCGCGCGATTGCCCGTCGGCCATTTCCACGACCACGGCTTCCCGTCGGGCACCGCCCCCGATGTCGATCCCACGCTGAAGGCGGCCTACCTCCAGACGACCCACGGCCGCTCCACGGTCCTCCACCCGGGCGACGAGATCGCGCTGACGCGCGCGCCGGGCACGCCGGAGATCTCGCTGCGGGTGCTGGCGGCGGACGGGCTGGTGGCCGGCGAGGCCGTCGGCGCGCCCCAGACGAGGCCCTGCGCCGCCCAACCGGCGCACCCGCCCATCAACGACGACACGTCCGACAACTTCCGCAGCCTGGGCTTCCGCCTGAGCTACGGCGCCTTCGACTTCCTCGACCTCGGCGACCTGACCTGGAACGTCGAGCACAAGCTCGCCTGCCCGAAGAACCTCGTCGGCGTGGTGGACGTCTACCAGGTGACCCACCACGGGGCCGACAACAGCAACAACCCCGCCCTCCTCGCCGCTGCGGCGCCGACCGTGGCCGTGATCGACAACGGGGCGCGGAAGGGAGGCACCGCGGCGGTCTACCGGTGGCTACGGAACACGCCGAGCGTGAAGGACGTCTTCCAGCTCCACCGCAACGTGCAAACGCCCGCGGCCGACAACGCGCCGCCGGAGCAGGTGGCCAATGACGACGAGGCGTGCCGCGGAGAGTGGATCCGGCTGGGGGTCGACCGCGACGCCAAGCGCTACACGGTCGAGGTCCACGGCAAGGGCACGAAGCGGACCTACGCCGTGAAGTGAGCGAGGGTCAGGGGGCGCAGCTCCCGGCGACGCGCGCCGTGATCTCCTCGCTCGAGGGCGGGTCCTCGCCGAGGCCCAGCGAGTGCAGCGCCTCGTGGATGAGGATGATCTCTCCCCATTCCGGCTTCCGCCGCCAGCCTTCGTGGAAGCGCGAGCCGCACACGAACACGACGTGGCTCCCCGGCGCCGTGAACGCGTACACCTGGCCACGGTCCTGGCGGCGGCCAGGAAGCCGGGCGGCGTCTGGCCCAGGGCGTCCAGGTTCTGGCGCAGCGTGTGCCCGTCTCGGTCCCGGAAGTCGGTGAGGACGTCCTGGCATCGTGCGCCCTCCATGCGGGCGGCTGCCCCGGCCAGGGCGCGGCGCACGGCCTCCGCATGGAAGGAGTTCTCCAGCCGCACGAGGTCGGGGGACACCGCGGCGGCAGACGCCGCGAGCACGAGCACGAGCAGGGTTCCCATGGGCGACTCCTTTCGCCGGAGCCGCCTGGCCAGGCGGGATCCGCTTCAGATCCGCGCGTCAGCGGGAAATACTGTTTATGGGAGCCGCGAGTTGCCGGGTCCGCCCAGGGTTTTCCTCGGTTTCATGGGTTTTCTTCAGATTTTCCTGGCTGGAACGGGGCCGGTCACCGAGGCTAACATCCCGGCGTGAGACCTGCAGGCGGCGTCTCCCTGGCGTCCGAAGCGGGATCCATTCCCGCGAGGACGCATTGACGAAGGACGCGCCGCCGAGGACGCGAGGATCATGTCCACGCGCGTAGCGCTCATCCCGGGCGGGGCGAAGGGCATCGGACGGCGCATCGGCGTCGACCTCGCCCGGCGCGGCTGGTCGGTGGCCCTGGCCTACCGCACCAGCCGCGAGGCGGCCGAGGAGGCGGTCCGGGAGATCGAGGCCGCGGGCGCTCATGGCCTGGCCCTCGGCGCCGACGTGTCGGTCTTCGCCGAGTGCGAGCGGCTGGTGAAGGCAGTCGCCGACTGGCAGGGGCGCGTGGACGCCCTCGTCAACTGCGCGGGGCCCTTCCACCGCGTCGACATCTTCTCCGAGACGCCCGAGGGCTGGCGGGAGATGTTCGCCAACAACCTCGATTGCCTGTTCTACCTGGCCCGCCTGGTGGCCCCGGGAATGATCGAGCGCCAATGGGGACGGATCATCGCCTTCTCGATGTCGAACGCCGACCGCCTCGTCGCCCAGCCGCAGCTCACCGCCCACTACCTGGCCAAGGCGGGGGTCCTCGGCCTGGTGCGCACGCTATCGAAGGCCCTCGCCCGCCACCGCGTCACCGTCAACGCCATCTCGCCGGGCTTCATCGATTCCGGCTCCATGGGCGAGGAGGAGCTGAAGGCGATGGCGCGGAACATCCCCGCCGGCTACGTCGGCTCGACCGCGGACGCCGCCGGCGCCGCCCTCTACCTCCTCTCCGACGAGGCCGCCTACGTCACCGGCGCCAACATCCCGGTGAGCGGCGGCTGGGGCTGGTGACGCCCGGTGGGTGAAATCTCCGCGCGCTCTTCCTTGGCGCTGCGCCGCGTGCGATGCTAGGCACAGCAATTCCAGTCGTGAGCTGAGGTCGGCGGGACGCCCTCGCCTCTGCGGGGCCGGGGCGCTGTCCCCGTCCGTCGAGGAGGTCGCATGCAGGCGAAGCTTCCGCCGCTCGTCGCGGTGCTCGTACTGTCGGCCGCGCCCCTCCGGGCCCAGGAGTCCCGGGGAGCGATCACCGGCCAGGTCAAGGACAGCTCGGGTGCGAACGTGCCCGGCGCCGCCGTGGTGGCCACGCATGTGACGACCAACGTCGCCTCCCACACCGTCACGAGCTCCAGCGGACAGTACGCGCTGCTCTACCTGGCGCCCGGCCGGTACGCGGTCTCGGCCGAGATGCCCGGCTTCAAGAAGGCCGCGCGGGAGGTCGAGGTCCGGGTCGCCGACCGCCTCACCGTCGACCTCACGCTCGAGCCGGGCGGGCAACAGGAGACGGTGGAGGTGCGGGCGGGCACGCCGCTGCTGGAGGTCTCCACCGGCTCGGCCGGCCAGGTGATCGACGCCCAGCGCATCAACCTGCTGCCTCTCTCCGACGGCAACCCGTTCGTGCTCTCACGCCTCGCCGCCGGCACCGCCTACATCGGGGACCTGAAGTTCTCCCGGCCCTTCGACAACGCGGGGACGTCCTCGCTCGTCGCCGACGGCGCCCCCGGCACCAACGGCGGAAACGAGTTCACGCTCGACGGCTCGCCCAACATGGCCCACGGCCGGCGCGTGGCCTACGTCCCCCCTTCCGACGCGGTGGAGGAGTTCAAGGTCGAGACGGCGACCTACGACGCGCAGCAGGGCCACACCGCGGGAGCCACGGTCAACGTGGTCCTCAAGAGCGGGACCAACGACTGGCACGGCACCGCCTACGAGTTCTACCGGTCCGACTCCATCTCCGCCAACGACTTCTTCCTGAACCGCGCGGGCAAGCCACGGGCGCCGTTGAGCTACAACCGTTACGGCGGGTCGCTGGGCGGGCCGGTCCTGCTGCCGGGATACAGCGGACGGGACCGGACGTTCTTCATGGTCACCTACGAGGGGCTCAAGGACGAGTTTCCGGAGCCCGGGACGTTCACCGTCCCCACGGAGGCCGAGCGGAAGGGGGACTTCTCGGCCCTGCTCCGCCAGGGCATCACCATCTACGACCCGTTGACTGCGGTCCGCCTTCCCGACGGGCGGATCCAGCGCACGCCCTTCCCGGGCAACATGATCCCGACCAACCGGCTGAGCCCGGTGGCCCTCGCCTACCTGAACCTCTACCCCCTGCCCAACCAGGCCGGCGACGCGCAAGGCCGCGACAACTTCATCGGGCCCAACGGGCGCGGCGACACCTTCAACTCGGTCACCACGCGGATCGACCACAAGCTCTCCGACAGCCACCGCTTCTTCGTCCGCTACACCTGGAACAACCGGCGGGAGAACCGGGGCAACTGGACGGGAGAGCTGGACGGCGTCCGGCCGACCGGGAACTACCTCTTCCGGGTCAACAACGCCTTCACCTACGACCACGTGTACACGCGCTCGGCCACGACGCTCGTCAACCTCCGCGTGGGGTTCGCGCGCTTCAACGAGCCGAACGTCCGCCAGCACCAGGGCAGTTTCGACCCCAAGAGCCTGGGCTTCTCGTCGCGCACCGCCGCCTTCTTCGGCGACGCGTCCTACGTCCCGCGGTTCGAGTTCCCGACCAACCCCGACACCTACTCCAACCTCGGCGACTCGGTGGGAGACAAGCGCGCGACCAACGTCTACTCGGTCCAGCCGACCCTGACCCGCCTGATGGGCAACCACTCTCTGCGGGTGGGCTACGACTTCCGGATGCTGAGGGACAACAGCTACCCGTCCCATCACCCCGCCGGCCGCTACGACTTCAACACCGACTTCACGCGCGGCCCCCTCGACAACTCCCCCGGGCAGTTCGGCCAGCAGCTGGCGGCCTTCCTGCTCGGCCAGCCCACCGGCGGCTTCATCGACCGCACCGCCTCCCGGGCCAACCAGAGCCTGTACCACGCCGGCTTCGTGCAGGACGACTGGAGGGTCTCCCGGCGCCTGACGCTGAACGTCGGCCTGCGCTACGAGTACGAAGGCCCGATCACCGAGCGCTACGACCGGAACATCCGCGGCTTCGACACCACGATCTCGAGCCCGATCGAAGCGTCGGCCCGTCAGGCCTACGCGGCCAACCCCATCCCGGAGATCGCCGCCGCCGACTTCAAGGTCAAAGGGGGACTCACCTTCCTCGACAAGGACCACCGTGGCTTCTGGAACGCCGACAAGAACAACTTCCAGCCCCGGGTGGGCTTCGCGTTCCAGGCCGACGACAAGACGGTCATGCGGGGCGGCTGGGGGATCTACTCGCTGCCGGTGGTCATGGAGAACGCGCTCCCGTCCACCGCCGCCGGCAACGACGGCTTCTCTCCCTTCCAGCAGCAGGGCTTCTCCCAGTCCACGAACGTCGTCCCCACCCTGGACGGCGGCCTCACCTTCCGCGCCAACCTGACCGACCCCTTCCCGGACGGTGTGACCGACCCGCCGGGGTCCAGCCTGGGGCCGGCCACGTTCCTGGGCCGCGACATCAACTTCTCTCCCCCGGACCGCCGGAACGCCCAGAACATGCGCTGGTCGGTCGGCTTCCAGCGCGAGCTGCCGGGCAAGTGGGTCTTCGAGGCCGCCTACGTGGGCAGCCGTGGCTACGACCTCCCGGTGGGAGTCACGAACGACGACCGTCTGCGCGCGGTGGACATCAACGCGGTGCCGAGGCAGTACCTG
>QHVM01000017.1:88197-88684 GCA_003223555.1 Acidobacteriota bacterium | reverse complement strand
GGCCAACGCGTCCTGGAATGGCCAGCGCATCCCGCCCCTCGGCGACTCCTGGAAGCGAGACACCTACGGCTTCACCTTTCCCCAGCTCTTCACGGGCGGGGGAAGGTTCGAGGACAGCATTCCGGACACGAGGGTCAGCGGCTACGCGAGCTTCTTCGGCGCCGCCCGGTCCCTCCTGTCTCCCACCACCGACATCCAGTTCAGCGACAACCTCACCTGGCTCAAGGGCGCGCACACCCTCAAGACCGGGGGCCTGGTGATCCGCAACCGCAAGGACCAGAACGGGCGTTCGGTCTATGCCGGCGACGTCCGGTTCGACACCAGCGGCAACCCGCGCTCCACCGGCAACGCCTTCGCGGACGCGCTTCTCGGCAACTTCCGGACCTACTCGGAGGCGCAGTCGGATCCGCTCGGCCTGTTCCGCTTCTGGCAGGCGGAGGCTTTCGTCTCGGACGACTGGCGTGTGTCGCGCAACCTGAGCCTCGAA
>QHVM01000017.1:0-88176 GCA_003223555.1 Acidobacteriota bacterium | reverse complement strand
ACCCCGCTCTTTACGATCCGGCCCGAGCGGTGACCGTCAACCGCAACGGGACGCTGGTGCCCAACTCCGGGGATCCCTACGACGGGATGATCCGTGCGGGGGAGGGCGTGCCGCAGAGCGAGCTGATGCGGGTGCCGAACGGCAACTCCCCCGTGGTGCTCGCGGTGCCGGCCGGCGCGCCGCGCGGCTTCTACGACAGCCAGCACCTCTTCGCGCCGCGCTTCAGCTTCGCGTGGACGCCGACGGGCAACGCGGACACGGCCGTCCGGGGCGGGATCGGCCTCTTCTACGACCGGCCGGAGGGCAACCTCCTCTTCGGCGGCGCCAACAACGGCCCGGTCAACAACCCGCCCTACAGCGCGAGCGCGCAGTACGAGAACGGCAACCTCTCGGCGCCCGGCGGCGGGAGCGTGCCGGCGCCCGCGCCCCTCGGCACCATCGCCGCCATCGACCGGCACCTGACGGTGCCGCGCTCCTGGAACTGGAGCCTCGGCTTCGAGCGTGAGCTTCCCTGGGGGATCTTCGGCGAGATCAGCTACGTGGGGAGCAAGGGACAGGACCTGCTCCGGCAGCCCGACATCAACCAGCCGTCGTTCGACACGCTGTCCGCCAACGCCGCGCTGCCGGCGGCCCAGCGCGCCAACACGAACTTCCTGCGTCCGTACAAGGGATATTCCATCATCCAGATGCGGCTCTCGGACGCGGACTCGACGTACCACGCGCTGCAGGTCTACCTCTCGCGCCGCCAGGGCCGCCTGCGCTACTCGCTCAGCTACACCTTGAGCCGCGTCTACGACAACGCCAGCGGCAACGGCGACAACCCCGAGGACTACCAGAACAAGAGCTACAACTGGGGCCCCAGCGATTACGACCGCACCCGCGTCCTGGTGGGCACGTGGACCTGGCAGCTCCCCTTCTTCAAGGCGCAGACGGGTGTCGGCCGGGTGCTCGGCGGCTGGGAGATCAGCGGCATCGGACGCTATCAGTCGGGCGCCCCGCTCACCGTCACCGGCAACACCTCGATCGGGACGCGCCGGGCCGACTTCCTGGGCGGCGACCCCTACCTGCCGGCGTCGCAGCGCTTCGACCCGGCCAGCCCGGGTGTCGTCCGCTGGCTGAACCCGGCCGCCTTCGCCGTCGCGCCGGAGAGCCGACGCGGCAACAGCAACCGGGGCCAGTTCCGCGGGCCGAGCCTGAAGGTGGTTGACCTCTCGCTGCGCAAGGGCTTCGCGGTGGGTGGCGACGTGAAGGTCCAGGTCCTGGCCGACCTCTTCAACGTGCTGAACGAGACCAACCTCCGTTTCAGCTCCCAGAGCCTGAGCCTGAGCGCGGGCGGCTTCGGCCAGCTCAACACCGCCGCGCCGCCGCGCAACGTACAACTGGGGGTGCGGGTCACGTTCTGACGGCGCGCGGCTCGGGCGAGGCGGGAACGACGCGCTCGCGGGTCGCCCTCGGCCTGCGCTCGCATTCGGGATGGGCGACGCTGGTGGCTCTGGCGGCGGCGTCGGCCTCCCCGGACCCCCACGTCGTCTTGCGACGGCGGCTCGAGCTGGCCGACCCCGCCATCCCCGGCTCGAAGCAGCCCTACCACGAGGCGGAGGACCGGAAGCCGAAGGAGGCCGCGCGGATCGTCGGGCGCTGCATCGACAGCTCGCGGGCGTTGGCGCGTGAAGCCCTGGGCGGCGCGCTCGACGAGCTGCGCGCGCGGCAGCACGACGTCGCGGGGTGTGGCCTGCTCCTCTCCTCCGGCCGTCCCCTGCCCGCCGACCTGCACGCCATCCTGGCCTCTCACGCGCTCATCCACGCCGCGGAGGGCGAGATGTTCCGGGACGTGCTGGTCCGCGCCGGCGAGCAGTTCTCCCTGCCCGTGACGGGCGTGCGCGAGCGCGACGTCCTCGCTCGCGCCGCCGAGGCCACCGGCCTCACGACGGCCGCGCTCCAGCGCCGGGTGGCGGAGATGGGCCGCGCCCTCGGCCCGCCCTGGCGCCAGGACGAGAAGCTGGCCACGCTGGCGGCCTGGGTTGTCCTTTCTCGGGCATAAGGTCCGTCTTCCACCACTTCTATCCTCAATTGGGCTGAAGTGGGCGTCGACCGCTGCCCGCGTCGAATCACCAGGAGAAGCGCTGATCGCTCAGGCGTAGCGGCGGGCGCGGCGCTCCTCGACCCGCGGCGTGCGTGAGGGGCCGAGCAGCCCCACGTGGTGCCGGTACCACTCGCTCTGGAACAGCCCCGCCGGGTCGCGCTCGGCCTTGCGGCGCAGGAACTCCCTCATCTGCGGATAGGCCGCCTCGACCTGGGCCGCGCTGGCCCAGCGGTGGTAGGTCAGGTAGTAGGCGCCGCCGCGGCGGAGCGCGAGCGCGATGAGCGAGCGCATGGCGCCGGAGGTGGCGGCGATGCCTTGCGGGCTGTGCTCCGTGTGCAGGTTGAAGACGATGCAGGCGTAGGGCTCGCGCGCCCATTCCAGCAACGTCTCGCCGTCGCGCTCGATGAGCCTCACGGTGCCGTAGATCACGACCACGCCCCGCCGCCGCAGCTCGACCGCCGCCTCGGCCATGAAGTCCGGCAGCGCGGCGCGAGGAACGAACAGCTCCGTGATGACCTCGCTCGCCGGCACGCGGGCGCGCAGCCGGCGGTCGAGGGCGCGGTGGTAGTCGTCGAGGTACACGCCGAGCTGGTGCGTGTCCGACCAGTACACCTGGCCGGCGGTGGCGAGGTAATGCTCGGCGTAGCGCTGGAACGCGCGCCGGCGGTCGGTGTGGGCCAGCTCCACCAGCCCGCGCCAGTCCTGCCGCGACAGCTCCCGCGGCCGGGCCGGCAGCGGCGTGCGCGGGGAGACCGGCCGATAACAGGCCAGGATCCCCTGGCGAAGGAAGTTGGGCAGCGACTCGTCGATCGCGAACTGGAAGTCCCCGTAGAGGCAGCCCTCGCCCACCCGGCGCGAGAAGGCGCCCATCAGGTCTTCCACCCGCTCGAGGCTCACCAAGCGCTCGACCTTCCGCCGCGGGACCAGACGCAGCGTCACCGAGGCCACCACGCCGAAGAGGCCGTAGCCCCCGACGGCCAGGCGGAACAGCTCCGCGTCCTGCCGGCGGCTGGCCGTGCGCACCTCGCCCTCGGCGTCCACGATCGCGAGCGACTCGACGTCGGCCACGAAGGGCCGCATGGCCAGTCCCCGGCCGTGGGCGTTGGCGGCCACCGCCCCGCCGATCGTCAGCCGGTCGGCCCCGGTCTGCTTCTGGGCGATCGTCAGCGGGCGCTCCGCTCCCACCTGCCGGGCGGCCAGGCCGCCGATGAGGGCCGGCCATTCGATCCCCGCCTCCACTTCCACCGTGCCCGCCCCGGCGTCGAGCCGGCCGATGCGGTCGAGGCCGGCGTGTCGACCAGCACCGCGTTCTCGGCGAACGCCTGGCCGCCCATCGCGTGGCGGCCCCCCGCCACGCACAGGCGCAGGCCCCGCGCGCGAGCCGAGCGCACCGTCCCAGCCAGCGCCTCGAGCGAGGTGGCCCGAACGATCTCGCGCACGCGCGTGGGCGTGAGCCGCGAGTGGACGTCGTTGACGAGTAGCCCGCGCGCCATCCGGTGAGCATGGAAACACCGCGAGACGGGCGCGACCGTGCGGCCTGTGATGCTCCCGGGGCCGTCACAGGAGTGTGCTAGGCTGTCTTTCCGCGTGAAACCCCACCTCGACCTGCGGGCCGCCGCCCGCCAGGCGATGCTCGACCACGGCTTCCGGCCCGACTTCGGCCCCGAAGTGCAGGGGGAGCTGGCCACGATCGGCCGCCCGGCGGCGACCGTCCCGCCGGGGGGCCGCGACCTGCGCGACCTCCGCTGGTCGTCGATCGACGAGGTGGAGTCGCGCGACCTCGACCAGATCGAGGTCGCCGAGCCGCTCGACGGAGGGGGCGCCCGGATCCGGGTCGCGATCGCCGACGTGGACGCGCTCGTCCCGGCCGGCTCCGCCGTCGACGCCCACGCGGGCTGGAACACGACCTCGGTCTACACCGCGGCGGCCGTCTTCCCGATGCTGCCCGAAGTCCTCAGCACCGGCCTCACCTCGCTCGGCGAGGACGTCGATCGCCCGGCCATGGTAGTCGAGGTGGTGGTGGCCGCCGACGGCTCGACCGGGAGCCACGACGTCTACCCCGCCCTGGTGCGCAACCGGGCGCAGCTCGACTACGACAGCATCGGGCGATGGCTGGAGGGCGAGGCCCCCGCGCCGGCCAAGGTCGCCGCCTCGGCCGAGCTGGCGGATCAGCTCCGGCGGCAGGACGCGGCCGCCCAGGCGCTGCGCGCCCTCCGTCACCGCCGCGGCGCGCTGCCCCTGGAGACGCTCGAGTCGAAGCCGGTCTTGGAGGGCGACGCGGTCACGGCGCTGGAGGTGAAGGTCAAGAACCGCGCCCGGCAGCTCATCGAGGACTTCATGGTCGCCGCCAACGTGGCCATGGCCTCCTTCCTCGCCGAGCGCCACTCGCCTTGGGTCGCGCGCGTCGTGCGCATCCCGGACCGCTGGGGGCGCATCGTGGACCTCGCCCGCCAGCTCGGCGAGAGCCTGCCCGCCGAGCCGAGCGCGGCGGCCCTGGCGGGCTTCCTCGACCGGCAGCGCGTCCGGGACCCCGTCCGTTACCCCGACCTGTCGCTCTCGATCATCAAGCTCCTGGGGTCGGGAGAATACGTCCTCGGCCGGGCGGGCCAGCCGAGCGAGGGCCACTTCGGGCTGGCGGTGGACGACTACACGCACTCCACCGCCCCCAACCGCCGCTACGCGGACCTCGTCACCCAGCGCCTGCTCAAGGCGGCGCTGAAGGGCGGCGGCCCCGCCTACCCCGACGACGCCCTTTCCGCCATCGCCCGCCGCTGCACCGAGCGGGAGGACGAAGCGCGGCGGGTCGAGCGTCAGGTGCACAAGCAGGCCGCGGCTCTGCTGCTCGTGAGCCACGTGGGGGAGCGATACGACGCCCTCGTGACCGGCGCCAGCCCCAAGGGGACCTGGGTGCGCGTCCTGCGCCCGCCGGTGGAGGGGCGCGTCGTGAGGGGGCAGGCCGGCCTCGACGTGGGCGACCGGGTGCGGGTGAGACTGGTGGCCGCCGATCCCGCCCGCGGCTTCATCGACTTCGCGCGCGAATGAGCCGCAGTCCCATGACGGGCGTTCGGCGAGCGAAGCGAAGCATCTCCCTGGCCGCGCGAAGCGGGATCCATTCCCGCGAGCGCGCATTGACGAAGCCCCGTGCGCAGCGGAGCTCGCCGCATCTGGGTTGAACGAGGAAGGAGGCCATGGAACGGAAGGTGAAGAGGACGCGCCGGACGGGCGTCTCCGCCCCTCGCCGGGCGCCGAGGAGGAAGATGGACCCGGCCGCCCTGGCCAGCGCGGAGTCCAAGGCGATGGCCGGCCTCCGCGAGCGCACCGAGGTCGGCCACATCGCCGCCGGCCGGGTGCCGCCCTCGCAGCGGGACGCGCGCGAGGCGGGCGCCACGCGACTCGTCGACGAGTCCATCCGCGACGTCTACGTCGCGCCGGTCACCGAGGACGAGAAGCTCCTCCAGCTTCCCGGCCCCGCCACCGCCGACTTCACGCGCACCGATCCCTGGCGGGTGATGCGCATCATGGGCGAGTTCATCGAGGGCTTCGACACGCTGGCCTGGGTCCAGAAGGCGGTGACCGTCTTCGGCTCCGCCCGCATCGGCCCCGACGACCCGCAGTACCGGAAGGCGGAGCGGGTCGGGCGCCTGCTCGCCCAGGCCGGCTTCGCGATCATCACCGGGGCCGGTCCCGGGATCATGGAAGCGGCCAACAAGGGAGCGCGGCTGGCCGGGGGCCGCTCGATCGGCTGCAACATCGAGCTGCCCTTCGAGCAGGGGACCAACCCCTACGTCGACACCGCCATCAACTTCCGCTACTTCATGGTGCGGAAGACGATGTTCATCAAGTACTCCACGGCGTTCCTCATCTTCCCGGGCGGCTTCGGGACGCTCGACGAGATGTTCGACGCCCTCACCCTCATCCAGACCGGCAAGATCTACCAGTTCCCGGTCATCCTGTTCGGCCGGCATTACTGGGCGGGGCTCATCCGCTGGCTCCAGGCGCGCGTGCTGGGCGAGGGGAAGATCTCGCGGGGCGACATCGATCTCATGCTCCTCACCGACGATCCGGAGGAGGCGGCGCGGGTGGTCATCGCCGCCTACGAGTCCCAGAACCAGGCCGTCACCCAGCGGGCGGGGGGTCGGGGGCTGGACTCGACGCGGGCGCCCAGGACCGGCCCCCACGACTGAACGCTAAACGTTCGATGAAAACGCTTGGCCGCCCGTCCCGCCTGTGGTAGCCTCGGGAAGAATACAAGCCTGAAATTCATCGTGAGAAGACTCGAAGGCTCCTTCTCCACCGCGCAGACGGCCCGGCTCACGGGCCTCAGCCCGCGTCAGCTCGACTACTGGGACCGGCAAGGCTTCGTGCGGCCGTCCCTCGTCCGGGCCAGCGGCTACGGATCGGCCCGGCGCTACTCGTTCGAGGACCTCGTCCGGCTGCGGGTGGCGGCCAAGCTCCGCGCCGCCGGCTTCGGGCTCCCCAAGATCAGGCAGTGCGTGCAGACGCTGCGCCGGCTCGACCCCTCCCGGGAGGGGATGGCCGACGTGCGCCTGCTCGTCCTCGGCTCCCGCGTGGTGTGGGCCCGCTCCTCGCGGGAGCTGGTCGACGTGTTGCAGGAAGGGCAGCTGATGCTCGTGTTCCCGCTCGGGGAGGAGGTGCGCGGGGTGGCGGCGGCGGTGGCGACGTTGGAGCGTGAGCCCCGGCTCGACCTCTTCGACCTGGAGGCGCCGGTCTCACCGCGGGAGCGCGGCCGACGCCGGCCCTGAGCATGGTCGTCGAAGATGCGCTCGACGCCCGCATCGCGCGTCTGGCCCGCATCGGGCGGGCCCGGGACTTCTTTCCCGGGCGCTTCCGCCGCGACCTCGACGCCGCCGCCGGCGAGGCAGTGTCACGCAGCGAGGTCCTCCGCCGCCTCATCGCGGAATGGACCGGTCTGACGGTGCCGGAAGCCGAGGTCGGCCCCCTCTGGGCGGAGGTGGAGGCCCTGCACGAGGTGTTGCGCAAGTCGCTGCCGGGGCCGGTCTCGTTGCAGACCGCCATGCTCCACGAGTTCCACAGCAAGCGGGGGCTTCTCCAGGAGCCGCGGCTCCTCTCGGATCGCGACCTGGTGACGCTGCGCGGCGACGCCATCACCGATCCCCTCACCGGACTCTACAACCGGCGTTTCCTCCTCGACCACCTCGAGCGCGAGATCTCCCGGGCCGAGCGCTCCGGCAGCGTGGTGTCGGTGCTGCTCATGGACCTGCGGGGCTTCAAGGGCATCAACGACCACCTCGGCCATCCCGTCGGCGACGGCGTCCTCGTCCGCACGGCCCGCCGCATCCGGGAGTCGCTGCGGGTCGTGGACGCGGGCTGCCGCTACGGAGGCGACGAGTTCGTGGCCGTGCTGCCCAACACCGACCTCGTCCACACCCTGACCGTGGCCGAGCGGATCCGCCATCGCGTCTCCCACATCCGCCTGCCGCTGCGGGTCGGACTGCGGGTAGACCTCAATTACGGGGTCGCCACCTATCCGGCCGACGGCCGGACGATCAACTTCATCCTCAAGATGAGCGACGTGCGCCTCTACGCGTCCAAGCCGAAGCCCGACCAGCCCACCGGCCAGCGGCGCTGGCCGCGCTTCGCCGTCCAGGGGCTGACCCTGGACCTCGCCGGTGGCCGCGCGGGCCGGTCGTCGACCGAGGTGAAGGACATCGGCTACGGCGGCCTCTCCTTCACCCACGCCGGCGACCGCGTGCCGGACCGGCTGCAAGGAGAGGTCGTCCAGCGCTACAGCTCCGAGGCCCATCCGGTGACGATGCGGCCGGTGAGCGTCGTGCGCCTGCGCAGCGGGCGGCAGAGGGTCGGCTGTGCCTATGAAGAGTGAGGAGGGCCGCTGGCAAGCGCGAGGAGCCTAGGCGGGCCCGCGCTGCGCGGGCTCTCATCGACCGCCCTGCTCCTCTTCGGGATCCTGCTGTCCCTCACCGTCGGGGGCACCCCCGGCTCCAACCCCCGGCTCGCGGCGCTGGCCGCGGCCGCCCTGCTCTGGCGCGCCCTCTTCGCGGCCGGCGGGGTCGGCTCGGCGCTCGGCGCCTTCGCCGGCGCGCTCGATCTCTCGGTCGGGCTCGGCTTCGTGCTCGTCGCCCTCGGCCTCACCGGCGGCCTCCGCAGCGAGCTGTACCCGCTCCTGCTGGTGGACGTCGCGCTGGCCCACGGGTTCCTCGGCCCCCCCGCCGCTCGCTTCCTGGCCGTGGCGACGCTGATCGGACTCGGCGGGCTGTCCGCCGCGGCCGGGATGCCCGACGGCCCTCCGGGCTGGCTGGCCGTCGCCCTGCGACTGCTGTGGCCAGCGGCACTGCTCGGGGCCATGGAGCTGTGGACGGCCGCCCGCGGTGGCCACGCGGACGAGCCCGCCGAGCCGGTGGACGCTCCGGCCCCCTTGGATGGGACGCGGGGGGAAAAGGCCGAGCCCGAGCCCACGGCCGGCCCGCGCCACGGCCTGCAGGAGATCCTCCACGACCTTCGCTCGCCGCTGACCGTCATCCGTCTCTACGCCGAGCTGCTGGCCGACCACGCGCGCAAGGGCGAGCCTCCGGTCGCCGAGCACGTGCAGAACCTCCGGGCGGAGGTCGAGCTGATGGAGTCGCTCCTCGACGTGGACGGCGAGTCGCGGGCGGCCGTCCGCCTCCGCCGCCGTCGGCGGGAGCGCTTCGACCTCGTCAAGCTGCTCGGCAGCCTGGCCAGCACCTACCGCCTCGCCCACGACGAGCGCCTGCGGATCGAGTTCATCGCCGAGAGCCCGGAGCTGCCGGTCCTGGCCGACTCGCTGGCCGTGCAGCGCGCGTTCCGCAACGTCCTCGACAACGCCGTGAAGTACACGCCCGCGGGGGGCCAGGTGCGGATCCGGGCCGGCCGGTCGGGATCCCAGGCTTTCGTCGTCATCAGTGACACCGGGGTGGGCATGAGCGCGGGTGAGCAGCAGCGCGCTTTCGAGTTCTCGTTCCGGGGCCAGGCGGCGCGCGCTTCGGGCGCGGCCGGCTCCGGCCTCGGGCTCGGCCTCACGCGGGATCTCCTGGAGCCGCAGGGGGGCCGCATCACGCTCGCGAGCGAGCCGGGGCGGGGCTCGGACGTCACGATCCACCTGCCCGTGGCCCGGGAGGCGCGCTCGTGAGCCCGCGGGTCCTGGTGGTCGACGACGACCCGGACGTGGTGGAGGCGGTCGGCGTGGTGCTGGAAGACGACGGCTACCGGGTGGAGACGGCGACCGACGGCCCGGCCGCGCTCAAGAGCGTGCTCGAGGCCCCGCCCGACCTCATCGTGCTCGACGTGCGGATGCCGCGACTGAACGGGTGGGAGTTCTGCGAGATCGTGCGCCGCCAGTCCCACACCCGCGACGTCCCGGTCCTCTTCCTCACCGGCCGCGGCGAGATGCGCGACCAGATCACGGCCATGCAGGTCGGCGGCTCGGGCCACCTGCGCAAGCCGTTCCGGATCGAGGACCTCCGCGACAAGGTCCGGGCCCTGACCCGCGAAACCAAGACGCAGGGTGGAGAATGACCAGACGAACCCCGCCGCGCGAGCGCGACCGCCGCATCAAGCCCACTCCCCCGGCCGGGCCGGCCGCCCTCGACGCCATCGAGCGCCTCCGGTTCGAGAGCCTCCTCACCGACCGGATCACCGGCCTCAAGGTGCATCCCCTGGCCGACTTCCACAACGAGCGGATCGGGACGCTCGGCGTCATCTACCTCCAGCTCGGCCGCTTCTCGGGCGTGGAGAGTCTTTACGGGTGGGAGCTTTACGACCGGGTGCTGCGGCTGACGACCGACAGCCTTCGCGCCGACCTCGACACCTCGCCCCTCAAGGGGCGGTTGTTCTCGCTGCAGTTCAACGGCGCCGACGGCTTCTACCTCCTCTTCGACCTTCCCGCGCGCGGCGACGGGGGCCGGGGGGCCCGGCTGGAGGACGAGGCCCGCCGGCTCCGCGACGGGGCGGTGAAGCGGCTACGGCAGAGCCTGGGCCGGACGGCGGTGGACCTGATGAGCGTCCACGCCAGCTGCATCCGGGTCCCCGACGATCCCCGCGTCCGTCCTTCCCGGCACATCCTGCGGGGGCTGCAGGAGGCGG
Source organism: Acidobacteriota bacterium (assembly GCA_003223555.1). Taxonomy (GTDB): domain Bacteria; phylum Acidobacteriota; class Vicinamibacteria; order Fen-336; family Fen-336; genus AA32. The sequence goes on along the minus strand of QHVM01000017.1, from coordinate 77,993 downwards.
CCCGTCAGGTGGGCGTGCGGGAGACCCAGGAGAAGCAGGAGCTGGTCTCGGAGTTCCGCACGCTGCTGTCGGGCCGGAAGCTGCGGGCCGTCTACCAGCCGGTCATGGACATCCGGAAGAAATCGGTGCTCGGCTACGAGGCGCTCATCCGCGGCCCGCTCGGCAGCGAGCTGGAGGCCCCGGACGTGCTCTTCGCCGCCGCCCGTGAGGCGGGCCTCGAGCTGGAGCTGGAGAACCTGTGCCTGGAGACGATCTTCGGCCACCTGCCCGGCGCGGTGAAGGAGGCCAAGCTCTTCGTCAACGCGTCCTCGAGGTTCCTCGCCCATTCCGTCTTCCTCGACGACCGCAACCTCGCCCACATCAAGCGCTGCCACCCGCAGGTGGTGATGGAGATCTCCGAGAAGGAAGGGATCTGGGACTACGCGACGTTCCGGGAGGTGCTCGTCCGGTTGCGGTCGGCCGGCCTGCAGATCGCCATCGACGACGCCGGGTCGGGCTACTCCGGGCTGGAGTCGATCCTCCAGATGCGGCCGGAGTACATCAAGGTCGCCAACTCCATCGTCCACAGCCTCCACCAGGAGACGATCAAGCGGGAGATCATCACCGCCCTGGCCACGCTGGGCCGTCAGATCGAGTCCAGCATCGTCGCGGAGGGGATCGAGCATCCGGACGAGCTGCAGAGCCTGCTCGAGCTGGGGGTGACTTACGGGCAGGGGTATCTGCTCGGCCGGCCGAGTCCCCGCATCGGGCACTAGCGAGGCGCCTCGCCTCAACGGCTCGGCGGGCTGAGCCCGCGCTCGAGCTGGCTCAGGGACGACTCCAGCTCTTCGAGGCGCGCGCCTTCGGCGTCCAGCGCCTGCCGCGCCTGGCCCTGCCTGGTCTGGAGGTCGGCCAGGCGAGCGTCGCGGTCCTTCATTCGCGCCTGCTCCATCCGTAGCTCCGACTCCAGTTGCGTGCGGCGCGCGTCGTCGGTGGCCTGTTCCACCGCCCGCTGCAGCTCGGCCAGCGCAGCCCGGGCCCGGTTCCTGTCCGAGGCGACGCCGGACAGCTCCTCGTCGAGGCGGTCGGCCGTCGCGCGCAAGCGAGCGATGCGCTGGTCCTGCAGGGTCAAACGGCCGACCAGCAGGTTGGTCCGGGCGGCCATGGCGCTCTGGCGCTCGATCGCCTGCCGGAGGAGGCGTATCTCCGCCATCAGCATCTCGGCGCTCACGCGGTCCGCCGGTGGGCTCGCCTGAGGGTGGGCGAGGGCGGGAAGGAGAAGCCCGCCGACGACGACCGCGCCCCAAGCGACTCGATTCCTCATTCTCTCTCCCCCTCTGGACGTGAAAGTGGATCTTCAGGGTGACCGCCGACCATCGTCTGCCCGCCGTGAGCCGAGCACACTCCGTCGCTTCGACGAAGCTGCTCGCTCGGGCCGTCTACTGGCGCGCCTTCAAGGCCAGCGCGGCCACCGTCTTCACGATCTCGTCGGGATCGACCGGCTTGTGGAGGTGGGCCTGGAACCCGGCATGCAGGACCTTGGGGGTCATCTCGGCGGAGTACGCGGTCACCGCCACCGCCGCCGTGCTGCCGCCCATCACCGGGGGCAGCTCGCGGATCTGGCGGATGAGGGCATAGCCGTCGGCCCCGGGAAGGCCGAGGTCGCAGACGATGACATCGGGGCGAAGGCGCAGGAAGGACTGGAACCCTTCGAGCGCGGAGCCCGCGGTGGTCACCGCGGCGCCCTTCATCTCGAAGACCGCGCGCAGCGCCTCCTGGGTGTCCTGGTCGTCTTCGACCACCAGGAGGCGGAATCCGGACAGCGGCGCTTCGGGCAACGCGGGACCTCTCGGGCTTGGGGTTGAGCCGCCGATAGTCTACCCCTCCCCGGCCACGCCAGGGAACGCCACTCCATTACGCCTTTCCCGAGAGTTCTACAAGGGCTTTGTAGAGTTTGCCGTGGCCGCGTCCCCCGGCAGCCTTCACGTCCGGCGGGCCTTCGCGCCAGCAGATTCGGAGGGTTAGCCGCTTCCCCCCGAGTCCCTTCGCGCTGGCACACGCGTTGCTTGAAGCTCAGCCGGGTCCGCACAACCCTCTGCCGGCGCCGCGACCGCGTGGCCGGCGCGGACGGAACCCGGGTTCCCGAACGGAATGCATCGAACTCGCACATTGGAGGACGATCCATGTCATTGAGCATTGGCCGGGTCGCGGTCGGCGACGCCGAGACCGAACGGGTGCTGAGGGATGTGCTGAGCGAGCTGGGCGCGCCGCCCGGGGAGGAATGGACGGTCTCCGTCACCCCCAACTCGGGGGCGGGAGCGTGGGAAGTGTCGCTGCAGGGCGCGCCGCGGCTGAAGTCCGAGCACATCGACTGGGAGAGCGTGCACCGCGCCGACGGCGACCGCTACCGCAAGCTCTTCCACAAGGCGGAGCGCGATCCGCAGTTCCTCAAGCGTGCCCTCCGCAAGCTGCTGTGGGAGGCGATCCAGTTCCGCGAGAACCCGGTCTGGTCGGTCGATCCGGTGCTCGCCGAGGCCTTCGAGAAGGCGGTCTGGACCGAGCTGCGCCACGAGGAGATGAAGCCCCTGCAGGTGCGCTTCGGGGTGTGGCGCGAAGGGCCGGACGGGACGAAGTTCGTCTGCAAGGTCGAGTACGCCTCCGCCTCCGACCGGCCGTGGTCCTGGTGGTCGTCCCTGGTCAGGACGCCGGACGACCTGCAGCACGAGCTGCAGAAGGCGCTCGTCGCACGGCGGAAGCGGCGGGCGGCCCAGGCCCTGGCCGCGAAGAGCGCGGCGGCCCGGCTGGCGCGGCGCGCCCGGATGGCGGCGGCGGAGGCCGCGGCCAAGTCGGCCACCGTCCTCGGCCCGGTGCCCCGGCCCGCCGAGCAGCGCGCCAGCGCCTGACTGCTGGGTCACGTCCGGCGCGCGCCGCATTCCGGTTCTAGAATGGCAGGGTGTGCGGCCGCTTCACGCTCACCCTGCCTCCCGACCTGATCGCCGAGGCTTTCGGCCTCGACGACGTGCCCATCCTCGAGGCCCGATACAACATCGCGCCGACCCAGCCGGTGGCGGTGGTCCGGCGCCTGGGGGATGGCGCGCCGCGCCAGCTCGACCTGCTCACCTGGGGTCTGACGCGGTCTCCCGTCGAGGGCGGACGCCGAGGGGGCCCGCTCATCAACGCGCGGTCGGAGTCGGTGGCCGCGCGCTCGTCCTTCCGGGACGCCTTCCGCCGCCGCCGCTGCCTCGTGCCCGCCGACGGGTTCTACGAGTGGGCGCACGCCCAGGGACGGCGCCAGGCCTTCCACGTCCGCCGCAAGGACGGGCGGCCGTTCGCGATGGCCGGCCTCTGGGAGCCCGAGGAGCACGGCGCGCCCGCCTCCTGCCTGATCCTCACGACCGAGCCCAACGAGCTGCTGCGCCCGATCCACGACCGGATGCCGGTGATCTTGGACCCCGCCGACTACGACCGCTGGCTCGCGCCGGAGAGCGCCGACCCTGTATCGCTGGCGGCGCTCCTGCGGCCCCATCCTCCCCAGCCGTTGGAGGCGCGGCCGGTCGGGCCGGCGGTCAACAACGCGAGGAACGAAGGACCGGCCTGCCTGGACCCGGCGCGATTGGTATAGAGTGCCCGCCATGGCCAAGCCTCGTTCCCGCGGAAAGCTGCCGACCGCGCGGCACCGGGTCCGGATCAAGACGCCCCCGCTGCTCTTCGACGCCACCCAGCGGGTGATCGCGAGCATCCAGCGCAGCGTGGAGGGCCCGTTCCTGAGCTACTGGACCTCCACCAGCGGCTCGGTCTGCGACAACGACGTGATGGCGCTGCACGAGCTGCTGCGGGCGCTCGGGCCGCAGAAGCAGCTCACGCTGTTCGTGAAGTCCGACGGCGGCAGCGGGATGGCCTCGCTGCGCCTCGTCCACCTGATGCGCCGGCACGCGCGGCGGCTCACGGTGGTGGCCCCGCTCAACTGCGCCTCCGCGGCCACCATGCTCGCCCTCGGCGCCGACACCATCCTCATGGGACCGCTCTCGTTCCTGACCGCCGTCGACACGTCGCTCGAGCACGACCTGTCGCCGCTCGACCACACGAACAACCTCGTGGCGGTGAGCCACGACGAGGTGGAGCGCGTGATCCGGCTCTGGAAGGAGACGGTGGGGCGAGGCGAGGACAAGGTCAATGCCTACCAGGAGCTGTACAAGTACCTGCACCCCCTGGTCATCGGCGCCCTCGACCGCGCGAGCAGCCTCTCGCTCATGCTGTGCCGCGAGATCCTCGGCTACCACATGAGGGACGGGAAGAAGATCGAGCGGATCTCCCGCCGCCTCAACTCCTCTTATCCGGCCCACCAGTACCCGATCACCAGCCGCGAGGCGCGCGCCCTCGGCCTCGACGTGAAGGACCTCGACCCCGTGCTCGACCAGCTCCTCCAGGAGCTGAACCTTCTCTACTCGGAGATGGGGCAGCGGGCCATCACCGACTACGACGAGCTGAACCACCACGACAACGAGATCACCAACATCCTCGAGGGCCGCGGGATGCAGGTGTTCTACCAGGTGGAGAAGGACTGGCACTACCGCAAGGAGGAGCGGCGCTGGGTCCCGATGAACGACGTGTCGGCCTGGTATCGCTGCCGGCGCAAGGCCGGCCGCGTGGTGAAGTCGAAGTTCCACATCCGCTGAGCACCGCAGTCAGAAAGCGCGACGCCGCGGCAATAGGGGCCCACGGCTGGGCGCGATCGGCCGGGTTGCAAGGCCGGCCGGGGGAGCGAGGCTCGTGACCTGGATCGAGCTCGTCCGGTATGACATGGGCCTCGTCATCGTGGCCGTCCTGCCCGGCGCGGTTGCGTTCTGGTCGACGATCCACGGCTTCGTGGACTACTGGCGTCGGATCGGACACCGGTGGGCCTATGTCCTCGCGTTGGTCGAAGTGATCGCCTGCGCGCTGGCCCTGTTCTCCTTCCGAGCCCCTCTGATGGCCGTGGATCTCGGCACGGATTACCCGCTGATCGGCCTGGGCGTCCCGATCCTGGTCCTGGGCGGCGTCGTTGCGCGCGCACGCGGGAAGCACATGAAGCTCGAGACTCTCGTGGGCCTGCCGGAGTTGGCGACGGAAAGGTATCCAGCAAGGCTCCTGAAGGAGGGCATCTACGGGAGGGTCCGGCATCCGCGCTACCTCGAAGTGACGCTCTTCATGGTCGGCGGGGCGCTCATCGCGAACTACCTGGCGACGTACGTCGCGGTCGGTTTCTGGCTCGTGGCGCTGTTGTGCGTTCTCATCCCGCTCGAAGAGCGTGAGCTGCAGGACCGCTTCGGCGCGGAATACGGGGAATACCGGCGACGCGTTCCGATGATCGTGCCCTGGTGAGCCTTTCCCCTGGATGTCAGACGCTGTCGCCGTGGCGCAGATAGGAGCCCAGGACCCGGAACTCGCCCGCGAGCTGGCGCAGCTCTTCGAGCGCCGTCGCCAGCTCGGCCGCGGGGTCGCCGAGCACGTCCAGGTAGAAGACATACTCCCAGGGCCGGCCCCGCAGCGGGCGCGACTCGATCTTGGCCAGGTCGAGGCCGCGGGCGGCGAAGAGGCCCAGGGCACGGTGCAGCGCGCCCGGCACGTTCTGCAGGGTGAAGACGACCGTGGTCTTGCCGGCCGCGCCCGGCGGCGGCGCCGGCTCGCGCGCGAGGAGCAGGAAGCGCGTGTAGTTCTGCGGGTCGTCCTCGATCTCCTCGAGCAGGATCCGCCCGCCGTAGGTCTCGGCGGCCAGGCGCGAGGCGATGGCGGCCCGGCTGGCCGGTCCGTCCCGCATGAGCTCCATGACGCTGCCCGCGGTGTCGTAGGCGGCGACCGCCTCCAGCTGGGGGTGACGGGCGAAGAACTCCCGGCACTGCGCCAGCGCGACCGGGTGCGAAGCCACCTGCCGGATGCCGTCCAGGGTGGCGCCGGGACGCGCCACGAGGCAGTGCCGGATGCGCAGTTGCGTCTCGGCCACGATGTGGAAGGGCCGCGAGCGCAGCCGGTCGTAGTTCTCGTGGATGGACCCCGCGAGCGAGTTCTCGATCGGGACCAGGGCGCGGTCGGCGGCCCGGTCGCGGACGGCGTCGAAGAGCGCGTCGAAGCTCGGCCGGGGCAGGACCTCGGTCCCCGGGCCCAGCAGGTCCAGGGCAGCCTCGTGGCTGAAGGCGCCGCGCTCGCCCTGGATCGCGACCACGAGGCCGTTTGCCGGCGCTTCCCGATCCCGATAAGCTTGCGCCACCGTCACCGCCGTGGAGTACCGGACGCGGCCGGACCATGTGGTGCGGAAGGGGGGATTCGAACCCCCATGCCCTTTCGGGCACACGGGCCTAAGCCGTGTGCGTCTGCCGTTCCGCCACTTCCGCCATGAGCGACTGCGAACCCGAGCCGCCCGCCATTATCCGCCTTTTCCACCCGGCATGGCAGACGACCGCCGGGTCGTGATCGTGGGCGGGGGCCCCGCCGGGCTCACCGCCGCCTACGCGCTGATGAAGGCCGGCCTCCCGAGCGTCGTCCTGGAGAAGGAGGCGCAGGTCGGAGGCCACGCGCGCACGGTCTGCCACGACGGCTTCCTCTTCGACGTCGGGGGCCACCGCTTCTTCACCAAGATCCCCGAGGTGCGGCAGATCTGGCAGGAGGTGCTGGGCGAGCGTTTCCTGCGCGTGCGGCGCCTCTCGCGCATCCTGTACCGGGGCCGCTTCTTCCACTACCCGCTGAAGCCGCTGGAGGCGCTCTGGCGCATGGGCCTGTTCGAGAGCGGCTGGGTGGCTCTCAGCTACACGCGCAAGAAGCTCTTCCCCATGCCGGAGGACGGCACCCTCGAGAGCTGGATGTCGAACCGCTTCGGCCGCCGCCTCTTCCTCATGTTCTTCAAGACGTACACCGAGAAGGTGTGGGGCCGGAAGTGCACCGAGATCCGATCCGACTGGGCCGCGCAGCGGATCAAGGGCCTGACCCTCGGCGGGGCGATGCGCAACGCGCTCGTGCCGGGCCGGGAACGGCCCCGCAGCCTCATCGAGGAGTTCGACTATCCGCGGCGCGGCCCCGGGATGCTGTGGGAGCGGATGGCCGAGCGGCTACGCGAAGGCGGGCAGGAGATCCGCCTCGAGCGCGACGTCATCCGGATCCGTCACGAGGGGGCCACGGTCCGGGCCGTCGTCTCCGGCCACTCCGGCCAGGAGGACGAGCACGCGGGCACGCACTTCCTCGCCAGCATGGCGCTCCAGGAGCTGATCCTCGCCCTCGACCCTCCCGCCCCCGCCGAGGTCCGGGATCACGCCCGGGCGCTGAGGTACCGCGACTTCATCACGGTGGCGGTCGTCATCCGGCGGCCGGCGGTCTTCCCCGACAACTGGATCTACGTCCACACCCCGGACGTGCACGTCGCCCGCATCCAGAACTACAAGAACTGGAGCGCGGCCATGGTGCCCGACCCCGGCCAGACCTGCCTCGGCCTGGAGTACTTCTGCAACGAGGGCGACGCGCTGTGGTCGATGCCCGACGCGAGCCTCGAGGCGCTGGCCCGGCGCGAGGTGGCCCGGCTCGGCTTCGCCGCGGAGGACGAGGTCACCGGAGCGGCGGTCCTCCGCCAGCGCAAGGCCTATCCGGTCTACGACTGGGAGTACAAGGAGCACCTGGCCGCCCTGCGCTCCTACCTGGACGGCTTCGGGAACCTGCAGATGATCGGGCGCAACGGACTGCACAAGTACAACAACCAGGACCACGCGATGCTGACCGCCCTGCTCGCGGTGCGCAACCTCCTCGGCGAGCAGCTCGACGTCTGGGCGGTGAACACCGAGAACGAGTACCAGGAGATCACCACCACCTGAGCGTCGCGGCGGTGGAGCGGCGCCGGGCCAGGCCGGCCGCGCGGAGCGCCCTCACCACGTCCTCGTTCTGCATGAACCACTCCCAGACCCTTCCACTCCGGAGGTTCTCGGCGCTCAGGAGCGTGATCCCGAGGTCGATGCCGATGACGTCGGGATCCACCCAGCCGGTCGTCGGGTTGAAGGCGTCGGCGAAGCCGTAGATGCCGTAGACGCGGTCGCCGAACCGGCGGCGCATCTCGCGCATCGCCGGCACCGTGACGTCGGGCGCGAGCATCAACGACCCCGCGGCGGCGCAGGGCACGACCGTCCCGTCGATCGTCTCGTGGCGGGGCGGACCGCCCCACGCCACGTAGCCCCGGGGGCTGTCGGAGGCCGTGATGCCCCACACGTCGTCGCCGTAGCCCGGGAACTCCTTCGCCAAGCTCAGGCAGAACGCCTTGTGGGCGCGGGTGGCGTCGGCCGAGTTCCGCCACCAGTCGACGCCGGCGGGCCCCGTCTCGGTCCAGTCCCGGAAATCCACCCAGGCATGGGAGTACTGGTGGACGAACAGCGGGTCGGGCCCGCTCACGAAGGTGTACCCGGCGAATGTCATGACGGGGCGCGCCCACGCATGCCACGAGGCGGCGGAAAGGGGGTGCGTCGGCGAGCCGATGCCCAGCAGGTAGAGGATCATCAGCTCGCAGTAGTGGTCCCAGCGTCCCTTCAGGAACCCGGACTCCGGCTTCCATCCGTGGGAGAGGAGCAGCGGTTCGCCGGCGAGCATCCACGCGAAGTCGACCCGCTCGTAGATGGCTCGGGCGAGGCGCGGGACGTCGTCGTCGTCGCGGAAGCACTGGCCCACGGTCAGCACTCCCCCCAGCAGGAGCGCGGTGTCGATCGAGGACACCTCGCTGTTCCAGACGCGCCGCCCGGTGCGGACGTCGACGAAGTGATGGAACCAGCCGTGGCTCTGGTAGAGGCCACGGTCCAGGAAGCGCAGCGTGCCTCGCGCCCGCTCCATCGCCCGCGCGCGGGGAAGCCACCCGCGCTCGGCCGCGATGCACAGGCCGGACAGCCCGAAGCCGGTCGCGGCGATGCTGCCCACGTCCCGGTGCGCTTCGTCGTGGGGCGAGCCGTCGGCGCGGCCGCGGTCGCGGACGAGGCCGGTCCGCGGGTCGGCTTCGTCCCAGAAGAAGCGGAACGACCGCCGCGACAGGTCCTCGAGGAGCGCCTCGTCGTCGGCGGCGAGGGAGGCCCGCGCGGCCGGAGCCGGCGGCGGAGGAGCGGCGGGAGCCGGCCGGGGATGGGCGCACCCGCAGAGAGCGACGAGCGCGAGGACGGCCGCGCCGGGGATCCGCCTCACTCCGCCTCGACCTCGAACGAGGCCTCCAGACCCCCTTCCGAGCTGGTTCCCACCCGGACCTCGAAGAGGCCAGGCTCGACGACCCATCTCATCTCCCGGTCGTAGAGGCCGAGGCGCTCGGGCCCGAGGGTGAACTCCAGCGTCCGTTTCTCACCGGGCCGCAGCGTGACCCGCTGGAATCCCGCCAGCTCCCGCACCGGCCGGGTGACGGTGGCCACGACATCGCGGACGTAGAGCTGCACGACCTCGTCGCCCGCGCGGGATCCCACGTTCTGGACGTCCACCGACACCGTGATGCGGCCGTCGCGCGCGAGGCGGCGGTCGCTGAGCCGCAGGCCCGACAGCTCGAACGCCGTGTAGCTCAGGCCATGGCCGAAGGGAAACAGCGGCGTCCACGCCGCGTCGAGGTACTTCGACGTGTACTTGTTCTTCTCGTCCGGCGGCCGGCCGGTGTTCTTGTGGTCGTAGTAGAGGGGCACCTGGCCTACGGTCCGGGGGAACGTCACGGGCAGCTTGCCTCCCGGGTTCACCTTGCCGAACAGCACGTCCGCCACCGCGTTGCCCGCCTCGGTGCCGGGAAACCACGCCTCGACGACGGCCGGAGCGTGCTCCGCGAGCCAGGGGATGGTGAGCGGCCGGCCGTTCATCAGCACCACCGCGGTCGGCTTGCCGGAACCGATGACCCCCTGCGCCAGCTCTAGCTGCCGGCCGGGGAGATCGAGCGAGGCGCGCGAGGAAGCCTCGCCGCTCATGGCGCCTGTCTCGCCCAGCACGAGGACGACGGCGTCGGCCTCGCGCGCGGCGCGCACAGCCTGCTCGATGCCGGCCCGGTCGGAAGCCGCGTGGGCGGCGGGATCCGTCAACACGCTCAAGTCCAGGGTCACGCCCTTCGCGTAGGTCAATGGGGACGACGGCGTCGCCGCCCTGATGCCGTCGAGGACCGTCACCACGTCATCCGGGCGGCCGTCGCCGGTCCAGTTGCCCATCGTGTCCTCGCGATCGTCGGCGAGCGGTCCGATGACGGCCAGGCGCCCGACCGAAGGCGAGAGGGGCAGGACGCAGGGGTCGTTCTTGAGCAGGACCATCGAGCGCCCGGCGATCTCGCGCGCGGCGGCGCGAAACTCCGGCTTGAGCAGGGTCGCGCGCTCCCGCTCCGGATCGGCGTAGGGCGTATCGAAGAGGCCGGCCCGGAGCTTGACCCGGAGCACGCGGCGGACGGCTTCGTCCACGCCGGCCAGGCTCAGCTTGCCTTCCTGGACGAGCCGCGCCCCGTGCCTCCCATACGTGCGGCTGACCATCTCCATGTCGACGCCCGCCGACAGCGCCTGGCGGGCAGCGTCGGCCTCGTCGGCCGCGAGCCCGTGATCGATGAGCTCGGTGACCGCGGTGTAGTCGCTGACGACCAGGCCGTCGAAGCCCCATTCCTTCCGCAGCACCTGGGTGAGCGTGAAGGGGTTGCCCGACGACGGGACGCCGTTCAGGTCGTTGAAGGCGCTCATGACCGAGCCGACGCCCGCGTCGACCGCCGCCCGGAACGGGGGGAAATAGACGCTCCGCAGCGCGCGCTCGGAGACGTCGGTGGTGTCGTAGTCGCGGCCGCCCTCGGCGGCGCCGTAGGCCACCCAATGCTTGGCGCAGGCCATCACCCGGTCGGGCCGGCCGTAATCGTCGCCCTGGAAGCCCCGCACGCGCGCCCGCGCCATCACGCTCCCCAGGTACGGATCCTCCCCGGCGCCCTCCGCGATCCGGCCCCAGCGCGCGTCCCGGGCGATGTCCACCATGGGAGCGAAGGTCCACTGCACGCCGGCCGCCCGCGCCTCGGCGGCGGCGATCGAGGCCGCGCGCTCGACGGCGGCCGGGTCCCAGCTCGCCGCCTCCCCGAGCGGGATCGGGAAGATGGTGCGGTAGCCGTGGATCACGTCGAAGCCGAAGAGGAGCGGGATCCGGAGGCGCGACTCTTCGACGGCCGCGCGCTGGAGGGGGTTCACGTTGGCGGCGCCGCGCACGTTGAGCGTGGAGCCGAACAGGCCTCGGCGGGCCAGCTCCAGGTGCTCGGTCCGGTACGAGCCCTCCCCGAGCCCGTCGAGCTGCTGGAGCTGGCCGAGCTTCTCCTGGAGGGTCATCTCTCCCAGCAGGGTCTCGATCCGCCGCTCTATCTCCGGTGCGCGCGCCGGCCGGGCGGCGCCGAGCACGGCGCTCCCGCCGAGCGCGAGCGCGCCCGGCAGGAGGCGCCAGGTCCGGCGCGGGAGCCGACGACCGGGGAGGCTCAGAACGTGTAGCGCAGGCCGAACTGGAGCCGGCGCGTGGAGTTGTCCACGACGCAGCTCGGCTTGCCGAAGTTCGCGTTGACCGACGGCAGCGTCGGGATGAACCCGTCGTAGCAGGCGTCGTTTGTGTAGTTGAAGACGTTGAACGCTTCCGCGGCCGCGGACACCCGCTGGGTCTTGGCGAACTTGAAGACCTTCTCCAGCCGGAGGTCCAGGCTCCGGAAGGCCAGGTCGTGGTCGGGCCGGCCGGTGTTGAGCAGGATGCGGAACTGCCCGAAGGCCCCGCCCTGCGAGAAGTCCGCGATCGTGTAGCCGAGGCCGGAGCCGACCGTGAGCATGCCGCTCACGAAGAAGTCGGCCGGCAGGCCCCAGATGGTCGTGGCCACCAGGCGGTTCCGCTCGTCGCTCGGTGTCGGGTGCCGCGGGTAGTCCGCCGGCGTGCGGTAGTCGAGGCTGAAGAGGTCACCCCCGATGGCCTCGGCCTTGCCGAGCGTGTAGGCGAGCTGGGCGCCCCACTTCCCGTCGAACGGATGCTCGGCGGTGAAGTACAGCGCGTCGAACCAGTTCTTCTTGGTGTCGGTCGAGAGCAGCAGGTTGCTGAACGGCGGGATCTGCCGGCAGCAGTTCCCGTTGGCCTGCCGGTTGCCGAATATGAAGGTGAAGCCGTTGCGGGCGCGGATGCCGGCGTAGTTGGCAGTAAGGAAGATGGACTTGGGCAGGGCCGCCCGTACGCCGGCGTTGAACTGGTCCGAGACCGGCGGCTTCGTCTTGTTGTCGATCAGGAACACCTCGGGCGTCGGCGCAACGCCGGCCGCGATCAGCGCGTCGAGCCCCGCCTTGCTCAGGTACTCGGGCTTCCAGGCGATCGTCGGGTTGCCGTTGGGGTCGGGAGCGCCGTTCGTCGAGAAGCGGAAGGTCCGGACGGCATACTGGAGCCGGAACTTCTCGTCGAGGCCCGCGTTGTAGAAGATCCGGTCGTAGTATCGGCCGTAGCCGCCGAAGAGGACGTACTTGCCCCGTCCAGTGGTGTCGTACGAGAACCCGACCCGCGGCTGCCACGCGCCGTAGAAGGGCGGCCGGTCGCGGCCGTCGGTGAAGTAGCGGCTCGGCTCGACGCCCAACTGCGACGCCCATGCCCGTACCGCGGGCGGCGTCACGTAGTCGTTGTTCAGCATGTCCGTCTCGTAGTCCCAGCGCAGGCCGAGGTTGAGGGTGAGCCGCGGCGCCGCCGTCCAGTCGTCCTGGACGAAGAAGCCGATCTCCCGGTTGCTCGTGCTCAAGTCCGGGTTCCCCACGCCATAACCGGCCTCGAACGGGAACGCGAAGTTCTCGATCGAGCGGAATCGGAAGACCGGGTTGCCGTTGAACTCCTTCCTGACCTTGTAGTCGAGGAAGCTCAGCACCGCCCCGGCCTTCAGGGAATGGTTCCCGTGCCAGCTCGTGGATCGGCTGAAATCGTTGCGCAAAGAGAAACGGGTCTGGGTGAAGAGCTGGGTGGTGTCGCGCCCGCCGGCGCGGATCACGCCCTGGTAATCGAGGCCGACGAGGGTCGGGTTGAGTGGCTGCGGGTTCCACCGGGAGCGCTGCCACGTGGCCGTGAACTCGTTGAGCCAGTCGTGGCCCGGCACCAGCCAGCGGCCGAGGACGGAGTCGACCCGGTTCTCGACGTTCTCGGCCGCTTCGAAGCTCGTCTGCTGGCCGAAGTTGCGCACGTCCGATTCGGTCCGCAGGCTGTAGCTGACGTCTACGGTCTGGCCGACCTTCGGCTGGTAGGTCGCTTTCCCGAAGAGCAGCTTCTCGCGGAACTCGGACGGGAAGGTCCCCTCGTAGCGCTTCAGGTTGAGGCTGGCCGGCGCGGGCACGCCGCCGAGGAAGACCTGGGCGTCGCGGTTCTGGCGGTTCTCCTCGTAGGCGCCGAAGACGAGGAGCTTGTCCTTGATGATCGGGCCGCCGACCGAGAGGCCGGGCTGGTAGCGCTCGTAGGACGGCTTGGGCAGGTTGCGCGCCTTCGAGTACTTGTCGAGGCTCACCAGGCCCTTGTTCTGGTACAGGACGAACAGGTCTCCCGCCCAGTTGTTGGTGCCGCTCTTCGTCAGCGCGGTGATGACGGCGCTCGACGCCTTCTCGTGCTCGGCCTTGTAGTTCTGGGTCAGGACCTGGAACTCCTGGACCGCGTTCTGCGGGAACGGCGAGCCGCGGCTCGAGTCCTGGCCGACGACGCCGCCGTCGAGGACGTCGTTCTTGTAGCTGACGCCGTCGATGAAGACGTTGATCTGGGTGGCGTCGAGGCCGCCCGCCGTGACCTGCTTCCTCTGCTCGTCCTGGGACACCTTCACGCCGGGGGCCAGGTTCGCGAAGTTCAGGAAGTTGCGCTGGTTCTGCGGGAGGTAACGCACCTGCTCGGTCGTCACATTGGTCGCGATCTCCGCCGTCTTCAGGTCCACGATCCGGCCGGTGGCGGCCACCACCTCGACCTGCTCGGTATAGACGAGGTCCGGCGTGATCTTGAAGTTGAGCGTCACCTCGTTGCCGATGACCAGCTGGACAGTCTTCGCCTGGGGCTTGTACTTGTCCATCGAGACCGCGACCTCGTAGGTGGCCGGCCGCATGCCCGAGAGAACGAAAAAGCCATGGGCATCCGTGACCGCTTCGTACTTGAACCCGCTCTGGGTGTCGCGCGCCAGGACCGTGGCGCCGGGGAGGACGCCGGAATCGTCCGATACGGTGCCACGGATGCCGGTGCTGGTGGATTGCGCGCCCGCCGGGCCCGCCCCGGCCAGGCCGAAGACCAACAACAAGATGAGACCGACATCCGCTCGAGCTCGCATGGAGGGCCTCCCTAGGAACGATTCCGAGGCGTACCACCGAAAAGTCCGGAGTGTCAAGCCAGGAAAATCTCAACCATTCCCCACGATTCCGCCATGCCGGCCTTCGTAGGTCTGTGGCGCACGGCCCCCGGGGACGTTCCTGCCGGGGGGCCGGAAGAGGTGGGGGCGGACGATGAAGCTCGGCAACGCAACGGCGGTCCTCCTGCTCGGCGCCTCGGCCAGCCTGCTCGCGACCGGAGCCGAGGCGGCTCATCCCGCCGCGGGCGATCCCGCCTTGCAGATGATCGCCCCCGGGCCCGGGGCCGGCGAGGTGAGGATGGCCCTCGGGGGCGCAGCCCGGCGGCTGGCCCGCCCCGCCTGCGCGCGAGTCTTCGCCGACTTCGCCGACGCCTCCGGGCGCCCGCTCCAGGAGCGGCTCGACCGCCTCGGCCTGACCGGCGCCGGCTACCTCGCCCTCGTGTTCTTCGCCGAAGGGCTCGACCGCGGGCGCTGCCAGCAAGACCAGGTGCTGGCCACCGCCACCCCGGGCCGCCGCGTGGTCTCGGTGTGCGGCCGATTCGCCCGCGCCTACCTGCACGACCCGCGGTGGGCGGAGCTGACGCTCATCCACGAGGCGCTCCACACCCTGGGCCTCGGAGAAGATCCGCCTTCGACATTCGACATCTCGGCCCGCGTCGCCGGCCGCTGCGGCCGCTAGCCGGGCCGCGCGGGGCCGCGTGCTATCCTTCTTTGTTTCGGCAAGGAGTGCGCGCGCTTGAAGGTCGAGTACAACGAGGAGACGTCGGTCCGCAAGTCGCTCAGCTTCGAGATCGAGCCCGAGGTCGTGGAGAGGGAGATCGACAAGCGGGCCCGCGAGTACGCGCGCAAGGTCCGCATCCCCGGCTTCCGTCCCGGGAAGGTCCCCCCGGAGGTGATCCGCCAGCGCTTCCGCGCCCAGGTCCTGGAGGATGCCGCGGAGGCTATCGTCAACCGGGTGGTGTTCGAGGAGCTGGAGGGACGGGGCCTGCGCCCGCTGGCCAGCCCGAAGGTCACCGACCTCAAGATCGACGAGAGCCAGCCCATGACCTTCCGGGCGGTCTTCGAGACGCTTCCCCTCGTCGAGGTCCCCGAGTACCGCGGCCTCAGCGTCAAGGCGCGGAAGGCGGAGGTGACCGACGCGCAGGTGGAGGCGGAGATCGAGCGCCTGCGCGAACAGGCGGCCCGCTACGACCCGGTGGAGCCTCGTCCGGCCGAGACCGGCGACTTCGTCATGCTCGACGTCAGGTTCACGACCGCGGAGGGAAAGCCCCGTCACGATGAAAACGTGCTGGTGGAGGTCGGATCCAAGGACAACCACCCGGAGCTGAACGAGGGCCTGGCCGGCATGTCGCCCGGCGAGACGAAGCAGGTGCGGGTCGTGATGGAGCCGGCGCAGCAGTCGCCGCCCAAGGCCGAGCGCGCAGTCGGCTACACGGTCACGCTGAAGGACATCAAGAGGAAGGTGGTGCCCCCCGCCGACGACGAGTTCGCCAAAGATCTCGGGGAATACGCGTCGCTGGCCGAGCTGCGCGAGGCGCTGCGCAAGCGGCTGCTCGCGGCCGAGGAGGGCAAGATCGAGCGCGAGCTCCGCGGCGCGCTCGTCGACGCGCTCGTCGAGCGGGCCACCTTCGAGGTCCCCGAGGCGCTCGTCGACCGCCACATGAGCGCCCGCACCGAGAACGCCGCGCGCGGGCTGCTCTATCAGGGCATCGATCCCACCCGGGCCGGCGTCGACTGGAAGGGCTACCGCGAATCGCAGCGCGAGGACTCGGTCAAGGCGGCCAAGGCCGACGTGCTGCTCGACGAAATCGCGCGCCGCGAGGGCATCGAGGCCCTCGAAGGCGACGTCGACGCGGAGGTCGCGCGCCTTGCCGACCGACTGCGCAAGCCGAAGGAGACGCTGCGCCGTCAGATGGAGAAGGAAGGCGATCTCGTCGCGCTCCGCGCGCGCATCCGCGAGGACAAGACCCTTGACTTGCTGAGGGCCAATGCTAGACTGGACACCGAATGAGCGCGTCCAGTCCGTACGCGGGCACGCTGGTCCCGATGGTGGTGGAGCAGACGGCCCGGGGCGAGCGCGCGTACGACATCTACTCCCGTCTCCTCAAGGACAACATCGTCTTCATCGGGACGGCCATCGACGACATGGTGGCCAACCTGATCATCGCCCAGCTCCTCTTCCTCGAGGCCGAGGACCCGGAGAAGGACATCCACGTCTACATCAACACGCCGGGCGGATCGACCACCGCCGGGATGGCCATCTACGACACGATGCAGCTCGTCCGCCCCGACGTGCAGACGATCTGCGTGGGCCAGGCGGCATCGTTCGGCGCCGTGCTGCTCGCCGCGGGCACGCCCGGCAAGCGCTTCGCGCTCCCCAACTCGCGCATCCTCATCCACCAGCCGTGGGGGGGGACCCAGGGTCAGGCCTCGGACATCGCCATCCAGGCCAAGGAGATCCTGCGCGTCAAGGACCGCCTCAACCACATCCTCGCCTTCCACACCAAGCAGCCGGTGGAGAAGATCGCCGCCGACGCCGACCGCGACTTCATCATGGACGCGGCCCAGGGCAAGGAGTATGGTATCGTTGATCAGGTAATCTCTCGGCGAGAGCGATAAATGGCCTCAGGCCCAAGCTGCGAGCGGAGCGGGATTCACTTCCGCGGAGCGAGCGGGGGGTCTGGGGGGTGCGCCGCTAGCACCCCCCAGCTCACATGAAGAAAAACGGCGAGAGCGAGATCCTCCGGTGCTCGTTCTGCAATAAAGACCAGAACGACGTCCGGAAGCTCATCGCCGGCCCCACCGTCTTCATCTGCGACGAGTGCGTCGACGTCTGCAACGACATCATCGCCGATGACCGCCGGGTCGAGGGCCGCACCTACAAGTCCTCCCTCCCCGTCCCCCACGAGATCAAGAAGTTCCTCGACGAGTACGTCATCGGCCAGGACACGGCCAAGAAGAAGCTGGCGGTGGCGGTCTACAACCATTACAAGCGCATCGAGATCTCGAAGCAGCGGGGCAAGAACGAGGTCGAGCTCACCAAGTCCAACATCCTCCTGATCGGGCCCACCGGCACGGGCAAGACGCTGCTCGCCCAGACCCTGGCCCGCCTCCTCTCCGTCCCGTTCACGATCGTGGACGCCACCACCCTCACCGAGGCCGGCTACGTCGGCGAGGACGTCGAGAACATCATCCTGAAGCTCCTCCAGGCCGCCGGGGGGGACATCGAGAAGTGCCAGGAGGGCATCATCTATATTGACGAGATCGACAAGATCTCGCGCAAGGACGAGAACCCCTCGATCACCCGCGACGTCTCGGGCGAGGGCGTCCAGCAGGCGCTCCTGAAGATCCTGGAGGGCACGGTGGCCAACGTGCCCCCGCAGGGCGGCCGCAAGCACCCCCACCAGGAGTTCTACCAGATCGACACCACCAACATCCTCTTCATCTGCGGCGGGGCGTTCGTGGGTCTGGACAAGATCATCGAGCGCCGGGTGGGCAAGAAGAGCCTGGGCTTCCGCACCGAAGCCAAGGCCGCGCCGACCTCCAAGGCGCAGTCCTCCCTGGGCCAGATCCAGCCGACCGACCTCATCAAGTACGGGCTGATCCCCGAGTTCGTGGGCCGGCTGCCCGTCATCGGCACCCTCCACGACCTCGACAAGCCCGCGCTGGTGGAGATCCTGACCCAGCCCAAGAACGCCATCATCCGGCAGTACCAGCGGATGTTCGACTACGAGAACGTCAAGCTCCGCTTCACGGACGATTCGCTGGAGGCCATCGCCGACCTCGCCATCGCCCGGAAGATCGGGGCGCGGGGCCTGCGGATGATCATCGAGGACCTGATGCTCGACCTGATGTACAACCTCCCCTCGATGAAGAAGGTGAAGGAGTGCGTGGTGACCCGGGAGGTCGTGCTCGACCGCGAGAAGCCCATCACGCTCATCGAGAAGGTCGGTTAGAGCGAGAACGCCCCTCCAGGGCTCCTGGTCGTGTCGCATTGGTGACGGCTCAGGTGTGCGTGATTATGGGGAACAGTCACAGGCTGCGCGCGGAGCGGGATTCATTCCCGCGGAGCGCGCGGGGGGTCTGGGGGGTGCGCCGCTAGCACCCCCCAGCTCAATGAATGTTCGGCAAAGAGAAAGACAAAACGGACGTGATTGAGACCCTGCCGATGGTTCCGCTGCGGGACGTGGTGGTGTTCCCGCACATGATGATCCCGTTCGTCATCGGGCGCCCCAGCTCCATCAAGGCCCTCGAGTACGCCCTCGTGAAGGGCAAGCGCATCTTCCTCTCCGCCCAGCACGACGCCACGCGCGACAACCCCGGTCCGGAGGAGATCCACACCCTCGGCACCCTCTGCAACATCGTCCAGAGCCTCAAGCTCCCCGACGGCAACGTGAAGGTGCTGGTGGAGGGTCTGGACCGCGGCCGGGCCCTGGAGTTCAAGGAGGAGCAGGGCTTCTTCCGGGTGGTGGTCAAGCTGATCCCCAAGCAGGTGGAGACGGCCAGCGGCGTCGAGGCGGTGATGTCGAAGGTCATCGCGCTCTTCGAGCAGTACGTGAAGCTGTCGAACAACCTCCACTACGACGCCATGCTGGCCGCGGTGCGGGTGGAGGACCCGGGCAAGCTGGCCGACACCATCTCCTCCCACCTGGTGGTCCCGGTGGAGGAGAAGCAGAACCTGCTGGAGATCTTCGCCCCCCAGGAGCGCCTGCAGCGGATCCTGACCATCCTCGAGGCCGAGGTGGACAAGCTCCAGGTGGACAAGCGCATCCAGGGCCGGGTCAAGAAGCAGATGGAGCGGGCCCAGAAGGAGTACTACCTCAACGAGAAGATGAAGGCCATCCAGAAGGAGCTGGGGCGGAAGGACGACCGCCTGAACGAGATCGAGGAGCTCCGCAAGAAGATCGAGATGGCCAAGATGCCCAAGGACGCCGAGGACCGGGCGCTCCAGGAGCTGAAGCGGCTGGAGTCCATGCCGCCGATGTCGGCCGAGGCCACCGTGTCCCGGAACTACCTGGACTGGCTGATCGCGGTGCCGTGGTCGAAGCGGACCCGCGAGCGCAAGGACCTGCTGGCCGCGGAGGCCATCCTCAACGAGGACCACTACGGGCTGGAGAAGGTCAAGGAGCGCATCGTCGAGTTCCTCGCCGTGCGCCAGCTCGTGAACAAGCCGAAGGGACCGATCCTCTGCTTCGTGGGCCCGCCCGGGGTGGGCAAGACCTCGCTCGCCAAGTCCATCGCCCGCTGCACGAACCGCAAGTTCGTGCGCATGTCGCTGGGCGGGGTGCGTGACGAGGCGGAGATCCGCGGCCACCGCCGCACCTACATCGGCGCCTTCCCGGGCCAGATCGTCCAGATGATGAAGAAGGCGGGGACCCGGAACCCCGTGTTCCTCCTCGACGAGGTGGACAAGATGTCCATGGACTTCCGGGGCGACCCCTCGGCCGCCCTCCTCGAGGTCCTGGACCCCGAGCAGAACCACAGCTTCACCGACCACTACCTGGACGTCGAGTTCGACCTCTCGTCGGTCTTCTTCATCGCCACCGCCAACGTGCTCCACACGATCCCCCAGCCCCTCCAGGACCGCATGGAGGTGCTGCGCCTGCCCGGCTACACCGAGCGGGAGAAGGTCGAGATCGCCAAGCGCCACTTGATCCCGAAACAGCTCAAGTCCCACGGGCTGCGCGCGGAGAACATCTCCTTCACCGAGGAGTCGCTGCAGGAGATCATCCGCCGCTACACCCGCGAGGCGGGCGTGCGGAACATGGAGCGGGAGATCTCGTCCATCTGCCGCAAGGTCGCGCGCAAGGTGGTCCTGGACGGCCGGGGCTATCAGGTCGAGATCAGCGCCGGCAACACCGATTCCTACCTCGGCGTGCCGCGCTATCGCGCCTCCCGGCAGGAGGAGCGCAACGAGATCGGCATGGCCACCGGCCTGGCCTGGACGGAGGTCGGCGGCGAGATCCTGCCCATCGAGGTCACCCTGATGCCCGGCAAGGGCGCCCTCCGCCTGACCGGCAAGCTGGGCGACGTGATGCAGGAGTCGGCCCACGCGGCGCTCTCGTACGTGCGCTCGCGCGCGGAGCAGCTCGGGATCGCGCCGGGCTTCAACCGCCGGACCGACATCCACATCCACGTCCCGGAGGGGGCGATCCCGAAGGACGGGCCCTCGGCCGGCATCACGATCGCCACCGCCCTCGTCTCCGCCCTCACCAAGATCCCGGTGCGGCGCGAGGTGGCGATGACGGGCGAGATCACCCTGCGGGGCAAGGTGCTGCCGATCGGGGGCGTGAAGGAGAAGCTGCTCGCCGCCCACCGCATCGGCGTCACCACCATCGTGCTGCCCCGGGAGAACGAGAAGGACCTGGCCGACATCCCCAAGGTCGTGCTCGACGCGGTGACGGTGGAGCTGGTCGAGCACATGGACGAGGTGTTGAAGGTCGCCCTGGCGCCGCCCGTGCCGCCGGCGGAGGTGGCGGAGCCACCTGTGCCGCCGCCGGCCCTGGGCGACGTCCAGGGCGGGATGACGCACTAGACGACCACGCCGTAGACCCTTGCGGCGGGAGCGCCGCTCCCCCGCGTCGGACCCTCTTTTCGGCGGAGCCGGTCCCGTTTCCGCGGCGTCTCCGCCGGGAGTGCATTCCATGCCCGAGACCGATCAGCAGGAGCAGCAGGAGCAGCAGGAGCCGGCCATGGTCCCGGCCCCCGCCCCGAAGGAGAACAAGGCCCTGGACCTCTCCGAGCTGAAGGAGATGAACATCCAGGCCTTGAACGCCATGGCCCGCGAGCTGGGGGTGGACGGCGCCGCGGGCATGAAGAAGCACGACCTCATCTTCAAGATCCTGCAGAGCCAGACCGAGAAGAGCGGCCTGCTCTTCGCGGAGGGCGTGCTCGAGTGCCTGCCCGACGGCTACGGCTTCCTGCGCGCGCCGGAGTCGAACTACCTTCCCGGTCCGGACGACATCTACGTGTCGCCGTCGCAGATCCGCAAGTTCGACCTGCGCACCGGCGACACCGTCTCCGGGCAGGTCCGGCCGCCCAAGGAGGGCGAGCGCTACTTCGCCCTCATCAAGGTCGAGGCCATCAACTTCGAGCCCCCGGAGATGGCCAAGGACAAGGTCCTCTTCGACAACCTGACTCCCCTCTATCCCAGCGAGCGCATCCGGCTCGAGACGGCCCAGGACAACCTCACCGCCCGCGTCCTGGACATGATGACGCCCCTCGGCAAGGGCCAGCGGGCGCTGATCGTGGCCGCCCCCCGCACGGGGAAGACGATGATCCTCCAGAACATCGCCAACTCGGTGGCCACCAACCATCCCGAGATCGCCCTCATCGTGCTCCTCATCGACGAGCGGCCCGAGGAGGTCACCGACATGCAGCGCTCGGTGCGGGGCGAGGTCGTCAGCTCGACCTTCGACGAGCCCGCCACCCGCCACGTGCAGGTGGCGGAGATGGTCATCGAGAAGGCCAAGCGGCTCGTCGAGCACAAGCGGGACGTGGTGATCCTGCTCGACTCGATCACGCGGCTCGCCCGCGCCTACAACGCGATCGTCCCCCCGTCGGGAAAGGTCCTCTCGGGCGGCGTGGACTCGAACGCGCTGCAGCGGCCGAAGCGCTTCTTCGGCGCCGCCCGCAACATCGAGGACGGCGGGTCGCTGACGATCATCGCCACCGCCCTGGTGGAGACGGGCTCGCGCATGGACGACGTGATCTTCGAGGAGTTCAAGGGCACCGGCAACAGCGAGATCGTCCTCGACCGCAAGATGAGCGACAGGCGGATCTTCCCCGCCATCGACATCAACCGCAGCGGCACCCGCAAGGAAGAGCTGCTGCTGCCGCGGGACGAGCTGAACCGCATCTGGATCCTCCGCAAGGTGCTGAACCCCCTCTCGCCGGTGGAGGCGATGGAGCTGATGCTGGAGCGGCTGGCCAAGACCAAGTCGAACCGGGACTTCCTGGAGTCGATGAGCTCGGCCGGCTAGGGCGGCTGCGTCGTCTTCCCGCCGTGCGCGGACTCCCTTTCCCCGGTCTCGTCGCCTCCGCCCTCGCGGCCATCCCCGCCCTCGCGGCCGCGAGCGGCGGCCCGGCGTCAGGCTGGTCGCGGGCCCGCACCCCCCACTTCGACCTGCTGTGCGAGGGCGTCCCCGCCGACGCCGTCGCCGCGGCCACGGCCCTGTCGCGCTTCCGGCGCGTCCTGCAGGGTTTGCTCCCCCGCCGCGGCTCGGACGCCGAGGCTCCCGTCGTGGTCCTGGCCTTCCGGAGCGAGGGTTCGTTCCGGTCCTTCGTGCCCCGCATCGGGGCCGAGCCTCGCGCGGTCGACGGGTTCTTCCAGGGCGGCACCGCGCGCCGGTACATCGCCTTCGACCTCGGCGCGTCCCGGACGGACCGCTACGACGCGCTGTACCACGAGTACGCGCACCTGGCCCTCAACGAGTCGCTGCCGGCCCAGCCGGCCTGGGTGGCGGAAGGGCTGGCCGAGCTGTTCGCCGCGTGGCGGCCGGAGGGCACCGCGGCGCTGGTTGGCCTGCCCCGCACGGACCACGTCGCGGCCCTGCGCCGGCGCGGCCTCTTGCCTCTCGACCAGGTGCTGAGGGCCGACTACAGCTCCGAGCTGTACGTGCGCGAGGGCCGCTGTGACCTGTTCTACGCCCAGTCGTGGCTGCTGGCCCATTACGTCGTGCTGGGCCGTCCGGGCGGGAAGGAGCAGCTCGAGCGCTACCTGTCCTCCGTCGCCCAGGGCCAGGACTCCGCCTCCGCATTCGCCCGCGCCCTCGGCGAGGAGCTGCCCGCGCTCTCTCGCCGTCTGCGGGCCTACCTGGACGCGCCGGCGCGGCCGGTCGCGACGCTCGGGCCGCCCGGACTCGCGGAGGAAGCGAGCGCCGAGCCGCCCGCATCCACCGTGCCGGCCCTGGCCGAGGTCGAGTACGCGATGGGCGACCTGCTGGTGCACCAGGACCGGGCGCGCGAGGCCCGAGGGCACTTCGCCCGCGCGGTCGCGGAGGACCCCGGCTTCGTGCCGGCCCGCGACGGCCTCGCCCAGGTGGCGCTCGGCCAGGCGCGCTGGGACGAGGCGCGAGCGCAGCTCAAGGCGGAGCTGGAGCGCGAGCCCGAAAGCCCGCTCGCCCTCCATCGCTACGCGGACGTGCTGGTGAAGGAGGCCGCCCGCCGCGGCCAGGTGCTGTCCGACGACGACACCGACGCCGCCGTGGCCGCCCTCGAGAAGGCGGTGAGCCGGGCTCCCCACTTCATCGACGCCGCCGAGCTGCTGGCCCGGCTGCGTCCCCAGCCGGCCCGGCGGCGGATCGCGCTGCTCGAGCCGGCTTTCGCGCGCGAGCCGCAGCGCACCGACGTCGCCATAACGCTCGCCGGCCTCTACACGCGGGTCGACGACCTCGGACGTGCCGCGGCCGTCCTCGCGCGGGCGCGCACGGCCGCGCGTGACGACGACATGCGCTTCCTGGCCGGGCACCTGCTGGGCCGGCTCGGCTTCGCCGCCGCGCTGACCGCCGAGGCGCAAGGCACGCTGGTGGCGCTGGAGTGCCGGGCCGACGGCGCGCTCGACTTCATCGTGCAGATCCCGGACGGACGGCTGAGGCTTCGGGCCGCGGGGCCCCGGGCCGTGCTCCTCTATGGGGCGGAAGGCGAGCCGCTGGAAAGAGACCTGGTTTGCGGCCCCCAGAGCGCGCCGGTCACCGTCGTGTACCGGCGGCAGGAGCCGCTCGCGCCCCGCGGACGCGAGGCGGACGCGCTAGATGAGCGGCCGGCGGGCGTGCTGCTCTCGATCGCCTGGCCTGCCTATCCAACTGGCACATCCCTTGCACCGGAGTGAAGGGGATCGTATATCCCACTTTCATTAACCGACTGGAGGGTTTCATGAGACCAGTGATCGGCGCCGCGGCCCTCGGCGCCCTCGCCCTGGGGGGAGCGATCGTGCTCGCGACCTCCCGTCATTCCCCCGACGCCCAGGCCCAGCCGCAGGCATCGGCGGCGATCCCCGCTCCCACCACGGCCGCGCCCGTCAACGCCCTCAACGACAGCGCCAGCCAGCCCGTCGTCACTCCGGCCGTGGCCACCTCCCAGACGACGACGATCGCCACGCCTGCCGCCCAGAGGGTCGTCTACCGCACGACCACCACGACCACCAGCCGCCACCGCGTCGTCAGGCACACGCGGTCGGCGAAGAAGAGCGGGCTCATCATCGGTGGCTCGGCGGCGGGCGGAGCGCTCGTGGGCAGCTTGGTCGGTGGGGGCAAGGGAGCCCTGGTCGGCGGCCTCGTGGGCGGCGCGGCCGGCACTGTCTACGATCGCAAGACACGACATCACGTACGTCGCGAGTGAGCCAATGCTTGTCGGGCGGTGGCTCGAGCCAGCCGCCCGGTCACCGAGACCAGATCGTCGCGGCGCAGACACGCATCGAGTTGGGTGGAATATTACGGAAGGTCGAGAGGCGGAGAGAGGGCGCCGGTGAGATGCCGGCCAGCGATCATCGAGCCACGCGTGAGGAGGTTGGCCAGCCGCGAGGCCTGCGCGAGGGAACATTCGCCCGTCCCGTCGTGCCGGCCTGGCGTCGTCCTCTTTACTTCCGGCGCTCCTCTCTCTGCACCGGCGTCGAAGAGCAAGCCCCGTGCCTGAGTCCTAATTCCGTGTGAGTCGGAACACGAGGCCGACCGCTACGCGGGGATCCTTCTCCGTGGCGCCCTGCGCGCGGACGACCACGTAGTCGCCCTGGGCTCGGAGCGCCCACCGCTCCGAGACGCGCACGTCCGCTCCCCCGCCCGCGGCCATGCCGAAGTCGGTGCTCGTCTCCGCGATGTCCACTCCCAGCACGCCGATGCTCGCTCGCGAGCGCACCCCGCCCGCGAGGTAATGGGCGAAGACCGCCAGACCGCCGGTCCGATACACGAAGCGCGGCCCCGCCATGAAGGACAGCCGGCTGAGGTCGGTCCCCGACTGCCGGCCGTAATGCCCGCTCACGTCGGCCTCCGCGCCGATCCATCGCGAGAGGCTCGCGCCGAGCGCGGCGTCCCACCCGTTCAGTCCCTGGTCGCCGCTCTTGCGGTAGGAGTAGCCGGCGAACAGGTCGGCCCTCGGGGAAGCCGCCAGGGCGGCCGGGGCGGGAGAGGCGAGCGGCAGGAGCAGCGCCAGAGCGGCGGCCGGACGGGCGAGTCGCGCCACGCCGGCTACGCGACGATCCCCGGGCCGGGGCCGGCAGCGTAACCGGGGAAGAGCGAGGACGAATCGATGCCGAGCTGGGCCCGCGCCACCTCGGCAAACGCGTCGCGGAAGTCGGTCGTCACCGCCAGGTCCCGCTCCTGGTAGAGCTGGCTCCGGGAGAGACCGGGCCACGACCCGTACACCCGGCCGCCGCGCACTCCCGCACCCATGAGGATCATGCAGTGGGCGGAGCCGTGATCGGTGCCCGCCGAGCCGTTGACGAAGGCGGCCCGGCCGAACTCCGTCGTGACCATCACCGCCACGTCGTCCAGCATCCCGCCCAGGTCGCGCGCAAAGGCCACCAGCGCGTCGGCCAGCCGCGTGAACTCGAGGGCGTTGGCCGGGAGCTGGTTGGCGTGGGTGTCGAACGAGCCGGGCACGTTGACGAAGATGGCGCGGGTGCCCAGGCCGGCCTTGATGATCTGCGCCGCCTGCCTCAGCGAGCTCCCGACCGTCGAGCCCGGGTAGACGGCGCCGGCGGCGGGCGGGGCCATGATCTCCGGCGTGCGCAGCAGCACGTCCATGGCCGCGAAGGTCTCCTGGCCGACCTTGCCCAGCACGTCCGGGCGGCCGTCGTACATCGCGCGCAGCAGCGTCTCCGCCTCCCCCCGCCAGTTGCGGGCCCGGAGGTCGAAGCTCGACAGCGTTTGCGCCACCAGGACCGGCTCCGGGCCCAGGAACGAGCGCGGGAGCTGGGCGGAGAACGCCACCGCCTCGGTCACCGCGTTGCCCGGCACCCTGGAGATGCTCCGCTCCAGCCAGCCGGTCGAGGTGGTCTTGTCGCCCGGCGTGCCCGACTCCATGAAGTCCTGGGCGTCGAAGTGCGAGCGGCTGAGGCCGTAGCTCCCCACGGCGTGCAGGAGGGCGAGCCGGCCCTCGTCGTAGAGCACCTTCAGCGGCGCGAGGGCGGGATGGAGGCCGAAGTGGCCGTCGAGGTCCACGACCTCGCCCCGGCCGAGGGCGATCGCCCCGCGCAGGCCGTAGTACTCGGCGTCCCCGAACGGAATGCAAAGGTTCAACCCGTCGCAACCCCCGCGGAGGAAGATCTGCACCAGGACGCGGCGCCCGGCCTCGGCGGCCTGGGCGGCGCGCACGAGCAGGGACGAGGGATGGAAGCCGACCCCCACCGCGGCCAGTCCGGCCCCGCGCAGGAAGACCCGGCGTGAGACGTCCCAGGCCATCGCCTACCTCGCCTGCATCTCGGGGCCGGCCAGGCAGAGCCCGGTCACCCGCACGGCGACGCTGACCGGCCCGCCCGGCGCGACCCGCGACGCCGCGGCAAGCGTGGAGGCCGAGAGACCGTTGCCGAAGATCCGCGCCGAGATCGTGCTCGCCACCGATCGCGCGTCCTCGGCGTTGCCCCCCATCCGGCTCACCATTCCCCTCACGTCGGCGCTCACGCCCGCGATCGCTCCCGCGGCGAGGTCGAGGGCGAAGTTCATCCGGTAGAGGTGCGAGGAGGGGTTGAGCCAGTCCGCTCCCCGGTTGGAGTAGCCGGTAGGCGGCACGCAGGAGTAGAGCGGCATGCCCATGTTCTGCAGGTAGGCGGCGACGGCCCGCCCGTTCGACACCTGCGCGTCGACGGCGCGCAAGCTGCTCGCCACGAACTCGAGGGGCGTCTTCGGCTTGCCGCTCCCGAAGGCCTCGGCCCAGAATTCCGCGCTGGAGAGGATCGTCCGCACCACGGCGCGGATGTCTCCGCCGGTGGCCTGGAACGTCGCCGCCGCGCTCTCCACGACGCGCACGGGAGGGTCGTCGGAGACGAAGCGCTCGGCCAGCTTCTTCGAGATGAAGTGGGCCGCCCCGGGGTGCGCGGCCAGGTAGTCGAGCAGCTTGTCGCCGTCGTCCTTGCCTCCCCCAGCGGGGACGCCCAGGCCGAACACGCTCTTGGCGTCCCGGTCGTGGAACTGGGGGCGGTAGACGAACCGCCCGCTGGTGCTCAGGTTGTCGATGCCCCAGCCGGTGAAGCAGCGGGCGGCGTCGAAGACGTGCTCCTGCGTGTAGCCCGCGTCGACCCCGATCGTGTGCAGCTCCATCAGCTCCCGGCCGTAGTTCTCGTTCAACCCCTGGACAATCCGCCCGTTCACGACCGTCGAGGCGCGGCTCAGGTAGTTGTCGAGGAAGTAGAGCATCGCCGGATGGCCGGCGGTGGCGCCGAGCAGGTCCCGGAAGCGGCCGAGAGCGTAGGGGCGGATGGCGTCGCGCTCGTAGGCGGCGGTGCTGTAGCGGGCGAAGCCGTCCTGGACATACACGTTGAAGTGGTTGAACCAGAAATCGACCAGGACCTCCTGGAGCTGGTTCTGGCCGTGGACGGCCCGGATGATCTTGGCCGTGTTCAGCTCGTCGAGAATGGTTGCGATCGAGCGCTGGTCGGCGTTGTAGAGGGCCAGGACCTGGGAGACCGGGTAGCCGAGCGTGGTCAGGCCGCGCAGCCGGGAGTCCAGCTCGGGATCAGCGGGCGCGTCGAGCTGCTCCTGGACGTAGCGGTCGAGCCCGCGGGCCAGGACGCGCTCGACGTCGCCGGGCCGGGGCCCGAAGCCGATGCGGTTGAGGAGATGGACCGCGACCCGGGGGCCGATGTCGGCCGGGAATGGTGCGGTGCCGATGACGCTGGCGGCGGCGCTCATGTCAGGTGCGTGATTCGAAGCGTTGGACAGGCGCACGCGAGAGGGGGTTGAGTGACCCGGATAGTGTTGATCGCATTCTATGCTAGAATCCAATGTTCAGGGCCACGCCGGAGGCGGGCCCCGGGAGCGTCATGAAGCCAGGAATTCATCCCGAGTACAAGGTCGTCAACGTCCACTGCGCCTGCGGCGCGACTTGGACGACCCGGTCCACCAAGGGCCAGGAGCTGCGGCTGGAGATCTGCTCGAACTGCCACCCCTTCTTCACCGGGAAGCAGAAGCTCATCGACTCGGCCGGGCGCGTCGAGCGCTACACGCGCAAGTACGGGAAGAAGAAGGAACCGGCCGCCCAGGCGTAGCGTTGCCGCGGGGGGGTCGGGGGGTCGCAGACCCCCCTGACGTTTTTTTGGGGAGGCGGCGCTCCCCCCAAGGTTCCACATGGACTCCATAACGTTCCAGAAGCTCAAGGACGTGGAAGCGCGCTACGGCGAGGTCCAGGCGCAGATGTCGGACCCGGCCGTGACCCAGGACCCGTCCGCCTACCAGCGACTGGCCCGCGAGTCCAAGGAGCTGGCTCCCATCGTGGAGCGCTACCGGGCCTACAAGGCGACCCTCAGCGAGATCACCAAGGTCCAGGAGCTGATCCGGTCCGAGTCGGACCCCGAGCTGAGGGAGCTGGCCCATGAGGAGCTGCGCGCCCAGGCGTCCCGCCGCGACGCCCTCGACGAAGAGGTCCCCCGCCTCCTCCTGCCCAAGGACCCCAATGACGAGAAGAACGTGCTGCTCGAGATCCGGGCGGGGACGGGGGGCGAAGAGGCCGCCCTCTTCGCGGCCGAGATCTTCCAGGGCTGGAAGATCGACGTCGTCTCCGTGACCCGGGCCGGCCAGGGCGGCATCAAGGAAGTCATCGCGATGGTCGAGGGCCAGCGGGTGTACTCGAAGCTCCGTTACGAGAGCGGAGTGCACCGGGTGCAGCGCGTCCCCGCCACCGAGGCGTCCGGCCGCATCCATACCTCCGCGGTCACGGTCGCCGTGCTCCCGGAGGCGGAGGAGGTGGACGTCAGGATCGAGCCCAAGGACATCCGCATCGACACGTTCTGCTCGTCCGGGCCCGGCGGCCAGAGCGTCAATACCACGTACTCGGCGGTCCGCATCACCCACCTGCCCGACGAGAAGAGCCAGATCAAGAACCGCGAGAAGGCCATGAAGGTGCTGCGGGCGCGGCTCTACGAGATGGCGCTCGAGGAGCAGCAGAAGCAGATCTCCAGCGAGCGCCGGAGCCAGGTCGGATCGGGCGACCGCAGTGAGAAGATCCGCACATACAACTTCCAGCAGGGCCGGGTGACGGACCACCGCATCGGCCTCACCATCCACCGCCTCCAGGAGATCCTGGACGGCGCGCTCGACGAGGTCGTCAACGGCCTCATCGCCCACAACCAGGCCGAGAAGCTGAAGCAGCCCGTTTGACCGTCGCCGACGCGCTTCGCCGCGCCGAGCAGCGGCTACGCGCCGCCGGCGTGTCGCAGCCCGCCCTGGACGCCGAGACGCTGCTCCGGCACGCCCTGGGCTGCGACCGCGCGGCCGTCATCGCCCGCCGCGGCGACACGTTGTCCGCGGCCGAGGAGAAGGGGTTCCTCGCCCTCGTCGAGCAGCGCGCGAGCCGGCGTCCGCTGCAACACCTCACCGGCACCCAGGCGTTCTGGCGCCACGACTTCGTGGTGAGCCCCGCCGTGCTCGTCCCCCGCCCCGAGACCGAGCTGCTGGTGGAGGCGGCCCTGCGGGCGATGCGGGGGCTCACGGCGCCGGTCGTCGTCGACGCCGGCACCGGCAGCGGCTGCATCGCGCTGTCGCTGGCCGCCGAGCGTCCCGACGCCGCCCTTCACGCGACCGACGTGTCTCCGGCGGCGCTGGAGGTGGCGCGGGACAATGCCCGCCGGCTGGGCCTGGACGGGCGCGTGGCCTGGCACGAAGGTGACCTGCTCGCCCCGGTCGCCCACCTGCGCGGAGCCGTCCACCTCGTCGTCAGCAACCCCCCCTACGTGCATCCGGCCGACCTGCCCGGGCTGGCCCCCGAGGTGCGCGACCACGAGCCCCGGCCGGCGCTCCTCGCGCCCGACCCTCCGTACGGCATCTACGAGCGCCTGGCTCGGCAGTCCCGCGACCTGCTGCGTCCGGGCGGTCATCTGCTCGTGGAGGTGGGCGCGGGCATGGCGGAGCAGGTCGCGCAGAAGCTGGATGCGGCGGGCCTCCCGCCTACCGAGACGCGCCGCGACCTGGCCGGCATCCCCCGCGTCGTCGCGTCCCGCCGGCCGTAGCGGCGCCTTCTCCCCACCCTACTCTTCGGTCACGCTCCGCACTAGACTGGAGTGAGTGGAAAAGATCCGTATCGTGGGGGGGCGGCCGCTCGAAGGGACGGTCCGCATCTCCGGGGCCAAGAACGCCTCGCTGCCGGAGGTCTGCGCGGCGCTGCTCACCGGCCAGCCGGTCGTGCTCCACAACGTCCCCGAGGTGCGGGACATCCGCACCATGGGGCACGTGCTGAGCGATTTCGGCGCCGACGTGCAGTTCCGGGTCGGCGGCACCGTGGAGATCACCGCCGCCGAGCTGACCTCGGTCGAGGCCACCTACGACCTGGTCAAGACGATGCGCGCCTCCGTCCTGGTCCTGGGGCCGCTCGTGGCGAGGGCCCGCCAGGCCCGGGTGTCGCTGCCCGGAGGGTGCGCCATCGGGGCCCGGCCGATCAACCTGCACCTGCAGGCGCTCGAGAAGCTGGGGGCCTCCATCCGCATGGCGTCCGGCTATGTGGAGGCACAGGCCGACCGCCTGCGGGGGGCCGAGGTCGCTTTCGACACCGTCACCGTGACCGGCACCGAGAACGTCATGATGGCGGCCAGCCTGGCCGACGGGGAGACCATCATCCGCAACGCGGCCCAGGAGCCCGAGGTCTCTGACCTCGCCGACCTGCTCGTCAAGATGGGGGCGAGGATCCAGGGCGCGGGCGGCTCGACGATCCGCATCGAGGGCGTCTCGAGCCTGCACGGCGCCGAGCACCGGGTGATCCCCGACCGCATCGAGACGGGGACGTTCGTGGCCGCCTGCGCCATCGCCGGCGGCGACATCGAGGTGAGGAACTGCCACCCCGCGCACCTGCGGGCCGTGATCGACAAGCTGCGGGAGACGGGGATCCGCATCGAGGAGGGGCCCGACAACCTGCGCGTCCGTGCCCCGCGCACCATGCGCTCCTCGGACGTGACCACCGTACCCTATCCCGGCTTCCCCACCGACATGCAGGCCCAGTACATGGCCCTCATGACCCAGGCCGCAGGCACGAGCACCATCACCGAGACGATCTTCGAGAACCGCTACATGCACGTGGCCGAGCTGCAGCGCATGGGGGCCGACATCCGGATCGACGGCCGGACCGCCATCGTCAGCGGACACACGCCGCTGTCGGGAGCGCAGCTGATGGCCACCGACCTCCGCGCCTCGGCCTGCCTCCTGCTCGCCGCGCTGGCCGCCCGCGGCGAGACCGTGGTCGACCGCGTCTACCACCTGGACCGCGGCTACTACCGCATCGACGAGAAGCTGCGGGGCCTGGGCGCCGACATCGAGCGCATCGACCAGGGTGGCGGGCGGCGGGCCACCGACGCCGTCCCGGCCGTGGAGGCATGAGCCCGGCGCGCCTGCGCCGGCCGCTCCTCGACTGGTATCGACGCCACCGGCGCGACCTTCCCTGGCGGCGCACGCGCGACCCGTACCGCATCTGGGTCTCGGAGGTGATGCTCCAGCAGACGACGGTGAAGACCGCGGTCCCCTATTACGAGGCGTTCCTGGAGGCGTTCGCCGACCTGCCGGCGCTGGCCGCGGCGACCGAGGAGCAGGTCCTGGCCCGCTGGTCGGGCCTCGGCTACTACCACCGCGCCCGCAACCTGCACCGGGGCGCCCGGCACGTCCTCGAGCGGCACCGCGGACGCTTCCCGCGCACGCTGGAGGCGGCCCTGGCCGTGCCCGGGGTGGGGCTCTACACGGCGAGCGCCGTGCTCTCGATCGCCCACGGCGTGGCGCTGCCGGTGGTGGACGGCAACGTGCGGCGGGTGCTGGCGCGCCTGTTCGCGCTGCGCGGCACGCCGGGGCGCTCCGACGCGCCGTACTACAACAAGGCCGAGGAGCTTCTCGACCGCGACGCCCCGGGGGACTGGAACCAGGCCCTCATGGAGCTGGGGGCCACGGTGTGCCTTCCCCGCCGGCCCGCCTGCCCGGCCTGCCCCCTGCGCGCGCATTGCGAGGCCCGCATCCTGGACATCGTGGACCGGCTGCCGGAGGGCCGCGCGCGCCGGGCCCCGGAGGCGGTGACGGTGGCGGCGGCGCTCGTCGAGGAGCGAGGGAGGGTGCTGCTCGTTCGCCGGGGCGAGGGGCCGCTCATGGGGCGGATGTGGGAGGTGCCGCAGACCTCGCTGGAAGCGCGCGGCCTGCCGGACCTCGTCCGCGAGCTGAAGCAGCGTCACGGCCTGGACCTCGTCCCGGGCCGGCTGGTGGCCCGCGGCCGCCATGCCATCACCTTCCGCCGCATCCGGCTCGAGGCCTACGCCTCGCGGCTACGCCGCCGGCCTCCCGGGGATCCGGAGCGCTTCCGCTGGGCGACGCCCGAGGAGATCGCTGCTCTGCCCGTCTCCTCCATCACCCGCAAGGTCCTCCGCGGTCTCGATTCGCCCCAGCTTCCCCTGGCGCTGGAGCCTCGTGACTAGGTCCACGGCGGCTCTCGGCGGGGTGGCGGTGGCGGGCCTCGTGGCCGCCTGCCTGGCCTGGCCGCGCATCAACGACGTCGAGACCGGCCACACGCCGGAATATCCGGACCTGCAGCCGCGGGCCTATTCCGCGGGCCAAGACAAGGTGACGGCGGCCGCCAAGGCCGCGATCGGCCGGCTTCCCCGCTGGACGCTGGTGGGCGCCATCAGCGGGACGCGCGGCACCGACCTCCAGGCCGAGCACGTCCTGCCGATCCTGCCCTTGAAGGACGACGTGACCGTCCGCCTCCGCCGGCAGGGCGGACACACCCAGGTGAGCGTCCGCTCCCGCTCGAGGACGTTCCCGTGGGACTTCGGTCAGAACGCGCGCAACATCCGTGAGCTGCTGGCGGAGCTGGACCGCCAGATGGAACGGCCCGGACGGTAAGGTGTAAACTCCCCAGCGCATGCCCTGCCTGTTCTGCGAGATCGCGGGGGGCCGGATCCCCGCCAAGGTCGCGTACCAGGACGACACCGTGCTCGCCTTCCATGACATCAACCCCCAGGGTCCCACCCATATCCTCGTCATTCCGAGGCGGCACATCACGAGCCTCATGGACCTCACGGAAAAGGACGATGTGCTCGTGGGAAACCTGGTGCGGCGGGCTCGGGACCTGGCCAAGCAGACCGGCCTCGGCGAGCGGGGCTTCCGCCTGGTGTTCAACGCGGGCGAGGACGCCGGGTACAGCGTCTACCACGTCCATCTCCACCTGGTGGGCGGCCGCCGCCTGAGCTGGCCGCCGGGCTAGCATGTCGCAACAGAAACACGCCGGCCCGCCGGACCCGACCGAGATCGCGCAGCGCTACCAGGTCGTCAAGCGCCTGGGCGCGGGAGCGTTCGGCACCGTGTACAAGGCCAAGGACAAGATCCTCGGCCGCATGGTCGCCATCAAGACCATCCGCCTCGAGGGACTCGCCGCCAGCGGAGGGGCGGGGCTCGAGGAGCTGATGGACCGCTTCAAGCGCGAGGCGATGGTCTCGGCCCAGCTCAAGCACCCCAGCATCGTCACGATCTACGACATCGGCGACTCGGACGGCGTGAGCTACATCGCGATGGAGTTCATCGACGGGGTCGGCCTCGACCGGGTGATCGCCGGAGCGGGACGCCTGCTGGTCGAGCGCGCGGCGGCCCTGGCCGCCCAGGTCGCCGACGCCCTCGACTTCGCCCACCAGCACAACGTCGTCCACCGTGACATCAAGCCGGCCAACATCATGGTCGAGGCCGGCGACCGGGTGAAGGTCACCGACTTCGGCATCGCCAAGGTCACCGATTCCGCCGAGCACCTCACCGCCACCGGCAGCCTGCTCGGCACGCCGTCGTACATGAGCCCCGAGCAGGCGCGCGGCTCGACCGTCGACGGCCGCAGCGACCTCTTCTCCGTGGGGGCGATCCTCTACGAGATGGTCGCCGGGAAGAAGGCCTTCCGCGGGGACTCCATCACCGGCCTCATCTTCAAGATCATCACCGAGGAGCCGCCGCCGCTGCGGGAGCTGGACCCCGAGGTGCCCGAAGAGCTGGTCCGCATCGTCGCCCGGGCGCTGGCCAAGGACCCGACCGCCCGCTATCAGACGGGCCGCGAGCTGGCCGACGAGCTGCTGACCCTCACCCGCCCGGGATCGACACCGACGCTGCGCCAGTCCGAGGTGTCGACGAGCCCCGGCTACGTGCCCGGCCCGACGACCTACATCCCCGGCTCGTCGCCGACCGTGGCCTCGCCGCCGACGCAGCGCGGGGCGTCTTCGCCGCCGCCCGTGTCCGACCCGGCCGCCACGCGGGTGAGCCCCGCGGCCGCGACGAGGGTGAGCGCGGCCCGGACCGTGAGCCGGCCGGCCCCGGCTCCGGCCGCCCGCTCCTCGAAGACGGGCCTCGTCATCGGCCTGCTGGCGGTGGGGCTGCTGCTGCTCGTCGGCATGGGAGTCGCGGGGTTCCTGCTCCTCCGGCCGCGTCCTTCCCCCGGGCCGGGGCAGGTCGCGGGTCCGGCCACGACGAGGGCCGTTCCGCCCTCCACGATGGCGGCCGGCCCTTCGCCGTCCTCCGGCGGGCCGGGCACGCTGGCCGCTCCGCCCGCCACCCAGGCCGCAGAGGCGACCGCGCCCCCCGGCACGACGCCGCCCGCGGGCCGTGAGACACCGGGCGTCCCCGAAGCAGGGCGGCGCACGCGGACGGCGGCCGCCGGCGCCGGCGCCGGATCGGCCGGCAGCGCGGCCGCCGGCCCGAGCACCGGCGCGACGGCCACGACCGTTCCGGCTCTGCCGGCGACTGTTCCCGACGCGGACACGACGCTCGACCGCGAGCCGCCCGACGTGGACGGGCGAGCGGCCGGCGACCGTCTCGCCGGCACCTACCGCGACGGGCGGGGCGGCAACGCGGGCTCCTACGGCACCGGCCGCCGCTTCCGGGCGCGCGAACGCATTCCCCGCACCAACGTCCCGGCCGAGCGCCAGGCGGTCTTCGTCCTCCTGAACGTCGTGAGCTTCGAGGAGGCGTTCCAGAAGACCCACGGCCGATACGGCAACTTCCGGGAGGTCCTGCCCCCCGGTCTCCCCATCCCTTCACCCAACGCTTTCCAGCGGCACGGGTATCGTTTCGATCTGAAGGCGGAACGGGACGGCTTCCAGGTCGTCGCCACCCCGCTCGCGATGGGCCTGCGGCCGTTCGTCGTCGACGACTCGGGCTACGTGCGCGTCGCGGACGAGTAGCCTTCAGAACCTCTCGGGACGGGCCTCGACCAGGTAGGGCGAGATCCGGGCGAAGAGGTCCTGAGCCTTGCTGACGTCCGCGCTGGTGAAGTCGGGTCCCGCCTGGGCGGGCGTGTCGCCCTTGCGGCTGACCTGCGCCACCCCCACCGCCTCGCCCTGGAGGAGGATGGGGACGGTGATCATCTTCTGGATGGGCACCGCGCGGTCGCGGATCTTGACGCTCTCGAAGAACGAGACGTGCTTGACCATGGGCACGTTGTTCATCGCCTCGCCCGACTTGCGGGCCAGCACGTTGACCGCGATCGAGTCTCGCTTGCTGACGGGGATCGTGCCGAGGTCGGCGAACTTGCGGGGGGCGGCGAAGCGCAGGTGCTTGCGGTCCGAAGTGAGGACCAGGATGGCCACCTCGTCGGTCTTCGCCCCGAACTCGGCCGAGACGCGCTTGACCACCCGCTCGGCCATGTCCAGGAACAGCTCGAGGGGATTGGCGATCTCCTCCTTCTTGCTGGCCATGGCCTTCAGGATGTCGATGAGGTCCTGCATCCCCGCTTTCGTCCGCGCCCGCGCGGCAGTGAATCCCCTACCCGTGCCGTCCCCGCCCCGGCGGCCGGACCGCGGATTATATCATCCGACGTTCGCGGCCCCGGCGGGCCGCTCGCCTGCGCGGCGAGCTGCGCGCTCCCACAGGCCCCGGTCGCCTATCGGCAAGCGCGGCGTGGACCTCAACGGCGTCGGCCCTCGAGGACGAGATGGTCGCCGAGGTCCCGCACCACCGGCCAGGCGTGAACGAGGCCCTCGATCGCCGCCAGGAGGCCGAAGGCCTGCGGGTGGCGGAAGGCCCAATCCGCGTGGCCCGGCCCGGGCACGATGACGCCGAGGGCCCAGGCCTTGCGCCACTCGAAGGCCGGGCCCAGGAGGCGCCTGACCTGGCTGCGGGTCGGGTACGTGACCGGGAACGGCATTCCGCCGACGCGCGTCTGGCTGCGCGGGCGCACACCGGCGCGGCCGGTGAGGCCGCGCTCCAGCATCGCGGGCAGCGGCCGCCGGCCGAAGAGGCAGAGCATGACCGGCGCGCCCGGGCGGAGCGCTCGGCCGAGCCCGTCACCGACGCGTTCCAGGTCGGCGCAGTTGAGCGCCCCGAAGTTCGAGTAGGCGGCGTCGTACGGCCCGGCCAGATCGCCGGCGTCCTCCGCGCGCTCCACCTCGAACCGCGCCCGGGCGGCCGCCGCTCCGCGCTCGGCGGCCTTGGCCCGGGCGCGGGCGATCATCGCCGGCGACGGATCGATGCCGAGGACGTCCATGCCGAGGCCGGCCAGGAAGAGCGCGTCGTCGCCGGTGCCGCAGCCCAGGTCGAGCACGCGGTCGCCCGGGGCGAGGAGCCGCCGCAGCGCCTCCTGGAACGCGTGCCGGAAGAGCAGGCCGGCCGGGTTGCGGCCGAAGTCGCGGTCGTAGTCCTCCGCTTCGCGGTCGAACGCCTCGACCGCCGGCCCGCTAGCCATCGCGCCGGGCGAGCAGGATCGGGAAGCGGGCGGTGCGCCGGCCGCGGCGCGGGATCTCGACCATGTCGCGCGCCCATTCACGGAACGGACCGGGCCAGCCGTGCACCTCGAGCGACCAGCCGGTCGAGCGGAACAGGTCGGGCAGCTCGTCCCGCACCAGGTAGCCGGACTGGCGCTCGCGGTCCATCGCCACCCCGTACCGGCGCGCCTGGGCGCGCATCCGCGCGGCGACCATGGCCTCGCCGTCCGGCCGGCGGCGGTACACCGGCGAGTCGAGGACGAGGAGCAACCCGTCGCGGCGGGTGACCCGCCGCAGCTCGATCAGGGTCCGGCCCGGACGCGGGGCGTGGTGCAGCGAAGCCGCGGCGAGGACGAGGTCGAACGCGGCGGGCTCGATCGGGATCGCCTCCATGTCCGCCTCGGCCCGCTCCAGCACGCAGCCGGACGGGACGAGCAGCGGCGCCGCGCGCAGGCCGTCCTCCGCGTCGAGGCTCACGTCCACCGCGGCCGTGCGGTGGCCCGCCCGGAGCAGCCGGGCGGAGGCCCAGCAGCAACCCGCGCCGACGTCGAGCACCCGCCAGGGTCCCGGACCCAGTCGCGCGCGCACGAGAGAGACGGCCTGCTCGAAGCGCGCCGAGCGCTGGCGCCAGACGGCCGCATGCCGATCGCCGCGCGGCACTTCCGGCAGCCCGGGGTGCGCGCGCCAGCCATCGTCGCGCCGCACTCGCTGGTACATCTCCACCGCCGGGGCCAGCTCGCGCCGGCGGTCCTCGGGCAGCAGGCGGTGGACGCCGTCCAGGGTGGCGAACCAGCGGCCTTCGGCGCGGCAGAAGAGGCCGTGGGCGTGGACCTCCAGCGGGGCCGAGCAGTACGAGCAGCACCAGCCGACCCACGACAGCCGCGGCTCGAGAGCGGCGGCCCTCGCTTCGCCGCTCACGCACGCACCCGGCACGGTCGGCCCATCGGCCTCCGGCCCTTCAGGCGACGCGACACCTCTTCATGGTAAGGCGTTCCCTTGATCGCGTAGGCGGCGGTCGTGAGGAAGGCGTTCGGCGGGGTCGATGGAGCTTTCCGTGGTCTGTCGAGGGACGTGTATACTCCCCGCGTGCCACTCTTGCTGGACCGGATCGTCACGCTGGCCGGCGTGTCCGCCGCGGCCGCCGCCGTGTTGTGGTGGGGACGCCTGCCGGGGCCCTGGCGGCGCGGGCTGGCCCTGCTGACGAGCGCCCTGGGCGTGCTGTTCCTCCTCTGGGCCCTCCGCGCCGAGGGCCACCGGGAGGCCTCGACGACCGCGGTCGTGATCCTCGGTCCCGCCTACGTCACCGAGCAGGCCTCGGCCTCGGCCAGCTTGCGCTATTACGTCATGACCGGGGTGTGCCTCCTGCTGGGGACGGCCGGCCTGGCCGTGAGCGACCGGGCCGCGGGCCGGCTGGGCAGGCGGTGGATGGCCGCCGCGATCGCGCTGAGCCTGCTCGTGACCGTGGCGCGGTTCGCGCTGGAAAAGGCCGCCGCGCCCGCGAGCTGGACGCGGCCCATGGGCGTCACGTGGCTCGCCCCGATCGTGGGCGCGTTCTTCGCCGTCAGCGCGAGGAAGGAAGGGCGCGGCCTGGGAGCCGTGGCGGGAGCCCTCCTCGTCTACGGCCTGGTGGTGCGGGGCCTGGTGGCCCTGCTGTCCGTGCTCGCCACGGCCTGGCACCTCGGCTCCCACTACGACGTGTCCGCCCTGGTCTACGTAAAGAACCCGCTGAGCGCACGCTGGTACGAGTTCGCCTCCGGCAGCTTCGCACAGCTCTTCTACCTCACCCTGCTGCCGCAGCTGGTGTTCTGGCCCATCTACACGGTCGTGGTGGGAATGATCGGCGCCGGCCTCGCGCTGCTGCTCCCCACCGGCGGGCTGCAGCCGCGCGTCCCGATCGTGGGCGCGGGCGTGCGCATGGCGCCCGCCCAGCCCGAGCGCTGAGCATCGGGAACACGCCCTAACGAACGCGGCAGGTCGTCGCGCCGACGCCGGAGCCGCAGCGGTGGCTGCCGTCGTTGAACTCGGAGCAGAAGAAGCCCTCCTTGCAGTCCTTGTCGCTGCTGCACTTGTCGCACTCGTCGCCCTTGGTGCAAGCGACGAGCATGGTCAAGGTGGCCAGGACGAGGGCCGGCAGGACGCGGGATCTTCTCATCGGGATAGGCTCCTTTTGGGCCGATTCTAGCCGAAGCCCGGCCACGCCAGGTCCAAAAAAGGTCGCTAGCGCGCTGATTTGACGGGTTTTCCGCGAGCATGTTAGGCTGGGTTGTTTTGACGACCGCGGAAGACCTCAAGTCCACCCTCAACCTCCCCCGCACGGACTTCCCGATGAAGGCGAACCTGCCCCAGTCGGAGCCGCGGAGGCTCGCGCAGTGGAAGGCGGAAGACCTCTACGGCCGGGTCCGGGCGGCGCACCGGGGCGATCCCATCTTCGTCCTCCACGACGGGCCGCCCTACGCCAACGGCCACATCCACCTCGGCACCGTGCTCAACAAGATCCTGAAGGACGTCGTCGTGCGCAGCCACGCCATGGCCGGCCGCGACGCGCCCTATGTTCCCGGGTGGGACTGCCACGGGTTGCCGATCGAGCTGCAGGTGGACCGGGAGCTGGGTACGAAGAAGAAGGACATGACGCCGGTGGCCTTCCGCCGGGCCTGCCGGGCCTATGCCGAGAAGTTCGTGGCCATCCAGCGCGCCGAGTTCGAGCGGCTGGGGATCCTGGGCGAATGGGACGAGCCGTACCTGACGATGAACCCGTCCTACCAGGCGACCATCCTGCGCGAGCTGGCCGAGTTCGTGGACAAGGGCCTCGTGTACAAAGCCAAGAAGTCCGTCCACTGGTGCATCTCCGACCGCACCGCCCTCGCCGAGGCGGAGGTGGAGTACGACGAGCACCACGTCAGCCCGTCGATCGACGTGCGCTTCCCGCTCGCGCCCGCCGAGCACGACCGGCTCGCGCAGCGCTACCCGGCGCTGAAGGGGACGAAGGTCTGGGCGGTCATCTGGACGACGACGCCGTGGACGCTTCCGGCCAACCTCGCCCTGGCCTTCCATCCCGAGCTGGAGTACGGCTTCTATCCGGTCGAGGGATCGCCGGAGGTGTACCTGCTCGCGACCGGCCTCAAGGAGGCGTCGGTGGCGAGGTGGAACGGGCCCCG
Organism: Acidobacteriota bacterium; assembly: GCA_003223555.1. Taxonomy (GTDB): domain Bacteria; phylum Acidobacteriota; class Vicinamibacteria; order Fen-336; family Fen-336; genus AA32. The sequence continues at coordinate 37,732 of QHVM01000017.1, read as the reverse complement.
CCTTGGCGCTCCGCTGGCCGTCGTGAGGGGCGCCGAGCTGGAAGGGCTCCGCTTCCGCCACCCCTGGATCGACCGCGACTCTCCCGGGGTGCTCGGCGACTACGTCACCCTCGACGCCGGCACCGGCGTCGTGCACACCGCTCCCGGCCACGGCTGGGACGACTACCTGACCGGCGTGCGCTACGGCCTCGACATCTATTGCCCGGTGAACGAGGCCGGCCGCTTCCTGCCCGAGGTGGAGGGCTTCGCCGGGCAGAAGGTCTTCGACGCCAACCCGGCGATCGTCCGGCACCTGGACGAGCGCGGGGCGCTGCTCTCCTCCGGCAAGGAGAGGCACTCCTATCCGATCTGCTGGCGCTGCAAGAACCCGATCATCTTCCGGGCCACCGAGCAGTGGTTCATCGCCCTCGACGAGAAGGGCTTCCGCGAGCAGGCCCTGAAGGCGGTGGACGGGGTCGAGTGGTACCCGGCCTGGGGCCAGGAGCGGATCCGCAACATGATCGCGACCCGCCCCGACTGGTGCATCTCGCGCCAGAGGCTGTGGGGCGTGCCCATCCCCGCCTTCTACTGCCGCGGCTGCCGGACGCCGTTCCTCACCGGCGCGGCCGCGCGGCGCGTGGCCGACGTCTTCGAGAAGCAGAGCGCCGACGCGTGGTACGAGCGGGAGGCGCCCGAGCTGCTGCCGCCCGGCACGCGGTGCCCGTCGTGCGACGGCGAGGACTTCGAGAAGGAGCGGGACATCCTCGACGTGTGGTTCGACTCCGGCTCCTCCCACGCCGCCGTCCTCCAGCAGCGCGGCCTGGGCTGGCCGGCGGACGTGTACCTGGAAGGCAGCGACCAGCATCGGGGCTGGTTCCATTCCTCCCTGCTGATCGCGGTGGCCACTCGCGGCCGGGCTCCGTACCGGCAGGTCATCACCCACGGCTTCACGGTGGACGCGGAGGGCAAGAAGATCTCCAAGAGCCTGGGCAACGACGTGGACACCCAGAAGCTCATCAACACCTACGGGGCCGAGATCCTGCGGCTGTGGGTGAGCATGGTCGACTATCGCGATGACATGCCCTTCTCCGACGAGATGATCAAGCGGGTGGCCGAGGCGTACCGGAAGGTGCGCAACACGTGCCGCTACCTGCTCTCGAACCTCTACGACTTCGACCCCCTCCGGGACGCGGTGCCGGAGGACCGGCTCGAGGAGATCGACGAGTACGCCTTGATGAACCACACGATGTTCAAGGACCGCGTCCTCGACGCCTACCAAGGCAACGAGTACCACATCGTCTACCACGAGCTCATCGACTACTGCGCCGGCATCTCATCGGTCTACCTGGACGTCCTCAAGGACAGGCTGTACTGCGATTCGGCGTCCGGCGTGCGCCGCCGGTCCGCCCAGACGGTTCTTTGCCGGATCGCGTCGGACCTGACCCGCCTCGTCGCGCCGATCCTGCCCTTCACCGCGGACGAGGTCTGGTCCTTCGTCCCCGGATCCGAGGGGTCGGTCCACGAGCAGGTCTTCCCCGCGAAGGCGCCGGGGGCGGACCATGGGGTGGTCCTCGACTGGTCGGAGAGGCTCTTCCCGGTGAGGGACGAGGTCCTGAAGCAGCTCGAGCTGGCCCGCGCGACCAAGCAGATCGGCTCCAGTCTCGAAGCGAAGGTGAGGATCGCCGCCCCTCGATCGACGCTCGCCCGGCTACGGGCCTACGAGGAGAAGGGTCCGGCTTTCCCCGGCAACCTGGCCAACCTCTTCATCGTGAGCCGCGTCGAGCTGGGCGAAGCCGAGGGCGCCGTGGCGGTGAGCGTCTCGCGGGCGCCCGGGCGCAAGTGCGAGCGCTGCTGGACGTACTCCGAGAACGTCGGCCGCCTCGCCCATCCCGGCGTGTGCGAGCGGTGCGACGCGGTGCTGGCGGGGCGGGAGGTCCGGTGAAGCCCGCGGGGCCGCGCCGCGCCTTCTACGTCGTCGTGGCCGCCCTGGTGGTCGCGCTCGACCAGGTCACGAAGATGCTCGTCGACCGCCTGATGAGCCTGCACGAGAGCCGCCTCCTCGTCGACGGCGTGCTCCGCCTGACTTACGTGCAGAACCGCGGGGCCGCGTTCGGGATCCTCTCCGAGGCCGACCTTCCGTACCAGTCGCTGCTGTTCGCGGTCGTGAGCCTGGCCGCCCTGGGCGCCATCGCCGCCTACGCCTGGCGGCTGCCCGCCCGGAACCGCCTCCCCCAGACCGCGCTGGCCCTCATCATGGGCGGAGCGCTCGGCAACCTTCTCGACCGCGCCCGCCTCGGCTACGTCATCGACTTCGTCGACGCGTACTGGGGCGCCCACCATTGGCCGGCCTTCAACGTCGCCGACTCGGCGATCAGCGTCGGCGTCGTCCTCCTCGTCGCCGACATCCTCCGCCAGCCCCAGGCGGGCGAGACACCGCAGGCTCCCCGCGTCGAGCCGGGCCCGCCGACGCTGGAGCGCAGCTCCGGCGAAGCCGGCCCGCCCCAGGTCGCGACATCCTCCGCCGGACGGTCGGAGTAGATGTACCCCGCTCCACACCTATGGCGTGCTGCTGGCCCTCGCCTTCCTGGCCGGGCTGTGGGTCGTCAGCCTGCGGGCGAAGAAGGCCGGGCTCGACGGCACGCTCATCACCGACATGGCCGTCTACGTGCTCATCGGGGGCCTGGTGGGGGCGAAGCTCCTCCTCCTGGTCGTCGAGTGGCCCTACTACTCGAAGCACGCGGGCGAGATCTTCGGCCTGCTGCAGAGCGGCGGTGTCTTCTACGGCGGCCTGCTCGGCGCCTTCCCGGTGGCGTGGTGGTTCGCCCGGCGGCACCACCTGGACGGATGGCGCACGGCCGACGTCCTGGCGCCCGGGGTGGCGATCGGCCAGTCCATCGGACGGCTGGGCTGCTTCGCGGCCGGCTGCTGCTACGGCCGTCCCGCCGACGTCCCGTGGGCGGTGACCTTCCACGACGTGTACGCGACCCGGCAGGTGGGGACGCCCCTCGACACCCCCCTGCACCCCACCCAGCTCTACGAGTCGCTGGCCACCCTGGCCATCTTCATCTTCCTGAGCTGGCTCTGGGGCCGGAAGCGCTTCGACGGCCAGGTGGCGCTGGCCTACGTCTTCCTCTACGCCGTCGCCCGCTTCGTCATCGAGTTCTACCGCGGCGACGCCGCCCGCGGGATGGTGCTCGGCGGCTGGCTCTCGACCTCGCAGTTCATCGCCATCCTCATGGTGCTGGCGGTCCTGTTCCTCTATCCCTACGTGCTCCGCAAGGAGCAGCCCCCGGCCGCCGCCGCCACCTCCTGACCCTGCCGTGACCGCCGAGGCCGACGCGCGGGACCTCGCCGTGGACGAGGCCGGCGCCGGCGAGCGCCTCGACCGCTGGCTGGCGCGCTCGCTGCCCGGGCTGAGCCGCGCCCGGCTCCAGGCGGTCATCGCCGCCGGCCACGTCCGGGTGGACGGCCGTCCGGCCCGGCCTTCGCTGAGGCTGAAGCGCGGCCAGTCCGTTTCCTTCCGCCTGCCCGCGCCCACGCCGGCGATCCCGCGGCCGGAAGACATCCCGCTGACCGTCGTTCACGAGGACTCCCACCTGCTGGTCGTCGACAAGCCGGCGGGGCTGGTGGTGCATCCGGGGGCCGGCCGGTCTTCGGGCACGCTCGTGAACGCGCTGCTCCACCGGGTGCGAGACCTGTCCGGCGTCGGCGGCGTCCTCCGGCCGGGAATCGTCCACCGGCTGGACCGCGGGACCTCGGGCCTGCTGGTGGTGGCCAAGGACGACGCGACACACATGGCCCTCTCGCGGCAGTTCGCGGGCCGGAGCGTCGAGAAGGAGTACCTGGCGGTCGTGCTCGGGCAACCTCGCGCGGTCGAAGGCTCGATCGAGGTCCCCATCGGCCGCGATCCGCTGCACCGCAAGCGGATGTCCGTCCGCGCCCCCCGCGGCCGCGCGGCCCGATCGACCTATCGGCTCGTGGAAGCGCTGGATGGCGCCGCGCTGCTTCGGGTCCGCATCGCCACCGGCCGCACGCACCAGATCCGCGTCCACCTGGCGGCTCTGGGCCATCCGGTGGCCGGCGATCCCGTCTACGGCGGCCGGCGCCGGCCCGCGTCGCGCCGGCCCCAGGCGCGCGCGGCGCTGGAAGCTCTCGACCGTCCGGCGCTCCACGCCGCGCGGCTGGCCTTCACCCATCCGGCCACCGGCGAGCGGGTCCTCTTCGAGAGCCCGCTGCCCCCCGACCTGCAACGCCTCCTGACCGCCCTGCGGGTCCAGTGCCTCAGCGGATGAGGCCTTCGCCCGGCCGGTGCGGCGCGGTCATTCTCAGTCTCGCTCGACGATCCGGAGGCGATTGCCGTCCGCGTCGCGGAACACGAACATCGGGACCGGATAGCGCATGATCTCCGCGTCCGCGTCGACGCCCCCGGCCCGCAGGGCCGCATGGTCGGCCTCGGCATCCTTGGTCGTGAGGCGCACCTGGGTGTCGATTCCGGTTGGACCCCCCTCACGCGAGCGAACGAGCGCGATCGTCGTCGCCGCACCCGGCGGCGCGACCTCGACCCAGCGTTCGCCCTTGCCATAAGGCACGTCGATGCGCTTCTCGAATCCAAGCTTCTCGAGGTAGAACGCGAGCGCCCGGTCCTGGTCGGCGACGGGAATGCCTATCGTCCCTACCTGCGTGATGTGGATCCTGGAACCGGTCTTGGACATTTCCATCTCCTCCTCCAGTTCTTCGACGTTCGAGCCGACGGGCCCCGGACATCTTTCTTGCGCGATTCGGGCCATTCGATCCGTTCCCGGACCCCGCAGGGGATGGCGAGTGACGCGAGAGTGCTACGCCTTGGCGGCCTCTGAGCGGGCAACGCGGGTAGTGCGGTGACTCAGGCCACGAGGCTCTGGTGGGGGATGCTCGGGCTCAGCGGCCCCGGCAGACCCGGTCGAGGTGATACCGATGGAACAGCGCCGCCGCGTCCTGGTCTTGGTGCCTCGGCGTGACGACGGCATGTCCGGCTGCTCCGCCGCCACAGGCGTAGTACCCGACCGCTCCCCCGCCCACGGCCACCCCCCCCGCCGCGCCGCCGCCCAGGGCCACTCCGCCGACGGCGGCTCCCCCGATGGCAAGGAGGATGCCGATCGAGAGACCGCCGAACGTGACGAGGCCGAGGGCGAGGCCGCCGACGGCAACGAAGCCTCGGGCCAGACCGCCGAAAGCGAAGAAGCCGGTGGCGATGTCGCCGAACGCGAAGATGCCCCGGGCGTGACCGCGGATCTCGCCCCGGTCGGGATCGGGCCCGACGGCGAACTCGTACACCGGCAGGCCGGCGAACCTCAGCTCCGAGCGCCGGCGGACGCCCCGCGGGCCGCGGCGCAGACGAGCGACCTCGGCTTCCAGCCCGGCCACCCGTCTCTCGAGGTCGTCCCGAGTCTCCATCGCGTCGTCTCGCCGCCATCATAGCGCCGGCTTCCGGGCGCTCCGTCCATCTCGTTGCGTTCCCGCCCCCGACGGCTTGACCGGCTTAATTAATAACTGTATATTTATTCTGGAATGGGTCGGCCGGCGCGGGTGACGCGGGGACAGGTCCTGAGGGCGGCCCGGGAGGCCTTCGCCGGCCGGGGCTACGACGGCACGACCCTGGCCGCCATCTCGGCCCGGCTCGGTGTCAGCCCGGCCGCGCTCCTGAGGCATGAGCCGAGCAAGGCCGCCCTCTTCACGGCCGCGATGGCGGAGCCGCCCGCGATCGACCGCCCCTTCCCCATGGCCTTCCTGGCCGAGGCCGACGTGAGGAAGCCGCGGCCGGTCCTGCGGCAGCTGGCCCGGACGGCGATCCCCTTCATCGAGGCCCAGATGTCCGAGAGCATCGCCTGCTGGATGTACGCGAAGAACGCGGCGGACGCCGAGGACGTCCCCGCGCTGCCCCTGCCGCGGGACATCCGGTCGGCCTCCAGCCCGCCCCGGCGCGTCTTCGCCCTGCTGGAGTCCTACCTGCGCCGGGCGGCCCGGGCGGGCACGGTCCGGATCGGCGACCCGCAGGCCGCGGCCATGGCCTTCATGGGCACCCTGAACGCGTACGTGTTCTTCCACCGCGTGCTGCAGCTCGTGGAGCCCCCGCTCCCCCTCGACCGCTACATCGACACCGTCCTCGACATCTGGAGCCGCGGCGCCCTGAAGAGGCCGCAGAAGCGAGCGTCATGAAGCGCAAGATCGTCCTGCCCATCGTCCTCCTGATGGTGGCCGCCGGCACGTTCGCCGCCTTCAAGCTGCGCCAGCGCGACGAGGGCCTCGTGCTCTCCGGCTCGATCGAGGCCCGCGACGTCCAGGTCGGATCGCTGGTGGGCGGGCGCGTCACGGCCGTCCACGTCGACGAGGGCTCGGCCGTCGTGGCCGGCCAGCCGATCGTCACCCTCGAGCCCGACCTGGTGGACCTGCAGGTCCGCGAGCAGGAGTCGCGGGTCGAGCAGGCCCGGGCCCAGCTCGCGCTCGTGCTGGCCGGGCCGCGCTCCGAGGAGGTCGCCCGGGCCCGCGTCGACTACGAGAACGCCGAGAAGGAGCGGCGGCGCCTGGAAGCCTTGATGAAGGAGGGGATCGTTCCCCGCCAGCAGTACGACGACGCGGCCACCGCGGCCAGGACCAAGCAGGAGGTGCTGAAGGAGGCGGAGCGGGGCAGCCGGCCGCAGGAGATCGCCGCCGCCCAGGCGACCGTGGCCGAGGCCGAGCGCCACCTCGAATACCTGCGGCGGCAGCGGCAGGAGACCGTGGTCAAGGCGCCGGCGGCCGGTCTCGTCCAGTCGTTCGACCTCCGGCCCGGCGACCTCGTGGGCCCCAACGCGCCGGTGGCGACGCTGCTCGAGCCGGACCAGCTCTGGGTCCGCGTCTACGTTCCCGAGACGAAGCTCGGCCTCGTGCGGGTGGGGCAGGCCGCCTCGCTCACCGTCGACAGCTTCCCCAGGCGCACGTTCCCCGGCAAGGTGGTGGAGATCAGCCCCCGGGCCCAGTACACGCCGCGCAACATCCAGACCCTCGACCAGCGGAGCGACCAGGTCTTCGGGGTGAAGGTCGAGATCGAGCCCGCCCCCGAGCTGAAGCCCGGGATGGCCGCTCTCGCGAGGCTGCAGCCATGAGCGACAACGGCATCGAGGTCCGCCAGGTCTCGCGCGACTTCGGCAAGGTCCGCGCCCTCGACAAGGTCTCGCTGGCCGTGCCGAAGGGGGAGATCTACGGCCTGCTCGGCCCCAACGGCTCCGGCAAGTCGACCCTCATCCGCATCCTGTGCGGGCTGCTCGCTCCGACCGAGGGCGAGGCCACGGTCGACGGCCTCGACGTCCGCCGGCAGGGAGAGGAGATCCGGCGCCGCATCGGCTACGTGCCCCAGAAGTTCTCCCTCTACGAGGACCTGACCGCGCTCGAGAACCTCGACTTCTTCGCCTCCGTCTACGGCCTGCAGGGAGGTCATCGCGACGAGCGGCGGGAGTGGGCCATCGGGCTGACCGGCCTCGATCCATATCGCGACCGGCTGGCCGCCCACCTGTCCGGCGGCTGGAAGCAGCGTCTGGCGCTGGCCGCCGCCCTCATGCACCAGCCGCGGGTGCTGTTCCTCGACGAGCCCACCGCCGGCATCGACCCGGTGGCCCGCCGCGAGCTGTGGAACCTGCTCTTCCAGCTGGCCGCGGAGGACGTGACGCTCGTCGTCACCACCCATTACATGGACGAGGCCGAGCGCTGCGGGACGGTCGGCTACCTGTACATGTCGAAGATGCTCGTCCAGGGCAAGCCGGGCGAGCTGACCCGGCGGCCCGAAGTGACCCCGACCGGGATGCGGCGGGTGGAGGCCGACTGCGACCAGGGCGTGGCGGCGGTGATGGGCTTCGCCCGCTCGCTGCCCTACGTCGACGACGTCACGATCTTCGGCAACTCGCTCCACCTGCTCGTGCACGCCGCGGTGGGCGACGAGCAGATCGCCCGCGACCTGGAGAGCGCGGCGGGCGCGGCCGTGCGCGTCCGGCCCATCGACGCCTCGCTGGAGGACGTGTTCGTGCGGCTCACCCGGCTGCAGGCCGCGGCGCGCAACGGCCAGGCGCGGGCGTCGTGAGGGGGTTCTGGGCGGTCCTCCGGAAGGAGGCGATCCAGATGCGGCGCGACACGGGCACGCTGCGCTTCGCCCTCGGCATCCCCGTCTTCCAGCTCGTGCTGTTCGGCCTCATCGACACCAACGTCAAGCACGTGCCCACGGTCGTGTTCGACCAGAGCCAGACCGCGCAGAGCCGGGAGCTGGTCCGCGACTTCGTCAACACCAGCTACTTCGACGTGGTCGAGTTCGTGCCCTCCCGCCGAGCCCTGCGCGAGCGCATCGTGGCCGGGCGCGCCTCGGTGGGGATCGAGGTCCCCCCGGACTTCGCGCGCAAGCGCCTCGACAGCCGGACGGCCGACTTCATGGTCCTCATCGACGGCTCCGATTCCAGCATCTCCGCCTCGACCCTGGCCGCCGCCAACGGCCTCGCCCTCCAGCAGTCGCTCGACGAGCTGGCCCGCCGCACCGGCCTGCGGGAGCTGCCCGTGCAGCCCTTCCCCCTCCTGCTCTTCAACCCCGACAGCCGCAGCGCCAACCTGCTCATCCCCGGCCTGGTCGCGATCCTCCTCACCTTCTCGGGCACGATCCTGGCCGCCTTCTCGATCGTGCGCGAGCGCGAGCGGGGCACGCTGGAGCAGCTCATGGTGACGCCTGCCTCCCCGGTGGCGGTGGTGCTCGGCAAGCTCCTGCCCTACCTCCTGCTCGGCTTCGTCCAGCTCCTGCTGGTGCTGTTCCTGATGACGGTCGTCTTCCGCGTCCCCATCCACGGCAGCGTCCTCCTCCTGCTGTTCCTGTCCCTCATCTACCTCTTCTCGCTGCTGGCCCTGGGCCTGCTCGTCTCCTCGCGGGCCAACACCCAGATGGAGGCGATCCAGGGCGCGCAGGGCTTCCTGCTCCCCTCGATCATGCTGTCGGGCTACATCTTCCCGCTGTCGTCCCTGCCCGCTCCCATCCGGCTGGTCTCCCAGATCCTGCCCGCCACCCACTTCATCGCGATCTCGCGCGGGATCATCATCCGCGGCGCGGGATTCGTGGACCTCTGGCCCAACGTGCTCGCCCTGCTGATCCTCGCGGTGATCCTGGTCGGGGGCAGCACGAGGGCCTTCCGCAAGACCATTAGTTAATTCGGGGGGTGCAACCCACGAAAGCACCCCCCCGCGCACATTCGTGCTCCCCCCCAGTCGCTCGCTCGCGAGTGAATCGCTCGCTCGCTGCTCGTTGGCGATGGCGTGATGCTCGTCACGGCGGCGCGGGCGTGGACCGCGTCTACTCTCGCAAGGAGCGACGCATGCGTGCCCGATCCGGAGCCTTCGTCCTCGCCGTCGCGATGAGCGCCGTCGCGCTCGCGCCCCTCGCCGGAGCCGCCGATCAGGCCCGCGCCCGCAAGCCGCGCCTGGAGCTGCGCGCCTCGCCGCGGATGGCCCTGATGCCGGTGACGGTGCTCGTGACCGCCGAGCTGCGGGGAGGCGACGAGGCCGAAGACTTCTACTGCCCGTCCCTGGAGTGGGACTGGGACGACGGCGGCCGGAGCGTCCACGAGGCCGACTGCCCGCCCTTCCGGGCCGGCATGGGGCTGGAGCGACGGTTCACCGCCGAGCACGCCTACCGCCGCCCGGGCAGCTACAGCGTGAAGATCACGCTCCGCCGCGCAGCGCGGGCGCTGGCCGCCGCCACCACCCTGGTGCAGGTGCGGTCGGGCTTCGGAGACCCGGAGTAGCCCTCCCGGCCGGCTTCCCGGCCTTCGCGGGAGCTGCGCTATCATGGCGCGGTCAGCGACGGAGGTGCTCATGCGTCGCGCCGTGCTCCGGGTGATCTAGGGCGATGGCCTCCGCTCGGGATGAGTCTTCCGGCCGGGACAAGCCGCCCGTCCGCGTGATCAGCCACCGGCGCATCTACGACGGCAAGATCCTCTCCCTCGAGTTGGACGAGATCCAGGAGGAGGGCGGGACCAGGGCGCTGCGCGAGGTCGTGCGCCACCGAGGGTCCGTGGCCGCGCTGCCCGTCGACGAGGACGGGCGGCTCGCCCTCGTCCGGCAGTACCGGCATCCGGTGGGCCGGGCGATGTGGGAGGCGCCGGCGGGCCTGCTGGAGAAGGGCGAATCGCCGGACGAGGCCATCCGCCGCGAGATCGAGGAGGAGGTGGGCCGCCGCGCAGGCGAGCTGGAGCCGCTGGCGGTCTTCCATCCCACGCCGGGATTCTGCGACGAGGTGCTGCACCTCTTCCGCGCCAGCCGCCTGACCGAGACACCCGTGCGCCGCGACGACGACGAGATCCTCGACGTGAAGTGGTTCAGCCTCGAAGAGGCGGGGGCGATGCTGCGCGCGGGCGAGCTGCGCGACGCCAAGACCATCATCGCCATCCTGCTCGAGAGCGAGCGGCGGGCGCGGCGGATCTGACCCGCTCGCATCTGCGCGCGAAGGCGAATTCACTTCGCCGGAGCGCGCGGGGTCTGGGGGGTGCGCCGCTAGCACCCCCAGCCGCAAAGCTTGCGAGCGGAGCCGGATTCAGTCCGGCGCAGCGAGCGGGGGGTCTGGGGGGTGCGCCGCTAGCACCCCCCAGCTCAACACGCTCAGAAGGGTTGTTTGACCGACAGCCAGACGATGAGCGGGATGCCCACGCCCAGCAGGGGAAGGGCGAGGGCGCGGATCATGTCGTCCATCCCGATCCCGCGCTCCAGGTCCCGGGCGAAGGGCGGAGCGGCCGTCTGGCGCAGGCCGCGCGCGATCCACACGTGACAGACCCAGGCGTGCATCGCCTCCAAGGGGACGACGAGGAACACGGTCAGGCCCAGCTTCAGCCCGAGCCACCGCGCGCGGCCCGGTCCCCAGCCGCGCAGGTGCAGCAGCAGGAGCCCGGCCAGGAGGGCGAGGGCCAGGCCAGCGTGCTCCGTGACGAGCAGCGGCCGGACCGCCCGGCGGGCGGCCAGCCCGCGCGCCGGATCGCCCCCCCGACGCGCGCGGAGGAGCATGGCCTGGGCGATGAGCGCCGCTCCCAGCCAGGCCCCCAGCGCACCCAGGTGCGCGACCCAGAGCGCGTCGTCGATGCGGCTAGCCCAGGCTCGAGATGAGCTGGCGGACGATCGGCGCCTCGGGCGCCTTGGGAGCCAGCTTCAGGAAGGTCTCGAAGTCCGACACCATCTGGTCGGCGCGCTTCTTCCCGTAGTACGCCTGGCCGCGCCAGAAGTACGCGTAGGCGAGATCGGACTTGCGCTTGAGGGCGTCCGACATCCTGCTCACCGCTTCGTCGAACTTGCGCTGGCCGACGAGCGATTCCCCCAGGGCGGCCACCGCCACCTCGTGGGTGGGGTTCGCCTCGAGGGCGGCCTTGGCCGGGGCCTCGGCCTCCGCGTACTTCTTCTGCTTGGCCAGGCTGCCCGCCAGGTACGCGCTCGCCTCCGGGCCGGACGCCTGGCGCAAGGCCTCCTCGGCGCGCGCGTACTGCCCCTGCTGGAAGAGGGCGATGCCCGACTGCAGGCTGTCGCCCGGGACGGGAACGGGCGCCGGGTCGGGGCCGCCGGTCCGGCAGGCGGCGACGGCGGCGGCGGGCAGCGCGAGGGCGCCCGCGAGCACGGCGATCGTGAGAGCGTTCTTCCTCATGTCAGGTCCGCTCCTCCATGAGAAGAACGTACCGGATGTTCACCCACGGCACAAGGACCTGGCTCACGACGTTCTCCACGTTGCCGCCCTCGGCCACCGTGCGCTGGACCTCGAACACGAGGCCGATGCCGTCGGCGTGGAGCACCGTGCAGTTCTGGTAGGCGATGTCCGCGGTGCTGATCTCCTTGAGCTTGACCCCGACCGCGAGCGCACTCTTCTCCATGACCGGCGGCTCCTCTCAGTCGTAGTACTCCAGCCCCAGGTGGGTGATCAGCTCTTCTCCACGCAGGTGGCGGAGGGTGTTCTTCAGCTTCATGAGCTGGATGAACAGGTCGTGCTCGGGGTAGAGGCCGGGCGCGGTCATGGGGCTCTTGAAGTAGAAGGACAGCCACTCCTGGATGCCGCTCATCTTCGAGCGCGACGCGAGGTCGAGGAACAGCGCGAGGTCGAGGACGATCGGCGCGGCGAGGATCGAGTCGCGGCACAGGAAGTCCACCTTGATCTGCATCGGGTAGCCCATCCAGCCGAAGATGTCGATGTTGTCCCAGCCCTCCTTGTTGTCGCCCCGCGGCGGGTAGTAGTTGATGCGCACCAGATGGTGGATCTTGCCGTAGAGGTCCGGGTAGAGGTGGGGTTGGAGGATGTGCTCCAGGACCCCGAGCTTGGAGACCTCCTTCGTCTTGAAGGACTCCGGATCGTCGAGCACCTCGCCGTCGCGGTTGCCGAGGATGTTCGTGGAGTACCAGCCCTCCAGCCCGAGCAGGCGGGCCTTGAAGGCGGGGGCGAGGACGGTCTTCATCATGGTCTGACCGGTCTTGAAGTCCTTGCCCGCGATCGGCGCCCCCGTCTTCCTGGCCAGCTCGAGCAGGGCCGGGACGTCGGCGGAGAGGTTCGGCGCCCCGTTCGCGTAGGGGATCCCGGCCTTGATCGCCGCGTAGGCGTAGATCATCGACGGCAGGATCTCCGGATCGCTCGCGTCCAGGCCGCGCTCGAACCGGGCCAGGGTGGAATGGACGTCGCCCGCCTGCCGGTAGACCTCGGTCGAGCCGCACCAGACCATGACCAGCCGCGAGAGCCGGCGCTCCTTGCGGAAGGACTCGATGTCGGCCGAGACCTGCTCGGCCAGGTCCCGCTTGCTCTTGCCGCTCTTGACGTTCTCGCCCGAGAGCTTCTTGACGTAGGCGGGGTCGAACACCGCCGGCCACGGCGTGATGCCCTCCAGGAACGGCCGCACCGCGGCCAGATGCTCGGCGCTCAGCACCCCCGCCTTCCGCGCCGCCTCGTAGGCGTTGTCGCGATAGACGTCCCAGCCCGCGAACTCGAGCTGGTCGAGCGTGGCCAGGGGGACGAACTCGCCGATGCGGGGCGCGCGGTTGTCGGTGCGCTTGCCGAGCCGGACGGTCCCCATCTGGGTGAGGCTGCCGATGGGACGCGAGAGCCCCTTGCGGACGGCCTCGACGCCGGCGATGAAGGTGGTGGCCACGGCGCCCATGCCCGGCAGCAGTACGCCGAGCTTGCCTTCGGGGGGGGCGATGGGCCGGCCCTTGGATGCAGTGTCCATGACGGCTCCCCAGCGACTCCGTCCGGGAGCCGCCCAAAAGCCGCCATGCTATCACAGCCCCGGGGCCATCGAGTCCCGAGGCAGATGGCAGCAAGCAGCGAGCGAGGGATTCACTCCCGAGCGAGCGACATGGGGGGGAGCGGACGAATGAACGGCTTCACTCCCGAGCGAGCGGAAGCCGTCCGGCGCGCGACAGGAAGTCCAGCGCCGCCGCGGTCAGCTCCTGGTCGTGGCGCGGACCCACGAAGCGTTGCTCCGCCACGTGATAGTGGAGGATGCCCGACCGCGGGAAGTGCTCCTCGGTCTCGAAGGAGTAGAACATGAGGATCCGGGTGTCGCGTGGGAGCCCGCTGTCGTCGAAGAATCCAAACGTGATGTTGCGCATCGACAAGCCGTGCCCGCCCCCGGAAGTACGTTGCCCGCGCGCCGTGAATGTTGAAGACCAATCTAGTGAGGAGGCTTCTCGCTTGTCAAGAAGAATTTTTTCCACGCCGGCCTGAGCCTCCCGAGGGTCCGGCTTTGGAATGGCCGAGGGGCGGTCATTCCAAGGCGCCTGTGATTTTCTTCACCCGCCGGCGGGAGGCTCCGCCTCGGCCGGACGCAGGCTCACCACCGTCGCTCCCCAGCCGCCCGAGGCGGGCGGCGCATCGGCGAACGACTCCACGTCGGCGGTCATGCTCCGGAGGAGGCGCCGCACCTCGGCCCGCTGCACGCCGCGCCCGCGGCCGTGGACGACGCGCACCAGGCGCAGGCCCCGCTCGCGGCAGGCGCGCAGGTATTCCTCCACGACCGACGGCACGTCGCGGGGCGCGAAAGCGTGCAGGTCCAGTTCGTCATCAACTCGCACGCGAGTGAATCGCGTGCTCGCCATTTGAGCCGGGGGGTCCTTCGGCCCCCCCAGACCCCCGTCGTCTTCGTTATCGTCTGCCATCAACGCCTGCTGCGGGCGGCGGCCGCGAAGTAGCCGGGCAGGTACTCGGAGTCGCCCAGCTCGAGCCGCTTGTAGGCCTTCCCGATCGGGTCCCAGGCCGAGCCGTCGGGCAGCATCACGACCATCGGCCACGGCGACACGTGGGCCAGCGGCGAGCGCGGGGTGCCCACCCACCGGCCGCGCAGCGCCCGGGCCATCACCTCCCCGAGGTAGCAGCCGAGGACGAAGAGCGCCTCGGCCGCCTCCTCGCCGGTGCGACCCTCCTCGCGCAGCGCCTCGATCTGCGCGTCGGCGGTCTCCAGGCTGCCGGGGCTGTAGTCCAGCTCGAAGCCGGACTCCCAGGCCGCCTCCACCGCGAGCTGGGCGTGGTCGAGCGCGTTCTCGGGGCTGGCCGGATAGCGCAGCTCCAGCTTCAAGCCCGCGCGCCTCCTCAGTAGGAGATCGTGACGCGGAAGCGCCCCGAGTTGTCCTCGAAGTAGTCGTCGTTGATGCCGAGGAAGAGCCGCCCCGGCACCTTCACCCGGTAGGGCCCGCGGTCGGTGCCGATGAAGAACGTGTCGGCGCCGGTGCCGATGCGGCCGATGAGGCCGCCGGCCGGGCGCCCGGGGATCGGCCGGCGAGTGTCGTAGGGAGAGTTCGCTTCCCCGCCCGGTCCGTCCTCGTGGCCCGCGGACCAGATCACCATGCCCTCGGGCGAGAAGTACAGATCCTGGCCGGCCCTCAGCTCGAGGCCGGTGTCCGTCCACGGCTCGCCGGCCGTGACGTCGACCACGCGGTCCTCGCCCCCCCGCGGCTCGTCGTCGGCGCGGGCGCGCTCGTCGTCGGTGAAGACGTCCTCTTCCTCGGCCGCGTCCCGCAGCTCGATGCGGTCCACCTCGCTCAGGCGCAACCGGGTCTGGCGCGGCCGGCCGTAGCCGCGGTCCTGGTCGAAGACCACCGTCCCCCGGCCCACCGAGACGAGCGACCCGTGCAGGCGGCGGCCGTCGCGCATGACCAGGGTGTCGGCGCCGAGCGAGGCGGCCGACAACAGCACCGCGCCACCAACGGCAACGAACGTGCGGAACATCGCGTCCTCCGTGGCCGGCCAGGCAGAGAGTCAGCGGCCAGCGGCACGAAGAGCAAGAAGGGTGCCAGCTAGACGCGCTCGGCGACCGCAGGGGACGCGTTCGCCGCGGCCACTGCCGCCTTCTCGTCCGGGTCGTAGTTCAGGTTGGGCGCCAGCCAGCGCTCGGTCTCGATGACCGGCAGGCCCTTCCGCCGCGCATAGTCCAGGACCTGGTCCCGGTCCAGGCGGCCCACGGTGAAGTAGCGGGCCTCGGGATGCGAGAAGTAGAGCCCGCTCACCGAGGCGGCCGGGTACATGGCGAAGTTCTCGGTCAGCCGGATGCCGGCCCGCCGCTCGGCCTGCAGCAGGTCGAAGAGCAGGCGCTTCTCGCTGTGGTCGGGACAGGCCGGGTAGCCCGGCGCAGGACGGATGCCCCGATAGCGCTCGCGGATGAGGTCCTCGTTCGAGAGCGCCTCGTCGCGGCCATATCCCCACTCCTCCCGGGCCTTCTTATGGAGCGCCTCGGCCAGCGCCTCCGCCAGCCGGTCGGCCAGCGCCTTGGTCATGATGGACGAATAGTCGTCGTGGTCGCGCTCGAACTCCTCGACGAGCGGCTCGATCCCGATCCCGGCCGTGACCGCGAACGCGCCCAGGTAATCGGCGAGGCCGCTCTCGCGGGGCGCCACGAAGTCGGCCAGGGCCTGGTTGGCCTGCCCTTCGGGCTTCTCGCCCTGCTGCCGCAGCGTGTGGAGCGTGGTGAGCAGGCCGGTCCGCGACTCGTCGGTGTACAGCTCGACGTCGTCGCCGACCGCTTGGGCGGGAAAGAAGCCGAACACCGCGCGGGCCGTGAGCAGCTTCTCCCGCACGATGCGGTCGAGCAGGCGCTGCGCGTCGTCGAAGAGCCGCCTCGCCTCGGCCCCCCGGGTGGGATTGTCGAAGATGCGCGGGTAGGTCCCGGTCATCTCCCAGGCGGCGAAGAAGGGCGACCAGTCGATGAAGGGGACGATGTCCGCCAGCGGCCATTCGTCGAAGGCCCGCACGCCGAGGAACGACGGCCGCGGCGGGACGTAGCCCTTCCACTCGATCTTCGTCCGCCGCCGGCGCGCCTCGTCCAGGCTCAGCAGGGGCTGGCCCTTGCGCGCGCGATGCTCGGCGCGCAAGCGGTCCTGGGTCTGCCGGTTCTGCTCCGCGAAGGCCGCCCTCATCTCGGGGCTCTTGAGCTTCCCGGCCACGCCCACCGCCCTCGAGGCGTCGAGGACGTGCACGACCGGGCGCGAGTAGGCGGGGGCGATCTTCACCGCCGTGTGCGCGCGGCTGGTCGTGGCGCCGCCGATGAGGAGCGGGACCGTGAAGCCCTCGCGCTCCATCTCCCTGGCCACGTGCACCATCTCCTCGAGCGACGGCGTGATGAGGCCCGAGAGGCCGACGAAGTCCACCTCCTTCTCGCGGGCGGTCTTCAGGATGCGGTCGCAGGGTACCATCACCCCGAGGTCGATCACCTCGTAGTTGTTGCACCCCAGCACCACGCCCACGATGTTCTTGCCGATGTCGTGGACGTCCCCCTTGACGGTGGCGAGCACGATCCGCCCCTCCGCCTGCCGCCCGCCGCCGGCCGCCTTCTCCGCCTCCATGAAGGGCAGCAGGTGGGCGACCGCCTTCTTCATCACCCGGGCGCTCTTGACCACCTGGGGCAGGAACATGCGGCCGGAGCCGAAGAGGTCGCCGACCACGTTCATGCCGTCCATGAGGGGACCCTCGATGACCGAGAGCGGGCGGCCGTACTTCCGCCTCGCCTCCTCGGTGTCTTCTTCGATGTGGTCGACGATGCCCTTCACGAGGGCGTGCGAGAGACGCTCCTCGACCGTTCCCCGCCGCCAGGCCTCCTCCTCGACCTCCTCGCGGCCCGCCTGCTTGACCGTCTCCGCGAAGGCCACCAGGCGCTCGGTGGCGTCGGGACGGCGGTTCAGCAGGACGTCCTCGACCAGCTCCCGCAGCTCCCGGGGGATCTCCTCGTAGACCTCGAGCTGGCCGGCATTGACGATCCCCATGTCCATGCCGGCCTGGATGGCGTGGTAGAGGAAGGCCGAGTGCATCGCCTCCCGCACCGCCTTGTTGCCGCGGAAGGAGAAGGAGATGTTGCTGACCCCTCCGCTCACCTTGCAGCCGGGCAGCGTGGCCTTGATCCGCCTCGTCGCCTCGAAGTACGCCACCGCGTAGTCGTCGTGCTCCTCGATGCCGGTGGCCACGGTGAGGATGTTGGGGTCGAAGATGACGTCCTGGGGCGGGAAGCCCAGCTCCCCGGTGAGGATCCGGTAGGCGCGGGCGCAGATCTCCACCTTGCGGTCCGTCGTCGTCGCATGGCCCTGCTCGTCGACCGCCATCACCACCACGACGGCCGCGTAGCGGCGCACGAGCCGGGCGTGCTCCTTGAACGGCTCCTCGCCTTCCTTGAGGCTCAGGGAGTTGACGATGCCCTTGCCCTGGCTGCACCGGAGCCCGGCCTCGATCACGCTCCACTTGGAGCTGTCGATCATGATCGGGACACGGGCGATGTCGGGCTCGGAGGCGATCAGGTTCAGGAACGTCGTCATCGCCTTCTCGGAATCCAGCATGCCCTCGTCCATGTTCACGTCGATGATCTGGGCGCCTCCCTCCACCTGCTGGCGGGCCACCGCCAGCGCGTCCTCGTACTGGCCGGCCAGGACGAGCTTGGCGAACCTCGGCGATCCGGTGACGTTGGTCCGCTCGCCGACGTTGACGAAGTTGGAGTCGGGGCGGATGACCAGGGTTTCCAGCCCGCTGAAGCGGCTGAAGGGCTCGACCTTGGGCGGTACCCGCGGCGGCAGGCCGCGCACCGCGGCGGCGATCGCCTCGATGTGCGCGGGCGTCGTGCCGCAGCAGCCCCCCACGACGTTGACCCAGCCGCGCTCGGCGAACTCCCGCACGAGGCCGGCCGTGATCTCGGGCGTCTCGGGGAAGCAGCCGAACCCGTCCGGCAGGCCCGCGTTGGGGTAGCAGCTCAGGTACACGGGGGCGATCCGCGACAGCTCCTCGACGTACGGCTTCATCTCCCGCGCCCCCAGCGAGCAGTTGAGGCCGACCGAGAGCAGGTCGGCGTGGGAGATCGACGTCCAGAAGGCCTCGACCGTCTGGCCGGTCATGGTGCGGCCCGACAGGTCGACGATCGTGCCCGAGGCCATCACGGGAAGCCGCCGGCCGGTCTCCGCGGCGAGGCGCTCGATCGCGAACAGGGCCGCCTTCAGGTTCAGGGTGTCGAAGGCCGTCTCGGGCAGGAGCAGGTCGGCGCCGCCGTCGACGAGGCCCCGCACCTGGTCGTAGTAGGCCGCCTCGAGCTGGACGAACGTGACCTGCCGGGCCCCGGGGTCGTTGACGTCGCGGGAGAGCGAGGCCGAGCGCGTGGTGGGCCCGATCGCGCCCGCCACGAACCGGGGCCGGCCCTTGTCGCCGGCCATCGCCGCATCCGCCGCCCGCCGGGCCACTCGGGCGGCGGCCACGTTCAGCTCGTAGGCAAGGCTCTCGAGCCCGTAGTCGCCCAGCGAGACCGCGGTGGCATTGAATGTGTTGGTCTCGATGAGGTCCGCCCCCGCGTCCAGGTACTTCCGGTGGATGCCCTCGACGATGTCGGGCCGGGTGATGCAGAGCAGGTCGTTGCAGCCCTTCAGGTCGCGGGGATGGCCGGCGAAGCGGGTGCCGCGGTAGTCCGCCTCCTGGAGCCTGTGGGCCTGGATCATCGTGCCCATCGCCCCGTCGATGATGAGGATCCGCTCTTTCAGCAGCTCCGCGATCGCGGCCATGACAGCCGAAGTCTAGCAGGCTCGCTCGGGCGCCGGCGCGTTATGACGCACGCTTGACGCCCCGGTCGCGCGGCCGTAGCATCTGGCCGGTCCCTCCCTCCGGGCGAGTCAGCTCGTCTCCCTAGCTCACGGCAACACGGAGCGCGTGCTTGCGTCGCTCACGCTCGCGGCCGCGGCCTGCGTGCTCGCGGCGGGGACGGGCTGCGGAGGCCCGGCGGCGCCGACGAGCGCCACCCCCGCCGCCCGCCCGAACTTCGTCGTCGTGATCGCCGACGACATGGCCTACGGGCTCTTCGGGGCCGGCCGCCGTTTGCCGTTCCTCCCGCTGCCCAACCTGCAGCGGCTGGCCAGCCAGGGCGTCCAGTTCGACCGCGCCTTCGTGACCACCTCGCTCTGCTCGCCCAGCCGGGCCAGCATCCTGTCCGGCCTCTACGCCCACACCCACGGCGTGATGGCCAACGAGAGCATCGAGCTGAGCCCGGACATCCCCACGTTCCCGCTGATCCTGCAGCAGGCGGGCTATCACACCGCCTTCGTCGGCAAGTGGCACATGGACGCGACGCGCGATTCCCCGCGGCCCGGCTTCGAACACTGGGTGAGCTTCCGCGGCCAGGGCGTGTACGAAGACCCGACCCTGAACGTCGACGGCGCCGTCGTGAAGCGGACCGGGTACATCACCGACCTGCTGACCGACTATGCCGTCGACTGGCTGAACCAGCGGACCTCGGCGCCGTTCCTGCTGATCCTCGCTCACAAGGCGCCCCATGCTCCGTTCGAGCCCGCCCCTCGCCACGCGGCGGCGCTCGCGGACGCCACGGTGCCGGAGCCGGCCAACTTCGAGGACAGCTTCGCCGACAAGCCGTCCTGGCAGCGCCGCTACGCGGGCTGCGGCGGAACGGCGGCCGCGTTCACGCAGTGCCCCGACCCGCTGCCCGCCGAGCTGCCGCCCTCGCCGTGGTCGGGCCGGGCGCCCTGGATGCTCGACTACCTGAGGACCCTGCTCGCGGTCGACGAGAGCATGGGCCGCCTCCTGGCCACCCTGGACAGCCGCGGGCTCGCGCGCTCCACCTACGTCCTGTTCCTGAGCGACAACGGCCTCTTCCTGGGCGAGCATCGGCTGGGGGACAAGCGCGTCGCCTACGAAGAGTCGTTGCGGATACCGCTGGTGGTCGAGGGCGGCGACCTGGCGGCCCGGAGGGTCAGCGCGGCGGTGCTGAACCTCGACCTGGCCCCGACCCTCCTCGACCTGGCCGGTGTCGCGGTGCCGGGGTCCATGCAGGGTCGGTCGCTCGTCAGGCTGCTGCGCGGCGAGGCGGCGGGAGTGCGCGACTCGTTCCTCTACGAATACGCGGCCGATTTCCGCATCCCGGTCGTACCCAGCATCGTCGCCATCCGCACGATGGACCGCAAGTACGTCACGTATCCGACGCTGCCGGGCGAGGAGGAGCTGTACGACCTGGCCTCCGATCCGGGCGAGCTGACGAACCTCGCCGACCGCCCCGATTGGGCGCCGGCGCGGGCCGACCTGCGCGAGCGGCTGGAACGCCTGCTGCAGGCGACCGGCGAATCGCGCTAGTAGCGGATGCCCTTCCCCAGGTTCGTTTGCGCGGCCGCCGCGATCCGGAGCGGGCCCTGCGGGACGAGGGTGCGGCCGGCCAGGCCGGGATAGTCCGCTTCGTAGCGGACGGCGCGGAACACCATGTAGTTGGTCGCCCCGGCGGTGTCGGTCACGACGTAGGACCAGACGGTCTGCCCGTCGGGCGTCACCTCGAAGAACCGCCCGGCGACGCCGTTGGTGACCAGCGTGTCGCCGTTCGCCAGCCGCTGGGCGCCCGAGATGATGTTCGCGAAGAAGCTTGTGGGCGGGTCGGCCATGTACTGCCAGACCGGCGCCGAGGGGCCGTAACCCGTCGCCGGGTCGTAGGCGTAGGACCCGTCGCCACGCAGGGGCGTCTCCAGCTCCACCACGGTCGAGTACGGCCGGGTGTTGACGTCGCCGTTGTCGAATACCAGCAGGTGGCCGGCGCCGTTCAGCCCGTCCGCGATCCAGGTCGGGTTGTGCTGCCCGAAGAGCTGCTGCTCGCCCGCCATCCCGTAGGCCCTCCGGTTGCCCCAGCGGTACACGAGGTCCCCACCCCGGCCCAGGCGGCCGCCGGCATGCCCGGCCGCCTGGGCCGTCGTGGTGCTGTGGTCGATCACCCAGATCTCGCTGAAGTTGCGGACGCTGAGCATGACCTGGTCGAGGGCTGCGTTGTAGAAGACCGCGTTGGCGTGCGTCCAGTCGACGCCGGGGGTGGCGGCGAAGTTCGGATCGACGAGCCCGGGGTTGTCGGCGGGCGCGGCGCCGGGGGGAACGAGGTGGTCCCACGTGCGCCACTCCCACACGATCCGGTCCGTCACCGGGTCCGCCTCGACGATCTTGTCCACCCACAGCTCGCCCTCGCTCGGAAGCGTGTCGGCGCGCCGCCCCGCGGCGAGGGCTTCGGCCGCCGTGCGTCTCTCCCACGCCACCATGAGCACGTGGCCGTTGGTCGGCATCCAGAACTCGTCGTGGTGCTGCTGGCCGGCCAGGGTCGCGTAGTCATAGCTCCAGACGACCTTGCTGTCCCAGTCGAGCATCTCGACGCGGCCGCCGTTGCTGCCCTGCAGCGTCGAGAAGGGCCGCTCGGGGATCGACTGGGCGCGGAGCAGGAGGCCGGTCGGCAGCAGGTACACCGAGTACCCGGGGGCATAGTCGGTCTGCCACTCGTGGAGCTTCTCGCCGTCGAGGTTCATCAGATAGACCGACGTGGAGGCGATGGGCGAGAAGAGGATCACCGGGCCCGAGCTGGTCCCCGAGGCGGATACGGGGTTCTCGCCGCAGCCGGCCAGGCCGAAGATGACGATGAGGATGAGCGCGAGCGCCGCGAGCGGCTTCCGCTGCTGTCGTTCCATGCCGCGAGCCCCTTCCCTGTCCATTCCCCGCACGCGGCGGCAGGGTTCCCGTGATTTGTCGTGGTACGCGGTGCGGGGCGGACGAGGGCCCTCCCTTCTTGTTGCGCCGAGCGGACCGGAGAGTTCCCGCGTCACGTAGCACGCGGTGGACATTCGTCTGTCCTTGCCGTGAGACAAACGCGAGGTACGGCGCCCGACACGAGACCGGAAAATCGAGTCGGGGCGGGGAGAAGACGGCGTCGCGGCTCCTGGCGCAGGCCTTGCTAGCCCGCAGGGTCGGGAACCCTCACGAACGGAGGAATCGATGCGCTCCAGACCACGGTTCCTGGCCCTCGTCTCCGCCGCCTCGCTCGCCCTCTTGTGCGCCGTCCCCGCCCGGGCCCAGTACTTCGGTCGCAACGCGGTCCAGTGGGAGCACCTGAAATTCGAGGTGCTGAAGACGCCGCACTTCGACATCTACTACTACCCGGAGGGACGTCAGGCCGCCGAGCAGGTGGGGCGCATGGCCGAGCGCTGGCACGCGCGGCTGGGCCACATCCTCAATCACCAGCTCAAGGAGCGCCAGCCGATCATCCTCTACGCCAGCCATCCGCAGTTCCAGCAGACGAACACCCTGGGCGGGCCGCCCGGTGAAGGCACCGGCGGCGTCACCGAGGCCTACAAGCGGCGCATCGTGCTGCCGGTCGGCGGCTCGCTGGCCGAGACCGACCACGTGCTCGGCCACGAGCTGGTCCACGCGTTCCAGTACGCGATGACCGGCCAGGGCAAGCTCTCCGACACCAACTTCCCCTCCGCTCTGCGCATGCCGCTGTGGTTCATCGAGGGGATGGCGGAGTACCTCTCGCTCGGCCCTTCGGATCCCCTGACCGCGATGTGGATCCGTGACGCGGCGCGACGGGAGAAGGGGCTGCCGACGGTGAGCCAGCTCGAGAGCGCGCGCTACTTCCCGTACCGGTACGGGCAGGCGCTCTGGGCGTACATCGCCGGCCGCTACGGCGACCAGGTGTTCGGCCGCATGCTGCGCGCCATCGGCCCCCGCACCAACGATGTCGAGACGGTCATCAAGCAGGTGCTGCGCGTCGACTCCAAGACGCTGACCAAGGACTGGCACGCCGCCGTGCGCGAGGCGTGCGCCCCCGTGATCACCGGCAAGAAGGACGCCGATGCGTACGGTGTGGCGCTCACGACCGAGAAGCACCAGGGGGGCCGGCTCAACGTCGGCCCGGTGCTGAGCCCCGACGGCACGCGGCTGGCGTTCCTCTCCGAGCGCCAGCAGTTCTCGGTGGAGCTTTTCCTCGAGGACACCCGCACCGGCAACGTGACCCGCCAGCTCTCCCGCACGGTCGTCGATCCGCACCTGGAGAGCATCCAGTTCATCGACTCCAGCGGCGCCTGGGATCCCGCGGGCAAGACGTTCGTCCTGGGGGCGGTCGCGAAGGGCCGTCCGGAGCTGCTCGTCCTCGACGCCGACAAGGGGAAGCGCCGCGAGATCCCGTTCCCGACCCTGGGCGAGATCTACACGCCGACCTTCTCGCCCGACGGCCGCTCGGTGGCCTTCTCGGCCCTCGCCGAGGGCTTCACCGACCTCTTCGTCTACGACCTCGCCTCGCGCTCGCTGCGCCGCCTGACCCACGACGCGTTCGCCGACCTGCAGCCGGCCTGGTCGCCCGACGGGCGTGAGATCGCCTTCGTCACCGACCGGTTCTCGACCAAGCTCGACCTGCTGGACCCGGGCAACTACCGCCTGGCCGCGATCGACGTGGCGACCGGCGCGATCCGTCCGCTACCGGGATTCGACCGGGGCAAGAACATCAACCCGCAGTGGGCGCCCGACGGCAAGAGCGTCTATTTCCTCTCCGACCGCACCGGGATCACCAACGTCTACCGCGCGGACGTCTCGTCGGAGAAGGTCTTCCAGCTCACCGACCTGCTGAGCGGCGTCAGCGGCATCACGGCCCTCAGCCCCGCCCTCACCTCGGCGGCGAAGGCCGACCGCCTGGCCTACAGCGTCTACGACGAGGGCCGCTACGAGATCTACTCGATCGAGGGCGGCGACAAGCTGGCCGGCTGGGAAGCGCCGCGGGAGGAGGAGGTCCACTACGCGGGCCTCATCCCCGGGGCCAAGTTCGCCGGGGCGGTCGTCGCCGCGCGGGCCGACGCGGTCACCGGCCTCGCCAGCTCGCAGGCCTTCTCCCACACCGCCTACAAGCCGAAGCTCGGCCTGGACTACGTGGGCCAGCCATACGTCGCGGGCGGCGCCGACCGCTACGGCGCCTTCTTCGGAGGCGGCATGTCGATGCTCTTCAGCGACATGCTCGGCAACCACACGCTCGCCACCGCGTTCCAGGCCGACAACGTCTCCGGCTTCACCGACATCGGCGGCGTCGTCGCCTACATCAACCGCTCCCACCGCTTCAACTGGGGCGTGCAGGTCGACCAGACGCCCTACCTCACCGGCGGGTTCACCAACGGCATCACGACCGTCTCCGGCCAGTCGGCCTACGTCGAGCAGTCGCTCGTCGAGCGCGAGCTGGACCGCGGCTTCATGGCCCAGGGCTTCTATCCCTTCGACTCGTCGTTGCGCGCCGAGGTGGCCGCCGGCTACCGCAACATCAGCTTCGACGCCCGGTTGCAGACGGTCGGCTTCTCGCTCGACACCGGCCAGCAGCTCCTCAACGACGACCAGAAGGTGAGCATCGGGTCGATCCACCTGTGGGAGGGCGATGCGGCCCTCGTGCGCGACACCTCGGTCTTCGGGCCGACCAGCCCGATCATGGGCCAGCGGTTCCGCCTCGACGTGTCGCCCGTCCTCGGGACCATCAACTACACGGGGGCCCTGGCCGACTTCCGCCAGTACGTGATGCCGGTCCGGCCCCTCACGATCGCCGCGCGCGTCATGCACTACGGCCGCTACGGGTCGGGGGGCGAGGACCAGCGGCTGAGCCCGCTCTACCTCGGCTACCCGAGCCTCGTGCGTGGCTACGACTTCAACTCGTTCAGCGCCTCGGAGTGCGGCGTGCAGGCCGACGGGAGCTGCCCCGTCTTCGACCGCCTGCTCGGGAGCCGCATGCTTGTCGGCAACCTGGAGGCGCGCGCGCCGCTGCTCGGCCTCTTCGGCCGGAAGGACCTCTACGGCCCGATCCCGGTGGAGATCGGCGCGTTCTTCGACGCCGGCGTGGCGTGGGACACGACCAACAAGCCGTCGATCTTCGGCGGCTCGCGCCAGCTCGTGAAGAGCACCGGCGCCACCGCCCGCATCAACGTCCTCGGCTTCGCGGTGCTGCAGGTCGACTGGGTGAAGCCGCTCGACCGGCCGGGCAAGAGCCCCTACTTCGAGTTCAACATCCTGTCGGGATTCTGAGGCGCTATCGGACCACCATCGCCGCGAACGGGAACACGTACGCCTGCAGCAGCACCAGCAGGCCCACCAGGCACGCGAGGACGATGCTGTGCACGAAGACGTAGCGCAGGATGTCGCCCTCGTGGCCGTACCACCGCGTGGCCGTGCTGGCGACCACGATGCTCTGCGCGTCGACCATCTTCCCCATGACGCCGCCCGAGCTGTTGGCCGCCGCCATGAGGATCGGGCTCAGGCCGATCTGCTCCGCGGTGATCCGCTGCAGGCTGCCGAAGAGCACGTTGGATGACGTGTCGGAGCCGGTGAGCGCCACGCCGAGCCAGCCGAGCAGCGTGCCGAAGAAGGGATAGAGCCAGCCCGTCCGCGCGAAGGCCAGGCCCAGCGTCGCGTCCAGGCCCGAGTACCGGGTGGTGAAGCCCACCGACATCATGGCCGCGATCGTGAGCAGCGAGAAGCGCACGAGCTTCAGCGTGCGCCCGTAGGTCCGGGCCAGCTCCCGCGGGCCGGCTCCCATCGCCACGCCCGCGACGACGGCGGCGACGAGGATGCCCGTGCCGGTCGCGGAGAGCCAATTGAGGTTGAACAGGGCGGGCTCCGGTCGCGCGGCGGGCACGACCGGCGGCACGCGCTCGACGAGGTTGTGCAGGCCCGGGACCGGCACCCGCACGATCGAGACCGCGTCGAGCGCCGCCCGCGTCTGCGGCAGCCCCCAGACGAACACCAGGACGCTGAGGATGATCCACGGCGTCCAGGCCCGCCAAACCTCTCGGGAAGACGACGTCCCGTCGGGCTGAGGCTCCCGCGCCGTAGCGGGCGCGGCCTCCAGCTCCCAGTGACGGCGCGGCTGCCAGACCCGCAGGAAGAGCGTCACCGCGCCGATCGACACCGCCGCCGCCACCACGTCCACCAGCCAGGGGCCGTGCAGGTTCGAGACGAGCAACTGCGGCACGGCGAAGGAGACGCCCGCGACCAGGATCGCCGGCCACACCTCGATCATGCCGTGCAGGCCCGCGAAGGCCCACACGAGCCAGAAGGGCACGACGAGCGAGAAGAACGGGAGCTGTCTTCCCACCATCGCGCTCAACTGTTTCAGGTCCAGTTGGGTCACGCTCTGCAGCGCGATGATCGGCGTGCCGAGGGCGCCGAAGGCCACCGGCGCCGTGTTGGCGATGAGTGACAGGCCCGACGCGAGCAGCGGCGGGAAGCCCAGGCCGATGAGGATCGCTCCCGTGACCGCGACCGGCGTGCCGAAGCCCGACGCGCCCTCGAAGAACGCGCCGAAGCAGAAGGCCACCAGCAGGAGCTGGAGGCGCCGGTCCCGCGTCACCGTGGTGATGCTCCCGCGCAGGACCAGGAAGAGCCCGCGCTCCTCCGTGAGCTGATAGAGGAAGATGACGTTCAGGACGATCCAGCCGATGGGAAACAGGCCGTAGGCAATGCCGTAGACCGCGGCGGCCGCCGCCATCCGCGCCGGCATGCCGAAGACCGCGACCGCGACGACGAGGGCCGTGGCCAGTCCCAGCAGCGCGGCCGTGTGGGCCCTCAGCCGCAGCACGGCCAGCGTCCCCAGCAGGACCAGGACCGGCAGCGCGGCGCAGAGCGTCGAGAGCACGCGGCTGCCCAGCGGGTCGTAGGACTGGGGCCACATGGCCTGCATCTTCCTTCACTCGCCCGGTTTCCCCAAGACGTCGCCACTCGAAAACCTTGACGCCTCGGGCGGCCCGGCAGTAGCCTGCCGGGATGACGCTCTTCTACGCCGTGCTCCTGGTCGGAGCCGCCGCCAGCGTTGCTCCGCCTTCCCCGCCTGCGCCGACGCCCGCGGCTCTGGCCGCGTCGGCGACGCTCACCGCCACCGTGCGATCGGTCGACGCGCAGGCCCGCACGATGGAGGTCGTCACCGGCGTCGGCTACGCCCTGCGGGTCGTGAAGCTTTCTTGGACGGCGGCCCCCACGGTCAAGGCGGCGGCGGCCGGCGCGGAGATGACCCAGATCAAGAGAGGCGACCTCGTCCGCGTCGAGTACGTCCGGGCCCCGGGAGGGAACGTCGTGAAGACGATCGAGGTCCTTCCGCGGCCGGCTCCGCAGGGCGCGCAGTGAATCGGCTGCTCCCGTCGCTCCCTATAGGCGCGCTCCTGCTCGGGGCGGCGTGCGCGAAGCCCCCCGAGCCGGGCGAGCCGCTGGCCGGGCTCGACAAGGCCCAGCGAGACCAGTTCGACCGGGGCAAGGTCATCTTCAACCGCGTCTTCGAGCCCGAGACGGGACTGGGCCCGCTGTTCAACGCCAAGTCCTGTGGGGAATGCCACGAGAGCCCGGTGGCGGGTGGCGTCGGCGAGGAGGTGGAGGTCCACGCCACCGCGCTCTTCCCCGACGGCTTCTGCGATCCCCTGGCGGACCTGGGAGGGTTCGTGTACCAGCAGGAGGTCACGCCGGCGCTGAAGAGCGCTCTCGGCATCGACAAGGAGCCCATCCCCGCGAAGGCCACGGCGCAGGGCCGGCGCTCGTCGCCGGACATCCTCGGCTTCGGGTTGCTCGACGCGGTGCCCGACTCCGAGATCCTTTCCTACGCCGATCCCGACGACCGCAACCACGACGGGATCTCGGGCCGGCCCAACCGCTTCTTCGACGGCCGGCTCGGCCGTTTCGGGCGCAAGGCCCTCGTGCCGACGCTGAAGGAGTTCAACGAGGGCGCCTTCCCGGTCGAGATCGGCGTGACGGTGCCGACGGTCCCGGACGAGGGGACCATCGGCGGCCAGCCGATCCCGGCCGGCGTTGACCCGCTGCCGGAGCCCGAGCTGGACGCCGACAGCGTCGCCCTCGTCAACGCCTTCGTGCGGTTCCAGGCCCCGCCCTCACCACCCAAGCTGAAGGGGGCGGCCCGGCGCGGGCCGGAGCTGTTCGAGAAGATCGGCTGCGCCGCCTGCCACGTGCCGCGGCTCAAGACCGGGGACAGCGACGTCAAGGCCCTCGCCCACCGCGAGGTCGCAGCCTATACCGACCTGCTGCTCCACGACATGGGGCCGGCGCTGGCCGACATCTGCCTCGGGCTGGCCAGTCCCTCCGAGTTCCGCACCGAGCCGCTCATGGGGCTGCGCTTCTCGGAGAAGTTCCTGCACGACGGCCGCGCGGCGTCGATCGAGGAGGCGATCCGGTTGCATGCCGGCGAGGCCGCCGCTTCCCAGGGCCGCTTCGCCGCCCTTCCCCAGGCAGACCGAGAGGCGCTGCTCGCCTTCCTGAAGGTCTTGTAGGTCCCGCTCAGCGCCCGATGCTGACGCCCAGGCGGAACTCGACGAGGTCCGCCGGACCGCGGCGTGGCGTGAAGGACACGCCGCCGTGCCCGTCGTCGTGCAGGTCGCCCTTGATCAGGTAGCTCACGCGGCCGCTGCGGACGTAGCGCGCCCCGGCGTCCAGCGCGACGCGCCGTGATCCAAACGGGACCCGGATGCCCGCGCCCGCGCCCCAGGAGAAGGCGGTGCTGTCGTAGTTCGTCGAGCCGGCCAGCAACACCGCCTGGTAGTCGGCGGTCGCCTCGGAGGTCGTGCTGAAGTAGGACAGCCCCGCGAAGGCGTTGACGTAGGGGCGCACACGGCCCGAGGGAACCATGAGCTGCGGCCCCGCCGCCACGTGGGCGATCCAGTTGTCCGTCGTGACGTCGACCGAGATGCGGCTGAGCTGCCGGGCGACGGGAACGTGCAAGGTCTCGCTGCCGTAGAGGGCGGAGCTCCCATCGACGCGGAAGCCCAGGAAGCCGCGCGGTGCGGCCCACAACGCGAAGCCCGAGAGGCCACCGGCCACGCTCACGTAGTCCCGGAAAGCGCCGGTCGGGGAGCCGACAAGCAGGTCGCCGCCATAGGAGAAGATGGAAGCCGCGTCCGCCGGCCCCGCGGCCAGCAGCGCCAGAAGGGCCAGCAGCGATCTCACGGGCATGGTTCGCCTCGGTTGCCTGGAGGATATCACCGGCGGGACGACCAGAGCCGCCCCAGCAGGCCTGCCGCCAGCAGACCCATCGCGACGAGCGCCGTCCGTGTGTCTCCCAGCAGGACACCGGTCAGGAAGGCCGCGGCGCCGATCAGGACGATCCCGGCCGACCAGGGATATCCCCAGGCGCGGAATGGCCGCTCGAGCCGTGGCTCGCGCCGCCGCAAGACGATCAGGGCCAGGCAGCAGACGCAGTAGTTGACGGCCAGGAAGAACGCCGCCACGGCCACGAGCTTCTGGAACGTCCCGGTCCCGATGAGGACCGCCGCCACCGCGGTCGTCACCAGCGTCGCCCGGACCGGCGTGCCCCGGTCGTTGACCGCGGCGGCGCCCCTCCAGAGCAGCCCGTCCCGGCCCATGGCGAACAGGATCCGCGTGCCGATCATCATGATCGCGTTGACGAGGGGCGGCAGCGATACGAGCGACAGCAGCGTGATCATCTGGCCGCCCCGGCCGCCGAAGATCGCCTTCGCCGCGTCGGCCGCCGGCAGCGTCGAGCGCGAGAGCGCGCCCACGGGCAGGACCGACAGCAGCGCAAGGTTGACGAGCAGGTAGATCACCAGCACCGACAGCACGCCGCCGATCATCGACCGCGGCAGGTTGCGGCGAGGGTCGCGGTCTTCTTCCGTGAAGTAGAGCGCGCTCTGCCAGCCGCCGTAGGTGATGGCGACGGACTGCAGCGCCACGACGAGGCCCACGAACCCCGGCCCGTCCGGACGGAGCACGGCCGGGCCGCCCTCCGGCGACGGAGACGCGGCGGCATGAGCGAAGCACGCGGCGACCAGGGCGAGGAACGCCAGGAACTTGACCGCGGTCGTCGCCTCCTGGAACCGGCTGCTGATGCGCACGCCCGCCCACTGCAACAGCGCGAAGAGCCCGAGCACGGCCACGGCGATCGGCTTGATCGCCGGCCCGAGCGAAGGCGCCAGGACGGCCGAGAACTCGCCCATCGCGATCGTCACGTATCCGAGGACGGCGCAATACGTGATCCAGTCGGACCAGCCGACCGCGAAGCCGGCGGTGTCGCCGAAGGCACGCCGGGCGTAGACGTAGTAGCCCCCCGCCCGGGGCAGCATCGTGCCCAGCTCGGTCAGGCACACCGATCCGAGCAGCGTGTAGAGGCCGCCGAGGAGCCAGACCGCGAGGATGCCCGAGCGCGAGGCGAGCTGAGCAGCCACGAGGCCCGGCGTGCGGAGGATGCCGATGCCGAGGGTGCTGCCGACGATCACCGCGAGGCCGAAGCCGACCCCGAGGATGCGTCTCAGGCCGCCCTTCTCGGCCGCCATCCTCTATGGCTTCAGCGTGACCAATACCGCGTCGACGGCGGACCCGACGTTGCGAGCGGAATGGCTGGACCCTCGCGGCTCGAACTCGACGTCGCCGCGCTTCCAGTGATTCACCCTCGTCTTGCCGTCCGCGGTGTCCTCGATGGCGCCGCCCGAGAGATGAACCACCACGATGTCGGAGGCGTGCGTGTGAAAGCCTTCCCGGGCGCCCACCTCCATCCGGCCGCGGATGACCCTCACCCGCTCGTTGTCCAACAGGGGCTTGAAGCTCATGCCGACGAAGGTCGACGGGCCCGGACCGGGCGTGATCCCGCCGGCCGTTCCCGGCGCCGGCGCGGCAAACGGTGCCGGTCCCTTGGGCTCGACGATGATGATCGGACCCACATCGCTTCCGCTTCGCGGAGCCGCCGGGTCCCCTGACCAGTAGGCGTCGCCGGCCTTGTGCGTGGCGCCGTCCTCCAGTACCACCACCACGGCCGCGGGATGGTCGGCGACGGCCGAACCGGTGCGCGCCTTGAGCACGCGGACGCGAGCGTTGTCGAGGACGAGGCTGACGCCAGCCCCGGTGCCCTCGCCGGCCAGGATCGTCGCCACGGCCACGCAAGCCGCTGCCACCAGCAAGCTCCGCATCGGCTCCCTTCCCTGTCTCTTTCCGGCGCGGGCATGTTATACCGGCGGGCGATGCTGTATCGGCGGCTGGGAACGACCGGCCTCCAGGTCTCCCGCCTCGGGCTGGGCTGCGGGAACTTCGGCGGGATCGGGTCGGCGCCGGCGTTCTACGGCATGGGCGAGAGCGAGCAGGAGGCGTTCGCCCTGATGGATCGGGCGCGGGAGGCGGGCATCAACTTCTTCGATACCGCCGACGCCTACGGTGGCGGCCGGAGCGAGGAGTTCATCGGTCGCTGGCTGAAGGAAAGAGGATCGCTCGCACGGGACCAGATCCTCATCAGCTCCAAGGTCTTCAACCCGGTCGGCGAGGGTCCCAACGACCGCGGGCTTTCCCGCCGGCACATCCTGCGGCAGATCGACGCGAGCCTGACCCGCTTGCAGACCGACCGGCTGGACATGTACCTGATCCACGAGCCCGACCCCGAGACTCCGCTCGAAGAGACCCTCCGGACCCTCGACGACCTCGTCCGCATGGGCAAGGTGCTCTATCTCGGGGCGAGCAACATCGAGGCGTGGCGGCTGGCGCGAGCCCTGTGGATCAGCGACAAGAACGGCTGGTGCCGGTTCGAGTGGGTGCAGAACTCCTACAGCCTGCTGGACCGCGCGCCCGAGCGCGAGGTCTTGCCGCTCTGCGCCGACCAGGGGCTCGGCTTCACGGCTTTCAGCCCGCTCGCGGGAGGCTGGCTGACCGGCAAGTATCGGTCAGGCAGTCCGTACCCTCCCGGGTCGCGGATGACGTTGCGGCCCGAGCCGTACCAGCACCTGGTCGACGATCGGGTCTTTGCCGCCCTGGCCGACCTCGCGGACGAAGCGCGCTCGCGAGGCGTCGAGATGAGCACGCTCGCGCTGGGCTGGGTCCTCCACCATCCCTTGATAAGCGCGGCCATCATCGGGCCCCGGCGCCCCGAGCACATCGACGCCGCGCTGGCCGCGCTCGACGTGACGCTGACGACGGATGAGGCGGCGCAGCTTAGAGGGCTGTTCGGTTCGCCCAGTAGCTGAGCACAGCGCCAGCGGGTCCCACAGCCCAATACTCCTCCATTACCTTCAAGGATGCCGTGACGTCGCCGCAGCTCGGCCCAGGACGGAAGCTGCCGCGACGTCGCGGCGCTTCATTCAAAGGCGGGACCGCCTGAGGCGGGCCGCGATGGCTCTGGGCGGTTGTGACCCCCCGGGGCAGGTACGGCCCGCGGGCGTCGCGCCCCGTCACGCGGGCTGCATCACGCCGCTCTTAAGAGAAGGCTGTCCCCGCAGCCCGCGTGCCGGGGTTCCCTCGGGGTCCGCGCCGCTCCCGTTGGTCGCGGCGCCCGATAAACCTCGTGGTTTGAACTAAGCCGCGTTCGCGGCAGCTAGCGTCACTGCCCGAAGACGGTTGTCGCTGATTCCTGCGCGGCTCCGCGCGATTCCCACATCCTCGCGCGCTGGGGCATCGTCCCTGTCCCGGCGCATTCCGTGCCGGGCCACGAGGAGAAGAGTCATGGGAATGCTGCGCGACAGGATGGAAGGGGAGCTCAAGCTCAAGGGATTCTCGCCGAATACGCGGCGGTGTTACCTGGCTTGTGCCCGACGCTTCGCCGAGCGCTATGGCCGTTCGCCGGCGCAGATGGGCGAGAAGGAGATCAAGGATTTCCTGCTCCACCTGTTGGAGGTCAAGCAAGCCTCACCTGCCACCCACCGATGTACGTGGCTTCACTGAAGTTCCTCTACGTCGTCACGCTCAAGCGTCCCGAGTTGGTTGCCGAGGTCCCGTTTCCCAAGGTTCCGCGGCGGCTGCCGGACATCCTCACGGGGAGCGAGGCGGGACGGCTGCTCTCGTGCATCACCGCGATCCGGTATCGGACGATCGCCGCCGTGGCCTACGGCGCGGGGTTGCGCATCACGGAGGTCTGCACGCTGAGGCCCGCGGACATCCTTTGGACGAACCCGTGCCTCGATCCCCGCTTGCACATGGGCCCTTGCCTCCTCGATCATGTCGATCCCAGAAGGTGCGCAGCAAGGACAGAACTCAGCCAGGCATGAGCCTGCGGGTCGCCGCTCCACAGCGCGGGACCGACCGGAGAGCCCAGGAACAGCAGCGCGCCTGCGCCGGCGCGTTGCAACGCCGCCACCGGCCGCCCTCCGAGCGCTCCCACCGTCTCGCCGCCGCGGACGGCGACGGCATGGGAGAAATCCCGGACGCGTGCGCGCACGGGCCAGTCGAGGTCGAGGTAGGACGGCCGGCCTTCGGTCCACAGCGCCACGGGGCGTTCGATGGCGAGGCCGAAGGCCCTGAGCCCCGCCTGCTGCTCCTGAAGCGCTCCACCTTCGGCGAAGCCGGCGGCCGATTCGAAGATCACGAGCTGGCCGCTTCGCACGCGCTGCGCGATCGAGTCGTCCCAGCCGGCCGTGCCGGGGAAGACGACCAGGTGAGGTGCCTCCCGGCCCGCGAGCGCCCTCGCGAAGCCGGCGCAGGACTCGGGGAGCACGCAGGTTGCACCGACGGGAGGCGCGCTCCGCGTCGAGCCTCCGAAGGCGCGGCTCAAGGGAACCGCCGCCAGGGCCCCCAGGAAACTTCGCCGGGACAGGCCCACGCCTAGAGCTGGCCCGAGATGAAGCGGTCCATCGCCGCCGCCGTATCGTAGAACTGCTGGTCGCGCGCGTAGCGGTAGCGCGCTTCCATCTCGGCGATCAGCCATCCGTCGTAGCCGACCTTCTGGAACGCCTCGCGGATCGCCTTCCAGTTGTTGTCGCCCAGGAACAGGTTCGTGTAGACGCTTTCGTTGCCGCAGCGGCCGCGGTGGCGCATCACGTCCTTCACGTGGACGCGCGTGATGCGGGGGCCGTGGATCTCGATCCACTGCTCGGGGAAGCCGGTATCGTGGATGTTGCCGACGTCGAGATGGAGGCCGACCCACGGGCTGCCGACGTCGTCCAGGAACAGCTTGAACTCGCGCGGGCTCATCAGGAAGCGCTGCTCGGAGCAGCAGTTCTCGCAGCCGATCTTGACCCGGGCGGGGGCGGCCGTTTCGGCCAGCTTCTGCAGGCCCTCCACCGTCCGCGGGTAGACCTCCTGATACGGCGTCTCCTCGGTGACGATGCCGGCGACGACGAGGATCGCGTCGGTGCCGAGGATCTGCGCGCTCTCGATCTGGCGCGTGATGTGCCGCACCGCCTGCTCGCGGACCCGCGGGTCGCGGGAAGACAACGGCCGATCCCAGTCCAGCGAGTTGGAGACGTTCGAGACCACGAGACCGGCGTCGTCGACCTTGCGCCGCAGCTCTCGCACCTGGGCGTCGGTCGTGTCGAGCCGGAACCAGGGAGTGGCGCCCAGCCACAGCTCGATGCCGTCGTAGCCGGCCTTCTTGACGAGGGCGAGGCCCTTCTCGAAGCCCCACTCCTTCGGGACCAGGTTGTCGCCGATCGATTTCCTCATCAGAGTGGCTTCGTCGGCTCCGGGGCCTCGTCGAGGATCGACTCCGTCTTTGGATCCCAGTAGAGCTTCTTGCCTTCCCGGCAGGAGCGGGCGGCCATGATGCACGCCACGGAATGGGCGAACCCGTGGTGGACCGTCGCGTGCGGCTGCGTCCGGCTGCGCAGGCATTCGAACCAGTTGGTCATGTGCGACAGGTCGTTGTCGCCGATCGCCGTGGGAGGGACGCGGTCGTCGCCGGCGAGCGTGACGTATCTCTCGGCGCGCCTCACGTCCGGGTTGTCCTCGTGGGTGCCCTTCTCCTCCACCCACTTCCACCGCGGGCTCCCCTCGCCCCCGACGTTGATGAGGGTCGCCGCCTTGCCCATGATGCGGGTGAAGCTGTCGCTGTCGTTGCCGAAGCTCGTCGAATAGCTCACCAGGAACCCCTTCGGGTACTCGAGCAGCGCCTGGAACGTGTCGGGGTTCTCCCGGCCGTCCTTCCAGGCCAGGACGCCGCCGTGGGCCACCACCGACCGCGGGAAGCTGTCGTCGAGGAAGTAGTGGATGAGGTCGATGCCGTGACTCATCCACTGGTCGGGGATGCCGCTGGAGAAGTCCTTGTAGAGGCGGAACTCGAAGTACATCCGGGGATCGAACGGACGGAAAGGCTTGGTGAGCAGCCAGCGGCGCCAGTCGGTGTCCTGCTCCCGCAGCTCGTTGACCTCGCTTCGACCCCGCCACCGGGGGCCGTGATAGTTCCAGACGATCTCGACCTTGGTGACCTCACCCAGGGCACCCGAGCCGATGAGGTCCCGCGCGGCGATCTGGTAGGGCTCGCTGCGGTGCTGCGTTCCGACCTGCACGACCGCGTTCCTTCCGAGCACCGCGTCGCGGGCGGCCTTGGCCTCGGCGAGGTCGTTGGCCATCGGCTTCTCGCAGTAGCAGTCCTTGCCCGCCTCGACCACCATCTTCAAGTGCGTCGCATGCTGGAAATCGGCGGTCGAGACCAGGACCGCGTCCACGTCCTTCAGGGCGAGCAGGTCATTCATGTACTGGAACGACCGGGGCGCTCGGCCGTGGGCCACCTCGGCCCGGGCCGCGGCCGCTTCACGGTTGACCTTCCACAGGTCGCAGACGGCCGTCATCTCGACGTTCTTCGACTTGAGCCGGGCCACGATGCCGGCCAGCTCGGTGCCGCGCCGGCCCACCCCGATGTGGCCGAGCGAGATGCGATCGTTCGCGCCCAGGATCCGGCCGTACGAGAAGGCGGTGCGGCCGAGGCCGCTCGCGCCGATCGCCACCGCGCCGGCCTGACCGAGAAACGACCGGCGGTTGATTGGCTTGGGCTTTTTCATGACACTCCTCCCGAGGTACCGCGGTGGATTCGAGCGCGGACACTCCCCATCACGATGATCGAGGCCGTGTCGTCCATCTGTACCCGGAGCATCCCCGGGCGGTCGACACCATCGTCCTCGATCCTTTGCTCTTCTTGACGAACTGCGCGTTCGCCGCCTGCATGCTGCCGTACCTGTCGACGGCGGCCGTGCGCTGGCACCGACCGCCCGGCCGGCTGTTCGAGCGCGCCGCCGCGGAGGGCCGGCCGCTGATCTACTACACGTGGCATGCCTACACCTGGTTGAGTGTCGCCGCCTTCCGCCATTTCCCCGCCTGGGCCGTGCCCGCCATCCTGGCCCACGACGGTTGGCGCTCGCGGGCCAACCAGCGCGCCTACGCCTGGTTCGGCTTCCCGGTCTGGGTGTACGGCCGGCATTCGCCGACCCGTCCGAAGACGCAGATCGCCGACGCGCTCTCGAGCCGCGGCGGGC
This sequence comes from Acidobacteriota bacterium, assembly GCA_003223555.1. Lineage (GTDB taxonomy): Bacteria > Acidobacteriota > Vicinamibacteria > Fen-336 > Fen-336 > AA32. The sequence continues at coordinate 1,297 of QHVM01000017.1, read as the reverse complement.
ATCTGGCCCTGGCTGCCGATTCGGGTGGCCCGTATGGGCGGGTCAAGGCGGGCCTGCTCGACATCGCCCAGGCGTCCGGCGCCTTGTTGGTGCCTCTGGCGTTCCGCGGCCGCCGCATCATCCGTCTTCGCCGACCCGTGACGCACTACGTGCCCATGCCATTCTGCTCCCTGGTGGTCCACGATGGCGACCCGCTCGACGCTCGGCAGGTCAGCCTCATGCACTGCCAGGAGGCGCTGGACCGCCTGGAGCAGGAGCAACGCACGAGCGCGGACAGCGGCGGTTGATCAACCTGCGGCCACCCCCGTCGGTTCCGCCGCCACCGCCAGCGCGGGGCGGCGCTCGCCGACCTGCTGCCGCCACATGGCGTAGTACAGGCCGGTCCGATCCAGCAGCTCCTGGTGCCGGCCCGTCTCCACGACCTGCCCGCGCTCGAGGACGAAGATCCGGTCGGCGTGCATGACGGTGGAGAGGCGGTGGGCGATGAGGATGCTCATCACGTCGCGGGAGTCCGCCACCTCGCGAATGGTGTGGCTGATCTCCTCCTCGGTGAGCGAGTCGAGCGACGAGGTCGCCTCGTCGAAGACGAGCAGGTCCGGCCGCCGGAGCAGGGCGCGGGCGATGGAGAGCCGCTGGCGCTCCCCGCCGGACACCTTGATGCCCCCCTCGCCGATGACGGTGTCGAGCCCTTTCGCCGCCCGGGCCAGCAGGCCCTGACAGGCCGCCCGCCGGAGGGCCTCCAGGCACTCGGCGTCCGTGGCGTCCGGCCTCACGAAGAGCAGGTTCTCGCGGATGCTGCCGGAGAAGAGCTGCGTCTCCTGGGTGACGAAGCCGATCCGCTCGCGCAGCGCTTCCATGTCCGCCTCGCGGCTGTCGACCCCGTTGTAGAGGATCCGCCCCGCCTGCGGCCGGTAGAGGCCGACGAGCAGCTTCACCAGGGTCGTCTTGCCGGCGCCGGAAGGGCCGACGAAAGCCAGCGTCCGCCCCCGACCGATGCGGAAGGAGATGTCCCGCACCGCCGGCTGCGACGCCGTCTGATGGGTGAAGGTCACGTTCTCGAAGGCCAGCTCCTCCAGCGAAGCCAGCCGGACCGGGTGCTCCGGCCGCGGCTCCTGCGGCGTGTCCAGGATCTGCTGGAAGTTCTGGAGCGACACCTCCGTCTCGCGGTAGAGGTTGATGACCGTGCCCATCTCCTGCAGCGGGCCGAAGATGAAGAACGAGTAGATCCACAGCGAGAAGAACTGGCCGACCGTGATCTGCTGCTGATAGATGAGGTACAGCATCAGGAACAGGATCG
>QHVM01000003.1 GCA_003223555.1 Acidobacteriota bacterium | reverse complement strand
AGTTCTCGGCGTCCCGGCTGGAGGCCTGCCTGCGGGACGCCTCGAGCGCAGGGGCGGCTGAGCTGGTCCGCGGATCGCTGGCGGCGGTGCAGGGCTTCGTGGGGGCGAGCCTCGCCTCGGACGACATCGCGGTGATGGCCCTGCGCTATCGCGGCCGATGAGCGGCCGGGGTCGCCCTGGACAAGCGGCACTCGGCGGCTTATAACGGCTGGCATCCGCTCCGAACGGAGGAAGATCGCATGCCGAAGGCGAAACCCCTCGGCGGCCTGCCGGCCGCGACCCTGGTCCTCATCCCGCTGGCCCTCATGCACTGCGACAAGGACAAGAGCGAGAACAACGGCCCGGCGGGGCCCACCGGCTCCGGCTCGCTCAGCGTCTCCATCGCCGCCAGCCCGACCTCGGGCCGGGCGCCGCTCGACGTCGCCTTCACCTCCGACGTGTCCGGGGGCAAGGGCAGCTACGTCTACTCGTGGAGCTTCGGCGATGGCAGCGCTTCCTCGGAGGCGAACCCGCACGTGCGCTTCTCGAGCGGCGGCGTCTACAACGTGACGCTGCGGGTGGTTTCCGCGGACGAGGCGACGGTGAGCGCTCCGGTGAGCGTGCGGGTGGACGGCGACGTACGGCTGACGTGCGTGATCGACCCCGAGGAGGCGTCCGCGCCCGCGACGGTCAACTTCCGGGCCAGCGCGGCGGGGGGCAACGGCCAGCTCGGCTACCTCTGGCGCTTCGGCGACGGCGCCTCGTCGGCGGACCCCGCGCCCCAGCACGTCTACTCCTCACCGGGAAACTACCTGGCGACCCTGACCGTGACGAGCGGGGCGGCCAGCGCCACCTGCGCCGACACGATCCACGTCTTCGGGACCCTGGTGGCGACCTGCAAGGCCACGCTGGAGGGCGGCCTGAAGGTGAAGTTCAACGTGGCGCCGAGCTACTGCTTCAGCGAGCACGGGTGCAGCTACTCCTGGAGCTTCGGCGACGGGGAGACGGCCGACGTCGAGCGGCCTCTCCACGCCTACGCCGCCCCCGGCCCCTACACTGCGGTCGCCACCGTCACGACGGGGAGGACGAAGGCGAGCTGCAGCATCACCGTGAGCCCGTAGGCCCGGGGAACTCGAAGCGCTCTTCCGCCGCGCCTTCCACCGCGGCGGCGACCAGGACGGGAACGTCGAGAGCCTCTTCGGCCCGCTCGACCTCCTCGCGCCGGGCGGCGGTGGCGGGGTGGCGGGGCACGAAGAGCTGGCAACAGTCCTGGTCCGGCAGCGTGCTCACGCCGAAGGTACCGATCCGCCGCGCCTGCTCGGTGATCTCCTCCTTGTCCATGCCCACCAGCGGGCGCAGGACGGGAAGGCGGGCGGCCTCGCCGATGACGATCATGTTGTCGAGGGTCTGGGACGCCACCTGGCCCAGGCTCTCGCCGGTCACGAGGGCGCGGGCCCGGTGGCGCCGGGCGAGCGCCTCGGCGATGCGTATCATGAAGCGGCGGTAGAGCACGACGCGCAGGGGAGCCGGGCAGGCGGCCACCACCGCCTGCTGCACGGGGCCGAAGGGGACGAGGAGCAGGCGCGTCCGCAACTGCCACCGGGTGAGGATGCGGGCCAGCTCCCGCGTCTTGTCGATGGTGCTGCGGTCCTGGAGGGGAAAGGCGTGGAAGTGCGTGAGCACGGCCCGGCAGCCCCGCTTCATCATGCGCCAGGCCGCCACCGGGGAGTCGATCCCGCCCGACAGCAGCGCCATCACGCGACCCGAGGTGCCGACCGGGAAGCCGCCCGGCCCGGCGTACTTGGCGAACGAGAGGAGGATGCGGTCGCGCAGCACCTCCACCCACACCGTCAGCTCGGGGTGTTCCAGGTCGACGCGGACGCCGGTCGCCTCGTGGATGGCGGCGCCGAGCTCGCGGTCGATCTCGGCCGAGTTGCGGGGGAAGGACTTGTCGGAGCGGCGCGTGGTGACGCGGAACGAGGAGAAGCTCGCGGCCCGGACGCCGTCGAGCGCCGCGCGCTTCAGGGCCTCGAGGTCGGCGGGCACCGGCTGCGCGCGGGAGAAGTTCGCCACCCCGAACACGGACCCCACGCGCGCGCGCACCGTGTCCCACGGGGCGTCGTCTCCGACCTCGACCGACACGCGGGCGGACAGGGGCCGCACGTCGACTCCCGGCAGGTCGGAGAGGGCCTGCCGCAGGTTCCCGGCCAGCCGGTCCACGAAGAACGGGCGGTTGCGGCCCTTGAGCGCGATCTCGTGGTAGCGGACGATGATGGTCATGGATAGAGCGTCGGCTTCCAGTCCTCCTTCTCGAAGCGGATGCCCCGGGCCTGCGCGGCGCGCTGCACGTCCGACATGGCCGACGCGTTGCCGCACGTCATCACCACCGTCCGGGCGGGAGCGAGGCGCTCGCGCAGGGCGTCGGCGCCGGCGCCCGCCGGCAGCGCGGGCCGCACCGCCCGCACGAGCGCGGCCCGCGCCGTCTCGACGCCCTCACCCTTCTCGGCCGCCGCCTCGAGGTCCTCTTCTTCCTTGAGCGGCAAGCCGAGCAGCAGGCGGAGCACGTTGCTGACCCGGCCCCGGCCCAGCGAGGGGTCGTGGCCGGAGGAGGCGGGCCGGCTGACCGTGGCCAGATAGGTGAAGTCGAGCCGCCCCGCGGCGGCGATGGTCTCCAGGTCGCGGTGATAGGCCAGCTCCTCGGCGGTGCGGTTGCCGTGGAGGAGCGTGTAGCGCGCCGGGTCGCCTGGTCCCCGTCCGGCCTCGAAGTGGAGCTGCTTGATCATGGAGACGAAGGGGGCGAGGCCGCTGCCGCTGGCCACCATGAGCACGTGCGGGAAGCCGGCCGCGCGCTTGGCGAGCGTGAAGTCGCCCGCGATGCGGTCGAAGTAGACGATCTCGTCGTCCTTGCCCGGCTCGATCCGGAAGAGGGACTCCGTGAGGCGGCCCGGCCGCCCGTCCTCGTCCGTCTCGCGCACGACGTAGAACTCCAGGAAGCCCTCCTGGGCCGTCTCGTAGGGCGCGGAGGAGATCGAGTACGCGTGGCTCACCGGTCCCCGCCGCTGCCGTCCCGAGGCGTCGACGTCGGGGACGTAGCGCGTGCGTCCGTCGGCGCCGGTCACCCGGCGCGTCAGCGCGCAGTCCTCGCGCCGCAGCGCGATGTACTGCCCGGCCTCGTAATCGGGGAACCGGCCGCCCGCCGCGGGCTGCACCCGGAAGATCCCCAGGATCGGGGACAGGGTCTGCCAGGAGACGGCGAACCCGGTCCTGCGCTGGACCACGCTAGCCCGCCTGCCGGTCGATCATGGCGTCCTACGTTTATCCCAGATCCGCTACTCCTGTCATGCCGCGCGAGGCGGCGGGGACCGCCCGGCGCATATAATCGCCGTCGGATGTCAACCGCGGCCGCCGACTACCGCTTCTGCCCGCGCTGCGGCGGCAAGCTGTCTCCGCGCGTCCTGAAGGAGGGCGAGCCCTTCCGCCTGGTCTGCGGCGCGTGCGGCTTCATCTTCTACCTGGACCCCAAGGTCGCCGCCTGCACCATCTGCATGCTCGACGGCGGCATCGTGCTCGCGCGGCGGGGCATCGAGCCGGAGATCGGGAAGTGGGTCTTCCCCGGCGGATTCGTGGACCGCGGGGAGTCGGTGACGTCGGCCGCGGTGCGGGAGACCCAGGAGGAGGTGAACCTGAGGGTCAGCCTCCTCGGCATCCTCGATGCGTACTCCTTCCCGGGCAGCGACATCGTCGTGATCGTCTATGCCGCCGACGTCGTGAGCGGGACGCTGAAGGCGTGCGACGAGTGCCAGGAGGTGCGGGCGTTCGCGCCCGAGGCCCTGCCCTGGGACGAGCTGGCGTTTCCCAGCACGCGGGCCGCGCTGCGGGACTACCTGCGGCGCTTCTTTCCCCGGGTCCGCATCCCGCGCTAGGCGATGGACGCCGCCGAGGCCTTCAACCGCGCCCAGCTTCTCGTCTCGCGGGGCGATGCCGACGAGGCCCACCGCTCGCTGGACGCGCTGCTCGCCGCGGACCCCGCCCACCTCGGCGCGCTCCTTCTGAAGGCGCGCCTGCTGCTCGAGATGCGCAAGGACCAGGAGGCGCTGGCGGTCCTGGACCGGGCAGTGGCGGCGTGGCCCCGCTCGGCGCCCGCGATCGACGCCCGGGCCCGCTGCCTGCACGCCCTCGGCCGCGACGAGGAGGCCCTGGCCGACGCGCGGCAGGCCCTGGCGCTCCTGGAGGAGGGCGAGAACTTCCGCCACGCCGGCTCAGTCTATCTCACCATCGTGTGGTGCCTGCGCGAAATGCGCCGCTACCGCGAGGCCCTCGCTGTGGCGGAGGAGGGCCTCCGGCGCACCCCCGACGCGGTCCTCGCCCAGTGGGCGACCCAGGTCGAGGAGGACCTGGCCCGGGCGGAGCGCGAGCGGTGCTGAGCGGCCGCCCGTTCCGCTTCACCCAGGCGGTCGAGGTGCGCTTCCGCGACCTGGACGCGCTCGGGCACGTCAACAACGCGGTCTACCTGACCTACTTCGAGTCGGCGCGGATGGCCTGGTGGCTCCACGTGACCCACCGGAGCGACCTGCGGCAGATGGACATGATCCTGGCCCGGGCCGAGGTCGACTTCCGCTCGCCGGCTTCCTACGCGGAGGTCCTCGACGTCGGCGTGCGGTGCGCCTCCATCGGCCGCTCCTCCTTCACCCTCGAGCAGGCCATCACGGAGCGCCGGACGCGGCGCCTAGTCGCCGAAGCGCGCAAGGTCCTCGTCCATTACGACTACGCGGCCGGGCGCTCGACGCCGCTCTCGCCCGAGCTGCGCGGCCAGCTCCTCGACCAGGACCCGGATGCGGTGGGTTCCCGCGGTCAGAAGGAATAGGCCGAGACCGCCCCCGGTGGGCGACGGGATGCCCGCCCAGACGATCGACACCGCGGCCCCATCCATCTCGCCCGCGAGTGTAAGCTATGGCGGGACGTGAGCCGTATGTCGTCGCCCGGTCGTCTCGATTCCGTCGCAACGCTGTCTCATCGCGCTGCCAACGTCCTGCCTGCCGCAGCGCGTCACGTCAAGCGAACACTGAACGCTTCCATTATCGAGAGGCTCTCATGAAGGGCGATGCGGGCGCCCCCCCAGTGGACATCATGTTGCCCGCCGCAGGCCGCCAATCCGGCCTATCGTCAAGGAGGATTGTTCCATGATGACACGCACAGCGTTCGCGCTGGCAACCATCCTCGTCCTATCGAGTAGCGTCGGATACGGGCAGGTCGACCGGGCCAACCTGAATGGCACCGTCACGGACTCAAGCGGAGCGGTCGCTGCGGGCGCCCGCGTCGAGCTCGTCTCGCGTGAGACGGGCCTGAAGAGAGTCGTCGAGACCGGGCGTACCGGAGTCTACAGCATCACCGGATTACCGATCGGAACGTACGATCTCAGGATCTCTCGCGCGGGCTTTCGCACTTTCGAAGTAAACGGGATCCAGCTCTTCGTCGGCCAGACCCGTACTGTCAACGCGGAGCTCCAAGTGGGCTCGGTCTCAGAAGAGCTTCAAGTGCTGGATACGGCTGCGCCCCTCGAGACCAGCAACGCTCGGGTGGGAGCGGTTCTCGAACATCGACAGCTCAGCGATATTCCCGTCAACGGGCGCAACTGGGCGACCCTCGAGATTCTCGCTCCAGGCGCCGTCAATTCCGGCGCCGGCGGCCAGAGAGACATCCGATTCTTCGGGAGGGGCCGCGACGACAACAACTTCACTTTCGATGGAATCGATGCGACCGGCGTCCAGGAGCAAAGCCAGAAGGCGGATGCGCGCCTGAACATTTCCCTGGAATCGATCGCAGAGTTTCGGGTGGAATCCGCGGTCTACACCGCCGAAAGCGGCTCGTCGGGCGGCGCCCAGGTGAACGCCGTGTCGAAGAGCGGGACCAACAACTTCCACGGCGCCGTGTTCGAGTTCTTGCGCGATAGCGCGTTCGACTCCCGGTCGCCCTTCGATCCCGCGAAGATCCCTCCCTTCCGCATGAACCAGTTCGGCGCCAACCTCGGCGGGCCCATTGCGCGCAATCGCACCTTCTTCTTCGTGAGCTACGAAGCGATCCGGCAGAGGCTTGCCCAGACGATAACCGGGTTCGTGCCGAGCGCTCCATTTCGGGCCAGGGTCCTGGCGACCTCTCCTGCCCTCAGACCGATCCTCGACGGCTGGCCCATCGGCCAGAGCCCTGTCGATTCCAATACGGACCTGTACAAGGCATCGGGTGTCAATTCAGTTCACGAGGACAGCGTGACCGCCCGTGTCGACCACAGCTTCAGCGATCAGACCTCCATGTTCGTCCGTTACAACTTCGACAACGCAGTCATCGAGAAGCCGTTCGACGCGATAGGCTCACGCGACAAGCTGTCCATTCGCCCATCGAATCTGGTCGTCCAGTTGATGCACATGTTCTCAGGCCGGGCCGTCAATGAGGCCAAGTTCGGGATGAACCGTTCCGCCCTCCATCACCCCGTGAGCGGAACCGCTCCTGTCGCTGTCTCCAGCGTGCCCGGCTTCACCGACCTCAGCCCAGACCAGCTCGACTTGGAGATCGGCACCACGTTCGCCCTGGTCGATAACCTGAGCATCATCAGAGGGCGCCACACCTTCAAGATGGGCGCTGACATCAGGCGCATTCACTTGAACAACACGAGCACCGGCATCGCCATCTCGACCATCGCGTTCGGCAGTCCGGACGATTTCGTGCAAGACCGAGTGGATTCGGTCAACGTGGACGCTGAACTGGGCATCGGGGAGCTGCGGCGCACGTTCTGGATGGGCTACGTGCAGGATCAGTTCAAGGTTCGTCCCGACCTCACGCTCAATCTGGGGTTGCGCTATGAGTACTACTCGGTCATGAGCGAGAAGCACGGGAACATCGCAGTCGTCGACTTCGCATGCGGTGGGTTCTGCCCGGCCGGTACGCCGATGTACTCGCCGGATCGCAACAATTTTGCGCCCCGGCTGAGCCTGGCCTGGGCACCCGGAGGGCCGGACGGGAAGACGACCATCCGCACCGGGTTCGGGATCTACTACAGCCCGAACCAGAACGATGACTTCAGCGATCCTCACGAGAGCACGGCGGCCCGGTATGCCCTCTCGTCGGCGGATGTCCCCAACCTCTCCTACCCGCTGACTCCCTTTCTCGGGCTGCTGCAGGCGCAGGGCGCCAGTCCGAAGGGGATCGACCGGTATCGCACGGACGGCTACTACGAGAACTGGGATCTCATGATCCAGCGGCAGCTGCCGTATCGCTTCATCGGCGAGGTCGGTTACGTCGGCAGCGAAGGCCACCATCTGTTTGGCGCCCGTCAGGTCAATCTCAAAGATCCGATCACCGGCAAACGACCCCTGCCACAGTTCGGCCAGTTCCAGATCAAGTACAACGACAGCAACAGCAACTTCCACGCGCTCGTGGCATCGCTGCAGCGGTCGTTCACGAGCGGGTGGTTGTGGCAGATGCATTATGTCTGGTCGCACGCGATCACCGACGGCTCGGTCGGCACGGGCGAGACCGCGCAGGTCGAGAATGCATCGTGCCGTGCCTGCGATCGGAGCGCCGCAAACTTCGACGTTCGACACAGCCTCGCGATAAATTCGGTGTACCAGCTTCCGATCGGACCGGGGCGGAGTCACTGGAACGCCGGCGGCGTCGTGGGCAACCTGATCGGCGGATGGCAGGTGAGTGGAATTCTGACGGCGAGGACCGGTCTCCCGGTAAACATCACGGTGACCCGGAAAGCATCGGACATGGCGGATGGCAACAGCAGGAACCAGAGGCCGGACCTGGTTCCTGGCGTACCGATCTATCCGGCGGAACAGACCACTGACAATTGGTTCAATCGGGCAGCCTTCGCCGTACCGGCGAAGGGAACCTGGGGCAACCTGGGACGCAATGTCGCTCGCGGTCCCGGGTACTGGGAAACGGACATGGCGCTCGAGAAGATCACGCCCGTCGCGGGAAAGGCGAACGTGAGGTTCCGCGTGGAGGCGTTCAACCTGTTCAACCACCCGATCTTCGCCAACCCCGCATCCAATATCTCGGCGACTTCCAGCTTCGGGCGCATCACCAACGTATTGAACAGCGGACCCGTTGGGACCGGCACGCCGCGGCGCATGCAGTTCATGCTCCGCATGGACTTCTGATCCGAATGACGTCTGACTCATAGGCAGCTTCGTCCGCACGGGCGACCGCGCGGTCCCGGGTCATCGCGGGAAGCCGCTCTCACTCGTAGCGGAGGGCCTGGATCGGATCCTGGCGCGAGGCCTTGAGCGCGGGATAGTAGCCGAAGACGAGCCCGGTCACGATCGCGGCCGCGGCCGCGACGCCGACGGCGGTGGGAGAGACGACCATCGGCCAGTCCATCGCCTCGGCGATCCCGCGTGAGGCCAGCACGCCGACCAGGCTGCCGGCGGCGCTTCCGCCCAGGCACAGGACGACCGCCTCGGCGAGGAACTGCCGCCGGATGTCGCCGTCCCTCGCCCCCATCGCCATCCGGAGCCCGATCTCGCGGGTGCGCTCCGTCACCGAGACCAGCATGATGTTCATGATGCCCACCCCGCCCACGACGAGGGAGATGGTGGCGATGCCGGCGAGCAGCGCCGTCAGCGTCTGGGCCATGTCCTCCTGGGCCTTGATGACGTCCTCGGGCTTCCGGATGTTGAAGTCGTCCGGCTGTCCCGGAACGAGGTGGTGGCGCTCGCGCAGGAGCCGGGTCAGCTCGTCCCCGATGGCCGGGATCGCCTCCGCCGCCGCCGCCGAGCACATGATGTCGTCGAGGTAGGTGACCCCCTTCAGTTTCCTCTGCGCGGTCGTGAACGGCACCATGATGAAGTCGTCCTGGTCGTTCCCCTGCACGTTCTGTCCCTTCGGGGCCAGCGTGCCGATTACCTTGAAGGGCATGTCGCGCACGCGCAGGGTCGTCCCTACCGGGTCGTCGTCGCCGAAGAGATGCCCGGCCACGCTCCGCCCGAGCAGGCAGACGTTGGCGGCGGAGTCGACCTGCTGCGGCGAGAAGGCCTCCCCGCTGGCCAGCTCCCAGCGCCGGATGCTCAGGTATTCGGGGGAGACGCCGCGGTAGCCCGTCCGCCAGTTCTGGTGCCCGTGGATGACCTGGATGCTGGCGTCGACCTGGGGCGAGCAGGCCTTGAGCGCGGGGACCTCCTGCAGCATCGCGCGCATGTCGGCCAGGACGAGGGTCGGCGTCGTCCCGGTGCCGGTGCGGAGCCCGTTCACCGTGCGCCCGCCCGCTTCGACCCACACCAGGTTGTCCCCCAGCATGAGGAGCTGCTCGTGGATCTGGGCCGCGCCGCCTTCCCCGATGGCGACCGTGGCGATGACCGCGCTCGTGCCGATCGTGATCCCGACCGCGGTCAGGGTGGCGCGGAGACCGTTGCGCGACAGCGCGCTCCACGCGATCCGCACGGCGACGACCGCGTCACGAGGCGAGTTCAACGGCCTCCTCGATCGCCGGGGACGCCGCCGTCCCTACAGCTTCAGCCAGCACCATTCCTTACTGTAAGGCACGCGGCTCATCCGGTAGCCGGACTTCGTCCCCACGACGACGGTGTCGCTCCAGTTGAACCCGCAGCCGTGCTCGGGGTCGTAGAGGCCCGGCTCCTCCGAGAAGCACATGTTCTTCCGGAGCATCGTGTGGTCGCCGAGCGAGAGGTAGGGCGACTGGTGGCCTTCGACGCCCTCGCCGTGGCCAGGGCGATGGTAGATGTACTTCTGCACCCCCTGCGCCACCTGGTACTTGTGGATCTCGTAGGCGACGTCCGAGCAGGTGCGGCCGTCGACCGAGAGATCGACCTGCATGTCGCAGGTATGCTGGCTGACCTCCCAGAGCTTCCGCATGTGGGGATCGAAGCCTCCGCTGCCGTCCGCGATGATGTACGCGCGGTAGTTCTCGCCGCCGTAGCCGCCGATCGCCCCCCCGCCTTCGACCTGCAGGGCCATGTTGCGGCCGATCCGGTTGAACTGCGGCTGGTTCGGGTGCGGGTAGGCGGTGAGCGGCCCCACCCGCACGCCGACCCCGATGCCGCTCGCCACGCCGTGGTGGAGCGCGCCGTTCTTGAGGTCCAGCTCCGAGTAGAGGATGTCGTTGATCCAGGTCGTGGTGGCCTGGCCGACCTCGTAGTCCGTGACGTCGGTGCCGTGGGTGAGGATGTAATCGCGGGCGAAGCCGTGGGCGCGGTCGAAGTACACGTACGCCCGCCGCCAGAGGGCCAGCTCTTCGGGTGTCTTCACCCACCTCATCTTCATCAAGGTGTCGGCGGCGTTCACCCACTCGACGGCGGGGAGGACGTCCTTCGCCTTGGCCAGCTCGGACGGGTACAGCTCGCCGTCGATGGCGACGCGCGTGCCCTGCACCTTGTGCTCCTTGATCCCCTCGAGCATGAAGCGGAAGAGGTCGACCGTCTCGCCCTGCTGGACCCGGCCCTCGTGCGGGAACGCGCCGTCCCCATGCAGGAAATCGAAGTACATCCGGCCGCCGCCGAACCACCAGGTGGTGACGCTGTCGCGGTCGAGCCCGGGATAGAGGAACCAGGGGTCGGCGTCGTCCTTGTTCATGAACGTGGCCTGGGGCCGCTCGGTGGTGGTGTGCCAGTAGCCGGTGAGGTACATGATGTTCAGCGGGTCGCGGACGAGGAAGGCCTGGATGTCGCGCTCGGCCAGCGTGTCCTTGAAGCGCTTGACGGTGGCCTTGTTCCACTCCAGGGGAAGGCGGTCGTAGGCGGCGGGGGCGGGCGGGCCCTCCTCTCCCGGCCGGGCCGGCACGAGCAGCTTCTCGCTCACGCCCGTGGCCTGCGCCCGCAGCGCGGCCTTCAGCGACGGCGCGCTGGTCTGGGCGGCCGCCGCCCTGTCGATGCGGGAGAGGAACCCGCTGCCGAACAGGGTCGCGCCCTTCAGCCAGCTCCGGCGGTTCGTGTTCATGGCGGCCCCCCTCCCGAGAGCGGCTGCGAGGCTACAGCGGCCGTGCGCGCCGATCAAGGCGCTTGACCGCGACCGCCGCGAGAGTTAGCGTCCGCGGCATGAAGGGGCTGATGCAGGAGCGCCCGCTCAACATCCCCTCCATCCTGCGGCACGCCGAGCGCCTGCACCCGCAGAAGACGGTGGCGACGAAGACCGCCGACGGCGTGCGGGTCGTGACCTTCGCCGAGACGGTCGGGCGGGCCCGCCGGCTCATCGGCGCGCTGCGGCGCCTCGGGGTCGGGGCCGACGACCGCGTCGCCACCTTCTGCTGGAACCACCAGGCGCACCTCGAGGCCTACCTCGGCGTGCCCTGCATGGGCGCCATCCTCCACACGCTGAACATCCGCCTCTTCGCCGACGACCTCGTCTACATCGTCGAGCACGCCCAGGACCGGCTCGTGATCGTGGACAAGAGCCTGTGGCCGGCCTGGGAGAAGGTGGCCGCCCGCGTCGGCTGCGTCGAGCGCGTGATCGTGGTCGACGACGCGCCGGGCGCGCTCCCCGAGGGCACGCTGGATTACGAGTCGCTCCTCGCCGCCGCCGAGCCGGCCGAGCTGGTCGAGGTGCCCGAAGACCACGCGGCGGCCATGTGCTACACCTCGGGCACCACCGGCCACCCCAAGGGGGTCGTCTACACCCACCGCTCCAACGTCCTGCATTCGATGGCCTTGTGCATGGCCGACGCGTTCGGGATCGTCGAGCGCGACGTGGTGATGGCCATCGTCCCCATGTTCCACGCCAACGCCTGGGGGCTGCCCTACGCCTGCCTGCTGGTCGGCACGGACATCGTCATGCCGGGACGGTTCCTCGTCCCCGACGTGCTCACCTCGCTGCTCGTCGAGCGCGGCGTGACCTTCGCCGCCGGCGTGCCGACGATCTGGCAGGCGATGCTCGAGCCGATGAAGCGCTCCCGCGACCGCCTCGGCCGTCTGCGTACCGTCATCTGCGGCGGCTCCGCGGTGCCGCCTTCGCTGCAGAAAGCCTTCCACCGCGAGGTCGGGATCCGCATCGTCCACGCGTGGGGGATGACCGAGACGAGCCCGATGGGCTCGGTGTGCCGGCCGCTCGCCGCCCATCGCGACCGGCCGCCCGACGATCTCGACGCGCTGCTGGCCAGCCAGGGCCGGCCGGTCCCCGGGGTCGAGGTGCGGATCGTCGGCGAGGACGGGAGCGAGCTGCCGTGGGACGGCCGGGCCGTGGGGGAGATCGAGGCGCGGGGGAACTGGATCGCCTCCGCCTACTACCGCGACCGGGCGTGCGATCGGTTCCACGACGGATGGCTGCGCACGGGCGACGTGGCCTCGATCGATCCCGACGGCTACATCCGCATCTGCGACCGGAGCAAGGACCTCATCAAGTCGGGCGGGGAATGGATCTCCAGCGTGGCGCTGGAGTGCATGCTCATGGCCCATCCCGACGTGGCGGAGGCGGCGGTCATCGCGGTGCCGCATCCGCGCTGGTGCGAGCGGCCGCTGGCCTGCGTCGTGCCGCGGCCCGAGGCGCGGGAGCGGCTGACGCGGGAGGCCCTGATCGAGCACCTCCGCCCGAGAGTGGCCAGGTGGTGGCTGCCCGACGACGTGGTCTTCATCGACCAGATCCCCAAGACCTCGGTCGGCAAGTTCGACAAGAAGGCGCTGCGCGAGCGCTTCCGCGCCCACGTGCTCCCGGACGCGGCCCCACCCCCGGGCTGAGATGCGAGGATCGGAGGCGTGGCCGGCGATCCTCACTGCGGCGTGGCTCGGCGGCATGGCGGCCGCCGCGGCCCCGGGCGGGAGCGGAGCGGCGCCGGCGCCCGCCGAGGAGCGGCGGCTGTACGTGGCCTCGCCGGGCATCCGCAACTACGTCGAGTGGGGCGGCAAGGGCGTCCTCGTCTACGACGTCGACCGCGGCCACGCCTTCGTGAAGCGCATCCCCTCGCCCTTCGACGATCCGGACGGCAAGGTCGAGAACATCAAGGGCGTCTGCGCCAATGCCGCCACGCGGCGGCTCTACGTCACCAGCCTGAGCCGGCTGGCCTGCATCGACCTGGTGACGGAGAAGCCGCTCTGGGTTGAAGCGCTCGAAGGAGGCTGTGACCGGATGGCGATCACGCCCGACGGGAGGGTCCTCTACGTCCCGTCTCTCGAAGGGCCGCATTGGAACGTGGTCGACGGGATCACGGGCGCCGTCGTCCGCAAGCTGGTCACGGGCCAGGGGGCCCACAACACGGTCTGCCCGCCGAGCGGGCGGCGCGTGTTCATGGCGGACCTGAGGTCGGCCACGCTCCTCGTCGCCGACCCCGCGACCCACGAGATCGTCGAGCACGTGGGGCCGTTCAGCGCGCCCATCCGTCCCTACACCGTGAATGGCGCCGGCACGCTCTGCTACGTGAACGTGAACGGCCTGCTCGGCTTCGAGGTGGGGGACGTCCGCAGCGGCAAGATGCTGCACCGCGTGGAGGTGCCCGGCTACCGGCCCGGGCCCACGAAGAGGCACGGCTGTCCGAGCCACGGCGTGGGCTTGACACCCGACGAGAAGGAGCTGTGGCTCGTCGACGGGGCCAACCAGCACCTCCACGTCTTCGACGCCACCCGCATGCCGCCCGCGTACCTCACCAGCATCGAGCTGCTCGTGGACCAGCCGGGCTGGATCACGTTCAGCCTCGACGGCCGCTACGCGTATCCCTCGACCGGCGAGGTGATCGACACGAAGACGCGGAAGATCGTCGCCCGGCTCGCGGACGAAGCCGGCCGGCCGGTGCAGAGCGAGAAGCTGCTCGAGATCGACTTTGCCGGCGGCATCCCCGTACGGGCCGGGGACCAGTTCGGCGTGGGCAGAGCGA
>QHVM01000002.1:37634-49017 GCA_003223555.1 Acidobacteriota bacterium | reverse complement strand
TCGTGACCGGCCCCGCCTACCGGGGAGCACCCGATTGGGGCGCGAAGGGGATCGTCTTCCCGGAAGTGGACGCGGCGGCGGGCGCCACGCGGCTCGTGATCGTCCAGCCGGACGGCTCGGGGCGACAGGTCCCGATCACGCTCGGCTCGTCATTCGACATCAGCTACCCGCGCTGGCTGCCGTAGCAGGTCCCCGCGCTCGCCGCGGGCGGCGCAGGCCGGCAGCCAGCCCTCCTCCCGCAGGAAGCGCACCAGCTCGGCGGCCACCACCTGGTGACCGAGGGCGTTCCAGTGCGGGTCGTACGCGTAGTACGGCCCGCCGAGGATGCCGCGCTCGGCCGCGCGTAGCGCCGGGGTCAGGTCGAGGAGCGGTACGCCGAGCCGTCCGGCGAGGCCGACCAGCCGCTGCCGCACGAGCGTGCGGTCCCAACCCTCGTCATCCATCCCATAGGCCCGCTGCGTCAGCTCCCAGTCTCGGTCCCGCACCTCGAAGCGGTTCGGCACGTGGACGATGACGATCCGGGCCCCGTGGCGCACGGTCTCGCGCTGGAGCGCGCCCCGTCGATGCGCGGGGTGGGTCCCCTCTTGTAGACGCGCATCTCCTCCCCGATCGGGTCGCCACCCAGGGGCGGCCACACCCCGAGACGCGCGAGCGCGTCGTAGGCGCGGGGAGCGCCCCGCATCAGCCGCTCCCTGATCCACTCGACGAGCGCCGAGCGAGGGCCTGGCTCGGCGGGCCGGGGCGGCGCCGGCGGCCGCGGCGTCGGCGCGGGGATGGGGGTGTTGCGGGCCGCCATCTCGCCCCCGGCCGGCTCCAGCAGCGGCTTGGGCCGGCCGAAATAGTTGTCACGGTCGTTGAAGAGCACGTCGTTGTAATAGAAGAAGAGGGCGACGACCCGGGGCCCGAACTGCTGCCCGGTCTCCCGATAGAAGAGGTACTCCTGGTCGGTGCTGTAGCCTGACGTCCCTCCGTTGAGCACTTCCACCGGACAGCCGGGCCGGCTGAGCTGCGACTCGGCGACCTGCGTGAGCGTGGCCTCGAGGGGAACGGCGTAGCCCTCCACGAAGGAGTCCCCGAGGGCGAGGATGCGGAAAGACCCCGCCTCGACCGTCTCCCGGCGCTCCCGGTCCCGCAGGCCCTGGGCACTGATCGCGACCTCGACCGTGTACTCGCGCCGCCGGTAGGTGGCCCGCGCGCCGGGCTTCTTCCGCCAGCCCAGGAGGGGGTCGGCTTCGGTATAGAGCGGCAGCGGGTTGTCCTCCCGCCCCCCTCCCCGTGCCGCCTGCGCTCGACGGGCAACGGCTTCCAGCGCCGCGAGGACCAGGACCAGGGCCAGCGCGGCCACCGCGAGGTCGGCCATGAGCCGCTTCACGGCGGCGGCTCGGGCGAGGCGGCGCCACTGCGCCAGAACGGCTCCCGCGTCCCCCGCTCGGCCACCAGTCGATCGAGCCGCTCCTTGTTCACGTAATAGATGTAGATCGAGTAGCCGATGCGCTCGTCGGGCGGCTCCACGGTCAGCCAGTCCAGGCAGCCCTCGTCGATGCGGCGCGGCCGGTGCACCTCCACCGCCTGCAGCGCGTAGACGCCACGGCGGGGCGCGCAGGGCGGCTCGCTGAAGCGGATCCCCCACTTCTGCGGCGTGCCGCTGTAGGCGGCGTAGAAGATCGCGGGCAGGTCCCGCTCCCGCTGCCACTCGCCCAGACGCCGCTGGTCCTGTCCCCAGTCGTCCCCCACGATCAGGAACCGCGGACCGTTCGTCGGGCCGCCCGCCCACCGGCTGTAGAACATGAGGTGATGGGGATGGACGGCCAGGGACTCGGCGGCCGAGGCCAGCAGGCAGAGGAGGCCGAAGGCCGCGCCCGCGCGCCCGAAGGCGCCGCGCAGGTCGGCCACGCCCCGCCCCGCCCACGCCATCAAGAAAGGATAGAGGGGAAGCAGGTACCGCACGCCGGTCTGGGTCCGGCCGAGGCTCAACGTGGCGAGGAGCAGGACCGGATAGGCGGCGAGGGCCCCGTCGACGAGCCGGGACGGCCGCGACGGGGCGCGCCGCAGCCACGCGGCGAGTCGAGAGACGGCGAGGGCCTGCGCGCCCAGCGTCGTCTTCATAGCCAGCACCGCGACGTAGAACCACCACCAGCCGTGCTGGCGGACCTCGCCGAAAAGGTACGTCCGGTGGCCCCTCGCCCCGAGAGCGGCCTGGGTGAGGAGGCCCTGGATCCATTCCGGAAACGGCACCGGCCCGAAAGACGACCCCGGCCAGCCATAGACCTCGGCGAACCGGCGCGTGTCCACCCAACCGAAGCGGAAGCCGTAGACCGCCCAGAGCGCGGCGATACCGGCCAGCACGAACGCCGCCGCGCTCGCCGCCCGTCGCCTCCCGGCGCTTCCGCGGGCACGCCCCGCCGGGCGGACGAGCGCCCATCCGCCCAGTGCGAGCGCGACCGGTATCGCGGCCAGTGTCGTGGCCTTGCATGCGGCGGCCAGGCCCAGCGCGGCGCCGAGCACCGCGGAGCGCAGCAGCCCGGGCGACTCGACGAGCCTCACCGCCGCGAGGAACGCCGCCGCGAGGAGCGCCGCCGCCCACGCGTCCAGCGTGGCCAACGAGCCGTTCGCCAGCAACCCCGGCGAGACGCACCACAGCGCGTGCGCGGCGAGGCCAGCCTCGGCCCCGAAGCGCGAGCACGCGCGAGCCAGCAGCCAGCCGCCCGCCACGGTCACGAGCACGGTCGCCATCCGGGCCGCGAACAGGTTCCGGCGCAGCACCTCCAGGGGCCGGTTCCAGAGCACGTGGGCCACCGCCCGGTCCGACTCGGACGGCGTCTCGTTCAGGCGGGGGTCCACCAGGCGCATCGCCAGCGCGAAGCCCCACTTGGGAAGGGCCGGCGCCTCACAGTTGAAGGCGAAGTCCCGGTGCGACCACAGGAGCGCGGCGGCGCCCAGGTAGGTGGGCTCGTCGCCGGTGTCCGACTTGTCCCACGCCGTGTGGGCGAGGAGGGCGAGCTGGATCAGGGCCAGGGCCGCGGAAGCAAGCGCGGCCGCGCGGAGGCCCGCTCCGTAGCGGGCCCCGACCGCCGGGGGCGCGCTCAGCCCAGCCGGCGGCGCAGGAGGAGCAGCAGCGTCTGCCACGTCGTCCGCCAGACGTTCATCTTGGACGCGCTGCCTTTCTCGTCGTAGCGCAGGACGAGCGGCACCTCGCCGAAGCGCAGTCCCCGGCCGCGCAGCTTCAGCAGCACGTCCACCATCGCCTGGAAGCCCTGCTGGTCGAAGAAGCCCGCGCCGTGGTCGCCGAGGGCCGCCTTCAGGGCTTCCGCCCGGTAGGCCCGGAAGCCACAGGTGAAGTCGCGGACCCCGCGGATCGGCAGCACGAGCCGGAAGAGCCACGAGGCGCTGCGGCTGAGGAGCAGGCGGTGGCGCGGCACGCCGAGGGCCCGCGCGCCCGGCCGGTAGCGCGACGCGATCACGACGTCGTACCCGTCCGCGATCATCGACGCCATCCCGGGGATGATCTCGGGCGGCTGGGTGTCGTCGGCGTCGAGGGTCACCACCACGTCCCCGGCCGCCGACCGCCGGGCCGCGGCGAGCAGGCCGTCGCGGAGCGTGGGGCCGAGGCCGAGGTTCGCCGGGTGCTGGAGGAGGTGGATGGGGCGCCCGGGGGCCATGTCCCGCACGATGACCGCGGTCCGGTCCGCGCTGCCGTCGTCCACCACGATGACCTCGTGCGGACGGCCGGACAGCGCGCCCGCGATCCGTTCCAGCACGCGCGCGATCGACGCCTCTTCGTTGTAGGCCGGCAGGACCACCCGGACCGCCCCCGGGGCGGTCACCGCGCGTCGCCGAGCAGCACGGCCGCGATCCGCTCGCCGGCCCGGCCGTCGCCGAACGCGGTGGTCGGCGCCGCGCGGCGAGCGTAGGCCGCCTCGTCTTCGAGCAGGCGCGCGGCGGCGGCGAACAACGCGCCCGCATCCGGCCCCGTCATCTCCCCCACCCCCGCTTCCACCGCCTCCAGCCTCTCGCTGGCCCGCCGCGCGCAGAGGAACGGGATGCCGAGGGCGGAGGCCTCCTCCTGGACGCCCCCGCTGTCGGTGACGACGATGCGCGCGCGCAGCAGGAGCTGGACGAAGCGGAGGTAGGAGAGGGGCGGGCAGAGGTGGATTCCGGCCACGCCGGCGAGGGCCTCCCGCATCGGCGAGTCCACGTGAGGGTTCAGGTGGACGGGGTACACGACGTCGATCCGCCCCGCGAAAGACCGGGCCAGGCGCTTCAGGCCCTCGGCGATCGAGAGCAGGTCCGCCCCGAAGCTCTCCCGGCGATGGGCAGTGACGAGGACGAGGGGCCGGGGCGAGCGCAGCAGCGGCTCCAGCGCGGGGTCGGGCGGCAGACGCGGCAAGAGGCGGTCGCGCGCGTGGAACAGCGCGTCGACGACCGTGTTGCCCACGACGTGGATCGACTCCGGCCGCACGCCCTCCGCCCGCAGGTTCTCGGCGGCGCGCGGCGTGGGCGCGAAGTGCAGGTCGGCCACGCAGGCGACCAGCCGCCGGTTCATCTCCTCGGGAAAGGGGTTGCGTGCCACGCCCGTGCGGAGTCCCGCTTCCACGTGCGCCACCGGCACGCCTTCGTAGAAGCCGGCGAGCGCCCCCATGGCGGCCGACGTCGTATCGCCCTGCACCACCAGCGCGCCGGGCCGCCGGCGGCGCAAGAGGCCCTGGACCCCGGTCAGCAGGCGGGCCGAGAGCTCGGCCAGCGACTGGCCGGGCCGCATCACGCCGAGGTCCTCGGCGGGAACGAGCCCCAGGTCGGCCAGGATCGGGCCGAGTAGCTCGCGGTGCTGGCCGGTCAGGTGGACGCCCGGCGCGGCTCCCGCTTCCTCGAGGGCCCGCACCACGGGCATGAGCTTGATCGCTTCGGGCCGCGTCCCGATGAGGACGGCGATGTCCCTGTGCGCCCGCCGGCTCAACGGGCGGCGAGCGCCGCCCCGCGCTCGGCGAACATGCCCTCGCGGTAGGCCACGATCTTCCCCGCCACCGCCGAGGCGGCCACGGTCAGGGGCGATGCGAGGTACAGCCGGCCCGGGCCCGAGCGGTTCTGGTAGTTGCGGTTGATGGCCGAGACCGTCACCTGCTCGGTGCTCGACGACACGCCGGGGCCGCAGCCGATGCAGGCGCCGCAGCCCGGGTGGATCACCCGTACGCCGGTCTTCTGGAAGACGTCCAGATAGCCCCGGCGGCGCGCATACTCCTCCACCGACTCGGAGCCGAACTGGATGTAGAAGTCGACGCCCTCCTTCACCTTCAGCCCGGCCTCCATCGCCTCCCGCATGACCCGCGCGTAGAGGTCGAGGTCGACCTCCTTGCCGGCCGTGCAGCTCCCCCCGTAGGCGATGTCGATCTTCACCTCCCCGAGCTCCGCGATCAGGGCACCGTTGGTGGGATCGGACGGGATGCCCTTGGCCGCATCGCCGGGTGTGGCCACCATGGGCCGGATGTGGGCGAGGTCGATCGTGTGCCGGCCGCCCGCGTACTCGGCGCCCGGATCGGGCATCACCACCCGCCGCCGCAGCTCGTCGACGCTCGCTCCGGGGCGGCGGGCGGCGATCCACCGCAGCATCTCCTCGTCGGCTTCGACCACGCCGGCCTTGGCCGAGCACTCGGTCGCCATGTTGGCCAGCGTGGCCCGCTCGTCGGGGTCGAGCGACCGCAGCCCCTCTCCGCCGAACTCCATCACCCGGTCGAGCGTCTCCTGCCGCCGGGCGTGATGGGCGAGGATGTGGAGCATCACGTCCTTGGCGGTCGTGCCCCGGGGCAGGCGCCCGACCAGCTCGAACCGGATCGATTGCGGAACCTCCAGGAACGTGAAGCCCGATTTGACGAGGGCCGCGTACTCGGTGGCGCCGACCCCGAAGGCGAGGGCGTCGTTGGCGCCGCCCATGCAGGTGTGGCTGTCGGTGGCCTGGATGAAGTCGCCCGGCTCCACGATCTTCTCGCGCGCGACGCTGTGGCAGATGCCGGGCGACACTCCGTCCCGGGCCGAATAGTCCTGCACTCCCGTCTTGCGCTGGAAGAGGCGCTGCATGTCGCGCAGCACCTGGATCTTCGGCGAGAAGGGCGCCATCTTCGGCACGCCGTCCGCATAGATGAGGTGGTCCTCGAAGACGGCGAACTTCCGCGGGTCGGCGAGCGCGTAGTCCGGCCCGTACTCCTGCTCCAGGAAATAATGGACCTGGGCGGTGGTGAACTCGTGGGAGTAGCCACCGTCGACGCGCACGCACACCGCGTCGCCCGGCTTCACGAAGACGGGCCCGGTCCGGCCCATGACGTGGGCGGCCAGGATCTTCTCCGCGATCGTCATCGGCCGTCGCGGCGTGTCGGGCGGGGGCAGGCGCACCTCGCCCCGCGAGTACGCCTTGGTGAACGGGAAGAGGCCCCCGTGCTCGATCATCTGCCGAGTGATCGCGTCGTATCCCCTCGTGAACTCGGCGAACGAGGCGGCGATGGCGATGCGGATGCCCGACCACTTCTCGGCCTGGACGGCGGTCTCCCGCGACGAGCCGACCCCCTTGCGATGGCCGGAGACGATCACCTCGAAGCTCCCCGACATGAGGGCGCCCTCCGGGAACAGCCGCTCCTTGCCGATGGTGATCCCCGCATAGGCGTTGCGGGCAATGTCCTGGGGACGGTAATCGAAGCAGGCCCAGGCCGGCGTCATGGCGTCGGTGTTGATGTCGTCCAGCAGGTCCTCGACGCGCAGCTCGTCCATCCGCAGGTCCAGCTCGCCGCGGAGCTGGCGGCGGATGAGCTCGGGGTCCTTGGTAAGGAAGAGGACGCGCTTGCCGGGGGTGAGGGAGATCAAGGGCCGGCGCCTCCTGGCCGCACCCTCGATTGTACCAACGTTATCTATGGCACCGTCCCGAGCGCGGCCTGCGCCCCGGCGACGGCGGCGGCCCACCGACGAGCACGCCGAAGCCGACAGGGTCCACTCGACCACGACGGCATACCGGAACCGCTTTCGGCCACACGTCAGGCCCTCCCGGCCGCGCGCAGGCGCGAGGCGATCGCATCTCCGACCTCCCGCGTGCCGAGCGTCCCGCCGATGTCCGCCGTGGTGCGATCCCCGTCCACGGCCCACCGGACCGTCTCCTCGATCCGGCGCGCCTCCTCCGTCCAACCGAGATGGTCGAGCATCAATCCCGCGGTCAGGATCGCTCCCATGGGGTTGGCCACGTTCTTGCCGGCGAAGCGCGGGGCCGAGCCGTGCACCGGCTCGAAGAGGCTGAGCCGGCCCGGGTGGATGTTGCCCGAGGCGGCCATGCCGAGGCCCCCCTGCAACCCGGCGGCGAGGTCGGTGACGATGTCGCCGAACATGTTCGAGGTGACGACGACCTGGAACTGCCCCGGGTCGCGCACCATCTGGAGCGCGAGGTTGTCGACGTAGAGATGGGTCGCCTCGATGTCCTGGTACTCCGCCGCCACCGCGCGGAAGACGCGCTGCCAGAGGTCGTGGGCATGGACGAGGACGTTCGACTTGTCGGCCATCACCACGCGCCTCCTGCGGCGGGCGCGCGCGAACTCGAAGGCGTGGCGCACGATGCGCTCCACGCCCTTGCGGGTGTTGAGGTCGATCTCGGTCGCCACCTCGTCGGCGGTGTCCTTCTTGAAGTTGCCGCCCATCATCACGTAGAGGCCCTCGGTGTTCTCCCGGAAGACCGCGAAGTCCACCTGGGCGGGAGTCACTCCCTTCAGCGGGCACAGCTTCTCGTGGAAGAGCCGGACCGGCCGGTAGTTGACGTACAGGTCGAGGCGGAAGCGCATCCCGAGCAGGATGTCGGCCGCGTGGCGGTTGTCCGGCACGCGCGGGTCGCCCATGGCCCCGAGCAATATCGCGTCGAAGCCGCCCTGCAGCATGTCGAGGGCGCCCGGAGGCAGCGTCACGCCGCTGGCCAGGTACCTCTCCGCGCCCCAGTCGAAAGCGGTCGGCCGGACGAGCCGGCCCGCGGCGTCCGCCACCGCCTGCAGCGCCTTCACGGCCTCGGCGATCACCTCCACGCCGATGCCGTCCCCGGGCACCACCGCGATGCGCAAGTCCTTCATCAAGTCGGGGGCGCTAGCGGCGCGCCCCCCGGACCCCCCGTCGCAAGAATGTGCGACGCTGCGCGTCGTGTCGTAAACGCGGGGTCAACGCTCGTCTCCTTCGCTCGACTTCGCGTCCCCCGCGTCCCCCGCGCGCTGCGGCGAAGTGAATTCGCCTCCGCGCCCTGGCCGCGCCAGATGGCCACATGCCGAAACGCGCAGGGGGGCACGCTCAGCTCGGGAAGCGGTACATCAGCCAGCCCACCACGACCGCGGAGAGGACGAACGCGCCGAGGCTCATGAGGAAGAAGCGGAAGCGGGGCCGGCGGTCCTCGCGGAGCAGGGTGGCGAAGACGACGGACACCAGGCTCGCGAAGACGAGCAGCGTCAGCAGGTGGCTGGACATCACGGCTTGCGACCGACCGCGACGTCGTAGGCGTCGAGGATGACGAGGATGTTCAGCAGGCCCCCGACCTCGGTGAACGTGTTGCCGTACTCGTAGGTCACCGAGGTGACCTTGCCCGCCTCGAAGCCGAGGGCGCGGGCCAGGAAGTAGGGCACGCCGAGGGCCATCTGGGCCAGGCTCCGCAGGAAGGCGAGGGGGTCGTCGAAGCCCAGGTGCATCTGGAGCCCGGCATCCATGGCCACTCCGAGGACGAAGAGCGCGCCGATGGCGCCCAGGAAGACGAGCCCCTTGCCGATCCGGCCCAGGTAGAGGTGCCCCGCCCCCGGTACGAGCCAGGCGAACAGGCATGCCGGAAGGGCCGCCCCGGCGCGCCGTTCGTCCACGATGACTCTCTCCCTCTCCATGCCGGGCAAAGCCCGGATGTTATCACGCTCGCCGCGCGGCCGCGGTTTGACCCCCGTCGGCGTGGCTTAGTAATATGGTTCGTCCATGTCGCGCGTCCCGCGCCGACTTCGGGCGGGCCGAAGCGGACGCGGGCGGGGGGAAGAACCAATGATCCGCTGCCGCCTGCCGCTGGCCCTCTTCGCCGCCGTCCTGGCCAGTACGGCCGCCGCGGCTCCTCCGCCGCCGATCCTCCCCCTGGACCAGGTGAAGCCCGGCATGCTGGGCGTGGGCCGGACCGTCTTCGAGGGCACGCGCATCGAGGAGTTCAAGGTCCAGGTCATCGGCGTCCTCGAGAACATCGGGCCCAAGCAGAGCTTGATCCTGGCCCGGCTCGACGGCGGACCCCTGGAGAAGGCGGGCGTCATCGCCGGCATGAGCGGCAGCCCGGTCTTCATCGACGGCAAGCTGGTGGGCGCGGTCTCCTACGGCTTCCCGTTCTCGAAGGAGACGATCGCCGGCATCACGCCCATCGGCGAGATGATCGAGGACACCAGCACCGACGCGCCCCGCGCCGCCTCGGCCCGGTTCCGCACCGCGAGCCTGACCCCCGGGCCGCACGCCCTCGCCGCCCCCCTGGACCGCGACTCGCTCTTGGCCGCCTTGCAGCGCCCGCAGACCGCGGTGCCGCTGGCGGGCTCGCCGGCGGCGGCCCAGCTTCCACCCGAGCTGGCCTCCCAGTCCTTGCGGCCGCTCAGCCTGCCGATGGTCTTCTCCGGATTCGACCCCTCGACCTTCGAGTGGGCGCGGGGCGTCTTCGCCGGGCTCGGGTTCACCCCGGTGATGGGGGCCGGCTCGGTCGGCAAGCCTCCGGTCCCGCTGCCTGACCTCCAACCGGGGGGCGCGGTCGGCGTGTCGCTCGTCGAGGGCGACATGGACCTGTCGGTCACGGGCACCATCACCCACATCGATGGCGAGCGCGTCTACGCCTTCGGCCATCCCTTCTACAACCTGGGCCCGACCCAGTTCCCGATGCGGAAGGCCTACGTCTACTCGGTCTTCCCGAGCCTCTACCAGTCGTGGAAGATCAGTAGCCCGGCCGAGCCGGTGGGGACGATCGAGCAGGACCGGGGAACGGCGATCGCCGGACGGCTCGGCAAGACGCCGCGCATGATCCCGGTCTCGGTGCGGATCAGCACCAGTCGCGGCCAGGACCGGCGATACTCCTTCCGCATGGTGGACGACGAGCTGTTCAGCCCGGTGCTCGCCTACGTCTCGCTGGCCTCGGTGCTCCAGGCCAACGAGCGGGCCTTCGGCACCTCGACCATCCAGGTCGACGCCAAGGTGACGCTGTCCGGGGGCCGGGAAGTGCGGGTGGAGGACCTCTTCACCCAGGAGCAGCCCGCGATCCAGGCCGCGGCGCTGGTGGCCGCCCCGGTGGCCTACCTGATGACGAACGACTTCGAGCGCGTCACGGTCGACAAGCTCGACATCGACGTCTCGTCGCTGGAGACCATCCAGACCGCGAGCCTGCAACGCGCGTGGTTCGAGCGCACGGGTCCGGTGCGGGCGGGGTCGACGGTGCCGCTGAAGGTGCTGCTGCGCACCTACCGCGGCGACACCGTGTCGGAGACGATCCCGGTCACCGTTCCCGCCACCGCGCCCGCGGGCAGCTACACGCTGCTGGTGGCCGACGGGAACGCGCTCACCAACCTCGAGCAGCGGGAGATGCGGCAGCCGTTCGTGCCCAAGGATCTCGATCAGCTCATACGCGCCATCAACGGCCTCCGTCACAACAACCACCTCTACGCCCGCCTGTTGCGGAGCGACGAGGGCGCCATCGTCCGTGGGGAGTACCTGCAGTCGCTACCCCCGTCCGTGCTGGCGGTGCTCGGCGCTTCGGACGAGGGCACGGGCGTGATCCCCCTCCGCACCGCCTCGGTGTGGGACTTCGACCTCGCCACCGAATACGCCGTGACCGGCTCGCGCGCGCTCAGCCTCACCGTCGAGCGTTGAGGGCAACCCGCCGCCTGGCCCTCATCTCTGGCCTGGTGCTGGCCGCCGGAGCCGCGAGGGCGGCCCAGCCCCAGTTCTGGCGCATCGAAGGCGCGCGGGACTTCCTCGACGGCACGACCGACGGCCTGTCGGTGGACTCGGAGGGTCGGGTGCGGCTGGCCCCCGTCACCCGTCCCGTCTACGACCCCGAGATCCCCTTCGTGTGGTGCCTGGCCCGCGACGCCAAAGGCGTGCTCTACGCCGGCACCGGCAACGACGGGAAGGTGTTCAAGGTCGAGGGCGGCAAGGGCTCGCTGTTCTTCGACGCCACCGAGCTCGAGGTCCACGCCCTCGCCATCGGTCCCGACGGCAGGCTCTACGTGGGCACGTCGCCGGACGGGAAGGTGTACGCGGTCGACGCGGCGGGCAAGGCCCAGACCTTCTACGACCCGACCGACAAGTACATCTGGGCCCTCGCCTTCGATCACTCCGGCAACCTGCTGGTGGCCACGGGCGGCGACGGCAAGATCCATCGCGT
>QHVM01000002.1:0-37545 GCA_003223555.1 Acidobacteriota bacterium | reverse complement strand
CGGGATCCTCTACCGCGTCGATCCGGCCGGCAAGGTGTTCGTGCTCCACGATTCCGCCTACCGCGAAGTGAAGGCCCTCGACGTCGGCAAGGACGGCAGCCTCTACGCCGCGGTCGTGGACGGCAAGGAGCGTGAGGAGTCGCGGCCTCCCGGGCCGCTGCCGCTGCCGGCGGCGGTCACGACGCCGACCGCCGAGGTCACCGTCAGCGAGAGCTTCGCCGTGATCGCGCCCCAGGCCGCCCCCACCGGCCCGCCGCCCACGCCCCGGCCGGCCGAGGGCCTGCGGGGGGGAGCGCTGAAGGGCGCGGTGCTGCGCGTCCTGCCGTCGGGGGAGGTGGACACGCTGTGGTCGTCGACGGAGGAGACGCCGCACGCCCTCGCCGTCACCACCGACGGCGTCCTCGTCGGGACCGGCAACAAGGGCAAGGTCTACCGCATCCGTGACGACCGCACGTGGACGATGCTCTCGTCGTTCCCCGCCGAGCAGGTGACGGCGCTGCTGAGGGGCCCGGCGGAGAGCCTGGCGGTGGCCACCGCCAACCCGGGCAAGGTCCACACGCTCGAATCAAGCTCCGGCGCGCGCGGCAACTTCGTCTCGAAGGTGAAGGACACCGAGACCGTGTCGGCCTGGGGCCAGCTCCGCTGGGAGGCCAGCGCGCCGGCCGGGGCCGAGGTGCAGGTGCAGACCCGGAGCGGCAACACGGCCAGCCCGGACTCCACCTGGTCGGATTGGTCTCGCCCCTACGTGCGGGGCGCCGGCGAGCCCGTGGCCAGCGAGCGCGCCCGCTTCCTGCAGCTGAAGGCGACGCTCGTGGCCAAGGACGGCGCCTCGCCCATCCTCGACTCGATCTCCACCGCCTACCTGCAGCGGAACCTCCGGCCGCAGATCCAGTCCATCACCGTGCACCCGCCGGGCGAGGTCTTCCAGAAGCCGCTCTCGATCTCCGGGGAGACCGAGATCCTCGGCCTGGACGCCCCGGTGGGGGCCGACTCGCGGACCGGCCCGGCCGGCCGCGGTCCGCTGCCCCCGGCGACCTCCTACAGCCGCAAGCTCTACCAGCGGGGTATCCAGACCTTCTCCTGGAAGGGTGAAGACCCCAACGGCGACAACCTCCTCTACGAGGTGCACTACCGGCGCGTCAACGACGCGCGCTGGCGTCTGCTGCGCAAGGGCCTGACCGACCCGGTGCTGGCGTGGGACACCACGACCGTCCCCAACGGCCGCTACGTCGTCCGCGTGACGGCCAGCGACGCGCCCTCCAACCCGGAGAGCCTGGCCCTCAGCTCCGAGAAGGAGAGCGATCCCTTCGACGTGGACAACACTCCGCCCACGGTGAGCCTGATCCTCGTGCCCCCGAGCACCGTGCGGGCGATCGTCCGGGACGACAGCAGCCTCGTCCGGAAGGCCGAGTTCTCGGTGGACGGCGGGCGCTGGCAGGAGGTCCATCCCGTCGACGGCATCAACGACGAGATGGAGGAGACCTACGAGATCCCGGTGGGGAACCTCGGCACGCCGGGACCCCACGTCCTCGTCGTGCGCGGCACCGATCTGCTCGGCAACGCTTCCACCGCCCGGATCGAGGTGCCGTGAAGCTTGGGCGACACGGGCAGCGAGCGGAGCGCGATTCATTCACGCGTAGTGAGCGGGGGGTCTGGGGGGTGCGCCGCTGCATCAGCGACAAGCCAAAGCTGCGAGCGGAGCGCGATTCATTCGCGCGTAGCGAGCGGGGGGTCTGGGGGGTGCGCCTCTAGCACCCCCCAGCTCAATGAGACGCTCCTCGTCCGCGCCGGCGCCCTCGGCGACCTGCTCCTCCTGCGCCGCGCGATCGCCATGCTCCGGGGCGGCGGGCGACAGGTCCTGCTGATCGCTCCCGCCGCCGCCGGCGCCGCCATCGTCGGGACGGGCTCTTCGGAAGCACACGAGCTGTTTGCGTGGGAACGGCCCGAGATCGCGGCGCTCTTCGCCGAGGAGGCCCCGCCGCCGGCAGGGCTGCGGGAGAGGCTGGCCGCGGTCGATTTGGCCGTCGTCTACAGCCGCAGCGCTGCCCTCGTCCGCGGCCTCCAGTCGCTGGTCGCGCAGGTGGCGGCCCACGATCCCACGCCAGCGGCCGGGGTTCACGCCTCGCGCTGGCTGCTCCGGCCTCTCGAGGCGCTCGGCTTTCGCCCGACCGGGGATCCGGAGCCGATCCGCCCTACTGCGCCGGAGACGGCCGAGGCGCGGCGCTTCTCGTCGTCGCTACCTGCCGGTTTCCTCGCCGTCCATCCCGGAAGCGGGTCTCCGCGCAAGAACTGGCCGGCGGACCGCTTCGCCGCCCTCCTCGACACCGTTGCTCCCGGCGCGCCGTTCCTGCTCGTCGAAGGCCCGGCCGATGCCGAGGCGGTCGCGGTCCTGCGCCGCCGGCCCGGCGCCGTCGTGGCCCGCGGCCTGCCGCCGCGCATGCTGGGAGCGGTGCTGTCCCGCGCGGGCGTGTTCATCGGCCACGATTCGGGGGTGAGCCACCTGGCCGCGGCCTGGGGCGCGCCGACGGTCGCCCTCTTCGGCCCCACGGACCCGGCGGTCTGGGCGCCGCTCGGCCCGCGCGTCGCCGTCGTGCGTGCGCCCGGCGGCCGCATGGCGGAACTGGAGGTCGCGCCGGTCGCCGCGGCGTGCCGTCCTACGTGATGGGAGGACGAACCTCCATGCGACTGATCAGGCGGTAGAGGCTCACCGCCACCGGCCGCCCGTTCCGGCGACCCGGCTCGAACCGCTGCCGCCGCAGCGCCTCGAGGAGCGGCCCGGCCTGCTGGGAGTCGCCGTCGAGCAGCGTCACCGTGGAGACGCTGCCGTCCCGGGCCACGACGGTCTCCACGAACAGGGGCTCCTCTCCGAGGGCCACCATCAGGTCGGCGGTGATGGGAGCCGCGGTGCGCACGCGGGGCGCGCTCACTTCGGAGGAGAGGAAGAGCGGGTTGCTCTCCGTGCCGGAGGGCCCGGTCGGCCCCCACTCCGCACCGCGGGTGATGACGGTGGGCAGCGGTTCGGCATCGCGGTCCAGGGCGAGCGCGGCGGCGAGCACCACGACCAGCAGGGCCGCCGCGGGAAGGAGGCTGGGGAAGATCAGCGGCCGCGTCTTCCAGAAGGGCCGGAAGAGGAGGGCCAGGCCGGGGCCGCGGCTCTCCACCTCGAGGCGGTCCAGCACGCGAGCAGCGATGGGCTCGCGGGGCTCGAGACGCGGAGCCTCGGCGAGCGCCTCCAGGGCGGTGCGCAGCGAGCGCCAGCGGCCGCCGCACGAAGGGCAAGCCTCCAGGTGGCCGGTCAGCGCCCGGGCCGGCCGCACCCCGAGCTCGCCGTCCATGTACTCGGACAGGCGCTTTCGGACCTGGCCGCAGGTCATGGCGCCGCCTCCTTCCCGTCCGTCAACGCGCGGCGCAGCGACTCGCGCGCCCGGGACAGGCGGCTCTTCACCGTGCCTTCCGGAAGCGCCAGGGCGGCGGCGATCTCCTCGCACGAGAGCCCCTCGACCTCTCGCAGCAACAGCACCGCCCGGTGCCCGAACGACAGCCGCTGCAGGGCCGACTGCACCGCCCGCGCCCGCTCGCGGCGCTCCACCCGCTCGTCCGGCCCTTCCATCCGCCCGCTGCCTTCGGCCAGCCGCTCCTCCTCGGACCGCGTCAGCGTCTCGAGCGAGCGGGAGCGGTCCTTCCGCCTCCGCCGCCACCAGCGCCGCCGGTTGCGGCACTGGTTGACGACGATCCGGTAGATCCAGGTCTTGAGCGTGCTGCGGCCCTCGAAGCGGCCGAGGGTCCGATACACCTGCAGGAAGACCTCCTGGGCCAGGTCGCGGGCCTCTTCGGCGTCGCCCAGCAGCCGGGCGGCGAGGTTGAAGACCATGCCCTCGTGAAGGGCCACCAGCCGGGCGAAGGCCTGGGCGTCGCCCCGGCAGCACTCTTCCACCAGGCCGCGCTCGAGGGAGGCCCCACCGGCCAAGGCCTCCGCGGGACGCAACGCGATGTCCCCCGCCGCCATCGCGATCTCCGCTGCTCCCGGAGACTTCGACACCGTTCGTCCCGCCCCGGTTCCCTTCCCGGGACGGCCCCCGGGAATTCTACCGCTTCCCCCGCCAGGTCATTCCGTCGGCGGGCGGGAGGCGACGGCGTCCTGAGTGGGCACGGGCGAGGAGGCCACGACGCCACGGCGGGCGGCGGTGAGGGCGGCGCTCGTGAGCGCAACCGTCAGGCCGAGGAGCAGGATGCCGACGAACGTCGTCCACTGGCCGAGCGTATCGGGGGAGAGGACCGCGCCGAGCTGGCCCATGAAGTCGAAGCCCTTCTTGGCTCGGAAGGCCCGGGTCGCTTCGAGCAAGGCCGTCAGGGCGAAGCCGCCGACGAGGGCGATGAGCCCCGCCACCGCCGCGCGGGCGGCGAGGGCGCCCTTGCTGACCGGTTCCCCTTTGCGCGCTGCCTCGACGTTGAAGACCGGTTCCCGCATGCCCCAGGGCACGAAGCGCCACAGCATCACCAGGCCGGGAATGCCGGTGAACACGGTCATGATGAAGAAGTCGCGCCAGCCGATCTTGTCGGCGAGGATGCCGGCCACGGGTCCGGCCAGGATCCGGGGCAGGGAGAAGAGGCTGGAGAGCAGCGCGTACTGCGTCGCCGAGAAGCGCTTCTGGGTGAGGCGCAGGAGCAGGACGCTGAAGGCGCCCGTGCCCATCCCGCCCGCCCCCATCTCGAAGGCCTGGGCGGCGTACATGAGGGGCCGGTTCACGCCGACCTGCGCGACCGCGGCATAGCCGAGGTGGGCCGTGGTCTGCAGGAGGCCGAAGATCCAGAGCGCGCGGCCGAGTCCCATGCTGTTGGTCAGGATGCCGCCCAGGAACGTGCCGGCCAGGATGGCCACCAGGCCGATGGTGGCGGTGGCGACGCCCACATCGACCGCGTTGAACCCGGTCTGGACGAGGAAGGGCCGGATGAGGGCCTGGGCCAGGTTCTCGCTGAGCTTGTAGAGCATCACGAAGGCCAGGATCTCGAGCGCGCGGTGCTGGCCGAGGAAACCCACGAAGGGACCCCACACGGCGTCGCGCAGCGAGCGCGGCGGCTCTGGGAGCGACTCCGGCTCCGGCGCCTTCCACGTGACGAACGCGAAAGGCAGGTAGCACAGGCCCAGGAGCAGGTTCACCAGCTTCCACGAGTAGGAGGCGGCCAGGGTGATGGAGAGACCTCCCGAGACGAACATGGCGGCCCGGTAGAGCGCAATGCGCGCTCCCACCGCGGCGCCCTGCTCCTCCTTGCGCAGGACCTCGACCGTGTAGGCGTCGATGGCGATGTCCTGGGTGGCGGAGGCAAAGGCGATGGCCAGGGCCAGCGAGCCGATGACCCAGACCGCCTGCGGGTTGTCCGACACGCCGGAGAGCCAGAGGCCGAGGCCGACGAGCGCGACCTGGCTCAGCAGGATCCAGCCCCGCTTGCGCCCCAGCCAGGGCAGCGGGTAGCGGTCCATGAGCGGCGACCAGAAGAACTTGAACGTCCACGGCGCCTGGGCGAGCGTGAAGAGGCCGACGACCTTGATGTCGATGCCGGCCTCGGTCATCCAGGTCGGGATCGCGATCCAGACCAGGCCAAGGGGCAGGCCGGACGAGAACGAGAGGAGGGAGACCGAACCCAAGCGCCAGCTCCGGGTCATCGCCTTCAGGCTGGCCCAGGTCCCGAGGCGCTCGGAGGACGCCGCCCCGCCCATATTGGGAGGATAGCACCCGCGAATAGAATGGGACTGCCGGGGGTGGACGTTGGCCATTGTCGTCCAGAAGTACGGCGGCTCTTCAGTCGCGGACGTCGACAAGATACGCCAGGTGGCCGACCGCGTGGCGGCGGCCAAGGCGGCCGGCAAGGACGTGGTGGTGGTGGTCTCGGCGATGGGCGACACCACCGACGAGCTGCTCGCGCTGGCCAAGAAGCTGACCGACAGCCCGTCCCGCCGCGAGCTGGACATGCTGCTCTCGGCCGGGGAGCGCATCTCGATGGCGCTGCTTTCCATGGCCCTCAACGCTCGCGGCGTGCCCGCGGTGAGCTTCACCGGGTCGCAGTCGGGCATCGTCACCAACGACGCCCACACCAACGCCCGCATCGTCGAGGTGCGGCCGTTCCGGGTCCAGGACGAGCTGGAGCGGGGCAAGGTCGTCATCGTGGCCGGCTATCAGGGCGTGTCGTACAAGCGCGAGGTGACGACACTCGGCCGCGGCGGCTCCGACACGACGGCGGTCGCCCTCGCCGCGGCCCTGGACGCCGAGGCCTGCGAGATCTACAGCGACGTGGAAGGCGTCTACACCGCCGACCCGCGGGTGGTGCCCGACGCCCACCGCCTGGGCGAGCTGGGCTACGAGGAGATGCAGGAGCTGGCCGAGTCGGGCGCGAAGGTCCTGAATGCCCAGGCCGTGGAGTTCGCCAAGGAGCGCGGCATCGCCATCTACGCGCGGGCCACGCGCGGCGGCGAAGAGACCGTCATCCGCAAGCTGCCCCCCCGCGCCCCGGGCCGCGTGGTGGGCGTGGCCAGCCAGACGGGCCTGGTATCGCTCTGCGCGCGCGGCGGGGACGCGTCCACCGTGGACGCGTTGCTGGCGCTGCTCGACGAGCACGAGGCCGAGGGCCGGCAGTTCCACCTCGAGGCGCCCGACGGCGCGGGCGCGGTGTCTCTCGTGCTTTCGCTCGAGAACCTCCACGACTTCCCGCGCCTGCGGCGGGAACTCGCGGCCCGGCTGGCCGGCCGGGTCAGCCTGCGCGAGGCGGTCGGGGCCGTCTCCGCCATCGGGGCGGGCATCAACGCGCGCTTCGAGAACCTGCGCCGGACCCTTGACGTCCTCGCCGCCATGGGGGCCGCGGTGCTCGGGGCGTCCACGTCCAGCTTCCGGATCAGCGTCCTGGTGGAGGAAGGAGTCGTGCCGGATGCAGTGCGGCGGCTGCACCACGCTCTCGTCACCGAGGGGGAGCGGCCGAGATCCCCAGCCGATTGATCTTCGCCACCAGCGCCTGGCGGGACAGCCCGAGCGCGCAGGCGGTCCGGGCCCGGTTCCCGTCGTGGCGGGCCAGGGCGCGGGCGATGTGCTCGCGCTCGAAAGCGAACACCGCGTGCTTGAGCGGAGACGCGCCCGAGGGAGGGGCGCCGAGAAGCGGCGCCGACAGGTGCTCCCGGCGCACGGGGCCGCGGCCGGCCCGCAGGAGAAGCCGGCCCATCTCGTTCTCGAGCTCGCGGACGTTGCCCGGCCAGGCATGCGCCTCGAGCGCGCGTACGACGTCGGCCGGCAGCGCCGGCGCGGGCATCCCCGCCCGCGCCGCCTCCGCCCTCAGCGCCCGCCGGGCCAGCAGCGCGATGTCGGGCCCCCGCTCGCGCAGCGGGGGAAGGGTCAGCACGATGCGGTTCAGGCGGTACATCAGATCCTTGCGCAGGAGCCCGGCCTCGGCCCGCTCCTCCAGGCTGACGTTGGCGGCGGTCACGAACCTCACCTCCGCCCGCCGCAGCCGGGACTCTCCCAGCCGCCGATACTCCTTCGCCTGCAGCAGGCGCAAGAGCTTGGCCTGGGCGCGGGGTGTGAGGTCGGCGACCTCGTCGAGGAAGAGCGTTCCTCCCTCGGCTTCGGCCAGGTGCCCGTCGCGGTCGGCCACCGCGCCCGTGAAGGCGCCCTTGACGTGGCCGTGCAGCTCGGACTCGAACAGCTCGTCGCTCAGCGAGGAGGCGTTGACGGCGACGAAGGCACCCCGGCGCGCGGAGCAGCGATGGATGGCCTCGGCGATCCGCTCCTTGCCGGTGCCGGTCTCGCCGTGGAGATGGACGGTCGCCTCCGAGGTGGCCACGCGGTGCACCGTTCGCAGCAGCTCGTGCATCGCCGGGCAGGCCGCGACCAGTCCCGGGAAGCCGGCCGGCTCGTCGGCCTCGGGCGCGTCCCCGGAGGAATGGGCCGCCAGCAGACGGGCCAGCTCGGTGGCGAGGGCCAGCTCGCCTTCCGAGAAGCCGAGCTGGCCTTCGTGGCGGTCGAGATAGAGCGCCCGCCCGGCGTCGATCGGAGCCACGAGCGCCAGGTCCATGATCTGCGGCGCAGGCGACTGCCCGGCCGCGGCGCGGGCCGGGTCCACCGCCGGCAACGGGCACGGACCCGTCTCGGCCGTCAGCAGCCATCCCCTCGGTTCGACCAACGCCGCCCGCGACCACGGCAGCGCCGGACGGAGCGCACGCACCGATCCCGCCCACCGGGCCGGCCAATCCCCCGCGGCGGCGAGGGCCACCGCCGCGTCCACCATGATCGACGCGCCGCGCCAGTCGCTCGAGGCAACGACCGACGGGCCTTCCGCGACCAGGGCGACGCCGAGGTGTTCGCGGACCTCGGCCAGGCAGCTCGCCAGCACGCAGCGGTCGCCCCAGGCCTCGAGGCCGGCCAGCGCTCCGCGCACTTCGGGATGGTCGTGGCCGACGCCCTCGCCGAGGGCCCGGCCGAGCCGGGCCGCGTGCTCGAAGACCGGCCGGCCGTGGGCGCTGGAGAGAGCGCGGTCGAAGGCGTCCCGCGCCTGGGCGGGATCCCGGCGCAGGAGCGCGCGCCCGAGCGCGATGTGGGACAGCGCGACGAGGTCGGACCGCGTCGGGGCCGCGGTCCGCGCCGCGCGCCGTCCCTCCCCCACCGCTTCTTCCGTGCGCCCCAGGGCGAGGAGGGCGTGGACGCGGCGCACGCGGCTGCGGCACTCGCCTTCGCGGTCGCGCGCGGCCGCGAAGAGGCCGAGGGCCTCGGCCGCCGCCGCTTCGGAGGCGGCCGGCTCCCCGGCCGCGAGATGCAGGTCCGCGGTCACGAGCAGCGTCTCACCCGCCGAGCGCGGGTCACCGTGGCCGTCGGCCTCCCGCGCGCGCTGGAGCGCGATCCGTGCCGAGCCCAGCTCGCCCGCCGCCAGGTCCACCGCGGCCCGCGCCACCGCCGACCGGGTTGTCTCGCGGGGATCGGCGAGCTCCCGGAACAGCGCCGCGGCCGCTTCCAGCTCCAGGCGCGCCTC
Organism: Acidobacteriota bacterium; assembly: GCA_003223555.1. GTDB lineage: Bacteria > Acidobacteriota > Vicinamibacteria > Fen-336 > Fen-336 > AA32. The sequence continues at coordinate 28,539 of QHVM01000002.1, read as the reverse complement.
CTGCCACCGGCCCAGCGCGGCGAGCAGGCTGCCCCGGTCCGCCCGCGCGAGCGCAACCCGGTCGGCGCGGGGCAGGGCGGAAACGATGGCCAGGCGCCGTTCCTGGATGCGCAGCGCCTCGGAGAGCCGGCCCCCGTCGCGCATCAGCCCGGCCTCCTTCTCCAGCACCCGTGCGATCCCTTCGGGGCAATCCCTGGCCTCGTAGATGTCGAGCGCCTCTCCGAGCAGTCGCCGCGCCTCGTCGTGCTCGTGGCCCTTCCAGGCCAGCAGGGCCATCGTCTCGAGCCCCCGGGCGCGGGTGAGCGGGTGGGAGGCCTGGGCCAGACCGCGCCGGACTTCGTCCTGTCCCGGCCGCACCCGGCCGGCCAGCCACAGTGCGTGGCCGCGGAGCAGACGCAACCGCGCTTCCTCGTCGGGCCCCACCGGTCGCCTCAAGAGGGCGCGCGTCAGCAGGGCCACCGCCTCCGACGCTCGCCCGCGGCTGACGAGCATGTCCGCCTCCGCCAGCGTGCCGGCGAGGCCCCGCGCCGCCGCCCGACGAGCGCCAGCCCGCCGCTCCTTTTGGTCCATCTCGCCCTCCTCTTCGATTGCAAGAGCGCGAAGGCTACGAGGCACGCGCCAGCCGGCGGCCCGGAGGTGTCACACAATCCGCCCTGTCATAGGTCGGCGCACCCCCGGACCCCCCTTCGCAAGGATGTGCGACGCTTCGCGTCGTGTCGCACACGCGGGGTTGACGCTCGTCTCGCTTCGCTCGACTTCGCGTCCCCCGCGCCCCCCGCTCGCGTCTTCCGCGGCGGCGAAGTGAATTCGCCGCCGCTGATCGAGCGGTCCGCTTCGCGGCCCGGGAGGAATGAATCCCGCTGCGCTCGCAGCTGTGGCTCGTCGCCTTCGACCTGGCCGTGGGGCGAGGCCGTGGGTCGAGATTGACAGGCCGGGAGGCGTGACCTAGTCTGCCCGATCGGCGAAGGCATGCTGCGAATGCTCACGGCCGGCGAGTCCCACGGCCCCGGCCTCACGGTCGTCGTCGAAGGGCTCCCCGCCCGCGTCCCCGTCGACCGCGCGGCCATCGACGCCGAGCTGCGCCGCCGGCAGGGAGGTTACGGCCGCGGCGGCCGGATGAAGATCGAGAGCGACGCGGTGGAGATCCTCTCCGGCGTGCGCCACGGCCTGACCCTCGGCAGCCCGGTGAGCTTCCTCATCCGCAACCGGGACCACGAGAACTGGAAGGACGTGATGTCCCCCGACCCGCAGCCGCCCGAGGCGAAGACGCGACGCGCGCTACGGCGCCCCCGGCCGGGCCACGCCGACCTGGCCGGCGCGTTGAAGTACGTCACCGACGACCTGCGGAGCGTCCTCGAGCGGGCGAGCGCCCGGGAGACGGCCGCCCGGGTGGCCGCGGGCGCCCTCGTCCGCGGCCTGCTGGACGCCGCGGGAGTGAAGGTGAGGAGCCACGTGCTGCGCATCGGCCCGGCGGCGCTCCCCCCGGACGGCGTGGTGGCGTGGGAGGCGCTGGACCGGATCGAAGAGAGCCCCGTGCGGTGCTCCGACGCCGACGTGGCCTCGGCCATGATCGGCGAGATCGACCGGGCCAAGCGCGCCGGGGACACCGTGGGCGGCGTGTTCGAGGTGGTGGTCCGGGGCCTGCCCCCGGGCCTGGGCTCCTTCTCGCAGTGGGACCGACGCCTCGATGGCCGCCTGGCCCAGGCCCTCATGTCGATCCCGGCGGTGAAGGCGGTCGCGCTCGGCGCCGGTTTCGAGGGTGGCGAGCGGGCCGGGTCGGCCTTCCACGACGAGATCTTCTTCGACGCGGAGCGGGGCCTTCACCGCGGGAGCAACCGCGCGGGCGGGCTCGAGGGGGGGGTGACCAACGGCGAGGAGCTGCGCGTGCGGGCGGTCGTCAAGCCCATTCCGACGCTGCTGATGCCCCTGCGCTCGATCGACCTCGTCACCAAGGAGCCGGAGGCCGCGTCCGTGGAGCGCAGCGACACCTGCGTCGTCCCGGCGGCCGGCGTCGTCGGCGAGGCGATGGTCGCCTGGGTGGCGGCCGACGCCCTGCTCGAGAAGCTCGGGGGAGACTCGCTGCCCGAGCTGCTCGAGCACCTCGAGGCGACTCGAGCCCAGTGGAAGGCGTTCCTGGAACGTCGCTAGTCAGGACGGAGGGGGTACAGACCGACGGCAGCACCCCCCCGCGCGCATTCGCGCTCCCCCCATGTCGCTCGCTGTGGCTGGCGGCTACGGCCCGACGGTGGCGGTGAAGACCTCTTCCATCACGAAGGGCCGGCGGCAGCCAGACGAAGGCTCCTGCTGGCGGCGGCTGTCGGTCCAGATCGGATGCGCCACGCCGTCGAAGGACACCAGGCCCTCGTAATCGCCCTGCTGGTTGCCGTAGTTGATCGCCGAGCACGGGAACGTCCCGCCGCAATCGTGCTCGTTGGAGCTGGCGTCGCTGACGCGGGCATCGGCGAGCCAGCTCACCCCGTCCGATGACCGGGCCAGGTAGTAGTCCGTCTGATAACGACTGCCGGTCGTGTCGTTGCGGGTGTCGTAGAAGGCGACGTCGACCTGCCCCGTGACCGGATCGACCGACAGCCACTGGTTGAAGCGGTCCACACCGGCCACGCGATCGCCCACCGGCGCCGGCGCCGACCAGCTGGCTCCCCGGTCGTCGGAGAAGGAGAGGAAGATGTTCGTGGTGACGGCGTCGTCGTTGAGGTCCAGCCAAGAACAATACAACCGTCCGCGGTGCGGCCCGCTCGACCGGTCGGCGTCGCAGGCGGCGTAGACCAGGGCGCCGCGGAAGGACTCGGCCGGAATGGCGATGTCGAACGGGATGCGCTTGCCGGCGACGACGCTCGCGGCTCCCCACGTGGCGGCGCCGTCGAAGGATCGATTGAAGCCGATGGTGTTCGCCTTGTAATCGTTCCACGCCACGTACAGCTCGCCGCCGGGGCCGACGAAAGGCACGGCCCCGATGGCCTTGCCGGGCCCCTTCGGGTCGTCCGCGCGGTTGACCGAGAAGCTCGCGCCGTTGTCGGAGGACCGGCCGACGCGCACCCCGCCCGCGCTCGTTCCCCCCACCGCGGCGTCCCATGCGACGTAGACGTTGTCCCGGAAGAGGCTCTTCGCGTTCGTGTCGGCGGTGACCATGGGCTTGTCGTTGAAGCGGCTGGAGCCGGTCTCGAAGCTGAAGTAGGTCACGGACGGGTACGTGCGGCCGCCGTCCGTCGAGCGCGCGACCGCCATCTCGGTGCCGTTGACCCCGGAACCGTTGCCGAAGAACACCACGATGTAGCTGTAATAGAGGTTGCCGCGGGTATCGAAGGCCAGTGACGGATCGGACCCGAAACGGGTGTCGTTGCTTCCCTGCCGGGCCGGCGGGAGCGGCAGGTCGACGCCGCCCCAGCTGGCGCCTCCGTCCGAAGAGAAATAGCCCCGCATGGGCAGCCGGAAGATCTCGTTGGCGCCGGCCGCCAGGATCCTGGGCCGGACCGGATTCAGCGTGATGTAGGTCTCGCTCTGGGGACCGCATTCGTCGGAGACGTCGACGTTGCCGTCCGCGGTGGCCGAGCCGGTGGCGCCCGGCGCCGGATCGGAGCCGCTCTTGCTGAGCAACTGGTACTTGTCCCACCAGGTGGGCTTGTTCTGGCTGAGCGTGGACTGGGCGCGCGCGCTCGAAGCGCCGGCCACGGTCGCCACCGCGAAAGACAAGAGCAGGTGGATGGTCTTCATCGAGTGATCGTCCTTTCTCGGCCGGGCGGGGATGCCGCGATCCTAGCACATCGAATACCATGGGGCTCATGGCGCTGCGGCCGATCGTCAAGTGGGGCGACCCCGTGCTCCACTCTCCCGCGGCCTCCGTCGCGGACATCGACGGCACGGTGACGGCGCTCGTCGACGACATGGTGCAGACGATGTACGCGGCCCCTGGCATCGGCCTCGCCGCCCCCCAGATCGGGATCCCCCTGCGGGTCATCGTCATCGACCTGTCCGTCGGCGAGGAGAAGGGCCAGCTCATCAAGCTCGTCAACCCCGAGATCGTGGAGCGGGAGGGTGAGCAGCGCCAGGAGGAGGGATGCCTCTCGTTGCCCGGGTTCGGGGGCACGCCGACCCGTCCCGCCCGGGTCGTGGTCAAGGGTCTCGACCTCGAGGGCAACGAGCGCTCGTACGCCGCCACCGACCTGCTGGCCCGCGCCTTCTGCCACGAGATCGACCACATCGACGGCCTGCTCTTCGTCGACCGGCTGTCGCCCCTCAAGCGCGACCTCCTGAAGCGCAAGCTCCGCAAGAAGGCCCGGACCAACGACTGGGATGAGTGACCCGTGCGCGTCGTCTTCCTCGGCAGCGGCAGCTTCGCCATTCCCTCCCTCGAAGCCGTCCTCGAAGCCGGCCACGACGTCGCCGCGGTCGTCACCCAGCCGGACCGCGAGAAGGGCCGGGGCCGGGAGATCGCCCCGCCGCCGCTGAAGCCGGTGGCCGCCGCGCGGGGGCTGAAGGTCCTGCAGCCGCGCCGCATCCGCGAGCCGGACTCGGTGGCGGCCCTCGCGGCCTTGCGGCCCGAGATCCAGGTCGTCGTCGCCTATGGACAGATCCTTCCCCGGACGGTCATCGACGTCGCGCCTCGCGGCACCGTCAACGTCCATGGCTCGCTCTTGCCCCGTCTTCGGGGGGCGGCCCCGGTCCAGTGGGCGATCGTGAACGGCGAGCGTGAGACGGGCGTCACGACGATGCTCATCGACGAGGGCCTCGACACCGGTCCCATCCTGCTGTCCCGGGCGATCCCCATCGGGGAGGACGAGACGGCGGATCGGCTCGAAGGCCGTCTGGCCCGCATGGGCGGGCCGCTGCTCGTCGAGACGCTCGAAGGTTTGCGCAACGGCACGCTCACACCCCGCCCCCAGGACGCCGCTCGGGCGACGCTGGCGCCTCGGCTGAAGAAGGAAGACGGCCTCGTCGACTGGCGGCTGCCCGCCGATGCCCTGGCCCGCCGCGTCCGCGGGTTCCATCCCTGGCCGGGGGCTCACACGAGCGTGCGCGGCCGCGGGCTGCGCATCCTTCGCGCCCGCGCCGAAGCCAGCCCCGACCCGGCCCCGGGCAAGGCACCGCCCGGGACCCTCGGGAAGATCGACCGCCACGGGCTGCTCGTCGCCTGTGCCGAGGGCACCGCGCTGAGGCTCCTCGACGTGCAGCCCGAGAGCGGCAAGGCGATGCCGGCCGCCGCCTTCGCCGCCGGGACGCGCCTCCAGGCGGGTGAGCGGCTCGGCTAGGCGGGTGGCGACTGCCGCGCGCCGCTGCGCGTTGCGGGTCCTCCTCGACGTGGATCGCGGCGGTCCCATCCTGGCCGACCGGCTGGCCGGCGACGACGTCGAGTCGTTGCCGGCCCCGGATCGCGCCCTGCTCCATGAGCTCGTGCTCGGGACGCTGCGCCGTCGAGGCGCGCTGGACTTCGCGTGCGTCCGCCTCGTCGACCAGCCCTTCCCGCAGCTGGAGGCGACGGTAAGGGCGATCCTGCGCCTGGGCGCTTACCAGCTCCTGCACACGCGCGTGCCTCCGCGAGCCGCCGTCTCCCAGTCGGTGGAGCTGGCCCGGGAGGAGTCGCCCCGGGCGACCGGCCTCGTCAACGCTGTCCTGCGGCGGCTGACCCGCGAAGGCTCTCCCCCGTTCCCCGATCCGCAGTTGGATCCGCTTCGCTGGCTCACGACCGCGGGCTCGCTGCCGCGCTGGCTGGCCGAGCGCTGGCTGGGCCGGTGGGGACCCGGTCCCGCCGTCGCTCGGGCCCGCGCCTTCCTCGATCCACCCCGCGTCGCGTTCCGCTTGAACCCCCGGGTGCCGGACGCGGGCGAGCGCGTCCGGGCCGAAGGCCTCGATCCCCGGGCCTTGACCGTGCCCGGCGCGTGGACCGCCGCCGGCCGCCCGCGCTCGGCGGCGGTGAAGGGCGCCGTCTACCTGCACGATCAGGGCTCGCAGATGGCCGCCCATCTGGCGGCCCGGCCAGGCGTCGTCCTCGACGCGTGCGCGGCGCCGGGCGGCAAGGCGACTCTCATCGCGGACCTCCTCGGCGATTCGGCCCGGGTCCTGGCGGCGGAAGCTTCGCCGTCCCGCCTGTGCCGCATGGCGGAGCTGGTCGCCCACTGGAAGTCCGACCGCGTGTGGCTGCTGGGCGCCGACGCGCGGCGGCCTCCGTTCCGCGGCGGCTTCGATTCGGTGCTGCTCGACGCCCCCTGCACGGGGCTCGGCACGATCGGCCGCCATCCCGACATCCGCTGGCGGACGCGGCCCCGCGACGTCGTGCGGCAGGCCCGGCGGCAGCGGGAGCTCCTCGAGAGTGTCGCGACGCTCGTGCGTCCCGGAGGCCGCCTCGTCTATGCCGTGTGCTCGGGAGAGCCGGAAGAGGGCGAGGACGTCGTGCGCGGCTTCCTCGCGAGTCACGTGCAGTTCGCCCTCGCCGCGCTGCCCGGCTGGGCGGCGCCGTTCGGGGAGGGCGGCTTCGCCTGCACGCGTCCCGAGCGAGACGGCGGCGACCTGTTCTTTGCCGCGGTGATGGCGCGCGGCGGCCCCTAGGGCGGCCACCGGGCGCTCGTTTGTGGTAGGCTTCGGCTTCGTCCCGCGGGGGGCGGAGCAGTAAGGACCTCCTTGAGCGTCAAGCGCTTCGCCGTCCTCCTCCTGAAGTATGGGCTGTTGATCCTGGCCCTGCTGGTGACCACGGCGCTCTCCGCGGTGACCACCATGCGGGTCGTCCTGACGTCGCAGGAGGTGGTCGTCCCCTCGCTGGTGGGCAAACGGGTCCCTGACGCCGGCCCGCTGGCCGCGCGCCATCGGTTGCAGCTACGGGTGGAGGGCCGGCGGCACGACCCGAGGATGCCCGCCGAGCGGGTGGTGGCCCAGGAGCCGCCGGCTGGCTCGACGCTCAAGAGCCAGCGCAGCATCCGCGTCTGGGTGAGCCTGGGGCCGCGGAAGATCACGGTTCCGTCGGTCGTGGGCGAGAGCGCGCGGGGCGGGCGGCTGAGCCTCGAGCAGGCCGAGGTGCCCGTGGGCCGCGTGGTGGAGGCCAACGACCCTTCGGAGGAGGGAACGATCCTGATGCAGCATCCGGCGCCAGGCGAGACCGAGACCCTCGGCCAGGAGGGGGCGTCGCTGCTCGTCAGCCGCGGCCCGGGGGGGCGGGACTACCTCATGCCCGACCTCATCGGCCGCCGAGCGGGCCAGGCCCTCGACGCCCTGCGGCTGGCCGGCCTCAAGGTCGGCGAGGTGCGCTACCGCGTCTATCCCGGCGTCCCCGCCGGCGTCGTGCTGCGGCAGGAGCCCGCCGCCGGGCACCGCGTGAGCCCGCGGACGGCGCTGAGCCTCGAGATCAGCAAGGAAGGGCCGTGATCCTCGCTCCGTCGATCCTCGCCGCGGACTTCGGCCGCCTCGCCGAGGAGATCGCGGGGGCCGAGCGCGGCGGGGCGTCGCTCTTCCACCTCGACGTGATGGATGGGCACTTCGTCCCCAACATCACGATCGGCCCGCCGGTGATCAAGGCGGTCCGCCGCGCCACCCGGCTGCCGCTGGACGTCCACCTGATGATCGAGAACGCCGACCGCTACGTCGACGCCTTCGCCGACGCGGGCGCGGACTGGGTGAGCCTCCACGTCGAAGCCCTGCCCCATCTCCAGCGCACCGTCGCTCATCTCCACCAGCGGGGCCTGAAGGCGGGCGCCGCCCTCAACCCCTCGACCCCGCTGGTGAGCCTCGAGGAGATCCTGCCCGAGCTGGACTACGTCCTGGTGATGTCGGTGAACCCGGGCTTCGGCGGCCAGGCCTTCCTTCCCGCCAGCCTGGACAAGGTGCGGCGCCTGCGCGAGACGATACGCGGGCGCGCGGCACCGGCGCAGATCGAGGTGGACGGCGGCGTGGACGCGGGCAACGTGAAGGCTCTCGTGCAAGCCGGCGTCGACGTGATCGTGGCCGGCACCGCCGTCTTCGGCGCCGGCGACCCCCAAACGGCGGCGCGCCGCCTCCTGGAGGCCGCCCGTTGAGCCGGAGCGGCTCGTCCACCGTCCGCGTGCGCTACGCGGAGACGGACCAGATGGGGATCGCCTGGCACGGCGAGTATCTGGCCTGGTTCGAGGTGGGCCGCACCGACCTGCTCCGCGGCTGCGGCTGCACCTACCGCGAGCTGGAAGCCCAGGGCCTGCGGCTGCCGGTCATCGAGGTCCAGGCGCGCTTCCTGCGCCCCGCGCTCTACGACGACGTCCTGGAGATCCTCACCCGGCTCGGCAGCCTGGGCGGCGCCCGGGTCAGCTTCGAGTACGCAGTGCACCGGCCGGGCACCGAAGGCCCACTGGCGACCGGGTCGACCTCCCATGCCGCCGTCGACCTCGAAGGCCGTCCCCGCCGGATCCCGGACGAGCTGCGCCGGAGGCTGGCGTGAAGGTGGTCGTGACCGGAGCGGCCGGCTTCATCGGATCGCACCTGGTCGACGGGCTTCTTGCCGACGGCCACGAAGTGCTCGGCATCGACTCGTTCGTCGACTTCTATCCGCGCGCGACGAAGGAGGAGAACCTGCAGAGCGCCCGCGACCACCGGCGCTTCCGCCTCCTCGAGGGGACGGTGCAGCGCCTCCCGCTCGCGGGAGCGCTCGACGGCGCGGGCCAGGTGTTCCACCTGGCCGCCCAGGCCGGCGTCCGATCCTCCTGGGGCCGCGATTTCGAGCTCTACACCGAGCACAACGTGCTGGGAACCCAGCGCCTGCTCGAGGCGGCCGTCGAGGCCGGCGTGCCCCGCCTCGTCTACGCCTCTTCGTCCTCGGTCTACGGCGACAGCCCGGTCCTGCCCTTGCGGGAGGATTCGCCCTGTCGCCCGCTCTCGCCCTACGGGGTGACCAAGCTGGCCGCCGAGCACCTGGCGAGCCTCTACGAACGCAACCACGGCCTGCCGGTCGTCAGCCTGCGTTACTTCACCGTCTACGGTCCGCGGCAACGGCCGGACATGGCCTTCCACCGCTTCCTCGCGGCCGCCCGCGACGGCGCCGAGGTCCACCTGTACGGCGACGGCAAGCAGACCCGCGACTTCACCTACGTCGACGACGCGGTGGCCGCGACCCGCCGGGCGGCCGACTCGGGCCGGCCAGGGTGCGTCTACAACGTCGGAGGGGGGCAGCGGCTGGCGCTCGAAGAGGTGCTGCGGACGATCGAGCAGGTCACCGGGCGGAAGCTCCAGATCAGGCGCGAAGAGCCGCAGAAGGGAGACATGCGGGACACCTTCGCCGACACCGCCGCCGCCCGCCGGGACCTCGGCTTCCGCTCCACGGCGACGCTCCCGGAAGGACTCGGCCGGCAGTGGGAGTGGATCCGGAGCCGGCGGTGAAGGTCCGCCTGCTGCTCGTCGCCGCGCTGGCCGGATGGGGCTGCGCCCACGGGGGAGAGCCCGACATCGCCACCCTGGCCAGCAACTCCGACCAGGTCATCTGGGAAGCGGGACAGAAGGCCCTCGAGAAGCACCAGTACGAGTCGGCCCGCCAGCACTTCAAGCGCATCATCGACGGGTTCCCCCAGAGCGAGTACGGGCCCGCCGCGCGCCTGGCCCTGGCCGACAGCCACTTCCAGGAAGCGGGGACCGCCAATTACATCCTCGCGGTCGGCGCCTACCGCGAGTTCCTGACCATCTACCCCTCCCACCCGCGCAGTGACTACGCGCAGTTCCAGATCGGGGAGTGCTACTACAAGCAGCGGAACAGCCCCGACCGGGACCAGACCCCGACCCGCAACGCGCTCGAGGAGTATCAGCGCCTCCTCGACCTCTACCCCAACTCGTCCTACATCGAGAAGGGGCGCTCCCGGATCAAGGACTGTCGGCAGAGCCTGGCCCGCGCCGAGTTCCTGGCCGGATTCTTCTACCAGCGGACGCGGCAGGCCTACCATGCGGCCATCGCCCGCTACCAGGCCATCCTGAACGAGTACCCGGACTACGACGAGCTCGACGAGGTGCTCTTTCGTCTGGGCGAGTGTCTGGGCCTGGCGGGACGACCGGCCGAGGCGCTCCCCTACCTCGGCCGCCTGATCGAAGAGTTCCCGAAAAGCGATCGAGTCGACGACGCCCGAGGCCTGATGGACGAACTGAAGAGCCGCGGAACCCCCGCCCCGCCGCTCCCGGCACGTGGGGTTCCCTCGCCGGGGATTTCGCCCTCGCCCGTCGCCTCGCCATCCCCTGCCCCACCGGTGGGGGCTCCAACGCCGACGCCTCCCCCGTCGTAAGCTCAAGTGTCACTTTAAAATCTGCAAAAAAAGTCTTGACGAGCCGTCTCTTTTCCTGTTAGCATCCGCCAAATCTCCGGGTCGCCTCGAATCGCCCGTGGGGCTCTTTGACGGGGCCGAAGCCACGGGCGTTCAGGAGTTTGGGGACGGTTTTGGGCCCGTCCAGGAGGTAAGGCAGTGAGATCGAAGGGAATGGGGCTTCTGTGCGGGTTCGCCGCGCTCTCCCTCGTCCTCAGCCATGTGGAGGCCCAGCCTCAGACGGCACCTCCGCCAGACACGGGCCTCAAGGTCGGACCGGCCAGCATTCCCCGGCACTGGTCCAGGTACAGGTATCCGGAGACGATCCCCGACGGCGCCACGTATTACATCATCGTCAGGGGCGACACGCTGTGGGACCTGGCGGGCAAGTATCTCGGCAATCCCTACCTATGGCCGCAGATCTGGGACCAGAACCGCTACATCACCGATGCCCATTGGATCTACCCCGGCGATCCCTTGATCATGCCCAAGATCGCCCTGGTCAGCGAGCGCGCAGGGGAGGCGGCGGCAGGCGCCGCGGCCGGGGAGGCCGCTGCGGGCGCGGCCGGACAGGTCATCGCGCGGCCGGGCCCCGGCGAGCAGCTCATACCCGCGATCGAGGAGATGGCCCTGCAGTGCGCCGATTACGTCGTCTCGGACCCGGAGGACGACAGCCTGTACGTCCTCGGCTCGGAACAGGGGGCGACCAAGATCGCCTACTCTGAGCGCGACATCCTGTATCTCAGCAAGGGCAGCAACGCGGGCGTGAAGGCGGGAGACGTCTATCTCGCCCATCATCCCTCCTACGACGTCAAACACCCGAACACCGGCCACACGATCGGCCACAAGGTCGAGACGACCGGCTGGGTGCGCGTGATCCTGGTGCAGGAGAACTCCTCCACGGCCATCATCGAGCGCTCGTGCCAGGACATGCACGCCGGCGACTACCTGACCGTCTTCGAGAAGGTGTCGGTGCCCCTCATCATCAAGCGCACGCCGCCCGACCGCCGCACGCCGCCGAGCGGCAAGATCGAGGGCTCGATCGTGGACATCGGCGGGGACTCGATGATCGCGGCGCAGGGCCAGATCGTGACGATCAACCTCGGCTCCGCCAACGGCATCGCTCCCGGGAACATGCTCACCGTCTTCAAGATCATGTACCCGTCGGTGCCCACGTCGCGCAACGTGATCGGGGAGCTGGCGGTGGTCGCGGTGCGGGAGCGGACGGCGACGGCGGTCGTGACCTACAGCGCGGACGCGATCATGAACGGCGACCGCGTGGAGCTCAGGTAGTAGCGCGCACCGGCTGAAGCAATCAGCCAGAGCTGCGAGCGGAGCGGGATTCACTCCGCTAGCACCCCCAGCTCATTGAGGACGGAGAGGGCTTGGGTGAGGGGCGCTCGGTAGCTCTTCCGGCGTTGCCTCGGCTGGCGCGGTAACGGGGCGGGACATCGGCTTGAGCGCCTCGCGCCAGAACCGCCTGAAGTAGTCCACCGCCGACACGAAGGCCAGCACCACCACCAGCCACAGCACCGCCATCCCTGGCGCCTGGAGGATCGAGTACTTCCGTCCGAGGAGGAGCAAGAAGATCGAGACGACCTGGGCGACCATCTTGCTCTTGCCCAGGCCCGAGGCCGGGATCAACAGGCCGCGGCCGGCCGCAACGTTGCGCAGTCCGGTCACGACGAACTCCCGGCCGAGGATGATCATCACCATCCAGGCCGGCACCGCGTCCAGCTCCACGAGCGAGAGGAAGGCGGCGGCGGTGAGCAGCTTGTCGGCCAGCGGGTCCAGGAGGATCCCCAGCCGCGTGACCTCGTTTCGCCGCCGGGCCAGGTAGCCGTCGAGATAATCGGTGATCACGGCGAGGGCGAAGATGGCGGTGCCGAGGAAGACGTGGCCCTCGGCCCGCGTCAGCAGCACGACGACCAGTACCGGGACGAGGAAGATCCTGAGCAGCGTGAGGGCGTTCGGCAGGTTCACCGGGGGGACCTTCGCGGAATGCTATCATGCGCTCTTCCCCCATGGTGAGCGCGTGAAGGCCGTCATCCTGGCCGGAGGCGAGGGGACACGGCTCCGACCCTTGACCCTCACCCTGCCGAAGCCGGTGGTGCCCGTGGTCGACCGCCCGTTCCTCCGCCACCAGCTCGACCTGCTCGGTCAGGCGGGGATCAGGGACGGCAGCTCGTTCGGCAAGCGGATCCGTTATGCGGTCGAGTCGACCCCGCTCGGTACCGGGGGGGCGGTCAAGAACGCAGAGCGGTACCTGGACGACGTCACGGTCGTCCTGAACGGCGACGTCCTGACCGACGTGGATCTCGCCGCGGTCGTGCGTGCGCACCAGGAGCGAAAGGCCGCCGCCACCCTCGTCCTGGCTCCCGTCCCCAACCCGGCCGCCTACGGGCTGGTGGAGGCGGATGACAAGGGCCGTGTACGCCGCTTCGTCGAGAAGCCGGAGCCCGCCCAGATCACGACCGACACCATCAACGCCGGGATCTACATCCTGCAGACCTCGACCCTCGAGCTGATGCCCGCCGGCGTCAGCCATTCGATAGAGCGGGGCTTCTTCCCGGCCCTGCTCGCCCGGGGCGACCACGTGGCGGCCCACGTCCACCGCGGCTACTGGATCGACATCGGCACTCCCGAGAAGTATCTCCAGGTGCATCGCGACGTCCTGAGCGGACGCTTCGCGGTCCGCCTGGAGGGGCGGCCGGTCTCCGGGGGCTGGGTCCACGAGGCGGCCGTCGTCGAGCCCGGCGCGGAGCTGGAGTCCCCGTTCTACATCGGGGCGGGAAGCCGCGTGGCGGCCAGCGCCCACGTCGGCCCCGACGCCGCCCTTGCCGCGCGCGTGCGGGTCGAGGCCGGGGCGCGCATCCGCGACAGCGTCCTCTGGGAGGGCTGCCAGGTGGGAGCGGAGAGCCGCGTCGACGGCGCGCTCCTCGGAGCGGGTGTCCGCACGGGGCGCCAGGTCGTCATCGCACCCGGGGCGGTCCTCGGGGAAGGCGCGTCCCTGCCCGATTATTCCCGCACGGCCTGAGTCCTGGCTCCTCGCTGGCGTTAGAATCGCGCGTGGAGCGCCCGATGGTGGAGCGCCCGATGATCGGGCCTCCTGGCCGCCCGAGCGGGATTCACTCCCGCGAGGGCGGATCTGGACTGAAGACCACGATCGAGGGCGCGGAGTCCAGGCGCGCCTAGCGCGCGGCGTTGACATTATGGATCCCAGCATCTTCAAGGCCTACGACATCCGCGGAATCTACCCCGCGCAGATCGACGCCGAGGTCGCCCGCCGCGTGGGACGCGCCTTCATCGACTACCTGCGGGCGCGGCGCATCGCGGTTGGCCACGACATGCGGGCCTCCTCGCCCGAGCTGGCGGGGGGCTTCATCCGAGGCGTACGCAGCCAGGGGACCGAGGTGGTCGACATCGGCACCGTCGGCACCGACATGCTGTACTTCGCGGTCGCGAGCGCCAACCTCGAAGGGGGAGCGATCATCACGGCCTCCCACAACCCGAAGGAATGGAACGGAATCAAGATGGTGCGCCGGGGCGCGGAGGCGCTCTCGGGCGACGCGGGCATCAAGGAGGTCAAGGAAGCGGTCCTGGCCGGGCGCTTCGCCGACGACCCGGGCGATACGGGACCCCCGGTCGTTCGGAAGGACATCCGCGAGGATTATGCGCGGCACTGCCTCGCCTTCATCGACCCGGCGAGAGTGCCGCCGATGACGGTGGTCCTCGACGCCGGCAACGGGATGGGGTCGGTGGGGGCGGAAGCCATCTTTCCCCGGCTGCCGCTGCAGCTCGTGAAGATGTTCTTCGAGCTGGACGGCACCTTCCCCAACCATCCGCCCGATCCGCTGATCGAGGCCAACCGGCAGGCGATCATGGCCCGCGTCAAGGCGGAAAAGGCGGACCTCGGCATCGCCTGGGACGGCGACGCGGACCGCTGCTTCTTCATCGACGACACGGGCGCCTTCGTGCCGGGCGACTTCGTCACCGCCCTGCTCGCGGAATCGTTCTGCCGGAAGGAGAAGGGCGCCAAGATCGTCTACGACGTGCGCGCCTCCCGCGCAGTGGCGGACCGCGTCCAGGCCGCGGGCGGCACGGCGCTCATGAACCGCGTCGGCCATGCCTTCATCAAGAAGCGGATGCGGGAGGAGAACGCGGTCTTCGGCGGCGAGGTGTCCGGCCACTTCTACTTCCGCGAGAACTCGTACGCGGACAACGGCATGATCCCGGCCCTGCTCGTCCTCGAGCTGCTCGGCGCCGGCTCGCAAAGGCTCAGCGAGCTGCTCGCGCCGCTGCGCCAGCGCTACCACATCTCCGGCGAGATCAACTCCACGGTGAAAGACCCCGAGGCCGTGATCCAGCGGATCGACCAGCGCTACCGCGACGCTCGCATCCTCAGGATGGACGGCATCAACGTCGACTACCCCGACTGGCATTTCAACGTCCGGGCCTCGAACACCGAGCCGCTCGTCCGCCTGAATCTGGAGGCCTACGACCAGCCCGGCATGGAGCGTCACCGCGACGAGGTGCTCGGGCTGATCCGCCAATGAGGATGAATGGCTTGACCCGCGTTCGGCGTCGCGCCTATCATGGTCGGCGAGCGCCTCGGGCGGGCGTAGCTCAGTTGGTAGAGTACGAGCTTCCCAAGCTCGGTGTCGCGGGTTCGATTCCCGTCGCCCGCTCCATCATCCGCGACGCAACCGAGTGGAACGACTCTTTTGCCGGCGGGGCGGGATTCATGTCCCCCGGGGCCGCGAAGCGGACCCGCGGGATGAGCGGCGGCGAATTTACTTCGCCGCCGCGGAAGACGCGAGCGGGGGGCGCGGGGGACGCGAAGTCGAGCGAAGCGAGACGAGCGTCAACCCCGCGCGTACGACGCGACGCGAAGCGTCGCACGTCATTGCGTTGGGGGGGACCTGGGGGGGCGCCGCTAGCACCCCTCAGCTTGACCAGGAGGTAGCATGGCACTCTTCGGGAAGCCGTCTGACAGCAAGCCGGCGGAGCCGACTCCGCCCCCCGCCCACCGGCCGAGCCCTCCGGCGGCCCCCGCCGTCGCCCGTCCGGCGTCGTCGTCGTGCGTGATCGGCCCCAAGACCAAGATCGCCGGAGAGATCTCCGGCGATGAAGACGTCGTCGTCGAGGGCCAGATCGAGGGCGAGATCCGCATCACGCGCGACCTGCGCGTCGGCGCGGGCGGTATCGTCAAGGCGAAGGTCTCGGCCCAGTCGATCATCGTCAGCGGCGAGCTCGTCGGCGACTGCGAGGCCACCGGCCGGGTCGAGCTGCAGGCCACCGGCAAGCTGACCGGCAACATCCGCGCCCCCAAGATCGTGATCGCGGAGGGGGCCATGTTCCGCGGCAACAGCGACATGTCGGGCCGCAAGGACGAGCGCAAGGAGAAGGCGGTGGCCTATTAGCCATCCGGCCCGCAAGGGCGCGGCGCGGACCGCCCCCCGGCCGCGACGCCAGGAAGCGCCCCGCTGGGGCAACTACGTCGGCGGCCGATGGGTCGGCGCCGCTTCCGGCCGCACGTTCGAGGACCGCAACCCCGCCGACGACCGCGACCTCGTCGGCGTCTTCGCCGACTCGGGCCCCGCCGACGTCGAGCGGGCGGTGGCGGCGGCTCGCGACGCCTTCCCGCGCTGGCGGGCCCTGCCGGCCCCGAAGCGGGGCGAGATCCTGTTCCGGGCCGCCGAGCGCCTGGTCCAGAAGAAGGAGGAGCTGGCCCGGGACATGACCCGCGAGATGGGCAAGGTCCTGGCCGAGACCCGGGGCGACGTCCAGGAAGCCATCGACATGACGTACTACATGGCCGGCGAGGGCCGCCGCCAGTTCGGCCAGACCACTCCCTCGGAGCTGCCCGACAAGTTCCAGATGTCGGTAAGGATGCCGGTGGGCATCGCGGGCCTCATCACGCCCTGGAACTTCCCGATGGCCATCCCCTCCTGGAAGATGATGCCCGCCCTCGTCCTGGGCAACACCGTCGTCATCAAGCCCGCCACCGACACGCCCCTCTCGGTCGCCAACCTGGTCGGCGTCCTGGAGGAGGCGGGGCTGCCGCCGGGGGTGGTGAACATGGTCACCGGCGGCGGGGCCGACGTCGGCGCGCCGCTCATGCAGCACGAGGACGTGGGCATCGTCTCCTTCACCGGGTCGACGGCGGTCGGCCGCAAGGTGTCGGAGGCCTGCGCCCCCGCCTTCAAGCACTGCCACCTCGAGATGGGCGGCAAGAACCTCATCATGGTCATGGACGACGCCCGCCTGGATCTGGCGGTGGAAGGCGCCGTCTGGGGCGGCTTCGGCACCACCGGCCAGCGCTGCACGGCGGCCAGCCGGATCACCGTCCACAAGAAGGTCTACCGGGAGTTCGCCGAGAGCTTCGTGGAGCGGGCGCGCGCCCTCCGGGTGGGCGACGGTCTCGACCCCGAGGTCGAGATGGGCCCCTGCATCAACGAGGCGCAGCGGCGGACCGTCGAAGGTTACGTGAAGATCGCCGCCGGCGAGGGCGCGAAGCTGCTCTGCGGCGGCCACCGGCTGGAAGGAGGCGCGTGGGCGCACGGCTACTTCCACGAGCCCACGGTCTTCGGCGACTGCTCGCCGTCGATGCGGATCTCGCGCGAGGAGGTCTTCGGCCCGGTGGTCTCGCTCATCCCGGTGGGCTCGCTGGAGGAGGCGATCGAGGTCGGCAACTCCGTGGAGTACGGCCTGTCGGCGTCCGTCTATACTCAGGACATCAACAAGGCCTTCACCGCGATGCGGGAGATGTACACCGGGATCTTCTACGTCAACGCGCCGACCATCGGCGCGGAGACCCACCTGCCGTTCGGGGGCACGAAGCACACCGGCAACGGCCACCGCGAGGCCTGCGTCCAGGCCCTCGAGGTGTTCAGCGAGTGGAAGTCGATCTACATCGACTACAGTGGTCATTTGCAGCGCGCCCAGATCGACACCGGCGAGTAGGCCTTTTAACGCAGAGGGCGCAGAGGAACGAGGAGGGCGCAGAGAAAATGAACGGAACGACAACCGCGTTCCCCCCACTCGCCTCTGCGTCTTCTCCGTTTTTCTCTGCGTCCTCTGCGTTGATCCGTTAGAGCCCATGGTCGTCGGCACGGTTCGGGAGATCAAGGACAACGAGTACCGGGTGGGGCTGGTGCCGGGCGGGGTCAAGACCCTCGTCGACTCCGGTCACGAGGTCCTGGTCGAGACGCGGGCGGGCGAGGGCTCCGGCATCTCCGACGAGGAGTACCGCCAGGCCGGAGCGGAGACCGTGGGCGCGGCGGCCGAGGTGTGGAAGCGCGCCGAGATCGTGGTCAAGGTCAAGGAACCGATCGAGCCCGAGTACGGCCGGATGCGCGAGGGGCAGGTGCTCTTCACCTACCTCCACCTCGCTCCCCTGCCCGGGCTGACCCGCGTCCTGCTCGACCGCAAGGTCACCGGCGTGGCCTACGAGACGATCACCCGCGAGGACGGCTCCCTGCCGCTGCTCACGCCGATGAGCGAGGTGGCCGGCCGCATGTCGATCCAGGTCGGCGCGCGCTACCTGGAGCGGGTGAACGGCGGCCGCGGGGTGCTGCTCGGCGGCGTGCCGGGCGTCCCGCCGGCGGAGGTGATCATCATCGGGGGCGGCGTCGTCGGCATGAACGCGGCCAAGATGGCGCTCGGCCTCGGGGCGCGGGTGACGATCCTGGACCGCAGCGTGGCCAAGATGCAGTACATCGACGACGTCTTCGGCGGCCGGGTGGCCACCCTGATGTCGAACCCCATCGCGATCGCGCGGGCGGTGGCGCGCGCCGACCTGCTGGTGGGCGCGGTGCTCATCCCGGGGGCGGCGGCTCCCAAGCTCGTCAGCCGGGCGATGGTCGGCTCCATGAAGAAGGGCTCGGTGGTCGTGGATGTGGCCGTCGACCAGGGGGGCTGCATCGAGACGACACACGTGACCACCCACAGCGATCCCACGTACGAGGTCGACGGGGTCGTGCACTACTGCGTAGCGAACATGCCGGGGGCCGTGCCCCGCACCTCCACGTTCGCCCTCACCAACGTGACGTTCCCGTACCTGCTGCGCATGGTCAGGAAGGGCCTGGTGCAGGCCCTCAAGGACGATCCCTCGCTCGTGCCGGGAGTCAACACCCACGCCGGCAAGCTCACCTGCGCCCCGGTCGGAGAGGCGCAGGGACTCCCGGTCTCGCCGCTGTGGGATCTGCTCTAAACGCTTGCCCTTCCGAGCGATCCGGATATAATTCAGGCGAAGGTGACGCCGATTCACTCTGCAGCAGGACATGGCCAGCCCCGTTCTGGATGAGCGCAGCCGGGACGTCCTGAAGTCCCTCATCCAGCTTCACATCGCCACGGGGGCCCCCGTCGGCTCCGACAGCCTCTCCCGCGCTCTCGACCGGTCCCTGTCCCCGGCCACGATCCGGAACATCATGGCGGACCTCGAGCGCATGGGCTACCTCGACCATCCCCACACCAGCGCCGGCCGGATGCCGACCGACGAGGGATACCGGGTATACGTGGACACCTTGATGAGTCACCAGGCCCTTCCCAGCCGCGAGGCGGCCGCCATCGCGCACGAGCTCCATACCTCGGGCGTCTCGCCCCACGAAGTGATGGAGAACGCATCGCACCTCCTGTCGCGACTCTCCCACCAGGTCGGCTTCGTCCTCGCCCCCGAGATGCGGAGCACGAGCTTCCGTCACATCGACCTCGTGCGCCTCCCGCACCCCCGCATCCTGGTGGTGATGGTGTCCGGGGCCGGGCTCGTCACCCACAAGGTGATCGAGATGGAGGAGGAGCTGACGCAGGAGGACCTGCAGGCGTGCGCCAACTACCTGAACGCCCACTTCACCGGCCTCACCCTCGCCGCGATCCGCGCCCGGCTGCTGGAGATGATGCGGGAAGAGAAGGCCCTCTACGACTCCCTGCTGAAGAGGGTCCTGTCCGTGGGCGAGCGGGCGTTCGCGGCCACCGGCGAGGACGTGAGCGTCTACCTCGACGGCGCCTCCAACATGCTCGAGCAGCCGGAATTCGAGGACCTGCACCGCATGCGCTCGCTCTTCCGGACTTTCGAGGAGAAGAGCCGCCTGGTGAAGATCCTGAACGCCTGCCTGTCCGGCGGCGGCCTGCGGGTGATCATCGGCCACGAGAACTCGGATCCGGAGCTGAAGGACATGGCCCTGGTGGCCGCCAGCTGCGCCGTGCAGGGCGAGGCGTCGTGGGGCCTGGGCGTGCTGGGCTCCACGCGCATGGAATATGCGCGGGTGATGGCGCTCGTGGACCACGTGGCCCGGACGCTGGCCAGGACCCTGCAGGAGAGCCGCGCATGAGCCGGCGCGACCGCAAGGACGAAGGCGCGGGAGAGCCGCCCGTCTCCACCCCGGTCGAGACGCCGGAAGCCCCCCCCGACCCCGCGGCCTCCTCCACCTCCGAGCCGACCGCCCTCGAAGGGGTCGACGCGCGGCCGCTTCCGCCGGCGACGCGCGAGGAGCTGGAGGCGCTCCGCCGGGAGCGCGACGAGCTGAAAGAACAGCTCCTCCGCCGGCGGGCCGAGTTCGACAACTATCGCAAGCGGGTCGAGCGCGAGCGCCAGCAGGCGGGGACGGAGGCGGTGGCCGCAGTGCTCAAGGCGCTGGTGCCGGTCCTCGACAACCTCGACCGCGCCCTCGGGGCGGGGGGCGGCGACGTCCCGGTGCGGGAGGGCGTCGAGCTGACGCGGCGCGAGCTGCTCGGCGTGCTGGAGGGACAGGGCGTGACGGTGGAGAGCCCCCTGGGCCAGCCCTTCGATCCCCAGCGCCACCAGGCCCTGGCCCATGAGCCGGCGCCCGGCTTCCCGGAGGGCACGGTGGTCGAGGTCTACCGCAAGGGTTATTCGTACCGTGATCGGCTCCTGCGGCCCGCCCTCGTCAAGGTGGCCAAGGGCACGGGCGCGGGTCCGGTGAAGGTCCACTGAGCAGTCTTGAGCTCCCTCGAACGAGGTCACGAGTGCAGCGAGGTGCGGCGTGGCTAAGGTGATCGGCATCGATCTGGGGACCACCAACTCCTGCGTGGCGGTGATGGAGGGGGGCGCCCCCCAGGTCATCCCCAACCAGGAAGGGGCGCGGACCACGCCGTCGATCGTCGGCTTCACCGCCAAAGGCGAGCGGCTGGTCGGCCAGATCGCCAAGCGCCAGGCGCTCACCAACCCGAAGAACACGGTCTTCGCGGTGAAGCGTCTCATCGGACGCAAGTTCAACTCCTCGGAGGTCGAGCAGGCCCGCCGCTACCTTCCCTACGGCCTCACCCAGGCCCCCAACGGCGACGTCCACATCCAGATCGAGGAGAAGATCTACTCGCCGCCCGAGATCTCGGCCTTCGTGCTGCAGAAGCTGAAGGCCGCGGCCGAGGACTACCTCGGCGAGCCGGTCGAGGAGGCGATCATCACCTGCCCGGCCTACTTCACCGACCCCCAGCGGCAGGCGACCAAGGACGCGGGCCTCGTGGCCGGACTCAAGGTCTCGCGCATCCTGAACGAGCCGACCGCGGCCGCCCTCGCCTACGGGCTCAAGAGCGCCCGCGGGCAGTTCGTGGCCGTCTACGACCTCGGCGGCGGTACCTTCGACATCTCGATCCTCGAGATGGCGGAGGGCCTCTTCCAGGTCCGGGCCACGGGGGGCGACACCTTCCTCGGCGGGGAGGACTTCGACCAGCGCATCATCGATTGGCTGATCGCCGAGTTCTCGCGCGAGACGAGCATCGACCTGAGCCAGGACCGCATGGCGCTCCAGCGCCTCAAGGAGGCGGCGGAGAAGGCCAAGTGCGAGCTGTCGACCTCCCAGCAGACCGAGATCGTGCTGCCCTTCATCTCCGCCGACTCGTCCGGGCCCAAGCACCTCAACACCGTGCTGACCCGGCAGAAGTACGAGGGGCTCACGGACGACCTCCTCGACCGCACGATCGACCCCTGCAAGCGGTGCCTGGCCGACGCCGGCCTGAAGCCGGAGCAGATCGACGAGGTCCTGCTCGTCGGCGGGCAGACCCGGGCCCCGAAGGTCGCGGAGATGGTGCGCCGGGTGTTCGGCAAGGAGCCCAACCGGGCGGTGAATCCCGACGAGGGGATCGCGATGGGGGCGGCCATCCAGACCGGGATCATCGCCGGCGAGGTCAAGGAGCTGGTGCTCCTCGACGTCACGCCGCACACGCTGGGCATCGAGACCCGGGACGGCACCTTCACCCCGCTCATCGAGCGCAACAGCACCATCCCCACCCGCAAGAGCCGGATCTTCACTACCGTGGCCGACAACCAGACCAAGGTCGAGGTCCACACGCTCCAGGGCGAGAGCGACATGGCGGCCTACAACAAGAGCCTGGCCAAGTTCGAGCTGACCAACATCCCGCCCGCGCCCAAGGGGGTGCCGCAGATCGAGGTCTCGTTCGAGATCGACGTCAACGGCATCGTCTCGGTCTCCGCCCAGGACCAGGCGACCGGCCGCAGCCATTCGATGGTCATCCACCCTTCCGGCGGCCTGAGCCAGTCCGAGCTGAGCCGGCTCGTCAACGAGACCCGGACCCAGGAGCAGTCGGAGCGCTCCAAGAAGGAGCAGGAGGCGGTGGTGCGGCAGCTCGACGGCCTCGTCACCAACACCATGCGCTCGGTGCAGGCCCTCGAGGGCAAGCTCACCTCCGACGAGCAGAGCCGCATCCTCGCCGCCATGGAGCGGGCCAAGAAGGCGCGGGGCGGTGCGGACCTCGACGAGCTGAAGTCGCGCCTGCTCGAGATGGAAAAGGCAGCCACCCTGATCGGCCAGGCGATGCTGCGGCCGTGAGGGTTGCGGCCATCCTTCCCCTGACCACGGTCTAGATGCCCACGCGAGCCCCGATCGACTACTACGAGGTGCTCGGCCTCTCCCGGAGCGCGAGCGAGCAGGAGGTCAAGTCCGCCTATCGCAAGATGGCGCTCAAGCACCACCCGGACCGCAACCCGGGCAACAAGGAGGCCGAGGAGCGCTTCAAGGAGGCCGCGGAGGCCTACAGCGTGCTCGGCGACCCGGAGAAGCGCCGCCGCTACGACGCCTACGGCCACGCCGGCCTGGGCGGCGCCGGCTTCGACCCGACGATCTTCGCCGACTTCGGCGACATCCTGGGCGACTTCTTCGGCTTCGGCGACCTTTTCGGGCGGCGCCGCGGGGGCCCCCGCCGCGGCTCCGACCTGCGCTACAACCTCGAGCTGAGCTTCGAGGAGGCGGCGTTCGGGACCGAGACGCACATCCAGATCCCGCGGGCCGAGACGTGCTCAACCTGCCAGGGTACCGGCAGCGCCCCCGGCACGAGCCCGGTCACCTGCCAGGCCTGCGGCGGTGCCGGCCAGGTCACCTTTCAGCAGGGCTTCTTCAGCGTGGCCCGCACCTGCGGCCGGTGCGGGGGCGCCGGCCGCATCATCACCAGCCAGTGCAAGGACTGCCGCGGGCAGGGGCAGATCGCGGTCGAGCGCAAGCTCCAGATCAAGATCCCGCCCGGTGTCGACGGGGGCAGCCAGCTCCGCATCGCGGGCGAGGGCGAGCCGGGCGCTTCGGGCGGGCCGCCGGGAGACCTCTACGTCGTGCTGCGCGTCCAGGAGCACCCCTTCTTCCGCCGCGAGGGCACGAGCCTGTTCTGCGACGTGCCGATCAGCCTGACCCAGGCCGCCCTCGGCACGACTCTTGAGGTGCCCACCCTGGGCGGCGGGGGCGCGGCCAAGGTGACCGTCCCCGAAGGCAGCCAGAGCGGGGCGACCTTCCGGGTGCGCGGCCAGGGCGTGCCCCACCTGGGCTCGCGAGGCCGAGGCGACCTGCACGTGACGGTCCGCGTGGCGGTGCCCACGAAGCTCAGCGCCGAGCAGCGGCGGCTGCTGGAGCAGCTCGCCAAGACGCTTCCCACGCCCAGCCTCGACGACAAGGACCGCTCGTTCTTCGGCAAGGTCAAGGACATCCTCGGCTGAAGGGGCTGCGCGCCTTCCTGGTGACGGTGCCCGCCGACGAGGAGGATGCCGCGACCGCCGCGCTGTGGGAGGAAGGTACGGCGGGGATCGAGGTGCGCCCGGCGGAGGCCGGCGAGGTGGCTCTCCTGGCCTATTTCGCCGACGCTCCGCGGGTCCCCTTGGCGGTGGCCGCGGCGCTGGCCGGGCTGCCGGGGGCGCGATGCGAGCCGGCCGAAGTGCCGGACGTGGACTGGCTGGCGCGCTTCCGCGAGGGCTTCCGGTCGTTCCGCGCCTCCGGCTTCCGGATCGTTCCCGCGTGGGAGGCTCGCGGGACGACCGCCCGCTCGCACGACGTCCTCGTCGTCGATCCCGGCCGCGCCTTCGGCACCGGCAGCCACGAAACGACGCGACTGGTCCTGGCCTGGCTGCGAGAGCGCGCCGCCCGGGGACCGCTCGGCCGCGTGCTCGATCTTGGCACCGGCAGCGGCATCCTGGCCCTGGCCGCCGCGCGGCTCGGTGCCCAACCCGTGGTGGCGGTGGACGTCGACCCCGAGGCGATCGCATCCGCGTCTCGCCATGCTCGCCTGAACGGAGTGGACATCAGGATCGTGCAGGGCGACCTGGCCCGGCCCTTGCGTCCCGGCGCCTTCGACCTGGTGCTGGCCAACCTCTCGGCCTCCCTTCTCCGGCAGCGGCGGGACGAGATCACGGGGCTGGGCGCGCCGGCGCTGGTGCTCTCGGGCCTGCTCGCCTCCAACCTCGCCGCGGTGCGCGCGGCGTACGCCGGCGCGGGTCGGATCGAGGTGCGCGAGGACGGCGAATGGGTGTCGCTTCTCGTACAGGTCCGAGCTCCTTGACTCCGTCGCGTTTTCACGTCCCGGGGGCCAGTCCCGGGGCCCGGGTCGCGCTGCCCGAGCACGCCGCCCACCACGCCCGCGAGGTGCTGCGCCTTCGCGCCGGGGCGGCGGTGCGGGTCTTCGACGGAGCCGGCGCGGAGTTCGAAGCCACGCTCGACAGCGTCACCGGTCGCGGCGTAGAGGCCCGGATCGGCCGCGCGGTCGCAGCCCGGCCGGAATCGCCGCTCCACCTCGTCCTCGCCCTCTCCCCGCTGAAGGGAGACCGGATGGAGCTGGTCATCCAGAAGGCGACCGAGCTGGGGGTGGCCGAGGTGTGGCCGGTGGTCACGGTCCGGACGGATGCCGCCGCGCGGCCTGCCCTGGAAGGCTCCCGACAGGAGCGCTGGGACAAGGTGGCCAGCGGCGCCGCCGAGCAGTGCGGCCGCGCGGTCGTGCCGCGGATCGCGGGGACCTCGACGCTGAGCGAGCTGCTCGGACGTCCCTTCGCTGGCGACCGCATCGTCTTCGTGGAGAAGGCCGGCACCCCGACGCTGGCGGCGCGCGCCTCGCCTCCCTCGGCCGCGCTGATCCTGGTCGGGCCGGCGGGGGGCTGGGAGCCGCGGGAGACCGAGCGTCTGGACGGGGCCGGCTTCGTCGCCGCCGGCCTCGGCCCGCGGATCCTCCGCTCCGAGACGGCCGCCCTCGCCGCGGTCGTCGCCGCCCAGGTGCTGTGGGGTGACCTGGGGCGGTAGCCCCCCCGGGCCTCCCCAGCCCCACCCTTGGGCGTTGTTCCGCGATCAGCAGGTCGACCATCCGGCCGTAGCTGCGGACTCCTTCCCGCTGGCCCTGGCTCTTCAGGTACGCGTTGTTCACCGCTTGCGAGGCACGCTCGACCGGGCCGCGGTAGCGCCGCGCCCAGGCGGCGAGCGCATCGATGTCGCGGCGCACGGCCGGCGCGCGGCGAGCGTCCAGACGGGCGTGCGTCTCGCGGTCCACGCGGGCCAGCGCATTCATGGCGTACAGGCTGGCCGCCAGCAGACCCGAATACCGGAAGTCGGGGTCGGGATGGCGGATGCAGGCCACGTATCCGACGTAGTTCGCCTCGTCCTCCCGCGCGAAGCCATGGGCGTGGGCCAACTCGTGGCAGGCCGCGAAGGGCACGTCCGGCTCGGGCAGCGTCGTGTTGACGTTCGGCTCGCCGGTGAAGGGACAGAAGATGCCGCTGATGCCGAGGTACGAGAGCGCGGTCGACACGAGCACGGGCTTGGCCCGCGCGCTCGGGCCTTCGAGGGCGGGCTGGATCCGCGCCGCTTCGCGGTACCCATCCGGCGCGCGCCGCAGGGCGCCGGCCCGGCCGGCGGCCAGTCGCATGACGCCCCCGGCATCCTCGGGCAGGCCGTCGCGCGCGCGGTTCGACTCGCCCACGAGGCGCTCGCAGACGGCGATCAGCTCCGCCACGGACGCGGGGCGCACGTCGAGCCCCGCCAGCTCGGCGTAGGGCCGGCGCCGGTAGTTCAGGCCCCAGAGCAGCAGGAAGGCGAGATAGACGACGCCGGCGGCGATCCACGCCTCGGAGACGGCGCCGCGCACCACCCCGAGGCGCCTCCCTCGCCCGTGCCAGAGCCGCGCCGCCAGCCGCGCGGTCCAGGCACCGAAGGCGGCCGCAGCGAGCCAGAGGAGCACTTCGCCCACCGAGAACGGCCACCGGCCGAGCGTGGCGGCGAGGACCGCGGCCGCGACGCGATAGACGCCGCGCGAGTAGACCCGCTCCACGAGCCCCGGCGAGTGCGAGGCCGCAAGCTGCAGCGCGGCCGCCGCGGGAAGCAGCGCCAGCGGCCAGCGTCGAGGGCGCGCCGCCCTCTCCGATTCCGTGGCCGCCGGGAGGGCGGTGCTATACTCCACGCGGCTTCATGTTCCTCCTCGGTCAAGCAGTCGGCAAGTACCAGATCCTCTCCAACCTGGGCTCCGGCGGCTTCGGCACCGTCTTCCTCGCCAAGGACGGCTGGATCGACAAGAAGGTCGCGATCAAGGTCCCCCACCGCCAGGGAGGGGACTTCGACGACCTCCTGCAGGAGCCGCGGCTGCTCGCCGCCCTCGACCACCCCAACATCGTCGGCATCCTGACCGCCGAGCGGGTGGACGGCGTCTTCTTCATCGTCATGGACTACATCAGGGGGGAGAGCCTGGAGGCCTCGACGTGGCCCGCGCGGTCGACTACACGGTGCAGGTGCTGAAGGGCGTTGAGCACGCGCACCAGGCCCAGATCCTCCACCGCGACCTCCGGCCCGCCAACGTGCTCGTCTCCGAGAGCGGCGTCGTGAAGGTGGCCGACTTCGGCACCTCGCGCCTGCTCGAGAAGTCCCACGCCACGACGGTGATCGGCAGCCCTCCCTACATGGCCCCCGAGCAGTTCCAGGGCCGGGCGGTGCTCGCCTCCGACATCTACTCGGTCGGCGTGATGCTCTACCAGATGCTGACCGGCACGCTTCCCTACTACAGCCCCAACCCGGCCCAGATCGAGCGCATGGTGGCGCAGGGCCGCTGCACCCCGCCCCGGATCCGGAACAGCCACGTGCCCCGGGAGATCTCCGACATCGTGATGAAGGCCATCGCGCCGGACCTCTCCGAGCGTTACCAGCGGGCGTCGGAGCTGCTCGACGACCTCGGCACCGCCACCGACATCGACCACCGGGCCACCGAGTTCGAGGACATGCGCAAGCGCCTGAAAGCGCGCGAGGTGCCCAAGCGGGGGTTCTGCTGGCACTGCCGCAAACCGTTGCACGCCCGCTCGGACACGTGCCCCTTCTGCGGAGAGAGACAGTGACCATCAGCAGAACCCCCGAGCGTTCGGCGCGCGCAGTGGAGCGTCTCCTTACCATGTCGCGCCGGATCCATTCCGGCGCGACGCGCTCAACGACGCGCACGCGGAACGGAGCGCGCCGCATGCCGCAATACGCGTTTTGCTGGCACTGCCGAAAGCCGCTGCACGCCCGCTCGGACACCTGTCCCTTCTGCGGCGAGAGGCAGTGACCATCAGTGGAAGCGTGTTCCGCATGCGGAACACCTGGCCGGCGCCTCCGCATAACTCACTGCCTCTCAGGTACTTCCTCCCGGACAGCCATTGACAGCGCGCCGGCGGCGATCTAGAATCCCCGCGTCGGCGACGACCGGCGCGTCGAGCTTCCGAGGAGGAACGCCTCGAATGTCCTTCCCGAAATCGGACCGGATCTGGATGAACGGGAGGCTCGTCCCCTGGGACGACGCCAAGATCCACATCGGGTCCCACGTCATCCATTACGGCTCGGCGGTCTTCGAGGGCGTGCGCTGCTACGCGACTCCCGACGGGCCGGCGGTTTTCCGGCTCGACGCCCACACCGACCGGCTCTACGACTCGGCCAAGATCTATCGGATGGACGTGCCCTACACTCCTGCCCAGATGAACCAGGCGATCCTGGAGACGATCTCCACCAACCAGATGGACGCCTGCTACATCCGCCCGATCATCTATCGCGGCTACGGCCAGCTCGGCGTGAACCCCTTCCCGTGCCCGGTCGACGTGGCGGTCATGGTGTGGGACTGGGGACGCTATCTGGGCGCCGAGGCGCTGGAGAACGGAGTGGACGTGCGGGTCAGCTCCTGGGCCCGCATCGAACTCCCAGCTCATCAAGATGGAGGCGATCAAGGACGGATACGCCGAGGGCATCGCGCTCGACGCCGATGGCTATCTCTCCGAGGGCAGCGGAGAGAACCTCTTCCTGGTGAAAGACGACACGCTCATCACGCCGCCGCTCGTCAGCTCCGTGCTGCCGGGCATCACGCGCGACACCGTCATCGCCCTCGCCCGGCGGCAGGGCATCCCCGTCGTCGAGCAGATGATGCCCCGCGAGATGCTCTACATCGTCGACGAGGCGTTCCTCAGCGGC
This sequence comes from Acidobacteriota bacterium, assembly GCA_003223555.1. Classification (GTDB taxonomy): domain Bacteria; phylum Acidobacteriota; class Vicinamibacteria; order Fen-336; family Fen-336; genus AA32. The sequence continues at coordinate 593 of QHVM01000002.1, read as the reverse complement.
ACGGCCGCCGAGATCACCCCGATCCGGTCCGTGGACAAGGTCACGGTCGGGCGGGGGAAGCGGGGGCCGGTGACCGAGGCGTTGCAGCGGGCCTTCTTCGACGTCATCGAGGGCCGTGTTCCCGACGAGTTCTCCTGGCTCACGTACGTGCCGGAGGTGGGGGCGGCGAAGGCGGTCGGCCGGCGCAAGACGAGCGCTGGCTAGGCCGGAGCCGGCCCCCGAGGGGGCGAGAAGACGTCATGCATATAAATGATCTCCTGAAGATCGCGTCCGAGCGGAAGGCGTCGGACCTGCACCTGAAGGTCGGGTCCCATCCGGTGCTCCGCATCAACGGCGAGCTCATCCCGCTCGTCGAGACCAAGCGGCTCATGCAGGAGGACACCATCGCCATGGCGTTCTCCATCATGAGCAACCGCCAGAAGCAGAAGTTCAAGGACAACCTGGAGATCGACATCGCGTACTCGGTGCCCGGCCTGGGCCGGTTCCGCTGCAACGTCTTCCAGCAGCGGGGCACCGTCGGCCTCGTGCTCCGCGTCATCCCGGTGAAGATCCTCACCGTGCGCGAGCTGGGCCTGCCGATCGTGCTGGAGAAG
>QHVM01000140.1:2959-7062 GCA_003223555.1 Acidobacteriota bacterium | reverse complement strand
CGGCAACGTGTTTCCCGTCTTCAGCAACGAAGCCCTGCTCGGCCGCTTCGACTCCGTCACCGGCATGCGGCCGGAGGTGGACCTCACCAACGAGGATCAGAGCCGCAACATCTCCCGCCGCCACGCCCGACTGGTCATCAAGGACGGGGTGTTCTTCATCGCGGAGGAGATCGGCACCATGAACGGGACGTTCCTCAACGGGAAGAAGCTGGCCAACGGCGTCCTCACGCCGATCAAGGACGGGGACGAGCTGATACTGTGCCGCCTGGCCCTGAGCTTCAAGACGCCCGCGAGCATGAATAGGTAGGCGGCTTGGTCCGGGCGCGCGGTCATCGCTTCGTCGTTGAGCAAGGGGGCGCTAGCGGCGCGCCCCCTTGAACCCCCGCGTGCGGCTTCTGGAGCTGGGGGGTGCTAGCGGCGCACCCCCCAGACCCCCCGCTCGCTCCGCGGGAGTGAATCCCGCTCCGGTCCTCTTTGAGCTGGGGGGTGCTAGCAGCGCACCCCCCAGACCCCCCGCTCGCTCCGCGGGAGTGAATCCCGCTCCGCTCGCGCCTCTTGCTTCTAGCTTCTGGCCTCGGCGCGGGCTTCAATTTCCTTGCGAATGGCGTCGGCGTTGCCGGGGAGCAGCCGCTTGTTCCGGCATTCGTCGAGGGCGATGAGCGTCATGCGGTCGATGGTGCGCTGGTCGCGGGCGGTCGGGATGAGGTCGTCCAGGGCGGCGGTGAGGTGCGCGTCGGTCATCGCCGGAGCGCCGTCGCGGAGCGCGAAACGCCAGGCGGTCGTCACCGCCAGCTCGATGTCGCTGCCGGTGTAGCCTCCGGTGCGGCGGGCGAATGGCGTGAAGTCCTTGACCGCCGACGGGAGCTGGTGCTTGCGGACCGTCACCTCGAAGATCTGCCGGCGGGCCTCCTCGTCGGGCATGAGGATCGGGATCTTGATGTCGGTGCGGCCCGACCTCCGCATGGCCGCATCGATGAGGTCGACCCGGTTCGTGATGTCGATCCGCAGCACCCGGCCCCGCAGCGCGCTGTCCCCCCAGAACGCGAAGGCCGAGCCGCGCATCCGCTCGGTGACGCCGGAGTCGCCGGTGCCCTGATCGCGGCTGCCCCCTTCCGCCTGATCGGACTCGTCGACCATCACCACCACCGGAGCCAGGGCGCGGATGGCGGCGAAGGCCTTCTCCTGGTTCCGCTCGGACTGGCCGACGTACATCTGCCGCAGCGGCCGGAAGCGTACGCAGAGCATCCCGCATTCCCGGGCGAAGCACTCGGCCAGATAGCTCTTGCCCGTGCCGGGCGGGCCCATCAGGATGATCCCCATCGGCGCCGCCGCGTACTGGCCGCGGCGCATGATCTCCGCCACCTCCTTCAGCTCGCGGGTGGCGTGCTCGAGTCCGCCCACCGCGGAGAGGCCGTGCCGGGGCTGCAGGATCTCCAGAACGTCGCCGTACTCTTCACGGAGCAGATCGACCTTGCGCTGGACGATGGCCGCGCGGTCCAGCGGCTCCGCGGCGCCTCGCGCCCGCTGGACGATGTCTTCCATCTGGACGAGGGAGAGCCCGCCCGTCTCCGCGGCCAGCTCCTCCGGCGAGAGCCGCCAGGCCGTCTCGGGGGCGTCGGCTCTCAGGCGGCGGGCGAACCCGGAGCGCGCGTCGAGGTCCGGCCGGGGCACGGCCACCACCTCCGCGCCCGAAGCGCCCGCGTAGACCTCGTCGGAGACCTCCTGGGCCGAGGGCGCGATCAGGAACACGAGCGGCCGGCGCGCGGCGATCCCCGGGTCGGAGGCCCAGCGGGCCAGGGTGGTGACGTTCTGGCGCTCGGAGCCGCCGGCCGGGCCCGCCGGCGCGAGCGCGTGGGCGTAGTCGATCACCACCGCCACCGATCCGGCGGGGCAGCGGTCGGTCGTGAGCAGCGCGTCGAGCACGACCAGCGCGCGGCCGGGATCGGCGGGCAGCGCGGCCTTCACGCCGAGGGCCTTGCGGAGCGCCTTCTCCCGCTCGGCGTCGGGGAAACCGATGCCGGAGGAGACGTCATAGGTGACGACGAAGGTGCGGCGCCGCGTCAGCCGCTTGAGGCCTTCGACGAGGGGCACCCATTCGTCGCCGAACGCCTGCAGGTCGCGCACGTTGCCGTGCAGGAGGAACAGGTGGCTCGCCCCGGCGAGATAGCGCTCGAGGACGCCGGCGCTCAGCCACGCCGGGACCTGGAGCGATCTCACGGCGCCAGGCGCAGGCCGTGCAAGCCCTCCGCGCTCCCCACGGCGATCACGCCCCCGTCACCGACGGCGGGAGAGGACTGGACGCCCTGGCTGGCCAGCAGGACCTGGTACAGGACGCGGCCCTCGCCGTCGAGCAGGTACAGCGCGCCGTCGGTCGAAGCGGCGAGGAAGCGATCCCCGCAGGCGGCGGGGGACGAGATGACCGGGCCGCGGGTCTGGACCTGGAACCGCGGCTCGCCGGTGCGCAGATCCAGGCCGTGGACGTGTCCTTCGTGGCAGCCCAGCACGCACAGGCCGCCCGCCACGCACGGCGAGGAGTAGACCGCGTGGCCCAGCTCCGCCGTCCAGACCTTCCTCCCGTCCTCGATGCGCAACGCGACGACGCGGCCGGCGAAGTCGGCCGCCACCGCGACGTCTTCGACCACGGCGGGAGTGGCCCGCACCTTGCCGCCCAGCTGCTCCGCCCACACCACGCTGCCCCGGGCGGCGTCGATCGCGTAGAGCGAACCGTCGTCGCTGCCCACGATGACGATGACGCCGCCGGTGCGGCTGAGGCCGGCCAGCGCGGGCGACGAGAACACGGCCCCGGTCTTCCTCGTCCAGACAAGCTTGCCCTTCGCGGCGTCCAGAGACACCACGCCCCCTCCGCCGCGCTCGTCCACGACCCCCACCACGATCCGGTCTTCCCACGGCAACGGGGAAGACCGGACGAGCCGGCCCACGCGGGACCGGTAGCGCTCGACCCCGTCGATCACGTCGACCGCCACGACCTCGCCGTCGTCGGTGCCCAGGTGGACGACGTGCCCGGCCAGAGCGGGGGAGGACTCGATGGCGGAGGCCACGCGCATCTCGTGGACGCGCCGCCCGCTCGCGAGGTCGACGAAGAGGAGCCGTCCGTCGGAGCTGGCCGCGATGACGTGGTTCGAGGTGAGGACGGGAGCCGACGTGACCGCACCCGCGCGGGCGTGCCAGAGGGGGGTGAGGGACGCGGCGGCCACCGCAGCCGGCCGGCTGCCGCGGCGGGAAGGGTCGCCCCGGAAGAGCGGCCACGGTGCTGGACCGTCCGCCGCCGGCGAGAGCGTGGCTTCCAGCGCGGAAGCGGCCTCGGCCGCGCCGGGGAAACGGTCGGCAGTCCGGGGAGCCGAGAGCGCCGCGAGGGCGGCCTGGCGGGCCAGCGTCGAGAGCGAGCCCGCCGGCGGGCCGTCGAGCCGCCAGGACACGTCGGGCCGCTCGCCCCTCGCCATGAAGTAGAGGAGGCCGCCCAGCCGGAACAGGTCCTCGGCTACGTCCGAGGCGGCGGTGGTCCCCTCGAGCCGGGGGTGGCCGTCGACGACCGCCAGCGCCTCCGGTTCGAGGTCTGGATGGCGCGGAGGCGACTCGGCATGCGCGCGGGCCAGCTCGCGCCCGAGCTCGGCGGCCAGGCTCACCGCTCGCTCCTCGGGCAGCCGGGTGGTGAAGCTGCGCGTGGCGCGGCGCAGGTGGTCCTCCAGGGTTTCCTTCTCCACGGGCGGGCCGCGATTATACCGGCGACTAGCCGCTCATGACGGCCCCGCCGTTGACGCACAGCACCTCGCCGTAGATGAAGGAAGCGAGGTCCGAGGCGAGGAAGGCCACCGGCCCGGCGATCTCCTCCGGCGTGCCGGGTCGGCCGAGGGGGATGGGACGCAGGGCCTCCGCCCGCTGCGCAGGATCGGCGAAGACCTGGCGCGTCATGTCCGTGAGCACCCAGCCCGGCGAGACGGCGTTGACCCGTATCCCGTGCGGGGCCAGCTCGGCGGCGAGCGACTTCGTGAAGGCGAGCAGCGCTCCCTTGGACGCGGCGTAATGCGAGTAGCCGGGCTCGCCGCGCTGGCCGGCCGTGGACGCGATCGTGACGATCGCGCCCG
>QHVM01000140.1:0-2920 GCA_003223555.1 Acidobacteriota bacterium | reverse complement strand
ATCGTCTCTTCCCACTGCTCCGGGGTCATCTCCTCGATGGCGGCCGGCTTCCAGATCCCCTGGTTCACGACCGCGACATCCAGCGTCCCGAAGCGATCGAGCGTCTCGGCGACGAGCCGCCCGGCTTCCTCCGGCCGCGAGACGTCCGCGCGGAGCGCGAAGGCCTCGCCGCCCGCGCGCGCGACCTCGGCCACCGTCTCCCGGGCGGCGGCCTCGTCGCGGACGTAATTGACGGCCACCCGCGCCCCGAGGAAGCCGAACATGCCGCAGACGGCGCGGCCGATCCCCCGGCTGCCGCCGGTCACGAGGGCCGCCTTGCCTTCGAGCGTCAACACGGCGCGACGCTACGCCACGCGCCGAGGCGCGTCAAACGTGTTTGCCTCTCAACGCGGAGGTCGCGGAGGATGTCACGGACTGCTCGAGGACGCGGACACGAAAACGGATCGAGAGGTTCTGTTTCTTTCTCCGCGCCCTCTCCGTTCTTCTCCGCGTCCTCTGCGTTAAAAGGCAACGCGGGTAGAATGCGATCACGATGGCGTTCATCACGTTCGAGGGGATCGAGGGCTGCGGCAAGAGCACCCAGGCGAAGCTGCTCGCCGAGGCGCTCGGGCCGGACGCGGTACTGACGCACGAGCCGGGGGGAACGGCGCTCGGCCGCGCGATCCGCGGCCTGCTCCTCGACCCCGCCAATCGGGACATGAGCCCGGAAGCGGAGGTGCTCCTGTTCTTCGCCGACCGTGCCCAGCACGTGGCGGAAGTGATCCGGCCCGCGCTCGCGGCGGGGAAGATCGTGATCTCCGACCGCTACGTCGACACGTCGCTGGCCTACCAGGGCTGGGGGCGGGGCCTCGATCTCGAACTCATCCGGTCCGTGGCCGAGCTCGCCACCGGTGGCCTCCGTCCCGACCTCACGCTCTTTTTCGATCTTCCGGTGGAGATGGGCCTGGCCCGGGTGGGCCAGCGCGGCGCCCGCGACCGGTTGGAGTCGGAGCGGCGGGAGTTCCACGAGCGGGTACGCGAGGGCTACCTCGCGCTGGCCGCGGCCGAGCCCGATCGCTGGGTCCGCATCGACGCCCGGGGCGCCGAGGCGGACGTCCAGGCGCGGACGCGGGCGGCGGTCGAAGCCCGCCGCCTCGCCCCCAGCCATGGCCTTCGATAGCGTCATCGGCCACTCGCGCCTGCGGGAGCTGCTGTCGCGCGCCGTCACCCACCGGCGGCTGCCGCCCGCTCTCCTCTTCTCCGGACCGGCGGGAGTGGGCAAGAGGACGCTTGCGCTGGCCGCGGGCCGGGCGTTGCTCTGTGATCGGGACGCCGGCGATGCCTGCGAGGCGTGCCCCCCGTGCCGCCGGGCGGGCCGCGGGCTGCACCCCGACGCGCTCCTCGTCGAGCCCGACGGGGCCTCCATCAAGATCGAGCAGGTGCGGGAGGCCGTCCGGGAGATCGCCGGCCGGCCCTTCGAGGGCCGGGCGCGGGTCCTCGTCTTCGACGAGGCTCATCTCCTCACCGAGCAGGCCCAGAACGCGCTGTTGAAGAGCCTGGAAGAGCCGCCCGCGACCTCGCACGTCTTCCTGGTCACCGCGTCGCCCCAGGCCCTGCTCCCGACGATCCGCTCGCGCTGCCAGATGCTTCGGTTCTCGCCGCTGCCGCAGTCACGGCTCGAGACGCATCTGCGCGACCGCTGCGGCCTCTCCGCCGACGAGGCGCGGCTGCGCGCGGCGCTGTCGGGCGGCAGCCTCGGCGTAGCCCTGGCGTTCGAGTCGGAGGCATGGCGCGACCTGCGCGTGGAGCTGTTGGAAATACTGGAGAAGCTGGACCGCGCCGGCGCCCTCGGCCGCATGGACGCCGCCGAGCGGCTGGCGGAGATGGACGATCCCGTCCTGGCCCTCACGGCACTGCGGTCGCTGCTGCGCGACGTGGCGGCGCTTCGCGCCGGAAGCCCCGCCCTGCTCAACGCCGACGTCGCGGCGCGCCTCGAACCGCTCGCGCGCGGCCCGCTCGGGGAGCGAGCGGGCGAGATGGCTCGGGCGACGGGGGACACCCGCGATGCCCTGGACGGCAGGATCACCGGCACGAACCTGCGCCGGGGGCCCGCCAACCCCTTGCTGGCCTTCGACGTCCTCATGGACCGGATGGTCCGGCCGGCGTGACCCTCAACCCTTTCGCCCTTGCGCCGGTCCGAAAGGCTGTGCTAGAAGAAGGGAAAGTTACCTCTCCCGATCGGCATTCCAGGGACGCCAAGGCCTAGCACCTTCCGCGCGAGAGCCAGGCGGGCTGCGGGGCGCGCGACCGATCGGACAAGCCGACAGGAGGCCGGCCCCAGATGAACCGCAAGCTCATTCGTCCCGACCTGACCGAGATCAAGGAACAGCTCCAGGCCCCGCCGAAGCTGTACCGGCAGCGCAAGCCCATACCTCCCGAGCAGACCAACGCCGAGAGCTTCTACTACCTGAAGCAGATGACCAACAAGACCCGGATGGTCATCCACCTGAAGGACGGCGAGCAGATCCGGGGCGTCATCGAGTGGTACGACCGCCACGCCCTCAAGGTCCACCGCGCGGGCGAGCCGAACATCCTGCTCCTGAAGGACAACATCAAGTACATGTACAAGGAGACGGAGGAAGAGGGGCAGGACGAGGACTAGCTCCTGACGAGCTTCCCTATCGCTCGCCGCCGCTCGCCCTCCGGGACGCCAGCCCCACCCGTGGCGACCGCGGCCCGCCCCTGGAGAAGATCCAGCGCACGCACGGCAATCCGCGGACGACGCGGAAGGAGGCCGAAAGGAGGCGGTCCATGAGCGAGGCCCTGCGCGAGTACGAGGCACGACTGGATCCCGCGCGTCGGCACTTCGCGGCCGACCAGACCCTGGAGACGGTCATGTCGCCGGAGACCGATCCGGCCTTGCTCGAGCTGTTTCTCATCC
>QHVM01000001.1 GCA_003223555.1 Acidobacteriota bacterium | reverse complement strand
GTACGACATTTGGTGATCCGGCGCGAGGCGCAGCGTCTCCTGCGCGGCGGCCAAAGACTTCTCCGGCTGGCCGATGAAGAAATAAGCAAGCGCGAGGTTGTTGCTCGGTGTCGAGTCTCGCGGGTAGGTGCTTCGGTAAAGCTCGAGGGTCTCGATCTCCTTCTCGATCTCACCGGTGACGATGTCGTAGTAATGGTGCTCGATGTAGAGCTTTTCCAGCTCGCTCACTCGGTCGCGCAGCGCAAAGGCCTCTTTCATGTACTCGCGGGCGAGATTCGACTCGCCGATGTTCGAGTAGACAACGCCCAGCCGGGCGAGGGCGAGGGCGAAGTTGGGGTCCAGATCGATCGCCTTCTTGTAGAAGGGGACAGATTGAGGATCACCCGCCCGCGCGCGCTGATCCGCTATAAGCCTTCAGGGCTTCGAGGTACGACGTCGTCGCGTCGTCGGCCGGGGTGTCGAACTTCTGGATCGATGCCAGGGACTCGCCAAGCTTGCCGCGCAGGGTCGTGGCCGCCTCGCCGAGGACCTGCAGCACCCTCTCGCGGCGGTCGGCTTCTTGCTGTTCGTGAGCCAGTGACTCTCCGTCGTGGCAACTGGTCGCCTCGAGGTCGACGACGTAATTCTGTCCCAGGCTGGCGATCGAGCCCGACAGCATCGCCTTCACGCCTTCGCGCTGGCAAACCTCACGCGCCAGGACGCTGGTGAGGCGCTCGTCGGGAGCGCGGCCCATCAAGCGCAGGCCCTTCCGCACCTGCTCCTCAGAGACGACGTGCAGGAACGGCGACTGCTCGATCTGAACCGCCAGCGCCTGACGCAGCGTGCCGTCGAACACCGGGTCGCCGGTGGTGTTGACGAAGTCGGCGAGCACGAGGGAGTCGCGCTCGGTAAGCGCAGGCGCTCGGCGTGAGTTCAGGAAAAACGCCACCACCGCGATCACGGCGATCAGCGCCGCGGCCCCGACCCACGCCTGCCGGTTCCACGCGAGCTGCCGCACCCCGGACGTGCGGGCCCCGCTCGCGGCGACCGTCACGCCTGATCCCGAGTCCCGCCGCATCCGCTTCAGGTCCGCCAGCATCTCGGCCGCGCTCTGGTAGCGCAGCGAGCGGTCCTTCTCGAGCGCCTTGTTGACGATGTGCTCCAGCTCCGGCGGGCAGTTGGGATTGAGCCTCACCGGCGCCACCGGCGCCGCGTGCAGGATCGCGTCGAAGATCACCGCCGAGGTGCGGCCGGAGAAGGCGTGCCGGCCGGTGATCAGCTCGTAGAGGACCACGCCGAAGGAGAAGAGATCCGTCCGCGCATCGAGGTCCTCGCCTCGCGCCTGCTCGGGCGACATGTAGGCCATGGTCCCGAGCGCCATCCCGGGGCTGCTCAGGGAGTCGTCCGGCCGGGAGAGCGTCGGCTCGGCCTCGTCGGCGTGAGCACGCTGACCGGCCGCCGCGATGGAGGTGAGCTTCGCGAGGCCGAAATCGAGGATCTTGGCCTGGCCCCGGCGTGTGTAGAAGACGTTCGCCGGCTTGATGTCGCGGTGGATGATTCCCCTGCCGTGGGCGGCGTCGAGGGCGTCCGCGATCTGGATCCCGATGTCGACGATCTTGTCGACCTCGAGGCGCGCGGCGCTCGCGTGGTGCTTGAGCGTCTCGCCCTCGAGGCGCTCCATGACGATGTAGTGCTGGCCCTCGTGCTCACCGATGTCGTGGATGGTGCAGATGCCCGGGTGGTTGAGCGCGGAGGCGGCGCGGGCCTCCCGCTGGAAGCGCTCCACCGCGTGCGGATCCTTCGACATCTCGAGAGGAAGGAACTTGAGCGCGACACGGCGGCCCAGGCGCAGGTCCTCGGCCTCGTAAACGACGCCCATGCCGCCCCCGCCCAGCTTCTCGAGGACGCGGTAGTGCGAGACGGTAGTCCCGATCAGGGAGGGCATCGCTTGTAGGTGGCGGCCGGCGCGGATTATAGCCGACCGAATTCCTCCGCCTCCCGCGGGAGACCTTGAAACCGCTCCGCCTCCTGGCTACCCTAGGACTCGCCATGACCAAGGATCATCCCGACTACCACGACGCGGAGATCGTCCTCCGGCTCTACGAGCTGCGGCGGGAGACGGTCATGCGCGAGTCGCGCGACGTCATCAACGCCCAGTTCTGGCCGCGCAGCTTCGACGATCTCCTCGCCGTGACCAAGCGCGACCACCACCTGAATCGCCCCTTCCGCCAGGTCGCCAGCTACTGGGAGATGGCGTACGGGATGGTCAAGCACGGCGTCGTGAACCCCGAGTACTTCCTGGAGAGCAACGGCGAGGGCTTCTTCCTCTTCGCCAAGGTCCTTCCGTACCTCGAGGCCTACCGGCGCGAGGTGGGGCCCTTCGGCTTCCGCAACGCCGAGTGGGCCGCCCTGAAGTGCCCGGCGGGGCGTGACATGTTCGAGAACATCCAGGCCCGCGTCCGGAAGCAGGCCGAAGCGAGGCTCGCCGCGGCGAAGTGATCCGCGTCCGCCGTTTGGTGGGCACGATCCGGTCGCCGACATCCTGGACGCGCGCGAGCGCCGGCAGGCGAGCGCCGCCATCGGCCGGCGCCGATACCCGTGGCGACGTCCAGCCATTGCCACGCGCTGGCGACGCGCCTCGACGTGCGGCTCAGGACGGGCAGTGGTGGTTCACGACCTCGTCGCGTCGACCCTAGTGCCGGGGGGAAGGCCAGCCTGGCTGGTCGATCGTGCCCGCGGCGAACATGTCCCGGATCTGGGCGTCGCTGAGCTGCCCGGGCAGGTCGGCCAGGGATCGGCGGCCCGCCTCGCTCACGACGGGATCCTTGAGGGTCGGTTCCCTCATGCCCGGCTTGAGGCGCGCGCGGCAACCGGCGCCGTCCTCCCACACCGGCACTCGCGACCACTCCCGGTAATTCCCCCGGGCGGTGGTCGTCTGGTGCCAGAAGTTGCCCCGGCCGAACGTGCTGCCCAGGTCCTCGATGTACATGAGGGACGCCGTGCAGGTCGTGCGCCCGCTCGCATCCTTTTGAACTCCCTCGGGCCGGCAGAGAAGCCGCTGGTTGTTCGGGCTGTTGTCGCTATGCTGCACGAACGCGGCCAGCAGCCGCAGCGCGTCGCGCTGGGCGGCCGGCGCTCCCCCCCGGGACTCGTCTACGAGGTCCAGCTCCTTGAACCTCCAGCCCTCGTCGGGCTTGTGGGCGATCTCCTCGCCCGGAAGCTCGCGCTCGACCACGGCGGGCTCGAAGGTGGCGAGCGGCAGTCGAGGCTGGGTCGCGTTCCAGGGATCCGCCGGACAATTGCGGCACTGCACCTTGACCCGATATTCCCCGTTGGCTCCGAAGCCGAGCGCCCAGAACAGTCGCGTGGCCACCGCTTCCGTGTAGACCTTGCCCTCGGCGCTTCCGTACTTGACCTTCACCACGTCGTCGGGAGCCAGCGCGCACGCGAACTTCGGCGTGGTGCCGCGCCGCGGCCGCTCGACGTAGTCGCAGGTGATCGTCTGGAAGGGGGTGAAGCTCTTCGGACCCTGCGGGCCGCGGAAGAGGTCCATGGAGGCGACGTCGGTGCGGTGCCAGACCTGCGCCTGCCGGATGTAGGTGAGGCGCTCCGCTTCGGTCACCGCGCCGAGCGGCCCGGGGGGGCCGGCGGGCCCGACGTTGGGCTTCAGCAGGCAGGCCGATGAGGCCGCTGCCAGCACCAACGCGAGGAGACCTGCCTTCGGGCTTCGATCGCGCATATGTCCTCTCACGCGGTCAGCGTGGCGCCGCCGTGTCCTCCCTCCGCGACCGCGCCGCGACGTAGAAAGTCGGCACCGCGAGCAGGGTCACCAGCGTCGACAGGCTGAGCCCTCCGATGACGACGAGAGCCAACGGCTTCTGCAGCTCGGCCCCCGCACCGAGGCCGAGGGCCAGCGGCAGCAGGCCGAACAGCGTGCACAGGGTCGTCATCAGGATCGGCCGCAGGCGGATCCGGGCCGCCTCCGCCACCGCCTCCCGGAACGGCTTGCCGCCGGCGTGGAGGTGGTGCGCGTAGTCGATCATCACGATCCCGTTCTTCACCACCAGCCCGATGAGCAGGATGAATCCCATGGCGGACGACACGTTCAGCTCGGTCCGGGTCAGGAGGAGCATCAGGAGGGCGCCGCCGAAAGAGAGCGGGGCGGCAGCGAGGATCAGCAGGGCGGGAGTGAAGGAGCGGAACTCCACCACCAGGATCACGAGCACCAGCGAGGCGGCGATGGCGAGGACGGTGAGGAGCTGGCGGAAGGCCTCCTGCTGCGACTGGTACTGGCCGCCCACCTCGAAGCTGTAGCCCACCGGCAGCTTGATGGTCGAGAGCTTGTCCCTCACCTCCTTCACGCCGGTCCCCAGGTCCTTGTTCTCGAGCCGGCCTGTGATGAGGGACATCTGCCGCATGTTCTCCCGCCAGAGGATGCCCTGCGCGGGAGCGGGGACCGAGTGGGCGAGGGCGGTCAGGGGCGCCATCTTGCCCTCCGCCCCGCGGATCGGCATCTGGGCCAGGCGCACGGGATTGAACCGCACCGCGTCGGGGTAGCGCACGCGTACCGGGATCGTGCGATCGAACAGGCGGAGCTGGGTCGGGACCTCTCCCAGCCACGCCGCCGCCAGCTGGTCGGAGACCTGGGCGGTCGTCAGGCCCAGCCGTCCGGCGGCGGCGGGATCGATCTCCCACGTGACCTCGGGGTTGCCCTTCTCGACGCCGACCACGTCGACGATGCCCTTGATCTCCTCGACCTTGGGCTGGACCTCCTCGGCCAGGTCTTCCAGGCGCTGGGGGTCGTCGCCGAAGATCTTGACCTCGATCGGGGTGGGGTTGCCCTCGAGGTCGCCGATCATGTCCTGCAGGAGCTGGACGAACTCCACGTCCATCGACGGCACCGCGTCATGGATCTTGGGCCGCAGGTCCTCGATCACCGCCTCCGCCGAACGGTGGCGCTGGCCGCGCGGCTTGAGCCGGACCAGCAGGTCGCCCTTGTTGGGCTCGGTGGCGAAGAGGCCCAGCTCGGATCCGGTGCGCCGGGAGAACGAGGCCACCTCCGGCGTATCCGCCACCAGCTTCTCCACCTTGCGGATCTGCCGATCGGTCTCCTGGATCGCGGTGCCGGCCGGCGTCAGGTAGTCGATCACGAAGCCGCCCTCGTCCATCTTGGGCAGGAAGCCGGTGGGGGTGAAGCGGTAGAGGACGACCGCGGCCAGGATCAGCCCCAGCACCCCCAGGCCGAGCAGGCGCGGATGGCCCATGGCCCGCTCGAGGGCGTGCCCGTAGCGCTCTTCCATCGCGCGTCCCTGGCCTTCGTGCCCCTTCTCGGGCCGGCTCCACTGGGCGAGCAGCGGAATAAGGGTGAGGGCCAGGAAGAGCGAGACGATGACGGAGACCGAGAGCGTGATCGACAGGGCGCGGAAGAACTGGCCGACCACACCCGACAGCAGGCCGAGGGGGGCGAAGACGACGACCGTGGTCAGGGTCGAGCCGACCACCGGCGCGACCAGCTCGGCCACCGCCTTGTCGACGGCTTCCGGGCCTTCTCCGCGCGCGCGGTGGCGGTGGATGTTCTCGACGACCACCACCGCGTCGTCGATGACGAGGCCGATGGCCACCGCCAGGCCGCCCATCGACATCAGGTTGATCGTCTCGCCGAAGAGCTTCATGAACAGGAACGTCGAGATGACGGTGAGAGGGAGCGTCACCGACGCCACCAGGGTCACCCGCCAGTCGCGCAGGAAGACGAAAAGCACGGCCACTGCCAGCAGGCCCCCGATGACGATGGCGTCGCGCACGCTGCCCATGGCGTCGGAGACGAAGCCGGCCAGGTCGTAAACCTTCGAGATGTGCAGGCCGGCGGGGAGCGTCCGGGCCAGCTCCTTCAGCCGCGCCTCCACTCCCGTCCGCACGTCGAGGATGTTGCCGCCGATCTGCTGGGAGACGTTGACGAGCGCCGCCGGTTGGCCGTTGCCGGTGACGAGGGTGACCCGGTCGGGAGCGCCCGGGAAGACGTCCGCCACGTCGGACACCCGCAGCGCGGCCCCCTTCTTGACCACGATCGGGGCCTTGGCGATGTCCGCGGCGTTCTGCCACAGCCCGGAGGCGAGGACGAGGTACTGCACGCCACGCGAAGGGTAGCGGGCCACGGGCGTGAGCGTGTTCGCCGCCTTCAGCGCGTCGGCCACGTCCGCGGCGGTGAGGCCGGCGGGCAGCAGCTTGGCGGGGTCGACCACCACCTCCATCTCCCGCGTGTCGCTGGCCATCACCTCCACCCGGCCCACGCCCGGGATCCGGGCCAGCTCGGGGCGCATCACGTAGAAGGCGTAGTCGCGCAGGTCGGCCTCGGGCAGCCCGCCGGTAAGGTTGTAGCTGAGGATGGGGAAGGTGGAGGTGGTGAGCCGCTCCACCGTCAGCTCCGACTCGGCGGGCAGATCGGTCCGCAGCTCGGCCACCCGGTTCTGGACCTGCTGGAGGGCGAGCACGATGTCGGTGTTCGTGTCGAACTGGGCCGAGATCTCCGTCGAGCCGCGGAACGTCTTGGAGCGGACGCGCCGGATTCCCGGCACTTCCATGATCGCCTGCTCGATCGGCCGGGTCACGGTCAGCATCATCGAGCGCGCCGGGACCGTGCCCACGTGGGCGATGACGACGACGCGCGGGAACTTCAGCGGGGGATAGATGTCGCCCGGCAGCGAGAAGACGGCCAGCGCCCCCGCCCCGGCCAGCAGCCCGGTCAGCAGCAGCACCGCCCGCCCGTGATGCTCGGAGACGCGCGCCAGGTTCATTTCTGCACGGTCACGGTGGCGCCATCCGGAAGCTCCTCCTGGCCCTTCACGACCACCTTCTCCGAGGCGACGACTCCGGAGCGGACCTCGGCGTCCTCTCCGGCGATGATGCCCACGACGACGGGCTTGCGATGGGCCTTCTGGGCCCCGTCCACGACGTAGACGAACGTCTTGTCCTCGTCGCGCACGATCGCGGCCGACGGGACGACCACCACGTCCTTGTGCTCCTCGGTCTGGATCTGCACCTGGACCGGCGTGCCGGCGGTCAGATGAGCGCCGGACCCGAGGGACAGGCGCACGACCGCGGTGCCGGTGGCGACGTCGACCGCCGCCGGGCGGCTCATGACGCGGGCCGGCTCCGACGCATCGGGATCCGCGCCGGGCACGAAGACCTTGGCCGGCTGGCCGACCTTGATCCGGACCAGTTCGCCCACCGGCACCGAGGCGGTGACCTGCATGCGCGACGGATCGACGACCCGCAGCACGGCGTCGCTGGCCGTCGCGTCCACGAGGTCGCCGGGGTTGTGGGCCCGGTGGGCGACGATCCCGCTGAACTGGGCGTAGACGGTGGCCCGGGCGGCCAGGTCCGACGCCGCGGCCTGGGTGCCGCTCGACTGGCGCACCGCCGCTTCCGCCTCCCGCAGCTCCTTCTGGGCGTCCTCCACTTCCTTGCGGGCGGCGATGCCGCGCTCGAGCAGGCCGGCCAGGCGGGTCTCGTTCTTGCGCGCGTTGTCCAGCCGGGCGCGGGCGGCGGCCAGCTCGCCGGTGCGCGTGGCCACGTCGGCGCGCAGGGGCGGGGCGTCGAAGCGGACGAGCAACTCGCCCTTGCGCACCCGGTCGCCTTCCGCCTTGGTGATCACCGCCACCCGGGCCGGCTGGGGCGCGATGATCGTCCAGTCCGCGCCTGGCGCGGGGTCGGCGATTCCCGTGGTCGCGACCACGGCCCGGACCGTGTCGATGTGGGCCTCGGCCACCTCCACCGGGACCGCGGCGGACGTCTCGGTCTGCTCGTCGGCCGCCTTGTGGCAGGCGCCCACGGTCGCCGCCAAGGCGAGGGCCACCGCGACCCGGTTCCGCTTCTTCACGGTGGCGGCCCCACCGCCGCCGCGCGCTCCAGCTCGGCCAGCGCAGTCTGGTAGTCGTAGGCCGCCTGCACCGCCTTGGCCCGGGCTTCGCGCGCAGCCTGGAGCGCCTGGAGCAGCGCCACGAGGCCGGTCTGGCCCGCCCGGTAGGACTCTTGAGCCATCGCCTCCACTTCCCGGCTGCGGGGCAGGATCTCGTCCCGGTAGCGCAGGTACTGCTGGCGCTGGGTGGTCGCCCTGGCGAGCGCCGACCCCACCGCCCCTTCCAGGCGCTGGACGAGCGCCTCCCGCTGGGCGCGGAGCTGGGCGATCGTCGCTTCCTCGACCCGCACCGCGGCGCGGTGACGCGTGAAGAGCGGCACCGCGACTCCCACCGCGTAGCGCCAGCCCCACACGAACTCGCCCGGCGCGTCGTGGGTCACCGCGCCCTCCACGGTGGGATCGGGGACCTGCTGGGCGCGGGCCAGGGCCGCCCGCGCCACCGCCTCGGCCACCTGGCGGTCGAGCACCGCCAGCTCGGCGTTGCCGGCCATCGCCGCGGTCGCGGCGGCTTCCGCCGCGGGCAGCGTCGTTTCGACCGGCTCTTCCACCACCTGGGTGGGAGCGCGGGGATCACGGCCGAGGAGCGCGTTCAGCTCCGAGCGCGAGGCCTCGCGCTCACCGACGATGGCCGTGGCCTCGTTCTCGGCCTGGGCCAGGAGCAGCTCGGCCTGCAAGACCTCGAGGCGGGCCACGTCCCCCGCCTCGAAGCGCTCCCGGGCGGCGTCGCGGGCGTGGCCGGCGATGGACTGCAGGTCGAGCGCGATCGCCAGCCGCGCCTGGGCTGCGGCCAGGCCATAGTAGGCCCGCCGCACCTCGCTGCGCACCTCGGCCATGACCCGGGCCAGCTCGGCCTCCCCCGTGCGGGCGACCGCCTGGGCGAGCGCGATGCGCCGCCCGCGCTTTCCCCCCAGCTCCAGGAGCTGGCTGGCGGTGAGGGCCTGCCGCGGCGTCTCCTTCGTCTGCTCGTACCTCGCCTCGGGATTGGGGCGCTCGCGCGCGACGTCGATCCCGGCCTGGTCGACGGCCCGACGCAAGCGGGCGGCGGTGATCGTTCGATTGTTCGCGGCGGCGAGGGCGAAGGCCTGGTCCAGGGTGAGAGCCTCCTCCACCGTGGAAGAGGGCGGGGGGGGCGGAGCAGCGGCCTGCGGAGCGGCGGAGGGAGCCGCAGCCGCCGTGATGAGGATCAGGCTGAGGATCCACCGCTGCTCGCCCATCCTTTCCCATCATGGGGCAGGACCCGGAGACCTTCAACGGGCATCGCATTTTCGATCGTGCAGGCCGTACGGTGCGGCAATGCCCCGCTAGCATGGTGGGTGGGGGCCCGCCGGGCCTTCCGCCACGTGGAGCGCTCGACGCATGCGGCGCAGCACCAGGCAATCGTTCCTCGTCGCCGGTCTGGGCCTGGCGCTGGCCGCCTTCACCCCCGTGCGCGCCCGCGCGCAAGGGGGCCCTCCCCTCATCACGGACGATCCCGACACCCCCGGTCCGGGCCACTGGGAGATCAACGTCTCGGCGTTCGTGGAGAAGAACCGGCGCGAGCGCCGGCTCGAGACGCCGCGCCTCGACATCAACTACGGCCTCGGCCCGCGCATCCAGCTCAAGCTCGAGCTGCCCTGGCTGCGCGTGCGCGACACCGCCGGGCCCACCCGGACCGGCGCCGGCGATGCGGTCGCCGGCGTCAAGTGGCGCTTCGCCGGCCAGGAGGGGCAGACGCTGGCCTGGTCGGTCTACCCGCAGCTCGAGTTCAACCTCGATCACGCGTCGGTGGCGAAGGGCCTGGTCGAGGAGGGCCGCCAGCTGCTCCTCCCGACCGAGGTCACGCTGGAGATGGGGCACTTCGAGGTCAACGGCGAGGTCGGGCGGAACCTCGTCGAGCACGGCCGGAGCGGGTGGATCTACGGGATCTCGACCGAGGCCGGCGTGTCACGCCGGCTGGAGCTGCTGGCGGAGCTGCACGGCGAGCGCCGCGGCTCCGAGCCGACCGAGCTCATCGTCAACGTGGGCGCGCGCCAGAAGCTGACGCGGCGGGTCATCTTGATGCTGGCCGCGGGCAAGGCCGTGAGCGGCCCGGCCGAGGAGCGGCCGCGGCTGCTCGTGTACGCCGGTCTCCAGCTCAACCTGCCCCGCCAGTACCCCTTCAAGGCCGGCCGGTAGCGGGGGCTCGCCGCCCCGAGCGGCGCTGGCAACGCGCTCAGCGCGCCTCCCAGTCGAGGACCACCCGCCCCGAGTTGCCGCTCGCCATCACCTCGAAGCCATGCTGGAACTCGCGGTACGGGAAGCGATGGGTGATGACCGGCTTGATGTCGAGGCCGCTCTCGAGCATCACGTTCATCTTGTACCAGGTCTCGTACATCTCCCGGCCGAAGATCCCCTTGATCGTCAGCATGTGGAAGATGACCGTGTTCCAGTCGACGGTCATCTCCTGCTCGGGGATGCCCAGCATCGCGATCCTTCCGCCGTGGGCCATGTTGCCGAGCATGTCGCGGAAGGCCTGCGCGTTGCCGGACATCTCCATTCCCACGTCGAACCCCTCCAGCATCCCCAGCTCCTTCTGCACGTCCTTCAGGCTGCGCTCCCGCGGGTCGACCGCGCGGGTCACTCCCATCCGGCGGGCCAGCTGGAGGCGATAGGGGTTGACGTCGGTGATCACGACGTACCGGGCGGCGGCGTGGCGGGCGACGGCGGCGGCCATGATCCCGATCGGGCCCGCGCCCGTCACCAGCACGTCCTCGCCCAGCACCGGGAACGAGAGCGCCGTGTGCACCGCATTGCCGAAGGGGTCGAAGACGGCGGCCACGTCCTTGTCGATCGTCCGGGGGTGGACCCAGACGTTGGTCATCGGCAGCGCCAGCAGCTCCGCGAACGCTCCGGCGCGGTCGACGCCGACGCCCTTGGTGTCGGCGCACAGGTGGCGGCGGCCGGCCAGGCAGTTGCGGCAGCGCCCGCAGACGACGTGGCCCTCGCCGCTCACCACCTGGCCGGGGTGGAAGTCGGTCACGTTCGAGCCGACCTCCACGATCTCGCCCGCGAACTCGTGCCCGATGACCATGGGGACCCGGATCGTCCGGGCCGCCCAGGCGTCCCACTTGTAGATGTGCACGTCGGTGCCGCAGATCCCCGTCCGGTGCACGCGGATGAGCACGTCGTTGATGCCGATCCGGGGCTCGGGCACGTCCTCCAGCCAGAGGCCGGCCTCGGCGCGGCTCTTGACGAGCGCCTTCACCCGCGGCCGCGGGCGATCGCCCGCTCCATCTCCTCCACGAACGCGTCGATCTCGCCGAGGGTCGTGTAGACGTTGGGGGTCACCCGCAGCCCGCGGAACTCCTCGTGGACGATGGGGGTGACGATGATCCGCCGGCGGTCCCACAGCTGGGCGGCGAGCCGGGCGGGGTCGAAGCCCTCGACGCTCACGTTGGCCAGGCCGCACGACATCGCGGGATCGAAGCTGGTCAGGATCCGCACGCCCGGCTGCTTCTCCAGCCGGCGTGCCCAGCGGTCCTTCAGATAGCGCAGGCGGGCCGCCTTGCGCTCGATGCCGATGCCCTCATGGAAGGTGAGCGCCTCGGCGATCGCGTTGTGGTTGGCGGCGGGATGGGTGCCGATCTCCTCGAACTTGCGGACGTTGGCGTTCATCTCCGGCGGGGCGGCCATCATCGGCCACAGCTTCTCGATCTTGGCCTTGCGCACGTAGAGGAAGCCGGTGCCGTGGGGGGCGAGCAGCCACTTGTGGAGGCTGGTGCCGTAGTAATCGCAGTCGAGGTCGGCCAGCGTGAAGGGGAAGTGGGCGAAGGCGTGCGCCCCGTCCACGATGACCTCGATCCCGCGCTCGCGGCCCATGCGGCAGATCTCCTTCACGGGGAAGATCTGGCCGGTCAGGTTGGTGATGTGGCAGACGAGGATGACCCTGGTCTTCGGGGTGATGGCGCGCTGGAAGCGGTCGGCGAGGTCGGCCAGGCTCGGCGGCGGCACCGGGAACGAGATCGTCTTCAGCACGATGCCATCGCGGCGCTCGCGCTGGCGCCAGGTGGTGAGCATGCGCGGGTAGTCCTGGTTGGTGGTGAGGACCTCGTCTCCCGGCTTCAGGTCCAGGCCGAGGATGCAGATCTCGAGCGCCTCGCTGGCGTTGCGGGTGACGGCCATCTCCTCGGGGTCGCAGCCGAACGCGGTGGCCAGCCGCCGGCGCACGGACTCGATCTGCGGCTCCAGGAGCTGCCACATCGTGTAGACCGGCGCCTCGTTCGACAGCTCCAGGTAGCGCCGCATCGCTTCCTGGACGACGCGGGGCGAGGGCGACACGCCGCCGTTGTTGAGGTTGACGAGGCTGCGGTCGACCGTGAAGGCGAGCTGGATCTCCCGCCAGTAGTCCTCGTCGGCGGCCACCTCGTCGGCGGCCCGGCCCGCGACCGATCGGCCGGCGGCGAGGACGGAGCCGAGGGCGCCCGCGCGGAACGAGGCGAGCGCTCCCGCTCCCCGCGCCAGCCCGCCCAGGAAGCTGCGCCGGGTCGTCATGGCAGCGCATCATATACTCTGCCGCGTCCATGGCCGCCCTCGCCCGCCGGCTCGGCCTGTTCGACGCCACCATGCTCATGATGGGCGGCATCGTCGGATCCGGCATCTTCAAGAACCCCTATGTCGTCGCCCGCCAGGTCCGCACTCCGGCCCTGATCCTCGGCTCGTGGGTGCTGGGCGGGCTCATCGCGCTGGCGGGGGCCTTCATCTACGCCGAGCTGGCCGCGCTGCGCCCCGAGGTCGGCGGCCAGTACGCCTACTTGCGCGACGCGTTCCATCCGGCGGCGGCGTTCGTGTACGGCTGGGGGCTGCTGCTCGTGACCCAGAGCGGCGGCATGGCCGCGGTGTCGGTGACCTTCGCCCGATACGTGCTCGAGCTGACCGGGTTCCGCGCCGGTGAGACCGCCGTCGCGGTCGGGACGCTGGGGGCCCTGACCGCGATCAACTGTCTCGGCGTGCGAGCGGGGGCCACCGTCCAGAGCGCGCTCATGGTCCTGAAGATCGGGGCCGTGCTCGGCCTGGTGGCGGCGGGATGGCTGCTCGTGCGGCCGGAATCGGGCGGACCGCATCCGCTGCTCGACCGGCCGCCCTCGTTCGGCCTGCTGTCCGCGATCGGAGCGGCGCTGGTGCCGGTCCTCTTCGCCTACGGTGGCTGGCAGACGGCCAGCTTCGTGGCCGCAGAGCTGCGCCGGCCGGAGCGCGACCTGCCCCGCGGCCTGCTCCTCGGCGTGTCGGGAGTGATCCTTCTCTACCTGGCGGTCAACGCGGTTTGCGTGCGGGCGCTCGGGCCGGAGGGCCTGGCCGCTACCACCACGCCGGCCTCGGCGGTGATGCGGCGGGCCCTCGGCGGCCGGGGAGCGTCCCTCATCGCCGCCGGCATCGCGATCTCGACCCTGGGCTTCCTCAGCCAGGGGATCCTCACCGCGCCCCGCGTCTACTACGCCATGGCGGAAGACCGCGTCTTCCTCCGCGTCGTGGGCCTCCTCCACCCGCGCACGCTGGTCCCGGTGGTGGCGATCGCCTTGCAAGGCCTGGCCGCCGCCGTGATCGCCGCGTCGGGCCGCGGCGCTTCTTCGGCGCGACGGGCGCGTCGCTCTTCGTCTTCCGCCGCCGGCAGGGCCCGTCGGGCTCCTTCCGCACCCCCGGTCATCCCGTGACGACGCTCTTCTTCGTGGCCGCCTGCCTGCTGGTCGTGATCAACACCGTCTACACCTACCCGGCGAACACGGTCATCGGCCTCGTCATCCTGCTCGCCGGCGTCCCCGTCTACTTCCTGTGGCGGAGAAGGGAAGCTTGACCTCTTCGCGCGCCACGGGCTCGGAGTACATGGAGTGGGCGAAGACGTGCTCGCAGGCCCGCTTCAACCTCGCCTCGAGCGGGGTGGCGGAGCTGCCCCTGGCCGAGCTGCCGGTCCGCCTGGAGGACCTGGAGCTGACCGGGCCCAGCTTCTACGGCTATCCCCCCCTGCAGGAGCGGCTGGCCCGGAAGGCGGGCGTGGATCCCGGGTGCGTGGTCGCCGCTACCGGCACCTCGATGGCGAACCACCTCGCGCTGGCCGCCTTCCTGGAGCCCGGGGACCAGGCTCTCGTCGAGGAGCCGACCTACGGCCCGCTGGTCGACGCGGCGTCGTACCTGGGCGCCGAGGTGCGGCGGTTCCCGCGGCGGTCCGAGAGCGCCTTTGCCCTCGACCCCCGCGAGGTGGAGAAGGCCCTGGCGCCGCGCACCCGTCTGGTGGTGCTGAGCAACCTGCACAATCCCTCGAACGCCCTCGCCGAGGAGGAGAGCCTGCGCCGGGTCGGAGAGATCGCCCGCCACGCCGGCGCGCGGGTGCTCGTGGACGAGGTCTACCTGGACGCGCTCTTCGAGCGCGCGCCTCGCTCCGCCTTCCACCTCGACCCCGGGTGCTTCGTGGTGACGGGGAGTCTGACCAAGGCCTACGGCCTCAGTGGCCTGCGTTGCGGCTGGATCATCGCCGACCCGCCGTCGGCCCGCCGGATCTGGCGGCTCAACGACCTGTTCGGCTCCGTGCCGGCCCACCCGGCCGAGCGGCTCAGCATCGTCGCCCTGGACCACCTGGCTCCCATCGCGGCCCGGGCGAGGCGCCTTCTGGAGGCCAACCGGAAGACCCTGCAGCGTTTCTTCGCCGCGCGCGCCGAGCTGGACGCGCCGCCCCTGGAGCACGGGATGATCGCCTTCCCGCGCCTGCGCAACGGCAGCGTCGATGAGCTGGCCGACCTGCTCCGTAAGAAGTACGAGACGACCGTCGTGCCCGGGCGCTTCTTCGGCCGCAGTGACCACTTCCGCATCTCCTACGGGTGCCTGTCCGAGACGCTGGCCGGGGGGCTGGAGCGGCTGGGCGCGGGACTGGACGACCTCGCCCGGCAGGTGGGATAGTTTCCCCCATGGCTGACTTCGTCCGCGCGATGGCGGCCGCCGAACTGGCGCCCGGCCGGTGCGCGGAGGTCATGGTGGCGGGCAAGCCGGTGGCGATCTACAACGTCGACGGCACCTTCTTCGCCACCAGCAACGTGTGCCTCCATCGCGGCGGTCCGCTCGGGCAGGGATTGCTCGACGGGCGCCACGTCATGTGCCCCTGGCACGCCTGGACGTGGGACGTGGCGACGGGCGAGAACGCGGCCAATCCCGAGCTGAAGATCCCCGCGTACGAAGTGAAGGTGGAGGACGGCCAGGTGCTGGTCAGGCTCGACTAGGACTCTCCGGGGTTGCCCAGGTCGGCCGGCGCGTCCGGGGACCCTGGCGGCGCCGGCGGCTCGCCGGACGACTCGCCCAGCTCCGCCGGCACGCTGGTGGCTCGGACCTGGTTGCGGCCGGCCGCCTTGGCCGCGTAGAGCCGGCGGTCGGCGACGCGTATGAGGGGCTCCTCCTCGCGGGCGTCCTCCGGCATCGTGGCCACTCCGATGGAGACGGTCACGGTGCCGACCCTCGGCACCGGGTAGCCCGAGACCTCGCGGCAGATGCGCTCCGCGGTGAGGACCGCCCCGTCCTTGAGAGTCGCGGGCATGAGCAGGGCGAACTCCTCGCCCCCCAGCCGCCCGGGAAGGTCGCTGGCCCGCCGCCTCCGGGTGAGGATGTCGGCCACGTGCCGGATCGCCGCGTCTCCCGCCTGGTGGCCCTGCGTGTCGTTGATCTTCTTGAGGTGGTCGAGGTCCACCAGCAGCAGCGACAGGGGATCGCTGCCGCGCCGGGAGCGGACGGTTTCGACCCGCAGCGTCTCCATGAACTTGCGGCGGTTGGCCACGCCCGTCATCTCGTCGGTGGCGGCCATCTGCGACAGGGTCATGAACAGTCGCGCGTTCTCCAGGCCGAGGGCGAGGGGTTGGCAGACGTCGTGGAGGAACTCGATGAGCACGCGGTCGAAGGGCTCGGCGTGCGAGAGGTGGGCGACCGCGACCGCGCCGACGACCACGTCCCGGGACACGAGCGGGATGAGCAGCAGCGAGCGGGCGCCCAGGAACGGCGTCACCGAATCGGGCGGCGAGCCGGTCTCGCCCTGGAAGACGAGGGGCTTGCGCTCCTCGACGAGCGGGGCCAGCAGCGGCGCGCTGAGGTCGAGCCGCAGCTCGGTCACCCGCTTCTCCTCCGCGGGGGCGGTGCCCTGGTGGGCGACCGGGATCAGCACCGCGTTGCGTGCGTGGGCGACGTACAGCACCACGCGGTCAGCCCCGCTCAAGGGCAGCAGCTCCTCCCCGGCGGCGCCGAGCAGCGATTCCGGCTCGAGGCGCGTGGCGGCCAGTCGGGTGAAGCGGGCCACGTTGGCGGCGCGGACCCGGGCCTGGCGCTCGCGGCCCAGCAGCCGCGCGGCGTCCAGGAACAGGGCGGTGTGGTCGGCGAACGCGGCCAGCAGCTGGCCTTCCCGGGCCTCGGTGGCGTGCTCGTCCTCGAAGGCGACCACCAGCGCGCCGAGGACCTTCTCCTTCGACTTCAATGGGGCCGCCATCGCCTTGCCGGTGGCGCCGCGGACGCCCAGCTCGGGAAGCAGGGTGGCCGCGTCGGACAGCACGCGCAGCGCCCCCCCCTCCAGGACGAGGCCCAGCTCGCCCGAGGAGCCGAGCGGCACGTGGACGTCCGCCCGGCCCCCGCGCGAGGCCGCGACCCGCAGCCGGTCCGGCTCCAGCACGATGGCGGCCGCGGCCTGATAGCGCACGACCCGCCACATCTGGTCGAGGACGGTGCCGAGCGCGTTCTCCTCGGCCGGGGTCCCGAGCAGCACCCGGGAGACCTCGAGCAGGCTCTCGTTCAGCACGCGCCGGTCCTTTTCCCCGCCGTAGATGCGGACGTTCTCCAGCGCCAGGCCGACCGGGCGGGCGAGCGTCACGAGGTCGCGGGCATCGTCGGCCGTGAAGCCGCCCGGCTTGTTCAGGACGTAGAGCAGCGCCACTACCCGGCCTTCGCGATGGACGGGCGCGGTGAGGACCGAGTGGACGCCGCGCTCCTTGATCGACGGGTCGTAGAGCGGATCGCTCTGGGGGTCGTTCGACAGGTGCGGCTGCTCGGTCTCGATGACGTGGGACGACGCGGCGGAGGCCTCGAGCGGGAAACGGTACTGGGGGACGCTCTTGGCGCGCTTCGTGTAGGCCGGCCGGCGGGCCACGACCTCGCGCCGCGTGCTGTCGTAGAGGGCGAGGTGGCAGCTCTCGGCCCCCATCGCCGCCGCGACGCTGCGGGTCACGGCCTCGTAACAGTCCCCGACCTCTTCCCGGAGGAGGAGGAGGGACGGGTCGGTCAGCTCCAGGCGAGCATCACAGCGCGAAGGCGTACGCCTGTCAAGCCGGCCTCCGGGTGGACTTTTCCCTGCCGCTGTGGCAAAAATCTCCAGGGCCCATGCCCACCGCCCTTCCCCGGCCGTCCGGGGAAGGCCACGAAGAGCCAATGAACTGGAAACCCATACTGAGCCTCTCCGCTTTCCTGGTCGTTCCCTGCCTGGCCGGTGCCCAGGCCATCCCCCCGGCTCCCGCGCCCTCGCCCTCCCCGGCCGCCGCGACGCCCACCTTCCCCTCCCAGATCGAGCTGGTGACCGTGGACCTCGTCGTCACGGACAAGAAGGGGGCGCCGATCCCCGACCTCACCGCGGCCGACTTCGCGCTCTCGGAGGACGGCGATCCCCAGGCAATCGCCAGCTTCGAAGCGGTCCAGCTGCCGGCCGCTCCCTCGGCTACCCCGCGGCCCCGGCCGGTGATCTCGACCAACACCGCCCCCGAGGTGCACACCGGTCGCACGTTCATGATCGTCTTCGACGACATCCACCTCGCCCCGCCCCAGGCCCACCGGGCCAAGGGGGCGGTGGCGGAGTTCCTGAAGAGCGGGGTGCGGGAGGGCGACCGGGTGAGCCTCGTCTCCACGAGCGGCAGCGCGTGGTGGAGCGCGCGCATGGAAGCGGGGCGCGAGGAGCTGATGACCCTGCTCAAGCGCCTCGACGGCCGCTACATCCCCGACATGTCTCCCGACCGGATGTCGGACTACGAGGCGATGCGCATCCACGTCTACCACGACCCGCAGGTGGAGGACCGCGTCTCCCGCCGGTTCGAGCAGTACGGGGCGTCGACGCGGCAGGGAACGACCGACAGCAGCAACAGCTCCTCCTCCGGCTCCGGGCTCGGCACCGGGGGCGATCCCATGGTGGAGGGCAAGGCGTCCGAGGTCTACTTCCAGGCGGTCACGCGGAACCGCATCACCTTGCAGATCCTGGAGCGGGTGCTCACGTCGCTGGCCGCCACCAAGGGACGCAAGTCGCTCATCCTCGTCTCCGAGGGCTTCATCTATGACCCCAACCTCGACGACTTCAAGCGCGCGGTGCAGGCCTCGCGCCGCTCCAACGTCGCGATCTACTTCCTCGACACCCGCGGCCTGACCGGCATGCCGGACTACTTCACGGCCCAGTTCGGCCCCCCCATCGACACCCAGGACATCGGGGCGGCCTTCACCGAGAACCTCGAGGCCTCGGAAGGCTCCGAGTCCCTGGCCGCCGACACCGGCGGCTTCACGGTGAAGAACACCAACGACCTCGGCAAGGGCATCCAGCGCATCGCGGACGAGTCGCGGGTCTACTACCTCATCGGCTACAACTCGACCCACACCCAGCGCGACGGCCGCTTCCGCAAGATCGAGGTCAAGATGCCGGGGCGCAAGGGGCTCCAGCTCCGGTACCGGAAGGGGTACTTCGCGCCGCTGGAAGGCGGCAAGAGCCCCCTCGACCGCCGCGCCGCCGGGCCCGGCGATCCCGACATCCAGGCCGCCCTTGACGCTCCCTACGACGAGGGCGACGTGCCCATGCGGATGACGGCCTACGTCTTCGACGAGACCATCCTCGGCAAGGCGAGCGTGCTGGTGGCGACCGACGTCGACCTCTCGTCCTTTTCCTTCCAGGAGAAGGAGAACCGCTTCCTCGACACCCTGGAGTTCCTGCTCGTCGTCGCCCACCGCGAGACGGGCGAGTACTTCCGCTACGACCAGAAGGTGGAGATGAAGCTGCAGGCCGCCACGCGGGAGCGGCTCGTCAAGTCCTGGTTCCCCGTCGTGCGCGACTTCGAGCTGGCGCCGGGCGGCTACCAGGCCAAGATCGTGGTCCGGGACAAGAACAGCGGCCGCATCGGCACCGTGGTGCACGAGTTCGAGGTGCCCGACGTCTCTCAGTTCCGCGTCTCGACCCCCGTCCTCAGCGACACGCTGCAGCCGACCCCCGAGGGGCAGAAGTCGGCGCCGCGCCCCTCCCTGCTCGCCCGCCGGACGTTCGCCTCGGGGACGATGCTGTACGCGGAGTTCGACGTCTACGGCGCGGCCAAGGACAAGGCCAGCGGCATGCCGAAGGTCACCGCCGGCTACGTGATCCGCCGCCTGGACGGTGAAGTGCAGACGATCGCCAATCCTTCCCGCATCCAGCCGACCTCGCTCGGCAAGCTGTCCCGGCTGGTGGGCGCGCGGCTGGTGGGGGCGGAGCCGGGGGAGTACGAGTTCGTGCTCACGGTGCGCGACGAGATATCGGGCAAGACGCTGGAGCTCAAGGAGCCCTTCACCCTCACCGCCGCGGTAGCAGGCAACTAGCTCCGCGCTAGAGCGGCAAGGCGGTGTGCCGCAGCCATAGGTCATGCGCCGCGGCTGCGAGCGGAGCGGGATTCACTCCCCTGGGCTGCGAAGCGGGCCCGCTCAAATAAGCGGCGGCGAATCTACTCCGCCGCCGCGGAAGACGCGAGCGGGGGTTCCAGGGGGTGCGCCGCTAGCACCCCCTTGCTCAATGACGACCGGGCGGCGCCGAAGCAGGAGCCGCGGGCGCCGCGGGAGCGGTCGTCCGCGGCGCGGGGGCGGCGGACCGCGCGGGTGAGGCTCCGCCCGCCGGCGCCTTCACCGTGTCCAGGATGGTGCTCGCGTGCGGACGCAGGATCGAGAGGGCCAGGCTCGTGACCATGAACACCCCGGCCAGCACCGTGGTGGCGCGGGACAGCACGTTGGCCGAACCGCGGGGACCGAAGGCGGTCTGGGTGCCGCCTCCGCCGAACGCGCTGGCCAGGTCCTGGCTCTTGCCCTGCTGGAGCAGCACGACGCCGATGAGGAACAGGCACACCAGCACGTGGACCAGGATGATCGCATAGTAGACGAAGGACATGACCCTCTCCGCGGCGGTCGACTCCCGCCCGAAACGCCGAGTATACCACTTTACAAAACTTCATCCGGCGGAAAGACGCCGGAAAAGCGCGCGCCCTATCTTCTGATGGTGAGGCCGTGGAGCCACGGCCGGAGTGGAGGAGGACATGGAGGACAAGACCGAAGCCACGGAGCGGAAGCGGCCGATCTTGCGCCGGGGCATCCTGTACGCGCTTTTGGGCGGCGCCGCGCTCGTCGCGCTCGTCGCCGCTCGGCCGATCGCCGCCGCCATCCAGGACGTCGGCGGCTTGCACCGGCGGTGGGCCGGGCACTGGGGCCATCACGAGATGAACCCCCAGGCGGCCAAGGAGCACCTGCAGACCGCCGCCAAGTGGGCGCTGAGGGATATCGACGCGACCCAGGAGCAGCAGGATCGCGTCAACGCCATCGTGGCCGGCGCCGTCGACGACCTGTTCCGCCTCCGGCAGCAGCACCAGGAAAACCGGGAGGCCTTCCGCGCCCAGCTCGGCGGCGCCACCGTCGACCGCGCCGCCCTGGAGGAGATCCGCAAGTCCGAGATGGGGCTGGCCGACCAGGCGTCGAAGCGGCTCGTCCAGGCGCTGGCCGACGCGTCCGACGTCCTCACCCCCGAGCAACGCCAGGCCCTCGTCGATCGCATGCACGATCGTCATAGCCGCTGACCACTCGCCGGCTTCACCGCAGAGGCGCGCAGGCCCCCTTCGCCGGGGCCCTGCGCCCTCCACGGCAGGAAGGCCGAGGGCGTACCATCGGCGCCGATGGCGGACCCCATCCTCATGATCGAGGACGATGAGCACCTGGCCGCCATGGTGTCCGAGTACCTCTCGTCCAACGGCTTCGAGGTCACGGTGGCGCCCGGCGGCGAGCGCGGCCTCTCCCTGTTGGCCCGGGGCGCCTTCCAGGCCGTGCTCCTGGACGTGATGCTGCCCGACCTCGATGGCTTCGAGGTCTGCCGCCGGATCCGTGCCCGGGGCGACATCCCGGTGCTGATGCTGACCGCGCGCGGCGACGACACGGACCGCATCGTCGGCCTCGAGCTAGGCGCCGACGACTACCTGCCCAAGCCTTTCAACCCGCGGGAGCTGCTCGCCCGCTTGAAGGCCATCCTCCGGCGTCGCCGCGCCGGCCCCGACCGCCGGCCCATGATGCGCTTCGGGCGGCTCGAGATCGACCGGGAGGCGCGCGTGGTGCGCCTGGACGGACGGGAACGGCCGCTGACCAGCCACCAGTTCGACCTGCTGACGGCCCTGGCCGAGAGCGCCGGCCGCGTGCTCTCGCGCGACGCGCTGATGGAGCGCGTGCGCGGCGACGCGGTGGAGGCCTTCGACCGCAGCATCGACGTGCACGTGTCCCGCATCCGGGCCGCGATCGAGGATGATCCGCGCCACCCGCGCCGCATCCTCACCGTGAGGGGCGCCGGCTACGTCTTCGCGCGCGTCCAGGACGGCGACTGATGCGCCGGCTGTACCTCCAGATCTATCTCGCCTTCGTCGCGATCCTCCTCGTGTTCGCGGTGCTGGTGGGCGCCGCCTGGCATCGTGGCGGCCTTTCGCCCCAGGGACACGAGACCCTGGAAGGCGCGGCTGCGCTGGTCGCCGATCGGCTTCCTTCCGGCGGAGGGCCCGCCGAGCAGCAGGGAGCCCTGCGGGCGCTGGCCTCCACTCTCGGGCTCAACCTCACGCTCTGGAGCGCGGACGGCCGCTTGCTCGCCTCGGTGGGCGAGCCGCTGCCGTTTCCCGGTCCCCAGCGCGCGCAGAGCGGCTGGGTGCCGGCTCGAGGCGGACCAGCCGGCGCGTTGCGGTTGCCGGACGGGCGCTGGCTGGTGGCCCGCCAGTGGCGCCCCCGGGTGGTCCACGGCGGCCTCCTCCTCGTCCTGGCGCTGCTCGCGGTGGCGGTCGCGATCGGGGCCTATCCGGTGGCCCGCCGCCTGACGCGCCGGCTGGAGCGCCTGCGCGCGGGCGTGGAGGGCCTTGCCGCGGGTGACCTGGGCGCGCGGGTCCGGGTGGAGGGGCGGGACGAAGTGGCCGATCTGGCGACGAGCTTCAACCGCGCCGCGGACCGGATCGAGGCCCTGGTGGGCGCGCAGCGCACGCTCCTGGCCAGCGCGTCGCACGAGCTGCGCTCGCCGCTCGCGCGGATCCGGGTGGCCCTGGAGCTGATGGGCGCCGGGCGCCCCGACTTGCGGGAGCGCGTGGCCGAGGACGTCGCGGAGCTGGACGAGCTCATCGGAGAGCTGCTGCTGGCCAGCCGCCTGCAGACGGTGGAGCAGCTCGACCACCGCGAGGAGGTCGACCTGCTCGGTCTGGTGGCCGAGGAGGCCGCGCGCGGTACAGCCGAGGTGACCGGCGAGCCGATCGCCGTCCACGGCGACCCGCGGCTGCTGAGGCGGCTGGTGCGCAACCTGCTGGAGAACGCCCTGCGCCACGGGGCACCCCCGGTGGAGGCGAGCGTCCACGCCGCCGCCGGCCGCGTGTGGCTGCGGGTGTGTGACCGCGGCCCGGGCGTGCCGGAGGACGAGCGGGAGCGGATCTTCGCGCCCTTCTACCGGCCGTCGTCGCGGCCGCTCGGGGACGGCGGCTCCGGGTTGGGACTGGCCCTCGTGCGCCAGATCGCGCGCCGCCACGGCGGCGAGGCGCGCTGCCTCGCGCGCGAAGGCGGCGGGAGCTGCTTCGAGGTGGAGCTGCCGGCCTTGCCGCCGCGCTAGCGCCCCTTGCGGATCACCACCTCGACCCGGCGGTTCTTCTGCCGGCCGGCGTCGGTGTCGTTGCTCGCCACCGGCCGGCTCTCGCCCAATCCCCGGGCGCCGAGCCGGGACGGATCGAGCCGCTCCCGGTCGATCAGCCAGCGCCGGACCGACTCCGCCCGGCGCTCGGAAAGACGCTGGTTGTAGGCATCGTCGCCCTTGGAGTCGGTGTGGCCCTCGAGGTTCGCGCTGCCGGAGGGATAGGCGCGGATGATCGTCGCCACCTTGCCGAGGGCGGCCGCGGCGTCGGAGCGGATGTCGGCCTTGTCGAAGTCGAAGAGCACGTCGGCCGGCAGCTCGACGTGGACTTCGAGGTCGGTCTCCTTCGCCCCCAGGTCCTGCATGGCTTGCTTGACCTGCTGGACCGTCGCCGTCACGCCGGCGGTGAGGCCGATCACCGTGACCACCGCCCCGTTCACGTCGATCGCGCGCCGGGCGCCCAGCCGGGCGACTGCCGCCTCGGCCGCCGCCTCGGTCGCCGGGTCCCAGGGGCCTGCGTAGGGGGGATCCGCGCTGGCGGCGAGGACGGGGACGAGCGCGAGCGTCACCGCGCCGAGACAGCGGCGCCCACGGCCAGCGGCCATCAGAAATCCTGGATGGCGAGATCGTCGAAAGGCGGGACGCCGGGAAGCTGGAGGGTCACCGCCTTCACGTCGGCCGGGGGGGCGGGAAACTTCATCCAGACCACCATGTCCTGGCCCGCGGGAATGTGGTCGTACCAGCGGTCCTTCCAACCCTGGCGGAGCGCGGCGATGTACGAGCCGTTCTCGTCCTTGAGCACCGAGTACTTCTTTCCGGCCGCCGCGTCCATCAGGTAGGCCTCGGCGTAGTTGATGTCGGGCTCCGGAGCCGCGGTTCCCTGGTTGCGGAAGCGGACCTTGGCCGTGAGCGTGTTGCCCTTGCGGCGGAACTCCGTCACCTCGGCGACGACGCCCGGCCACTTCGTCTCCTCGCGGGCGAGCACTCCGGCGGCCGGCGCGCCGGCCGGCGGCGCGGCCGCGACCGGAGCCGCGGCGGGAGCCGTGGCCGGCGCGACGGTGGCCGCGGCGGGCGGGGCGGCGGCGGAAGCCACGATGCCGGGGGCTGCGGTCGGCGGAGGCGCGGTCGCGGCAGGCCGGGCCTCCGGCCCGCCGCAGGCGGCGGAAACGGCGAAGCCCAACGCGACAACACCGGCAGCCTTCCAGTCCATGGGCGGCCTCCTCGTTTTCGTGGTGCCACCTTCATACACCGCTCGAGGCGGGCAGGCAACGTCAGGACGTCTTGTAGTGGACGATCCTCAGGAAGGATTCGGCCTTCAGGCAGGCGCCGCCGACGAGAGCGCCGTCGATGTCGGGCTCGGCCATGAGCCCGTCGACGTTGTCGGGCTTGACGCTGCCACCGTAGAGGATCCGCATCGCGGCCGCCGCCGGCTCTCCGTGGGAGCCGGAGACGCGCTGGCGGATGACGGCGTGGACCTCCTGGGCCTGGGCGGGAGTGGCGGTGCGGCCGGTGCCGATGGCCCACACCGGCTCGTAGGCGACGAGGATGCCGCTGGCCTCGTCGAGGGTGAGGGCACGCAGCGCGCGCTCGAGCTGCCGCTCCACGACCTCCAGGGTCCGGTTGGACTCGCGCTCGGGCAGCGTCTCGCCGACGCAGACGATGGGCGTCAGGCCCTGATCGACAGCCGCCCGCACCTTTCGCGCCACCATCTCCTCGCTCTCGCCGAAGATATGGCGCCGCTCCGAGTGGCCGAGGATCACGTGGCTGCAGCCGACGTCCTTCAGCATCAGCGGGGAGATCTCGCCCGTGAAGGCGCCCTCGCGCTCCCAGTGCATGTCCTGCGCGCCGAGCAGCACCCCGCTGCCGCGGAGCGCCTCGGAGACCGCGCTGAGCGCGGTGAAGGGGGGCGCCACCAGCACGTCGCGGTCCGGGAGGGGAAGAGCCAGGCCGGCGCGGATCTCCTGGGCCAGCGCGACCGCCTCCCGCACCGTCTTGTACATCTTCCAATTACCCGCCAGGAGTGGCCGTCTCATGCGTCTTGCAGGCAAGCGACCCCGGGCAGCTCGTCGCCGCCCAGGAACTCCAGGGAGGCGCCGCCGCCGGTCGAGACGTGGTCGATCTGGTCGGCCAGGCCCATCTGGGTGACCGCGGCCACGCTGTCGCCGCCGCCCACGATCGAGGTCCCTCCGCTGCCGGCCAGGGCGCGGGCCATGGCGAGGGTACCCTCCGCGAACGGCTTCATCTCGAAGACGCCCATGGGGCCGTTCCAGAAGACGAGCTTCGCCGGTCGCACCTTCTCCGTGTAGGCCGCGACGGTGGCCGGTCCGATGTCGAGGCCCATCCAGTCGCCGGGGATCTGGTCGACGGGCAGCGTGCGGCGCTCGGCGTCTTCCCTGAAGGCGGAGGCCACCACGTGGTCCGTGGGCAGACGCAGCTTGGGTCCCGCCTTCTCGAGCAGGCGCCGGGCCAGCTCGACCTTGTCCTCTTCGACGAGGCTCTTGCCGGTCAGGAGGCCCTCGGCGCGCAGGAAGGTGTAGGCCATGCCGCCGCCCACCAGCAAGGCGTCCACCTTGGGAAGCAGGCTTTCGATGACCGCGATCTTGTCCGAGACCTTCGCTCCGCCCAGCACCGCGACGTACGGGTGGGCCGGGTTGTCGCGGGCCATGCCCAGGTAGCGGAGCTCCTTCTCCATGAGGAGGCCGGCCACCGACGTCCGCACGTGGTGGGAGACGCCCTCGGTCGAGGCGTGGGCGCGGTGGGCGGAGCCGAAGGCGTCGCTCACGAAGACGGTCGCCCCGGTGTCGGCGACGAGGCGGCCCGCGAAAGCGGGATCGTTCGCCTCTTCCTCCTTGTGGAAGCGCACGTTCTCCAGCAGCAGGACCTCGCCGTCGCGCAGCGTCTCGGCCAGCTTCCTGACCTCGGGCCCCACGCAGTCGGGGGCCATGGCCACCGTGACCCCCAGCAGGTCCTGCAGGCGGTCCGCCACGGGCTTCAGGCTCAGCTCCGGGACGGGTCCCTTCTTGGGCCGGCCGAGGTGGGAGGCGAGGGCCAGCCGCGCTCCCCCCTTGACCAGCTCGTCGAGGGTGGGAAGCGAGGCGCGGATGCGCGTGTCGTCGCTGATCTGGCCGTGGTCGAGGGGAACGTTGTAGTCGACCCGCACGAAGGCCCGCGCGCCTTTGAGGTCGTGGAGGTCCCTGAT
The DNA here is from genome assembly GCA_003223555.1 of Acidobacteriota bacterium. Classification (GTDB taxonomy): domain Bacteria; phylum Acidobacteriota; class Vicinamibacteria; order Fen-336; family Fen-336; genus AA32. The sequence goes on along the minus strand of QHVM01000001.1, from coordinate 6,487 downwards.
CGTACGCTTTGGCATGCCCAGGACCGGCCTCTTAACGCAGAGATCGCAGAGATCCGCAGGGACGGAGAAGGATCATCTTGGGTTCTCGGCGAACCTCTGCCGTCCTCTGCGTTTGAAAGCCTTTCTAAGCGCGGTCGCGGGAGGCCATGTAGCGGATGAGGTCCTTCATGCGGTTCGAGAAGCCCCACTCGTTGTCGTACCAGGAGAAGACCTTGGCCAGGTTGCCGTCCACGACCTTGGTCAGCGGTGCGTCGACGATGGACGAGTGGGGGTTGCCGCGGAAGTCGACCGAGACGAGCTGCTCGTCGGTGACGTCGAGCACGCCCTTCATGGGCCCGCTGGCCGCCTTCTTGAAGGCGGCGTTGATGTCCTCGGCGGTGGCCGGTTTGGCCAGCTCCACCGTGAGGTCCACCAGGGACACGTTGGGCGTGGGCACGCGGATGGCCACGCCGTCGAGCTTGCCCTTCAGCTCCGGGATGGCCAGGTAGATGGCCTTGGCCGCTCCCGTCGAGGTGGGGATCATCGACACCGCCGCCGCCCGCGCCCGGCGCAGGTCGCCGTGGGGCAGGTCGAGGATCTTCTGGTCGTTGGTGTAGGAGTGCACGGTCGTCATCTGGCCCTTGACGATCCCGAAGCGGTCCTGGAGCACCTTGGCGATGGGACCCAGGCAATTGGTGGTGCAGGAGGCGTTGGAGACGATCGTGTGCTTCTTAGGGTCGTACCTGTCGTCGTTGACGCCCATCACGATCGTGATGTCTTCGCCCTTGGCCGGAGCGGAGATGATCACCTTCCTCGCCCCGGCGAGGGTGTGGGCGCGCGCCTTCTCGGCGTCCGTGAAGAGGCCGGTGGACTCGACCACGTACTCGACGTCGAGGCTCTTCCACGGGAGCTGGCCGGGGTCCCGGACGGCGAGGACCTTGATGCTGCGTCCGGCCACGTGGATGGCGTCGCCCTCGGCCCTCACGTCTTCGGGAAGGTTGCCGAGGATCGAGTCGTACTTCAGCAGGTGGGCCAGCGTCCTCGCGTCGGTGATGTCGTTGACCGCCACGAAGTCGAGGTCCTTGTCGTGGAGGGCGGCCCGCAGGATGTTGCGCCCGATGCGGCCGAAGCCGTTGATCCCCACGCGAATCGCCATCGTCCCTCTCCTCTCGATCGTCGAACGCCCGAACGCTCAGTCTATGCGAGGCTCCGCGAGAGCGTCAAGACACGAATGCGGCGCGCTCCGCTCCGCGCTCGTCATCATAAAGCGTCCGGCGTCGGAGTGAATCCGCCGCCGGACGACATCGGAGACGCTCCGCTGCGCGCGCCGAACGCCACGAATGCGGCGCGCTCCGCTCCGCGCTCGTCATCATAAAGCGTCCGGCGTCGGACGGACGACATCGGAGACGCTCCGCTGCGCGCGCCGAACGCCACGAATGCGGCGCGCTCAGCTCCGCGCTCGTCATCATAAAGCGTCCGGCGTCGGAGTGAATCCGCCGCCGGACGACATCGGAGACGCTCCGCTGCGCGCGCCGAACGCCACGAATGCGGCGCGCTCCGCTCCGCGCGCCGGACGTGACGCGGTTACACTGCGGGGTCATGCGCGCTCGCGTCGCGGCCGTCATTTTCGTCGCCCTGGCCGCTCGGCCCGGGGCGGCCGCCGAGGCGCACCTGGTCCTGCTCGGCGGCGGACGGCCGCCCGAAGCCGCCCTCGGCCGCTTCGTGCAGTGGGCAGGCGGCTCACGGGCGCGCATCGTCGTGTTGACGTGGGGGGCCGAGCCGTCCGAGGGCCTGGAGGCCGTCCGGGACGCCCTGCGTCCCTTCGCCCCGGCGTCGGTCGAAGCCGCTCCGTCCGCGCCGTTGCGGGACGAGTCGCGGTCCGAGCTGGAGCGGCGGCTGGAGCGCGCGACCGGTGTCTTCCTGGCCGGCGGGGACCAGCAGCGCCTGCTCGACGTGCTCTCCGACGACGCGGTGGCGGGGGCCTTGCGCGCCCGGTATCGCGGGGGCGCCGCCTTCGCCGGCTCCAGCGCCGGCACGGCCGTCATCTCGACCCTGGCCATCACCGGCGAGGGGGACTTCACGGTCGTCGACGCGCGCGCGGTCGGCGTGCGCACCGGGCTCGGCCTGCTCCCGGGAGTCATTCTCGACCAGCATTTCCTCCGGCGCCAGCGCGAGAACCGGCTCTTCTCGCTGGTCCTCGCGCATCCGCGGCTGCTGGGCCTCGGGATCGACGAAGGCGCGGGGCTGCTGGTGGCGGGAGGCCGTCATGCGGAGGCGGTGGGGGGGCAGGTCATGGTGGTGGACGGGAGCCACCGGGCGGAGCTGCGGGTCCATCTGCTCAATCCGGGGGAGACGTTCGACCTCGAGAAGCGGAAGAGGGGGCGCGCCGCCGACCGCCATCCCGGGTGAACCCCAGACGCTCGTTGGCACCGCGGGTATGTCGTGGTAATACCATGGACATGAAAGTCGCGGTCTCGATCCCCGATCCGATCTTCGAGGAGGCCGAGCGAGTATCCAGACGCATGCGCGTGCCGCGGAGCCAACTGTACGCGAGGGCCCTGGAGGCCTACGTCAACGAGCACTCCGGTGACGAGATCACGCGACGGCTGAACGAGGTGTACGCGAGGGTCTCCTCGAGGCTCGAGCCCGCGATCGAAGGCGTGTCTCTCGAGGTCCTGCGGCGCGAGAAGTGGTAGCGCGCCGGGGCGAGATCTGGTGGACCGACTTCGGTCAGCCGTTCCGGTCTGAGCCTGGTTACCGGCGCCCCGCGCTCGTGGTGCAGGCGGATCCATTCAACCAGAGCACGATCCGGACCGTCCTCTTGATCCCCCTGACGAAGACCCTGGAGCTGGCGTCGGCGCCGGGCAACGTGCTTTGCCGCCCACGCGACTCGGGCCTGCCGAAAGCATCCGTCGTCAACGTGTCGCAGCTGACCGTTGCCGACAGGCGCCGCCTGGTCGAGAAGGCGGGCACGGTGCCGGGACGGCTCATGAAGCAGGTCGAAGACGGCATGCGGCTGATCCTGGGGCTCTGAGTCGGTGCGCCCCGCTCGCTCCTGCGGCTAGGGGCGAAACTGCCAAAGCTGCTAGACTTGACGTTCGCGCCATGCGTCATGCCGCAGGAAAGGCGATCCTGATCCTCGCCTTCCTCGCCGCGACCGGCTGCACCAAGGGCCGGGCCAGCGAGACCGACTCTCGACCGCCGGTCAAGGCCCGGGTGGTCCCGGTCGAGGTACGACGGGTCCAGCAGGTGGTCGAGTCGGTGGGCTCGCTCTTTCCCTACGAAGAGGTCACGGTCAGCTCGGAGGTGGAAGGCAAGGTCGCGCGCGTCCTCACCGACGTCGGCGACCGGGTCCGGCGCGGCCAGCCGCTGGTGGAGGTGGCGCCGGTCGAGCTGGAGCTCGCCCTGCAGCAGGAGCGGGCGGCGCTCGAGCAGGTGCGGGCCCACCTGGGCCTGCCCGAAGGCCGCGACGACCTCAAGGATCCGAGCCAGGCGGCGGAGGTGAAGCGGGCGGCGGCGGAAATGAAGGACGCCGATCAGAAGTACGCTCGGGCGAGGTCGCTCTTCGCGGACGGGCTCATCGCCCAGGGCACCTTCGACGAGGCGGAGACCCGCTACAACTCCGCCCGGGCGGCCTATGACGTGGCGGTGCAGGGGGTACAGACGCTCCGCGCGCAGCTCGCCCAGCGCCGGTCGGCGGTGGCGGTGGCGAGCAAGAAGCGCGGAGATGCGGTGATCCGCGCGCCGTTCGGCGGGCAGGTCAAGGAGCGGATGGTGACCGCCGGCCAGTACCTCAAGGTCCAGTCCCCGGTGATGGTGATCGTCAACACCGACCCGTTGCGGGTGCGGCTCAAGGTCCCGGAGAAGATGGCGGGCTGGATCGCGGTGGGGCAGCCGCTGACGGTGGCGGTGGAAGCCTATCCCGACCGCTCGTTCGAAGGCGCCGTCGGCCGCATCAACCCGTCGGTCGACCCGCAGACGCGCTCGTTCGAGGTGGAGGCCCTGCTCGAGAACCATGGCGGGCTGCTGAAGCCGGGCTTCTTCGCCAAGTCGCGTATCGCCTCGCGCCAGGTCGTGACCATGCTGCTCGTGCCGTCGCAGGCGGTGCGCTACGCCTACGGCGTGTACAAGGTCTTCACGGTCGACGGCGGATCGCTGAAGGAGCGGGAGGTGAAGCTCGGAGACCGGGCCGAGGATTCGGTCGAGATCGTGGAGGGGCTGAGCGACCGGCAGCGGGTGGCGGTGCCGGTCCCCGGCCAGGAGCCGCGCGACGGGGCGCCGGTGGATGCGGTCCGGTAGGGGGCAGGCATGACCCTGGCCGAGCTGTGCGTCCGGCGTTCGGTCTTCGCGGTCATGCTCGCGTGCTTCCTGGTCGTGCTGGGGGTCTTCTCCTTCCGCGAGCTGGGGGTGGACCTCTTCCCGCGCGCCGACCCCGCCACCGTCAACGTCAACATCAAGCTGCCGGGCGCGAGCCCCGAGGAGATGACGACCCAGGTCTCGCTGCCGCTGGAGGAAGCCCTCAGCACGATCAGCGGCCTCGACGAGCTCAGCTCCCAGAGCACCGAGGGGACGTCGCGCATCACCTGCAAGTTCGTCCTCGAGCGCGACATCGAGAGCGCCGCCCAGGACGTGCGGGAGAAGGTGGCGGGGGCCGCACGGGACCTGCCAGCGACCGCAGCCTGCGGGAAACGACCGAGATCGCGGACAAGCAGATCAAGCGGCAACTGGAGACGGTGGACGGCGTCGGCGAGGTGAGCCTCACCGGCGGCCGGGAGCGGCAGGTCCGCATCTACGCCGATGCCGACAAGCTGAGCGCCTACGGCATCACCATCAGCCAGCTGGAGGCCGCGGTCCAGAACGAGAACGTCGAGACGCCCGGCGGCCGGATCGTGCGGGGGGAGTCGGAGCTGGGCGTCCGGACGCTGGGCCGGCTCTCGGGGGTGGACCAGTTCGGGGAGATCATCGTCGCCAACGTGGGCGGCACGCCCGTCCGGGTCAGCGACCTCGGCCGGGTGGAGGACAGCTTTGGCGAGCCGACCTCGTGGAACACCCTCCAGGGCCGCCCGGCGGTGACCCTCGACGTGCGGCGCCAGTCCGGCACCAACACCGTCCAGATCATCGACGCGGTGAAGGGCAAGCTCGGCCAGATCCGCCGCACGCTGCCCGCGGGGATCGAGCTGCGCGTCACCCGCGACCAGTCCGTCTTCATCAACGCCTCGGTCAAGTCCCTCGAGGAGCACCTCTTCTTCGGCAGCCTGCTGGCCAGCCTGGTCGTGATGCTCTTCATCCGCAACCTGCGCTCGGTCGCGATCGCGGCGGTGGCCATCCCCACCTCGATCGTGGCCACCTTCACCCTCCTGAATGTGATGGACTTCACGCTCAACAACATGACGCTGCTGGCCCTGACCCTCGCGGTCGGCATCGTCATCGACGACGCCATCGTCGTGCTGGAGAACATCGTCCGCTACGTCGAGGAGAAAGGGTATCGCCCGTTCCTGGCCGCCATCGACGCCACCCGCGAGATCACGCTGGCCGTGCTCGCCACCACCCTCTCGCTCGTCATCATCTTCCTTCCCATCGCCTTCATGACCGGCTACGCCCGGCGCTACGTGAACCAGTTCGGCTGGACGATGGCCTTCTCGATCATGGTCTCGATGCTGGTGAGCTTCACCCTCACGCCGATGCTCAGCTCGCGGCTGCTGAAGCCGGGCGGGGAGGGGGCGGGCGGCCACGGCTCCAAGGAGTCGCGGCCGTGGGCCTGGACCTCCGGCCACTACGGCCGCCTGCTGGAGTGGAGCCTCGCCAACCGGGGACTGGTCATGGCCCTGGCCGCCTTCGTCTTCCTGCTGACCTTTCCCTTGAACGCGCTGGTGGGCCGGGACTGGATCCCGCCCGACGACCAGAGCGAGCTGACGGTGCTGCTGAACCTGCCCGAGGGCACGTCGCTCGAGGGCACGTCCAAGCTGGCCACCGACCTGTCCCGCCGCATCGACCGCCTGCCCGGCGTGGAGTTCACCAACCCCTTCATCCACGAGGGCGGCCTGTCCAGCCACAGCCACATCTACGTCCGCCTGAAGGACATCTCGGAGCGGGACAAGTCGAACCTGGAGCTGGCGGCGGAGGCCCGCAAGCTCGCCGCCAGCTACCCCAACCTGCGCTCGAAGGTGATGATCCCCTCCGCCCTCGGCGGCGGCGAGATGTTCTTCCCGATCCGGGCCGTCATCCTGGGCCCCGACTTCAACCGCACGGCCGAGATCGCCAAGGAAGTTGCCGCGCGCGTGCGCAGCGTCAAGGGCCTGCTGGACGTCGATCCCATGGTGAGCCTCAACAGCCCCGAGCTGCAGGTGCGCATCGACCGCCAGCGCGCCTCCGACCTCGGGGTGCGGGCGGCCGACGTCGCGACGGCGGTCCGGCTGATGATCGCGGGGGAGGACCAGATCTCCACATACAAGGAAGGCGACGAGCAGTACCCGGTGACCATGCAGCTCCTCCCCGAGCAGCAGAAGAA